>JARGOP010000011.1:0-93806 GCA_029233965.1 Verrucomicrobiales bacterium | reverse complement strand
CGCGCCCTCAACCGCGCCTGCAGACGACGCTGTGGAAGCCGCTGTTAATGCAGTCGAGGCCGCCGCGGAAGGCGCAGACGTGGCGACAGATGGAGTCGGCACGGTCATTGAGACCGTGACCGAAGTGGCCGCCACCGGCGTTCCGCCACAGCTTGTCTTTCTCGGCGGAATTGCTCTCCTCGGTATTTTTCTGTATTACCTCGCAACTGAGTCGGCGAAGTGGAAGCGCATTTCGGGGTCTTTCCTCGCCGTTGCTGTCACCGCCATCTGCGTCTGGCTTTACGGCTCGCTCGGCATGGAGCAGGGCATCGAGCTCCAGGGTGGCGTCTCCATGGAGATCCGCATTCAACCGGGTGATTCCGGCGAAGTCACGGAAACCGCTCAGCAGCAGGCCATCGACGTGCTTTCGAGCCGCCTCAACGCACTTGGCACCGGCGAGGTGATTCTTGCCCCTTCCGGCGATGACGGAGTTTTCCTTCAGATGCCCGGCGTCGGTCAGGAGAAGCTCGAGGAAATTACGGCAGCCCTCGAGCAGGTCGCCCGTCTCGAGTTCTCGATTCTGCACCCCCAGAGTGCAGGGCTTGCGATGCAGGTCGCAAATGGTGTGGAAGTCATTCCCGGCTACGAAGCGCTCCCCTACAAGGCTGAGACTGATGACGAGGGAAATGAGCTCCCGACCCGTTACGGTCTCGTCAAAATCAAGCGGGACATGAAGGGCAAGTATGTCAGCAGTGCCGGCTACTTTTACGGAGCTTCCGGTCACTCGATTTCCGTGAATCTCACCGGCGAAGGATCCAGAATCATGGGACCTCTCTCCGCTGAGAACATCGGGCAGCCCATGGCCATCATCATGGACGATGTGATCCTCTCCTCTCCCGTGATTCGTGACATGCTCACGGACAGTTTTTCAATCACGGGCGACTTCTCACAGGAGGAGGCGATCGGCCTTTCCTCGGCCCTGGAGAATCCTCTCGAAAACCCGATTGAGATTGAATACTCCAATTTCATCACCCCGACGATGGGTGCCGCGACCGTCCAGCAGGGAATCCTTGCCGGGGTTGCCGGCCTCTCTCTGACCCTGCTCTTCATTCTCATCTACTACCGCTTTGCCGGTATCCTTGCCCTGATCGGCCTCTGCATCAGCATCGCGATGATCTTCGGCACGATGGCCCTGTTCCAGTTCACGCTGACACTGCCCGGTATTGCCGGAATCATCCTCACAATCGGTGTTGCGATTGACGCGAACGTGCTGATCTACGAGCGCCTTCGCGAGGAAATAGCGGCCGGAAAATCGATCAAAGCAGCGATCGACACTGCCTACGAGAAAGCATTCTCCGCGATTATCGATGCGAACATCACCACCCTGATCACCGCGATCATCCTCTACGCGGTAGCGGCCGGAACGGTGAAGGGCTTCGCAATTACCCTGATCATCGGTATTTTTGCGACCCTCTTCTCCTCTCTCATCGTGACGCGGGTTTGCTTCAGCTGGGGCACTGAGTCCGGTTTCGTGAAAAAGCTCAGCTTCATGAACCTGATCCCGGATCAGCAGATCGACTTCCTCAGCAAGCGCAAGGTTTGCATCATGGGATCGATCATTCTCCTCGTGGCTTCTCTCATCCTCGTTCCTATTCTCGACCCTCGCGGCGTTGAGTTGAAGGGCGGCGATTCCATCACCCTCCAGGCGGAAGGCCTCACCAAGGCGAGCGTGAAAGACTCCCTCTCTGATCTCGATCTTGGCGGTGAACCTCTCGTGCAGGTGCAAAGCCCCGTGGGAGCTGAAGGCGAGTTCTTTCTGATTCGTGCTCCCGACAACACGGCTGAACAGGTCATTGCGGAAATTGAGAAAGACCACAACGTCACTCTTGAGGACGCGACGGTGAGTTCGGTTGGTTCCGCAGTGGGTCAGTCGATGCTCATTTCCTCCGGCCTCGCCCTGCTTATCGGCATGTTCGCGATTTTGATCTATGTAACGATCCGTTTCGAGTTTGCCTTTGCGCTCGGTGCGATTGCGGCCCTGTTCCACGACCTCGTTCTCGTGATCGGGATTGCCACCTTGCTGGGGCAGGAAATCACTCTGATCACCGTCGGTGCCTTCCTCACCATCGCCGGTTATTCAATCAATGATACCATCGTAGTCTTCGACCGGGTGCGTGAAGGTCTTGCCACGAAGCGCGGCAATGTCAAAGATATCATGAACTACTCGCTGAACAAGACCCTCTCACGAACCTTGCTCACGAGTGTGACCACTTTGATCACTGTCGCGGTTCTCTACATCTTTGGTGGCCCCGGTCTCCGGAACTTTGCCGAAACGCTGATCATCGGTGTCATCGTGGGAACATACTCCTCGATCTTCATCGCTTCTCCGATCGTTCTCTGGTGGGCGCGGAAGTCGGGCACCAACCTCCGTCGTGAGGTCCTCGACACCGAGCAGTCCAAGATCGACGCCCTCGGTGCTCCCCCGGCATAAGGGTTTTTGGATACTTTCGAAAAAGCGGGCGTTCTCAAAGGGCGTCCGCTTTTCTTGTCTTCACGCTTCACCCCACCGCGCTGAATTCGAGCCTACTCCCACTCGATACTCGCCGGTGGCTTCGTCGAGATATCGTAGAGGACGCGGTTGACACCGGGAACTTCATTGAGAATCCGGTTGGAGATCTCGCCGAGAAGCTCATAGGGCAAGTGGACCCACTCTGCTGTCATCGCGTCTTCGCTGGTGACGGCGCGAATGCTGAGGGCATACTCGTAGCTCCTCTCATCCCCTTTCACCCCGACCGTCTTCGTCGGAATGATCGCGGCATAGGCCTGCCAAACGGTGTCATACCAGTTCTTCTCATGAAGCAGCCCGATGAAGATATCATCCGCCTCGCGAACGATGCGCAGCTTCTCCTCCGTGACCTCACCGGGGCAGCGGACCGCCAGTCCGGGACCGGGAAAAGGATGACGTCCAACGACGCGCTCCGGCAGCCCGAGAACGCGACCAAGCTCACGAACTTCGTCTTTAAACAGCTCATCCAGCGGTTCGAGAACGCGACCTGCTGCTTTCAGTTCCATGATCCGGTCCACCCGGTTATGGTGCGTCTTGATCGTGGAGGCAATCGAACCGCTCGTGGCACTTTCGATCACGTCCGGATAAAGCGTGCCCTGGGCGAGGAGTTCGACGTCGTCACCGACCGCGTCGAAAAAGACATCGACAAAAAGACGGCCAATGATGCGCCGCTTCTGCTCGGGATCTGACTCTCCCTTCAATGCTTCGAGAAAGCGCTTCGAAGCATCAATCGTTTCGATCTCAATGCCCACCTCCGCGAAAAGAGACTGCACTTCGGCAGCCTCGTTCTTCCGAAGCAATCCGGTATCGACAAAGATGTTCCGCGTGTTGACTCCCGCTTCGTGCAAGAGAGCCGCAAGAACAGACGAGTCGACTCCACCGGAAACACCGCAGACGACACGCTTGTCCCCTACCGTTTCACGAACACGGGCAGCGAGTTCATCTTTAAACGAGGAGATCGCAAATTCCGGAAGATCGGTTGCGAGGTTCAGAAAATTCCTCAGAATCTGAGTGCCTTCTTTCGTGTGGGAAACCTCCGGGTGAAACTGGATGCCGAAGAAGCGGTCATTCCACTTCAGCGCGACCGGAACCCCATCAAGATTCCGGCCCACGACCTGACACCCTTCCGGGAGCTCGCTCACGGTGTCTGAGTGGCTCATCCAAATCTGAGAGTGGCCGACAAGATCGTCGAAGATACCTTTCACGCCTTCCTCTGGCATCAGGGTAGCGGGCCCGTATTCGCGAGTGTTTCCGGGGGCAACCGTGCCGCCGAACTTCGTGTTGAGGAGCTGCATACCGTAGCAAACGCCAAGGACGGGAACACCCAGCTCCACGAGGTAGTCAAAATCGATGTCCGGAGCATCCGGCTCCAGCGTGGAACGTGGCCCGCCCGACAAAATCACGGCGGCCGGTTTTCCGGTTTCACGAAGCTCCGAAGGTTGGTAAAGGCGGGAGAAATAACCCAGCTCGCGAATGCGCCTCACGATGAGCTGGGTGTACTGCGAGCCGAAATCAATGACGGCAATGGGATGATCCATGACAAAAATTCGTGTTAGGAAGGAGTCCGCCGGATTAACTGGCCGGCTGATAATTCACCGGTTCTTCGGTGATCGTGATGTCGTGAGCGTGACTCTCCTTGAGCCCGCCCGATGTGATTCGGACAAACTTGGCGCGTTCGCGAAGATCCTGAAGATTTTCAGCACCGACATAGCCCATGCCGCTCCGCAATCCGCCCAGAAGCTGGAAAACCGTATCGGAAAGCGGGCCACGGTAAGGAACGCGAGCCTCGACACCTTCGGCGACAAGCTTTCCGGAAGAGTTCTGACCGTAGCGGTCTCCGGAGCCTTTGCGCATCGCCTTGAGCGAGCCCATCCCTCGATACTCCTTCCAGGTCCGACCCTGATAATTGACCATTTCACCCGGACTTTCACGACAACCGGCGAGGAGGGAGCCCAGCATGACGAGGTCGGCACCGGCAGCCATCGCTTTGACGACGTCGCCGGAATAGCGAATGCCGCCATCCGCGATCAGAGGAACGCCTTTGTCGCGACAGACCTTCGCGCAATTCTGAATGGCAGTGAACTGAGGTGTTCCAACCCCGGCGATGACTCGTGTCGTGCAGATGGAACCCGGACCGACACCGACTTTCACGGCGGAAGCACCGGCCGAAATAAGATCCGCGGCGCCGTCAGCGGTAACGACGTTTCCGGCAACGACTGCCGCCCCGAAGTCACTCCGGAGTTTTTCGATGACATGGAGAACCCGTTCAGTATGTCCGGTCGCCGCATCAATAAAAACCGCATCAGCTCCCGCAGCGATCATCGCAGCCGCCCGGTCGAAACAGTCCTCCCCGACTCCGATCGCGGCGCCGACGCGGAGGCGTCCGAGGTCATCTTTGGCGGAGTTCAAAAACATATCCCGCTTCTCGATATCCTGCGCGGTGATCAATCCGGCAAGCCGCCCTTCTTCATCGACGAGCGGAAGTTTTTCAATGCGGTGGAGCTGGAGAATACGGCGGGCCTCTTCGAGACCGGTCGCGATGGGCGCCATGATGAGGCGCTCTTTCGGGGTCATCACGGCGGAGACCGGCGCGTTTTCGTCTTCGACATGCCAGATGTCGCGACTCGTGACCATGCCGATGAGGACGCGGTTTTCATCCACGACGGGAAACCCGTTCACGCCCTTCTCCTGCATGACTTCCTGAAGTCGGGCAAGGCTGATATCCGCCGACGTCGTGAAAGGGTCGCTGATCACGGTGTTCTCCGACCGCTTGACCTTCGCGACCATGTCCGCCTGCTCTTCGATCGGCATGTTCCGGTGAATCACACCGATACCGCCTTCGCGGGCGAGGGCGATGGCAAGACCATCCTCAGTCACGGTGTCCATCGCCGAGGAAACGATCGGGATCTTCAGCGGAATGTCCGCCGTGAGATTGGTGGAGACATCAACCTCCGCAGGTAACACCCCGCTCCGTTGCGGAACGAGAAGGACATCGTCAAAACTAAGACCAAGAGGTAGCTCACCCATAGATAATGTTTAGGAGAGACGACGGTAGGATCAAGCGAAAGTTTAGCGCCGGACCCGAAAAGTCGAAGCTTCTTTGCCAATCATCCCCGCAGGACGGTTTACCTGAACCGTCTTGACACTGGCTCCGGGTGACGGGCCAGGCAGCCAGTTCTGAGTTTTTCCCTTCTACTCAACCCGCTTTGTCCCGGGGCGAATTGCCTCAATCGCCGCGAGCTCCGCAGGAACCTCGTCGGGTTCGTAGACAGGAAACTGAATCTCCATGCAACTGACCACGGGGAAGTCGCCGACTTTGTCCTTGCCGGAACGATTCACAATCACGAAAACTCCGGCGACTTCACCACCCTGAGAAGCGATGAAATCGGTCAGTTCGAGCAAAGTTCCACCGGTCGTGATGACATCCTCAACGAGGAGCAATCGCTCACCGGGCTTGATCTCAAAGCCGCGTTTCAGCTCCAGTTCATTCGTCTCCGGATTTCTTTCCGCGTAAATGGTGCGGGCATGAACCGCGAGGCCAACCTGCTGGCCGACCGGCACGCCACCCATCGCGGGGCTTAATACGACATCGATCTTTCCGAGTTCGCGCATCGCCTCGACGCGTTGCTCGATCATTTTCTGAAGCTCCCAGGGATGCTGCACGAGCTTTCCCTTCTTCACGTAAAAACCCGAGTGCTTCCCGCTCGCGAGGATGAAATGTCCCTGCTCAACAGCTCCGTAATCCTTCAGGAGCTCAATCGTTTCTTCAGGTGATGCTGGCAATTCGGTTCGCATAATCTTTGGCTTTGTCGGAGAAAGAGAGTTCTTCGTCGGCGTAAAGGATCCCGCGCGACACATTGATGACCGAAGGTGCCGAGCGTTTCGCCCCGCGCAGGGTCTCAAGATCCCCCCCCTGGGCGCCGAGCCCGGGAATGAGGAGCGGCACGTCCGGCATCCGGGCGAGAACATCATCGGATACATTCGTGAGTCCGAGCACGAGCCCTACGCTTCCCTCGCCTGCCGGCGTCGCCGCAGCGCGGCCCGCCATGTCACCGACGAGTTCAAACACCTTTCGTCCATCGGCGAGATCGTGGAGTTCCAGATCGGCAGCCCCGGCATTTGAGGTCACTCCGAGCAGGTAGACTCCTTTGCCGGGATACTGGAGGAATGGCTCCACCGAATCCCATCCCATGTAGGGACTGAGCGTCACCGCATCCACGTTCCAGTTATCGAAGTAACCCTTCGCGTAGTGTTCCTGCGTCGTCCCGATGTCGCCTCGCTTCGCATCCAGCACGATAGGCACACCGGTCTCCTTCATCCGCCAGATGAGGCGCTCGATCATGGCATAGCCATCGACACCGAGCGCTTCAAAGTAGGCGATATTCGGCTTGAAGACGGCGGCGAATTGAGCCGTTTCCGCGATGACTTTTTCACAAAACGTTTCAATCGCCGCGACCGAATCGTGAAGATCAGGACGAGGGTCGATCCCGACGCAAAGCGCGCTGCCGGTTTCCTGAATCCGTTTCTGCAGCAGCTCCGCGTAAGTCATGGGACACTCAACAGGGTTAACTCACCGGGTCAACAGGGTTTGCTCGAATCACAGCTTTGCGACGATCGTATCGCCCATCTCGACGGTGCCGACCTTCTTCTGATCTTCCGCTCCCGTATAAATGTCGCCGGTGCGATAGCCGTCGTCGATGACTGCTTTGACGGCCGCTTCGATCGCATCGGCGGCTTCGCCGAGACCGAAAGAGAACCGGAGCATCATCGAGGCGGAAAGGATTTGAGCGATCGGGTTCGCGATTCCCTGTCCGGCAATGTCGGGAGCGGACCCTCCACTCGGCTCGAAGAGACCGAAGTAAAGCCCGTCGCCCTTGCTCTCGCCGAGGCTGGCGCTGGAAAGCATTCCGAGCGATCCGGCGATCATCGCCATTTCGTCGGAAAGAATGTCGCCGAAAAGATTGGGTGCGAGGACAACGTCGAAATCACGGGGACGCGAGATGAGCTGCATCGCCGCGTTGTCGACATAGAGATGATCGAGCTTCACCTCGGGATACTCTTCGGCGACTGCCTCGACGGTCTCACGCCAGAGAATCCCATTCTGGAGGACATTGGCTTTGTCGATCGAAGTGATCCGTTTGTCGCGCTTTTGAGCGGCGGCGAAGGCGACATGAGCGATGCGGCGAATCTCACTCCGGGAGTAGACCATCGTATCGATGGCGACTTTTTCACCGTTGCGCTCTTCGATGCCTTTGGGCTGGCCAAAGTAAATTCCACCGGTGAGTTCGCGCACGCAGAGAACATCGAAACCACCTGCGATGCGATCCTCTTTCACCGGGGATGCGTGAGTCAGCGCGGGAAAACAAACGGCGGGACGAAGGTTGGCGAAAAGACCGAAGTGCTTTCGCAGAGGCAGCAAAGCGCCGCGCTCCGGCTGAATTTCAGGAGGAAGTGATTCCCATTTCGGGCCGCCGACGGAACCGAACAAAATCGCATCGGATGCCTCGCAGGCGGCAACCGTATCTTCAGGCAGCGGGCCTCCGGTGGCATCAATCGCCGCTCCGCCGACAAGCTTCTCTTCACACTCGAAGGTCAATCCGTGCTTCTCAGCGATCGTGTCGAGCACCTTGCGGGCTTCGCTCATGACCTCGGGACCGATCCCGTCACCGGGCAGAACTGCAATTTTATACGATTCACTCATGGGGCGAGACCAAAGACGGAATCGGCTCCACCGCAAGCGAAAAGGGATACTCAGTCGGCGGGCTCGACCGGAACCGGAGCCATCGTGAGCACTTCCTCCCAACTCATCTCGCCGAAGGCAGCTCCTCCGAGACGGGATTCAGCGAGGACGGAACCTTCTTTACTCACGACCCGGGCGACGGCTCCGATGATGGAGTCGGCTTCGAGGTAAACATCACGGTCGCGGAGCATTTCGTTCACCTCGACTTCTCCAGTCGTGACAATGGCTTCCTGATTGAATGGGAGTGAAGCAAGCGGGACCTCCCCACTGAATGGCACCGGATTTTCTGCTTCTTTACCCATCCGGTCATAGGTCCATTCCCCGTTCGATTGAAAAACTTTGACCCGGTCATCAATCACGACAGCCCATTCCACCTTGGCGTCCTCAAGAGCCTCCCGGGAAAGGTTTCTGACTTTCACCTCGTAGGTCAGAAACTCCTGTTCGAGCGTGAATGTCGAGGTGTCGTAGGGGTGCGAATCGGAGCTGATCGATTTTTTCGCAATATCCATCTCAAGGCGATACTCCGTCTTTTCAACAGGCAGGGTCTCAAGCTGCTCTTTGATGTATTGCTGGTCATCGAGGCTGAGCACATTGATCACAAATTCGAATTCCTGTCCGTCCTCCCGGCGGATTTTCATCATGCGCTTGTCCGCAGAGACACTCAACAAGGTCGCCAAAATCTGCTTTCCGTTCTTGTCCGTGAAAGTATGCGCCGACCTTTCCTCCTGGGCCCCAAGGGACAGGAAGAACGAAAACAAGAGGCAGGTTGCAACGAAACGGAACATGGAACTCGAAAAGATACGCCTGATCTCCGCGTCGTCACAAAAAATTCTGCGCCCCCTGAAATGACCCGAACAGGCCTGCTCACGGGCACGGATTCGGGAACCGGTGATGCACCGTGTCAATCGCCTTTCTCACCTCCCCCGGAAGCCTGATCCCGGCGCTGGTGATATTCGCCCTGAGTTGATCCATCGTCGTGGCTCCGATGAGGTTACTCGCGACATGATGCCGCTGATTGATCCACGCCAGGCTCATCTGCGCGAGATCCAGCCCGGCCTCGTCAGCGATTCTCGCGTATTCCTCAATCGCCGCATCGCTGTTCGGACCGTTGTATCTCGCGAACCGTTCCCAGATCGAGAGTCGCGCTCCCGTCGGTTTCGCCCCGTTCCGGTATTTCCCGGAAAGACGACCGAACGCGAGCGGCGAATACGGCAGCGACCGAATACCCTCTTCGTGACAAATTTCCGACAGCCCGCTGTCGAAGGTCCGGTTGAGCAGGTTGTAGGAGTTCTGAATCGTCACGACACGGGGAAGACCGAGGGTTTCCGCAAGATGAAGAAATTTCATCGCTCCCCAGGGAGTCTCATTGGAAAGTCCGATGTAGCGAACTTTTCCCGAATCAACGAGTTCCTTCAGCACCGTCAAGGTTTCCCCGATGGGGACCGTCTCGTCCGACTTCGGCGGCGAGTAGTCGCGAGTTCCAAACAGGGGCACGGGACGATCCGGCCAGTGGAGTTGATACAAATCGATGTAATCAGTCTGAAGGCGCTCCAGGCTTCCCTCGACCGCTTTCATGATGTTCTCGCGGTTGTGCCTCGTCCCCTCGCGAACGTGAGTGACATGGGGCCCGGGACCGACCACTTTCGTCGCGAGGATCACCTTTTCCCGGTTCTTTCTCGCGGCAAACCAGGTCCCGATGATGCGTTCTGTCTCATGACAGGTCTCCGCCATCGGGGGGACCGGATACATCTCGGCGGTGTCAAAAAAGTTCACGCCCTGTTCGAGAGCATAATCCATCTGCTCATGCCCCTCGCCCTCGGTGTTCTGCTCACCCCAGGTCATGGTGCCGAGCCCGATCAGGCTGACACGAAGATCGGAGTGAGGGATCTCGCGGTATTCCATACGGTGAGATGCGCTGAAAAAGCCTAACCGTTTCGAATGACAAGACGATTGCCATCGCCGCGGCCTTTTTCCTCCGCCCAGACACGGCGGATGTGTTCGTAAATCCGGTCAATCGCCTCCTTCGATTTCAGCCTGTATTCCGAGGTCTTGGCATGGGTCGTATCCGGGTAGTGCTTCGTCACCATGGTATCAATGTCTCCCGTCCCCGCTTTGTCCGAAACCTTGTTGGCAACGTCCCTGAGCCGGTTGATCGTCGCGCTGCCCGTGGTGATGCTGCTGCTCTCGGCCACGGACTCGAGGTAGTAAAATCGGCCCGTCTGCCCCCCGTCCGTCTCCACCGTGACCTCGTAGACCTTTACGGCTCCGTCGATGAAATACTCGTGCTGACTGGCGGAAGCGATTTTGTCGAGCCGGGCGATGAAGCGCCCGTTCGAAGTCACCACTTCCCAGAACCCGACATTTCCCTGCTCCAGTCCGTCCGTGTCGGTCGAGGTCTGAGAAAAGGCGGGGGTGAATGCAAAAATTCCCGAGAGAAGGAGCGCGGCGGAAAACAGGGGCTTCATGGGGAAAATCCTATCGCAAAGTCGACCGCCTGTCTACACCGTCTGCGTCTACCCGCCGACGAAGACAGGATTGAATCCCGCCTCTTCCAGCATCTCTTTCACCTCATCGCGAAGGTCACCCCGGATTTCGATGCGCCCGTCTTTGACCGTGCCCCCCACTCCGCAGGTTTTCTGAATTTTCCGGGCGAGATCCTGCTTCTCAGGGAGACCGATCCCCTTGAAGCCGGCCACCACCGTGACCACCTTCCCGCCCCGATGGGCCGTCTCGCGGATGATATCGAGGCGGCCGCGGGTCGTGTTCCGGCGATTACGGCGGGAAGTGGGTTGAGGGGAAGATGCACTTCCTTCGGGAAGAGTGCCCAACCCAGAGAGCGCCGCGAAGGGTGTGTCCGCCGGATTTCCCTCTTCTCCGGACTTGTTGCGTTTCTTCTTTCGGCTCATCGGGGGAACTCAACCACAATCCCACTCGTTCCGCATCCTGCGAATCACCACCTTCACCTTTTCAGAGCCGACCATGTGCCTCTCGAAAATTGATGCGATGACGCCATTGGATTGTCGGCAGGTTTCTGTTCTACTGCCGGGGATGAACAAAACCCGCCTCGCTTTACTCGTCGCAACCCTGTTGCCCCTGCTCCCGGCTTTCAGTGCCGACCATCCAAACATCATGGTCTTTCTCGTCGATGACATGGGCGTGATGGATACCTCCGTGCCATTCCTCACCGACGACAAAGGGGAACCGAAACGCTACCCACTGAACGACTGGTATCGAACCCCCGCGATGGAGCGGCTCGCCGATCACGGCATTCGTTTCAATCAATTCTACGCCATGAGCGTTTGCTCGCCGACACGGATCTCGATCATGACCGGTCAGAATGCGGCCCGCCACCATGCCACCAACTGGATCAACCCGTGGGAGAACAATGCCGGCCCGCAAGGTCCTGCAGAGTGGGACTGGGAAGGCCTTGCCAAAGGTGACCTCACCCTGCCGGGCCTCCTTCAGGAAACCGGCTATCGAACCATCCATATCGGAAAAGGCCACTTCGGCCCCAACGATACCGAGGGGGAAAAGCCTGAGAATCTCGGCTTTGACATCAATATCGCCGGACGGGCCATCGGTGCCCCCGGGAGCTTTTACGGAGAGAAAAATTTCGGATGGGGCGGAAAGCGGGAGCGCAGCGCCGTGCCTCACCTCGAGGCCTACCACGGGAAAGACATTTTCCTCACCGAAGCACTCACGATTGAAGCGAAGAAGGTCATCTCGGAAACCGTGGCGAGCGATACCCCCTTCTATCTCTATTTTTCCCACTACGCGGTTCACGCCCCCTTCGAGTCGGACCCCCGCTTTGCCGATCATTACAAGGATCCGGAAAAATCAAAAGCGGCACACGCCTTCGCCACCCTTATCGAAGGCATGGACAAATCACTCGGCGACATGCTTGATCAGTTTGAAGAACTCGGAGTCGCCGAAGACACGCTCGTGGTGTTCCTCGGTGACAACGGCTCCGATGCGCCCCTCGGGGACCAGCACGAAGTCGCCTGCGCCGCTCCCCTCCGCGGAAAGAAAGGTGCTCACTATGAGGGAGGCATGAGGGTTCCTTTCATCGCCGCCTGGGCCAGGCCGAATCCGGAAAATACCTGGCAGAAAAAGCTCCCCATCCCCGCCGGAGCGATCCAGAGCCAGGTCGCCGATGTCACCGACATTTTTCCCACTCTGCTGAACCTCGTCGGAGTGAAAACCCCGGAGGATCATTCGGTTGACGGTCTCCTTCTTGACACCCTGCTCACCGGGGAAGCCGATGGAGATCGTGAAGAACAATTCCTCATGCACTACCCGCACGGGCCGCATCGGAGCAACTACTTCAGCGTCTGGCGCGACGGAGACTGGAAGGTGATTTTCCACGCCCTTCCTGACATTCCGACCCACGGCGGATTCAGCCAGTCCGGTGGAGCCCGCTACGAACTCTTCAACCTTGCGACCGACCCGTTCGAGCAAACCAATCTCGCCGACGCCGAACCGGAGAAGCTCAAAGAAATGATCGAAGGGCTCGCCGCGCAGTTGGAGAAAAAGGGAGCGCAGTATCCCGTCGATGAAGATGGAAATCCGATCAAGCCCGTCGCCCCCTAGCGAAAGGGCTGGAGAGTATTACGCTCCGAAGTCGCTTTAATTGCGTACCTCCCCGTGCGCTCCGGATCCGGTATCCTTTCCGGATGCACCTGCGAAGTCTTCTCTTTTTCCTCTGCCTCCCGGTGACGGGCTTCAGCGACGATGCAGCGATCGACTTCGGTCGCGATATTCGCCCGATTCTCTCGGACAAGTGCTTCTTCTGCCACGGCCCCGACGAAGAGGAGCGCAAAGCCAAACTTCGCCTCGACCTCAAAGCCGATGCCTTTGCGATGAAGGACGGCGTCGCCGCCTTTGTTGCGGGTGACCTCGAGAAGAGCGAAGCGTGGCATCGCATCCTCTCGAAAGATGCAGACGAAGTCATGCCGCCGCCGGAGGTCCATAAGCCGCTGTCCGACCAGGAGAAAGACCTCATTCGGCGCTGGATCGAGAGCGGAGCGGATTGGACCGAACACTGGTCATTCATCGCCCCCGAAAAGTCGGAAGCTCCCGCCGTCGCTCAATCCCATCGCAATGAAGTGGCCAATCCGATCGATGCCTTCATCCTCGCGGAGGTCGGTGCCAAAAAATTCATCCCGTCAGAGTTGGCGGACCGCCGTACCCTGATCCGGCGCATCACCTTTGATCTCACCGGGCTGCCACCCACGCTTGAGGAGGTTGATGCGTTCCTCGCCGATGAATCGCCGGACGCCTATGAGAAAGTCGTCGACCGGCTCCTTGCCTCCTCCCACTTCGGCGAGCGGATGGCGCTGATGTGGCTCGACGCCGCCCGTTACGGTGACACCTCCGTGATGCACGCCGACGGACCACGTGACATGTGGCCCTGGCGGGACTGGGTCGTGAATGCCTTCAATGAGAATCAACCCTACGATCAGTTTTCGATTGAACAGATCGCCGGTGACCTCATTCCGAATGCGACGAATCCCCAGATTGTCGCCTCAGGATTCAACCGCAATCACCCCAGCTCCGATGAAGGCGGCGCGATCGCCGAAGAGCTCCGCGTCAGCTATGTCGCGGACCGGGTCAAAACCACGGCCAACGTCTGGCTCGGGCTCTCGATGGAGTGCGCCCAATGCCACGACCACAAGTACGATCCTATTTCCCACAAAGAGTATTTCCAGTTCTACGCCTATTTCAATAACACCGCCGATCCCGGCATGCAGACCCGAAAGGGGAATCAGGCGCCGGTCACCGAGGTGGTCACTGAGTTGGAGGAGATCAGGCTTGCTGAGGTTGAGAAAAAACTCGAGGAGAGAAAACAGAAGGCGTTCACGCTTCGGAACAAGGCACTGCAGGCTGGTAAAATTCCTGACGGAACAAATGACCCTGTGCCTCACGTCGAGGCGCAGATGAAGGCGATCCGGCACCTTTTCACCTTCGATAACATCGGAGGTCGCGTCTTCCTCGACCAAGTGGGCAACAGTGACGCTCAGGGTCCCAGAGCGGTCATCAGGAGCGAGAAGGCGAAATTCGGACATGCACTGAAACTCGACGGGGGACGTGCTTTCGATACGAACACCTTTGCCGGCATCGACTACCGATCCAAATTCACCTTCGCCACCTGGATCAAGCTGGAGGACGCGAACTCGGGAGGCGCCATTATCGCGAAAATGAACGAGTCTCAATCCCATCGGGGCTACGACCTTTGGGTCCAGCAAGGAAAGCCGGGGATTCACCTGATCCACCAATGGCCGTCCAACGCGGTGAAAGTGGTCTCGAAGGAGCCGCTCACTCCCGGTCAGTGGCAGCACGTGGCTGTTTCCTACGGAGGCGCAGGCACTTCAGATAGTGTGACCATCTACATCGACGGGAAGAAGGTGGAAACAACCGTCGAGGCCAAAAAGGTCAGCGGGACGATCACGAATGACGTTCCCTTCCGCTTCGGAGGACGGTCCAGCGGCAGCCAGATCCAAGCGGAGATCGACAATCTTCAATACTACAACCGGGTCCTGAATCCAAAGGAGGTTGCCTGGACGATGACCGACATCGTGAGCGATGCTATGAACACGGTCGCAGCGAAGCGCCACCCGGTTCAGAATAAAATCCTTCAATGGGATGTCCTCGGAAAGAATCGAGATTTCCTCAATGCTCAAACCGCCAGCCTCGAGACCGAGAGGGAGAAACAGAAACTCCTCACGGGAAAGGTAACGACCATGGTGATGCGGGACAATCCACCGGAGCGAATGCGAAAGACCTACATACTCGACCGGGGCATGTATGATTCGCCAAAGGAAGACGAGGAGATCTTACCCGGAACGCCCGCCGCGCTCCCTCCACTCCCCGCGGATGCCCCGGCGAATCGGCTCACCCTTGCCAACTGGCTCTTCTCTGACGAGCATCCACTCACCTCCCGGGTTGCGGTGAACCAGCTCTGGCAGCTCTTCTTCTCCCACGGCATCGTTCGCACGCCCGCCGACTTTGGAGCACAGGGAGAGTTCCCGACTCATCCCGAACTACTGGACTGGCTCGCGGTTGATTTTCGCGAAAGCGGCTGGGACATGAAACGGATGATCCGCCAGATTGTTCTTTCCCGAACCTACCGGCAGTCTTCGCATCTCGGCCCCGAAGACATCGAGCGCGACCCCGAAAACCGTCTCCTTGCCCGGGCCCCCCGCCATCGCCTCCCCGCTGAGATGATCCGCGACAACGCGCTCGCCCTCAGCGGTCAGCTCGTCAAAACGGCCGGCGGCCCCGGCGTGAAACCCTACCAGCCTCCGGGACTCTGGGCGGAAGTCGGACTGGGCGGAAATCCGAAGTTCGTTCAGGACAAAGGAGATCGCCTCTACCGCAGATCTCTCTACACCTACTGGAAGCGCTCCTCGCCTCCGCCGGCCATGATGATCTTTGATGCACCCACCCGCGAAACCTGCGTCATGCAGCGCCCCGTCACGAACACGCCCCTTCAGGCCCTTGCCGCGATGAATGACATTCAAATGATGGAAGCCTCCCGTCATCTCGCGGAACGGATCCTGAAGGAAGGCGGAAGCAATCCGGTGGCCCGGGCAGGCTGGGCCTTTGAACTCGCCACCGCCCGCCAACCGGAAAGTGGTGAACTCGCCACCCTCCTCGACGTCTACGAACACGGCCTCGCCAAATTCGCGGCCGAAACGGAAAAAGGCCACGACCTCCTCAGCGCCGGAGACTCCCCGCGGGACGAAACCCTTCCCGCCGACGAACACGCCGCCTGGACCGTCGTCGCAAGCATGATTTTGAATTTGGATGAGGTGATGACGCGCAATTGAAAATCGCGAACATCCAACGCCCAGGATCCAAGATCCAAGATCCAAGATTCAACCAACAACAACGCCCCATGAACCTCCCCCACTTGAACGATGAAAGTTCGAAGTTGAACGTTGCAAGTTCCCTGCTCGCCGAGAGCAGGAGAAACTTCCTCGGCCGTTCCTGCAGTCTGCTCGGAGGAGCCGCGCTCGCCTCACTGATGCCCCGCGAACTGCAGGGAGCTCTCGCCCCGAAACCGGCGCTGCCGCACTTTGCGCCGAAGGCGAAGCGGGTCATCTACCTCTTCATGGCCGGCGGTCCATCGCACATCGACATGTTCGACTACAAGCCGAAGATGCGGGAACTCCACGGCACTGAACTGCCCGATTCAATCCGGGGCGGACAGCGCATCACCGGCATGACGAGCGGCCAGAGTGAATTTCCCTGCGTCGCCCCGATGTTCAACTTCGAGCAGGTCGGCGAACGCCGCACCTGGATGAACACCGATCTCCTTCCCCACACCGCCGGGATCGCAGACAAGATCAGCATCATCCGCTCGATGAACACCGAGGCAATCAACCACGACCCGGCGATCACTTACATCAACACCGGGACGCAGTTGTTCGGCCACCCCAGCATGGGCTCCTGGCTTGCCTACGGGCTCGGATCGCTCAGCGACAACCTCCCGGCCTATGTCACCATGATCTCGGTCGGGAATAAGCCGGGCCAGGCTCTCTACGCACGCCTCTGGGGCAGCGGCTTTCTCCCGTCCCGTTACCAGGGTGTCCAGTTCCGCAGCGGAGAAGACGCCGTCCTCTATCTCAACGACCCGAAAGGCATCGACCGGAATCTGCGCCGCAAAATGCTCGATGGCCTCGGCGACCTCAACCGCCAGCGCTTTCAAACCGTGCAGGACCCGGAGATCGAGTCGCGGATTTCCCAGTACGAAATGGCCTTCCGGATGCAGGCCTCGGTGCCCGATCTCATGGACACGACGAACGAGCCTGATTACGTCCTCGACCGCTACGGCCCGCAGGCGCGGGAGAAAGGAAGCTTCGCCGCGAACTGCCTCACGGCGCGCCGCATGGCCGAGCGCGGCGTGCGATTCATCCAGCTCTTTCACCGGGGCTGGGATCAGCACAACAATCTGCCGAAAGATCTCGCCCACAACTGCGAGAGCGTCGATCAACCTGCCGCCGCTCTCGTGAAGGATCTCGAAGATCGCGGCATGCTGGAGGACACCGTGGTCGTTTTCGGCGGGGAATTCGGTCGCACCATTTACAGCCAGGGCAAACTGACGGCGGACAATCATGGACGCGACCACCACGGGCGCTGCTTTTCCACCTGGGTCGCCGGCGGCGGATTCAAACCGGGCATGGACTACGGGGAGACCGACGATTACGCCTACAACATCGTCAAAGGTCCGGTTCACATCAATGACTTCAACGCCACGGTCCTGCACAACCTCGGCATCGATCACGAGCGCTTCAGCGTGAAACACCTCGGCCTCGACACTCGACTCACCGGCGTGGAGAAACGGAAAGTCGTGAAAGATTTGCTGGTGTAAGGCAGGAGGGTGTAGCCATCGACTCAACCCTCTTCACTCTCACAAATAGCGCCACATCTCAAAAGTCGCGGCCTGGCCCACTTTCCCGCCTTCCCCGTCAAGGAGGTTCCAGACGGTGGCATTCCGGATTTCGAAACGGCGGCCGGACTTCGAAATTCGAATCCCCGAATAGTCGTCGATGTATCCCTGACGTGAGACCGCTTCAAGAAGCCGCTCGCGCTCGCCGCGCTCCGGCTCTTCGGCGGTAAATCGCGACGGCGTTCCGGTGAATTCATCCCAGGGAAGTTCGAAGAGTTCCAGTGCGGTCCGGTTTCCATAGGTCAGGACCGGATCCTCTGCACCGTCATGGGAGGCCACGAAAAACGGAGCCTCAAAAAGAAGGCGGGCTTTCTGTCGGATCTCAAAATCGCCGGGTATGAGATCACGGCCCGTGAGCGCCCGGAAGCTGCTCAGAAGCAACCCGGCATGCGCCACCTGATATTCGTTCCTCTCGCCCGGCAACTCCATGAGAACGAACTATTCCCCCTGCATCGCCCGGCGGATATCGCCGGGTTCGTAGCCGTAGAGGTTTCCGGGCAAATCAGCGTTTTCGATCTGGACGAGACGCCAGCTCGCGGGCAGGAAACTTTGCTTTTCCCAGGTGAACTCAAAAGGCGTCTTCAGTTGATTCAAGCGACGGGTCACCTCATTTCCACCGGGACCGATCGGCTTGCCGCTGACTCGAAGCCGGGTCGAGACAACGGCACGATCCTCGACAAGATTGACGGTCATTTCCTCCGGAGTCAGAACAAGCGTGAGAAACTGACTTCCCACATCGACCACTGCCTCCGCTGCGTCCTGCCGGTCAAAGCCCCAACGGTCCTCATAGTCTTCGGCGAGAAGTCGCTCAATCCTCGACGGGCTTCGTTTCTCGATCCCGGCAATCAGGGCCGCCTGTTTTTTGGCAATCATGTTAGATGGGCGGGTGTCCCAAATCACCCAGGCGGCAACGAGCACCAGTGCTGAAATTGAGGCGGGAATGATCCACCGCGCACTGCCTGAGCACGATCCCCCGAGAGGTTGAGATTTGCGTTGCGATTTCTTCACGCCTGCTATCTTCACAGACAGTGAAGACGATGTAAATTCACAACCCGCTTGAATCGATTTCTTTTATGGCCACCTACCGTCCCAATGTAGCTGCAATCCTGCGGAGGCCGAAGAGTGGAAAGATCCTTGTCTGCGAAAGATTGAAACATCCGGGAAGCTGGCAGTTTCCTCAGGGAGGAGTCGATCGGGGGGAGGATCTCATCGGAGCACTGATCCGCGAAGTGGAGGAGGAAATCGGGGTGTCCCGCGAGATGTATACCATTGAAGCGTGCCGCACCGACTACCGATACAAATTTCCGAAAGGCCATTTGAAGAAGGGCCTCTATTGCGGTCAGACCCAGACCTATTTTCTCTGCGACTATCTGGGCGCAAAAAAAGCCATCGATCTGGATGCCCACGTCCGGGAGTTTTCGCGATACAAATGGATTTATCCGGAAGACTTTAAGATCCGCTGGGTCCCCCGGTTCAAACGCCCCGTTTTCAAAAGAGTGTTCAAGGACTTCTTCGGGATTCGAAGCCTTTCGCCCGACTGATGGAGAGAAGCGGACGCCGGATCCGATTGCTCTTTCGATTTGGATGAATTGGTGAGATAGTCTGATCGTCTCTCTGTCACCGCGTGATGTATTTTGGAATTCGAGGAAAAGTCGCCCTGCTGGTAATCGTTGCCACGGCGGCATCGGCTCTCCTCGTGGCCAAACTGCTGACCCTGCGCGCGACCGAAGTGTTGCGGGAACACGAACTCGTCGATCTCGGCGACGAAGCCTCCCTTCGCGGCTGGGTCATGATTGACCAAATTGAAGGGCTCCGCGACGACCTCATCAACATCGCCTTCAGCCCGACATTTCAGGAAGACGTCGCCGCAGGCAAATCGCAGGAGCACCTTCTCACGATGGCCCGCGGGCTCTGTCGCCGTCACTGGGACAGCCATCTCAGGGTTGATCTCGTCACCTTCGGCGGGCAGGAAGTGGAAACCAAACTGATTGCCGAAAAGGCAACGATCAAGGCGAGTGACTTTTGGTTTCCGGATCCGGATGCGACCGCCGGCGAGCGGCTGCACCTTTCCCCCATTCAGCGGTTGCATGTTACCCGCAGAGATCTGCCGGGACGCGACGAAGTGACACGCTGGGAGCCGGTCATCTGGGCCGTCGCCCCGCTCGATAAATTCGGTGCCGACACCGACGACAGGCCCACCTACGTGAGGATTCTCATGACCCTCTACGATGAGCCGTCACCGCGACATCTTCTCGCGATCGAAAACGCTAAGGGTGCGCAGCTCGTCCGCCACGACGAGAGTGATCCCCTCGAACGCGGCAACGATGCTGTGTTTCTCGCCCTCAGCGAATCTCCGGAAATGAAGGATGCCCTTCTCGAACGGGAAGAAGCGCGAAACGACCCGAACCGAACCGAAGAAATCCCCAAAGTCGACCGCCTCGTTCGCATGGAGGAAGTGAAACTGGCGAGTCCCTATTACTTTCAGGAAGGAATCCCCGGCGAAGCGCTGCGCGGGGCGATTCTGGCAATGGGAGAGGAGGAAATGCAGGAGATCTTCGAACGGCTTCAGGTGGAGATCGAGGATATTGGCCGGGTCGGGGGCCTCGCTGCCGGTGTCAAGGAAGTTCGTCTCCTCGCCCGCTCACCGGAAGCAATCAGCGAGCTGCGCAGCATCGTTGAAGCTGCTCTCAATATCGAGGCGGGCGATCTCAAAGACAGGATCAGTTGGCGTGCCATCGTCGAATGCGACGAGATTCACTCGTGGGCGGTGAAGCTCATCATCGGACCCGGCGGAAGCGAGCGGGAATATCTGATTTACTATGCCGTGCTTGATGACGAACTGGCTTCCTCCATCGAGTATGAAATGCGTTCCGTGCAAAACGTCGCTTTTTTGGTGGCGGGTGGATTCGGCGTGATCGGCTTTCTCATTGCGATGCTGTTTATCCGTCCCCTCAAACTGATGACACGGACCGCTCAGAGGATCACGGAAACACAGTCCGAGAAACTTCTTTCCCAGGTCGCCGGCATGGCCCGGCGTCTCGACATCAAGCGCCGTGACGAAGTCGGCGACATCGCCCGCGCCTCAAAGCGGCTTTTTGAGGAACTCATCGCTTCCCAGGAACAGCTGGAGCATCGCGTCAATGAACGCACCTGCGAACTGCGACGGGCCAACACGGAGATGGAGAAAGCCAACGAGAAACTCATGAGCCTGAGCCATGAGAAGGATGCCTTCGTCGCCAAGATCAGTCACGACCTCCGTCAGCCCTTGAACGCTATTTTTCTGCAGGTCGAAGCGTTGAAACTCTCCGATCTCGACGAAGGGCAGAAGAAGGATGTAGAACGCATTCACGCTCATGCCGCCCGGGAACTGAACCTCGTGAATGACATTCTCGAGTATCAGAAAATTATCATGGGCGCAGAAACGCTCAGCAAAGATGAGATCGACGTCGGGAAGCTGTTTCAGGACATCGGGGAAGCGCATCATCCGGGGCTCAGAGCGAAAGGTGTCGCCTTCGAAATCCGGAAAGACGAGGAAGTCGTTTCACTCGTCGCTGATGACAGACGGTTGCGACAGGTCCTCGGCAATCTCGTCGGCAATGCCTGCAAATTCACGAAAGAGGGACAGATCACGGTGGAGGCCCGTTCCCGCGAAATTCATCATGAGCCCTGGATCGAATTCACGGTCACTGACACAGGACGCGGCATGAGCCCCGAAGAACAGTCCAAAGCGTTTGTCCCCTTTGTCTCGAATAAGAAAGACAATGCCGGAGGCAGCGGGCTTGGACTTTCTATCTGCAAAGAACTCGTCGGGCAAATGGGCGGTAAAATCGGTTTCGTCAGCGAGCTGGGGAAAGGGACTCACTTCAGCGTTTTCCTTCCTCTCGTTCCGAGCTCCGAGCACTACGAGCCGAAGCTGGACAATCCGTCGATCATTGCCAATCGAAACACTCTTCGGGATGAAACCGCCGCCCTCCCCCGTGACGCGACCATTCTGGTGATCGACGATGATTTTGCCGTCCGCGAACTCCTCCAGCGCATTCTCGAAGCGGAAGGGTACCGGGTCATGACCGCCGAAGACGGAAATGAAGGTCTCGCTCTCGCCACGCAGCACCTCCCTGATGCGATCACTCTTGATGTCGTCATGCCGGGCGGAAAGGACGGATGGGACGTGCTCCAGCATCTCAAGTCCGATCCACGGACCCAGTCCATTCCGGTGATCATGGTTTCCGTCATGGCGGAGCAGGAAAACGGGCTCGCTCTCGACGTCGAAGACTATCTCGTGAAGCCGATCGATCTGGAACGCCTTTCGCGGGTGATCCTGCGAGTGACCGGCCAGTCTCCCCAGCGAAACCTTTTACTCGTCGATGACGACAGGGAATCGCTGGAAGCAATGAGCCGGGTTCTCGAAGAATCGGGATGGCAGACCGTTCTCGCTCACGACGGTGCCGAAGCTCTTGCGATGCTGGAGAAGACCCGTCCCGCCGCGATCGTGCTCGATCTCATCATGCCGGGTATGGATGGCTTCGAGTTCCTCCAACACGTTCAGGAAAATGAGCATCTCAAATCGATTCCGGTCATCGTCATGACCGGAAAAGAACCCTCGGAGGTCGAGCAGGAGTTTCTCAGAAAGCGGGTTACCACCGTGTTGAAAAAGGGAAAACATGCCGCCGGCAATCTCGTCACCAGCATCAACTCGAAAATCCGCCAGCGGGTCGAGCCATCCTGAGGGTTGACAAAGGTAATGAAAGCTGTTCATTTAAACAGTTTTATGCCAATCCATCTTTCACCGAAAGGGCGGGGAACGACCCTCGCGCCTGCGAACCGTTTCCAAAGGGAGGCCATCGTTCCAGACGACGGCGCCTGGGAGGAAATTGCCCGGATCGACCCGGATTTCGAACCGGCCCGTTTACCGACAGAAACGCTGGAGGACCACAGCCAATCCATCATCACGACGAACCGCAGTCCGGATATCGGCTTTTCCCACAGTCTGAATCCCTATCGGGGCTGTGAGCATGGGTGCTCGTACTGCTACGCCCGCCCCTATCACGAGTATCTCGGGATGAATGCGGGGATCGATTTCGAAACCCGGATCATGGTAAAATCGAAAGCCCCCGCGCTTCTTGCGGAAAGCCTCGCCGGACCGTCATGGAAACCGGTTCCCCTCGCCTGCAGTGGGGTCACGGATTGCTATCAACCGATCGAAAAGAAGCTGGAGATCACCCGCTCCTGCCTCCGTGTCCTTGCCGATTGCCGGAATCCGGTCGGCATTATCACGAAGAACGCCCTCGTAACCCGGGACATCGATCTCCTCTGCGAGCTGGCCCACTTCGACGCTTCGCTCGTGGTCGTTTCGCTGACCTCACTCGATTCCGACCTTGCGGGAAAACTGGAACCCCGAGCTTCAAGACCCATGGCGAGGCTTCAGGCGATCCGGGAGTTGAGCGAGGCGGGCATTCCCGTCGGCGTTTCGCTGGCTCCGATCATCCCCGGTCTCAACGATCATGAAATCCCCGCGATCATGGAAGCGGCAGCAGACCATGGCGCCGGTTTTGCCTCCGGAACCATCCTCAGGCTCCCTTATTGCGTCGGCGACCTCTTTTCCAGTTGGCTGGAGCAGTATTTCCCCGCGCGGAAAGAGCTGGTTCTCGGACGGATTCGCGAACTGCGCGGAGGCGCACTGAATGACAGTCGCTTCGGAGTGCGAATGTCCGGAACCGGTCCGCTCGCCGCTCAAATTCAGCAACTCATCGCCGTCTCGAAACGGAGAAGCGGCCTCGAATCTCCCCGGAATTCACTGAACACCGGAGCCTTTCTTCGCCGAATGCCCGGTCAATTGGAGTTGTTTTAGGCGATTTATGAGGGAAACTCCGGCGACGAGAGCGAAGCCGCGCCCTTTGAAATAATAAGGCAAAACCGGAATTCCGAGTTGCCTTCAGGCCGCTTTGATCAACTATACGCTCTCAAAACGGTTCAATCCAAAACACCCAGTTAGATGAGTGATCTCAGTAAATACAGAAACATCGGAATTTTCGCCCACGTTGATGCCGGTAAAACGACAACAACCGAGCGTATCCTTAAGCTCACCGGTAAAATTCACAAGACAGGCGAGGTGCACGATGGCGCTGCGACGACTGACTTCATGGAGCAGGAGCAGGAGCGTGGTATCACGATTCAGTCCGCCGCGACCACTTGCTTCTGGGACGGACACCGCTTCAACATCATCGATACTCCCGGTCACGTGGACTTCACGATCGAGGTGTATCGTTCCCTGAAAGTTCTCGACGGTGGTGTCGGGGTGTTCTGCGGATCCGGTGGCGTTGAGCCACAGTCCGAGACCAACTGGCGTTACGCGAACGACTCCAAGGTTGCCCGTGTCATTTTTGTGAACAAGCTCGACCGTATCGGTGCTGACTTCTATCGCGTCGTCAACCAGATCAAAGAAGTTCTCGCCGCAAAACCTCTCGTCATGGTTCTCCCGATCGGGATCGAAGATGACTTCAAAGGCGTCGTCGATCTTCTCACCATGAAAGCCTGGATCTGGGACGATTCCGGCCTTCCTGAGAACTACGAAATCGTCGACATTCCAGCCGACATGGTCGACAAGGCCAAAGAGTTCCGTGCCGAAATGATCGAAACTGCCGTGGAGCAGGACGATGAAGTGATGGAGGCCTACCTCGAAGGAACCGAACCTGACATCGACACGATCAAGCGCTGTATCCGCAAAGGAACGATCGCTCTCGACTTCTTCCCGACCTTCTGTGGTTCGGCATTCAAGAACAAGGGTGTCCAGAACGTGCTCAACGCGGTCGTCGACTACCTCCCGAGCCCCACGGAAGTTCCGCCTCAGCCTGAGGTTGATCTTGACGGAACTGAGACCGGTGAATTCGCGATCGTTTCTGAAGATGAGCCGCTCCGGGCTTTGGCGTTCAAGATCATGGACGACCAGTATGGTGCCCTGACTTTCACCCGCATTTACTCCGGGAAGCTGGCAAAAGGAGATACGATTCTCAATACCTTCACCGGCAAGACTGAGCGTGTCGGGCGTATCGTGGAGATGCACGCGGACTCGCGAGAGGACCTCGATAGTGCCCACGCGGGTGACATCATCGCCCTCGTTGGACTGAAAAATGTCCAGACAGGTCACACGCTTTGCGATCCCAAAGATCCTGCGACGCTTGAGCCCATGGTTTTCCCGGATCCCGTGATCTCTATCGCCGTGTCTCCAAAAGACAAAGCGGCTTCCGAAAAACTCGGTGAAGCGATCGGAAAGATGGTCCGTGAGGATCCCTCCTTCTACGTCGAAACCGATCCCGACAGTGGCGAAACCATTCTCAAAGGAATGGGCGAGCTTCACCTCGACATTAAGATCGACATCCTGAAGCGGACTCACAAGGTGGAAGTCGACGTCGGAGCTCCCCAGGTCGCTTACCGCGAAACAATCACCAAGCGTGTCGAAGATTCCTACACGCACAAGAAGCAGTCCGGTGGTTCCGGTCAATTTGGTCGCATCGACTACATCATTGAACCTCTTGAAGGTGATGAGTCCGGATTCGAATTCGAGTCGAGTGTCGTTGGTGGTAACGTTCCCAAGGAATACTGGCCCGCAATTGAGAAAGGTTTCAAACTTTCCAAAGAGAAAGGTGTTCTCGCCGGTTTCCCGCTCCTCAACTTCAAAGTGACTCTCGTTGACGGGGCCTTCCACGCGGTTGACTCCTCAGCGGTCGCTTTCGAGATCGCCGCAAAGTCCGGCTATCGTCAGACCATTCCCAAGTGTGGCCCTCAGCTTCTTGAGCCCATCATGAAGCTCGATGTCTTCACCCCGGAAGATCACGTCGGTGATGTCATCGGTGACCTCAACCGTCGCCGTGGCATGATCAAAACCCAGGATACCACTCCAACCGGTGTCCGGGTCAAGGCGGATGCGCCTTTGAGTGAAATGTTCGGTTACATCGGTGACCTTCGGACCATGACCTCCGGTCGCGGTCAGTTCTCGATGGAGTTCTCTCACTATTCCCCGTGCCCGCGCAATATCTCGGAAGAGATCATTGCCAAAGCACAGGCGGAGAAGGAAGCGGCTCAGAAGTAAGGGCCGTCTTTTCACTCCCCGCGAATTCCAGAAAGCCGGACGAAAGTCCGGCTTTTTTGGTTTCCGGATCGATTCGTTGGGTTTTTCCCACAAAAAGCGGGCGACGTGGAAATGAAATTCCATGCCGCCCGGCGACCAATGGACAAATTTCATTCAGGCAGGCCCACTCAGGCCGCCACGGGCTGTTCGAGAACATCGAGACGGAGACGGGACCAGGCGAAAGGCTCCTCAGACTTGCTGTCCTTTTCCTGACCGACGAAAGCGGTGAGCTTCGCGCTTCCATCCATTGAAAACGCAGGATAGAGAAAGATTTCACCCTGAACGCGAACGCTGCACACGAAGTTGTGTCCGAATCGGTAAAGGGTCAGATCACAGGGGACCGGAACACCGGGAGCGAGAGGAGTCCGGGAGAGGTAACCGATGACACCACCGCCATTGGAAAGGTCGCAGACCTCTCCGGTCGCGGGATAAATGGCGATCGTGATACCGCGCTTGCGGCTTTCATCCAGGATTCCAACGACGATCCGGCGTGTCACCCGGCTCGGTTCGATGTCAATTTTGAAGCTGACTTCGGCATTATACTGCTCGACAGCCGGAGTCGAGCCGAGTTCTTCGAGCTGGAAGTGTGCGAGATCGGGAATCAGGGTGTTCATGATCAATGGTGGAGATGAAAGGTTTGGCGGTGTGACTAACAGTCAAGGTTTCTTAAGTATTTTAAAACAATACGCACTTTGCTATGGATTTTCAAACAAGTTCTTACAATTATTGAAATTATTTCAGTTATATTTAAAACTTTCGTTTTATTCTGCTGAAATTCCTATCGTTTGCGAATTTGTTCGGCGTGCGTAATGGGCTATTTTCGTGAAGCACTTCCGCATGGACGAACTCTTCGAGACAGAAACAGACGCCGGGGAATCGTCAGAGAAGCCTCCGCGCGGGCAGGTCGATCCACGAATGCCTCTCGCCGCGAGAATGCGACCGCAGAATCTTGATCAGTATGTCGGACAGTCTCACATCCTCGGGCAGGGCAAGCTTCTCCGTCGCGCCGTCGAAGCGGATCGTTTTTCATCACTGATCTTTTACGGGCCACCCGGGGTGGGTAAAACCAGTCTGGCGGAACTCATCGCACAACGGACGGAGTCCCGGTTCATCAATCTGTCCGGTGTGGAGAGCAATGTCGCCGAAATCCGGAAAGCGGTCGAAGGGGCAAGACAATTTCAACGAACCCGCAACGAGGTCACCACCCTCTTTGTCGACGAGATCCATCGCTTCAACAAATCTCAGCAGGATGTTCTCCTCCCCCATATCGAGCGGGGAACGGTGCGTTTTATCGGAGCGACGACGCACAATCCATTTTTTTATATTAACAGTCCGCTGGTTTCACGAAGCCAGGTGTTTCAGCTTGAGCCGCTCTCGGAGGAGGATCTCGCGACACTTCTCGCGGCGGCGGTGACCGATCCGGAACGGGGCTTCGGGAAAAAGTCAGTCATCCTCGAAGAGGATGCCGCAGCTCATCTCGTTCGCATGTGCGACGGGGATGCCCGCAAACTCCTCACCTCGTTCGAACTCGCCGTCCTCACGACAGATCCGGATCCAGACTCCGGCGACATCCGAATCACCCTTGAGGTCGCCGAAGACTCGATCCAGCGGAAAACGGTGGTCTACGACGCCGACGGGGATGCTCATCACGATACGATCAGCGCCTTCATCAAATCAATGCGCGGGTGTGATCCTGACGCCGCGCTCTACTGGCTCGCCAAAATGCTCTACGCCGGCGAAGATGTTCGATTCATCGCCCGGCGCATTGTTATCGCTGCAAGTGAAGATGTCGGGATGGCTGATTCCAACGCCCTCCGCGTTGCCGTTGCCGCGCAACAGGCGGTTGAGTTTGTCGGCATGCCGGAGGCTCGAATCTCGCTGGCTCATGCCGCCGTCTATATCGCCACGGCGCCAAAAAGCAATCGCGCCTATGCCGGCATCAATGCTGCGCTCAAGGATGTCGCCGAAGGCCGTACGCTCGCGGTTCCGCCTCATTTACGAACGAGGTCCCGCAAGAAACTCGGAACCGAAAGCGGAGCTATTGCCGAAGGGGAAGCCAACTACCTCTACGGA
Source organism: Verrucomicrobiales bacterium (assembly GCA_029233965.1). Lineage (GTDB taxonomy): Bacteria > Verrucomicrobiota > Verrucomicrobiia > Verrucomicrobiales > DEV007 > Arctic95D-9. Next base: position 65,872 of record JARGOP010000011.1, on the reverse strand, counting down.
CACGACTACGAAGAAGGGTTTGTCCCGCAGGCCTACCTTCCCGAAGGACGCGTCTACTACGAACCTTCCGACAATGGTCTCGAGCAACGAGTCGGGGAAAGACTTCGTTACTGGCGAGAACAGTTTGAGAAGTCCGGAGAGTGAGGGGCCGTGATTCGTGCCCTTCCCGGGAGAATCACATCGTCGCGGCGGCTTTTGCCTGTTCGATTTTATCACGGACATAGGTCGAAACCTCATCATAGAGCCATCGCCCCAGCCTCTCTTTCTCCGCATTCGCAAACCTGACGTAGCCCCACTCGCCTTCAAGAAGCTCATCACCGGGACCGGTATCAATGCTGGCCCGCCCCGCAAAACGCGCCCTCGCGAGTTCTTTCCCCTGCCCCCCTCCTTCAGCGCCTGAGAAATAATCAAGATCGGTATCGTAGCCCGCACCGCCGGAGGCGATTTCACGCTCCCTTTCAGAAAGCGGGTTCGCCGACGTTCGCAAGGCAAGTGCGCCGCCATTGGGCGCAGCCAGAACCTCGTGCGGAAGAGCGCTCGTGGCACGACTCTCGATCCGGTTGATCGTCCCTTTCAGCTCTTCACTCCGACCCCGCAAACGGATCCGGATTTCCCGATCCGTCTGGCTCGCGACATCTTCGATGTCCTCCTGGCGAAACGAAATAAGCAGTTCTTTCTCCCCGTTGGGAATCACGGAGAGCAACTCATCCCCCACCTCGACCCACTGTCCCGGCATCGAGTCGAGGGCCCGTCCTACGACCTGCCCGGCGACCGGCGCCCTAACTTCGAGCGCCGCCAGATACTGCTGACTTTCTGCAATCTTTTGCTCCAGCCCCCGGATCGCTTCGATCTCCGCCTGGTGTGCGGGAAGGTCTTCACTCTGGTAGTAGGCCCGTGCCCGGATTCTCGACTCACCCAGTTCCAGTTGCAGCTTGGCGGCCTCGGATTCCTCGTCGGGATTGCTCAGAGCGATGAGCAGTTCCCCCGCGGACACAGTTTGCCCTTCCACCACCGGAACCTCGACGACGAGGCCTCTCACCCCGGCTCGAATCGATTCACGATCAGCATATTCAACGACCACAACGGCGCGACCGGTCGGATTGATCCTGACGAGAGCAAAAACGGCAATGATCACTCCGAGGAGAATCCCCAGTCTCGGCAGGGCCCGGGAAAGCTTCGGTCCGCTCCCGACTTTGAAGAGAAAAGTAAAGAATTGAACCAGCGTGCTCACCAGCATGTAAAGGAGCGACGCGAGGGCAAGAACGAGGCCCGCCCCTTTGAACAGCAGGCTCACCAGCACCATGATACCGATCCAGATCAAAATCTTCCAGAGTGCCGCGAGAACCCCATAAACCGGCACCGCGACAGGATGTTGTCTCGCCGCCGGAGGCATCGGAAGATCTTTCATTCCGAGAAGATAGCGTTTCCCGAACCACTTCAAGAAGTGCTGCCCTTTCGTTCCCAGGTTTGGAATCCCGAGGAAATCGAGCAGGATGTAGTAGCCATCAAAACGCATCAACGGGTTCGCATTGAAGAGCAGGGTCACGAAGGTCGCAGCAATCACTGCGCTGTGCAGGGAGGTATTGAGAACTCCCGGAGAGGTGTTGAGCCACCCGATCAAACAGACGCAGGCGATCGCGATCTCGACATACATGCCGGCGGCGGAAACAATGATCCGTTTCCACTTCGACGAAAATTTCCAACTCGCTGAGGCATCGACAAAAGCGAGCGGGGTGACGAAAGCGAGCAACTGCACCCCCCACTCCGGGACCGAACCACCGTTTCGTTTCGTCGCGAGCCCGTGGCCGAACTCGTGCAGGACCTTGAGGATCGCGTAGATAAAGATGACCCGGATCCAGTTGTCAGGGGCAATAACCTGTCCTGACGAACTCGTGAACCGGGACCACTCCGGGGCGAACTGGATTGCGGTGTAAATCACGAGGCCAAGCCAGAGAAGTAATCCCGGGGCCGCAAAGATCCACCCGAGAAACGGCTCAACCCGCGTGAGCATTTTGTCAGGACAGCCTAATGGAACTTTGAAGAACATGACCTTGGCGATCGGGTTCTTCTTCTGCTTCTCCTTCTGCCGCGACCAGTTGTCCCGGCGGCGCTCGCCCTGACTGCTGGAGTCGGACTCTAACAAATCATTATCAATGAGCCAGCGGAGCATTTGATCCCCCTGCGCTTCGGTCAGGGCATCCTCCCCCTGGGTCGCCGCGTTTCGTGCGAGAGCCTCTGCGATTGAGGTGCGCCCGTCAAAACTCTGGATGAACTGATGCTCGGGAAACCCGACATGAAAGAACCGTCCCTTCGAGGTATCCTCGATAATGTAACTCGGCTCGCCCCGATACTCCTGATAGTGGGTGCGCACGTCACGACGCAGCCGCGGCCGTGATGAGGAAATTTCGCTGACCTTGTGATCGACAGACGACATCCTTACCAGAGCTTGAGTCGGAGGTATTCGTAGGCACGGTGAAAGAGAATCCACCCGACCTTCTTCTTCTCAGCGAGAATCCGGGCTCGCCCTTTCATTCCGGGGCGAAGGGTGCGATCGGAATTCTCAAGGGAAGCCTCACCGACAAAGACGTTGCCTCCCTCCTGAATCTCGGAAATCGGGAAGACGTTCTCAAGACTCGATTCCCAGACGCGGCTGCTGTCTGACTGAAGACGTAATTCCACCTCCATTCCCTCAGCGACATGGCGGACCTCCGTTTCCGGAATAGCCACTTCCATCAGCATCTGATCGAGGGGAGCCACTTCGAAAAGCTTCTGACCGCTGGAAACCGGAACACCTTCCGACCGCTCCAGATCGCCGGTGAGGACAACCCCGTCGATGGGAGATCGAATGGACAGGTTGTCACTGCGAAACTGAAGACGCTCGACTTCGAGGGCGAGACGATCGGCTTCGAGCTGCGCCATTTGAAAAGTCGCCGGATCCTCCGAAACCATCGCGTTGTCGCGTTTCTTTACCGCCGCACTTTGCGCGGCGATCGCCTCGGCGAGGGCGACACGGATTTCCCGACCATCGAGTTCCGCCAGCACTTGTCCCGCTTCGACTTCGTCGCCCGGCTTCGCATAGGTTCGATAGAGACGATTCTCAAACGGAGCCGCCACCGTTCTTCTCATGACCGGCTGAACGACACAGTCCGCCCCGACCCGGTAAGTGATCGGGAAGAGCAAAGTGATCAAAACCGCGAGAGCGATTGTGCCGGCAAGAACCCGCTTTGTCAGTCCTCCGCGCCAGAATCGAATCAGGGCACCCCGGAAATCACCCGGCTTCGACCGCTTCGAGAAACCAATGAGAGCGGCAAGGTGCGGGCGGCAGGCTGCGATGAGACGGTAGGTCCGCTTCGCAAGTTCCGGAGATCCCGCCGGCCAGAGCAGAGCAACCGCCCCCGTGACATTGGTCCCCTCATGATGGAAAGGGGCGATGACGACGCGACCGGCTTTAAAGGAATGCAGCAGATCGTCATGGTTGGCCGAGACGACGACTTCACGGATCATCGTTTTCTGGCCCGGCCAGACTAACACTTCATCCAGGGCAATGGCTTCGCGCATCGCGGAGCTCAGTTGCGAAAGCCCGAGGTTTCGCTTCTCCTCACTGCTCATTCCGGAAACCGCGTGGACTTTACAGGAACGGCTCGAGCCGGTTCCAATCGCAACCCGCTGACATCCGAAAAACTGCTCCAGTTCGGTCACAAGAGTGAAAACCGAGCGTTTGAAGGTGTCGCCGTCCGCCGTCCGCGAAAACATTTCCACCAGCATCGTCGACTGGATGAAAGCCTGCTCATTCTCACTCGCCTCGGCAATGAGTTCGCGCTGCACAATGAATTGCGTCGTGAGGTGCAGCATCGAAAAACAGGGGTCGGCAAAAGCGACTCTTTCCGGCGGAAGGTAGGCCGTAAAACAAACCGGAGGTTCCCCCTGGACAAAGAACGGAACATGGAGGCGGGCATGCTGCCGGTTCTCGATCATGACATGCGCCTGAGTGCTGCGGCGGGCCGCCCAGCCTTCGTCGATCAACTCGTTGGTCGGGGTCCACGCAGACTTCACTCCGACACGATCAGGATCGGACGAGGCGAATCCAACGAGGCGCGATTTCCCGTCGATTTGTTCATGAAGAAAAACGGCCTCCGCACCGAGGAGCAGTCTCGCATAGTCGGTGAGGAGCTGCAAAAACGCCTCACGATTCGAGGCACGCGAAAAGAGTTCCGCCAGTGGATGAAGACAGTCCTGCGGACGAAGGGCGCGGACTGTCGCCACCGCTGCTTCACGTTTCCGGGCAGGCCCGACCGGCAATCCGGCAGACCCGCGCAATTCACTTACCAGGTCACCTGCCATGCTTGCGTCAATTCAATCCATTCCGATTCGTTCAAAGCCATGAAAAAGTCGGGTCTGAAAGATACCGCCATTCCAAATGACTGACAATGCACGATTCGAGAAAGGACAGGACTTCCATTTCACCTGAACTCCGTCTCCAACGCGTCGAGGTATCGTGTGATTCGGTCTTCGCGCTGCGGAGTCCCCCGCCGTTCAAACTCTTTCCTCATGCGCATGTAGTCGTCGAAGACATCACTCCGCTGAGGAGACTGTGTCGCTTCAAAGTAGTTCAAGTAATCCTCCGAACGTTCCAGGGTATTTCCGATCGTGGCCCTCAGTTTGGCCAGCTCCGCGAGTTCAGCGCTCACTCCTTTCACTTCGCCCTGTGCGAGTTTACCGATGACGATCTCGTATCGGTCGATCAATGTCCGGTAAAGTGGAAACCCGGCCACTTTGATGTGCTGAAGATTGTTGAATGCCTGCGTGAGTTTTTCCGGTGCGCCCTCGCGGTCGATGAATTCGGAAAACTGATCGATCGTCCCGACAAAAGCTTCTGCCGGAGCTTCCTCTTCTTTCGCTTTCCTGAATCGATCCAGAAACTTCCGCTTTTCCGGAAGGGTTCCCGCCTCCCCTTCCGTCCCGTCGAAACGAATGGTGAGCGCCTCGGTCAACCATCGTTCCGTCTCATGACGATCCAGAAATTCAAACCGCTGCCTTTGTCCCATCGTCGCCACCTGCAGCGTCCACCATTTTTCGAGACCCTGATCCATTTCCCGGAACGCCGGAAAGTGCTTTTTCATGAGCGCAAACTCTCCGCCCCCTCCGGATAACGTGAGATCACCGAGAAACTCACGCATCCCGGAATCCCCCTCCTCCTGATCGAGCAGAGCCGTCACCATCGCTGAAGCGGAAACCTGATAAATCGCATAACTGATTGGATCGAGCTTCAGGGGATCCTTCTCTGAAAACAGTTCATCCGGACTCAGGAACAGTTCGCTTTGCAAAACACCCGAATAGAAAACACTCCGCTGCCCGGTACGACGATGCTCAATCATCGCATCAAATCCGTGCACGATCCATTCCGGTGCAATGAGCTTCTCAACACTGAGCGCATAGGGATTCGGTACAAAAGGCGTCAGCATTTGCTCAATAATAAGCGCACGGATCGCTTCCAGTCTGAAAGCCTCCTCCTCAAATCCATCATGAAGACGGGCCGCGAGAAGGATGTGAAAACGGTCGTCTGCCCGCAACTCAACACTCATGCGGGCATCATCACCTCGATAAACATCACCGACATCCCCCCAAAGCTCGACACGAATAGGAATCTCCCAGGCGTCACGGTCCGCGACCAACTCATTCGACTGGTGACTCTTGTAGATCGACCAGCGAAAATCCCGACGAAGTTCACGAATGTATGAAAGAAACATGACCCTGGCTTTGGGATTCCCCCCCGTCACGGAGACCTGCTCCATTTCACCGAAGCGCGCTGAATCAGGCAGATCCGCCACCGAAGTCCGCGAATCCATCGATCCCGCGCGGGCCCCTTCGGGCGCAGGAGGAGATTGAGCCTCTTCATCCTGTGAAAACGATGATCCCGCTGCGAGGAGCACCACCCCTCCCGCGATCAGCATTTTCTGAATTCCAAAGAACATCCCCCTACGCTACCAAATTCATCACCAACTGGCAAACCATCCTCCCGGGAACCCGTGAACGCGACTTGCCAATCCTCCTCTTTCCCGCTTAAGTTGCGTTATGTATTCACGGTTGCTCATCCTTCTGGCCGTTGCGGCCGCCCCCTTCTGGTGCGAGGCAGGCGGCAAAAAAACGAAAGGGCTTGCTGTGACTTTTCACGTCGAGGCGGAACAAACGGACAATCCCAAGTTCATTACGCCGGTGAAACTCGGCAAAGAACACCGGCAGTATTTTTTCAGCAAGGTACCTACCTTCAGCGACAAAGACATCAAGTGGTTCTATCCCTTCACCGCAGCCGACGGAGTCAGCTACGGCGCGGCCTTTCGTTTGAAAGATCACTCCGCAACTGAGTTGAAGGGAGTGACCCTGACGAACCAGGGAAAATTGATGGGGCTGCGCTGTTCCGACGCCCCGCTGCAGGCCGTCCTCATCGACCGCCCCATCGAGGACGGAATTATCGTTGTCTGGAGCGGGCTCCAGCAAAGACATCTGGAAGAATTCCGGGAAAAATTTCCTCATGTCGATGACCTCGCTCCTGAGGCAGGCCCGGAATTCGCCATGCCCGCAAGGTAGACTGGACCCTGGCTGAGCCTGTGCTAGATCTTTACCGCCCGAAAGGCCCCGATCCAGTCATGCGCACCATTTTCCTCGTTACCCTTGCTCTTCTTCTTTCACCCGGCACGGTTCTGCACGCCGGACCACTCGGATTGGTCCTCCCCACCGAAAATGACGCGATTTTCTCCGCCGATCCGTCGCAGTTTTACATGTACACCGACCGGAACTTCGAGGGAGTTCAGTCAAAGCCCTGGGAAGGGGGAACCTACGGCTTTTCGCGAAACCAGCGACGGACCAGCATCGGGATCGTTTACACCCGTTTTCACGAAGGGGTCGACATCCGGCCGGTGCGTCGCGACAGCAGCGGAAATCCCCTCGATGAAATTCGAGCGATCGCCAACGGCACCGTCGTTTACGTCAACTCCACCTCTTCGCTGAGCAACTACGGCAAATACGTGGTCGTTCATCATGACTGGGGGGAGGGTCCATTTTTTTCCCTCTATGCTCACCTCAGCTCTGCCACCGCCGTCGCGGGACAACAGGTCCGGGCCGGGGAGAAAATCGCTCAAATGGGATACACCGGCGCCGGCCTCAACCGGGAGCGGGCTCATGTCCACGTCGAGCTCTGCATGATTCTCAGCGATCATTTTCAGCGCTGGTACAGTCGGCATTTCACGAGTGAAAATCACCACGGCATTTTCAGTGGAATCAACTTGATCGGATTGGATATCGCCGAACTCTTCAAGGCCCACCGGGCGAATCCGAATATCTCCATCCCGCAGTTCCTGGCCTCGAATACGGAAGTTCACTACCGGGTCCTCGTTCCCAAGAGCGGCCAACTCGACTTTCTGCGCCGTTACCCCTGGCTGGGCCGGGATCTCAACACAGTCAGAAATCCGAAGAGCTGGGAATTCGGCTTCGCCGCCACCGGCGTCCCTCTCGAAGTTCGCCCCGGTTCCAAATCCCTTTCCCATCCGGTCGTAACCTACGTAAAGCCAAGCGGCACCGATCATTCCTATCTCACGAGCGGTCGGATCACCGGAACCGGCAACACCGCCCAGCTCACCCCGAGCGGATCGCGCTACATGCAGTTGATCACCGATTCGTTTTAGCGCCGCGGCTATTCGAACAATATCTTCTGAAAGACTCCACCGCCGCGAAGTGTTTCGCCTTCGTAAAAGGCACAAATCTGCCCGGGAGTGAGAGCCCGCTGAGGCTTCGCAAAGGTGATCATTGCGGTCGTTTCATCCAGAAACTCAGCGGTAACCGAAGCCGACTCACACCGATAGCGCGGTTGCGCAAGGAGAGCATCCGATTCGGAGAGGGGCTGATGGGTCACCGAAATACTCCCGACACGACAACGGGTCGCATAGAGCATGGGAGTCTCCGGTTCATCAAAGGCCACGACGAGTTCATTGCTCGCGGCCCGCTTTTCAACGACCACATAGGCTTTCCCGTAGGTGTTCGACGGAACCCCGAGTCCTTTCCTCTGTCCCAGGGTATGCAGATGCAAACCGCGATGCTCCCCCACCGTCTTTCCGTCCAGGGTCACGATCGGACCGGGGCTGTCGTCGATGTAGTGCCCGAGGAAGTCGGACATCTTGATATCACCGATGAAACAGATTCCCTGACTGTCCTTCTTTTGCGCCACCGGGATGCCGAGCCGCTCCGCTTCCCTGCGAACTTCCGGCTTCGGAAGGTGACCGATCGGAAACATTGCTTTTTTGATCTGCTCCTGTTCTAACAAGGCAAGAAAGTAAGTCTGATCTTTGCCTTTTGCTCCCCGGAAAATATCGACCGAACCATCCTCATTCCTGACCAATTGCGCGTAGTGCCCGGTCGCCACGTAATCGAACCCCTGCGCGATCGCAAACTCGCGGAAGATCCCGAACTTCATCTCCCGGTTGCACATCACATCCGGGTTCGGCGTCACTCCGTCCCGGTATCCGGCGAGCAGGTAATCCACGACCCTGTCCCGGTACTCATCCATGAGGCTGAGAATGCGAAATTCGATTCCAAGGAAATCGCAGACCTCACGGGCATCACGGATGTCCTGCTCCCAGGGACAGTCACCGGGAAGCCCTTCTTCATTCGTGAAGTTCTTCATGTAGGCACCGACGACCTTGTGCCCCTGCTCCAAAAGCAGTCCCGCCGCGACACTGGAGTCCACGCCGCCTGACATACCGACCAATACTCTTGCCATGACTAAGTCTTCAATTCCAATCTCCGCAGGACGCTACCCAATCACTCAAGCCGCACTCCCGATTCGTCCGGTCGCCAAATGCAGGATCGCTTCCTCACTCATTTGATCCCGCTTCAGTTCACCGGTCAATTGCCCTTCGTGCATCACGAGAACCCGATCCGCCATGCCGAGGACTTCCTCCATCTCACTGGAGACGAAAAGAATCGCCACCCCCTGTTCGGCGAGTTCCTCCATCAGCGCGTAGATCTCCTGCTTCGCTCCGATGTCAATCCCGCGGGTGGGCTCGTCGAGAAGAAGGACACCGGGCTTCATCGCGAGCCATTTTCCAATGACAACCTTCTGCTGATTGCCTCCTGACAAAAACCGAACAATCTGGCGGTCCGACGGCGTCTTGATCCGCATCCGTTCCACCATCTCTTTGGAAATGGCATTCTCGGCGTCAAAATTTAAAAAGCCTTTCCTCTGATCGCGCTCCAACGAAACGAGACTCAAATTATCAGCAACGGCCATGTCGAGGATGAGCCCCTGTTGCTTCCGATCTTCGGGAACAAGAGCCAGTCCCGCCTCAATCGCATCGCGTGGATTGGAAATCGTCACCGCCGCACCGTTGACTTCAATCGTTCCTCCGACCGCAGGTGCGATCCCGAAAAGGCTCTCCAGCAATTCCGTTCTTCCGGCACCGACCAATCCGGCGAGACCGACGATTTCGCCGGCCTTCAATTCAAAATTCAGCTCATGGCCCGGATGCACCGGCGTGCGAAGCCCGGACACCGACAAAACCATCTCCCCGGCATCGAGCGGCATGTGGGCGTAAAACTGAGAAAGATCGCGTCCCACCATGAGACTGACCATCGTATCATGCGTGACCTCATCCTTCTTCAGCTCGCCCGCATTCTCACCGTCGCGAAGCACAACGACGCGATCTGCCAGCTCGATGACCTCGGCAAGGCGATGGGAGATATAAACGATGCTAACCCCGTTCCCGCGAAGATCCTTCACGACCTCGAAAAGCCGTCCCGTCTCACGCTGGGAGAGACTGGAGGTCGGCTCGTCCATGATCAGAATCCGGGCATCGGTAGAAAGAGCTTTCGCAATTTCGACGAGCTGTTGCTTTCCGATCGTGAGGTCACCGACGAGCGTTTCCGGCGGAACATCGAGGCCGACCTTGTCCAGATACTTTCGAGACTCTGCCGCGATTGTTTTCTCATCGATCAATCCCCTCTTCTTCGGCTCACGACCGAGAAAAATGTTCGCCCCGACGCTGAGATTCGTCGCGAGGTTGAGCTCCTGGTGAATCAGGGCAATGCCCTGAGCCAGCCCCTCCTCGACAGAGCTGACTTTCACCATTTTTCCGTCGATTGAAATCTCCCCGCGATCCGCCGGCTGCACTCCCGCGAGAATTTTCATGAGCGTGCTTTTCCCGGCGCCGTTCTCTCCGAGAAGGGCGACAACTTCACCGCGATCCACCGAGAACCCGACCTCGTGAAGCGCCCGCACGCCGGGGAACGATTTGCTGATGCCTAAAACTTCGAGAAGAGCTGCCATTCTCAACGCTACCAAAAGGTGCCCTCCCCGCCACTCTTTTTCCCGTTCCGGTGCTCACGCGATTGTTTCGCCGGCATTTTCAGTCTAGCCTTTCCAACCGTGCCTCCGAACGCTCCTCAGGTTCTTCAATCCCGCTATTATCTCGATCATTTTCACGAGATGCTGGGATTCCTCGGGAGAAAAATGGATAATCTTCTGGAGGGTGAACATCAGCGCTTTATCCACGATTTCGGGTCCCTTTCCCCCGATGCTCAATGCCTCTATGTCCGGTTCGCGAACCGGAAGGGCCGCGTCTTTTCCCGCGAATCTCTCCGCTATGAAGAAATCGAGTCCGTTCCCAAAGCCCTGGAGGAACTCGGCGGGAAAGAGTTCGTCCGGGCGCCCCGGAATGAGGACTGGCCCGATCTCCTCGCGCTCCACAAACGCCCCGACCTCGTCACCCTCGTTCGTGAAAAGACCGGTCAACCCGTCCCCTCGAATGTGAAAAAGCGGGACCTCGTCGCCTTGATCCAGGCGCGACTCTCGTTTGAGGATTGCTTCGATGAGACTCTCCGCAGGCAATTCATCGTTCAGGATCATCTCGAAACGCTCGACTATCTCTTTTTCCTCTACTACGGAAAACTCAGCTCCGGCCTCACCGCACTGGCCCTTCGCGATCTCGGGTTGATTCAGCGGAATCCCTTTCAAGCCGGGTTTCAGAGCCGTTTTGAATCCAGAGAGGCGGCCCGTGCTGCGTTCTCCCTCTTGACTGTTTCGGCGCAACTCGATGCCCCCGATCCCGGGGTGGTCAGTCGGCTCGCCGGGACCGTCGAGGAGTGGCCGAAGCTCGACGATCCCGAATCTGCGACACTCTACCATCGCGCTGTGTATCGGTTGGGTCGGGAACTGGAGCGCTGCGGGAGACCCGGCGAAGCGCTTCGAGTCTATCGCTTTTCCGATGAATTTCCCGCCACCGAACGCACCGCGAGGTTGCTGGTTCAAGGCGGGAAACGGGAGGAAGCGGAGGCCGAACTGACGCGCATGATTCACGACCCCTCGTGCGATGCCGAACTCCTCTTTGCTGAGGACTTTTACGAGCGCAAGTTCCGGAAAAAGAAGGTCGGCCGACTCACGTCCCTCCTGCGTGAAGCGAGAGTCTTCACGATTGATGAAACAAATCGTGACCGACCCGAAGGAGGAGTCATTTCGCTGCTCGCGAGAAAAGGCGAAGAGGCCTTTCACACCGAGAACCTCGTCTGGAATCAGCTCTTCGGACTGCTCTTCTGGGATCTCCTCTTCGAATCCGGGGCTCCGATTCACAACGAATTTGAGAGGAAACCGTGGGGGCTCGACTCGGGGAAATTTTTCGAGGCCAACCGTGACCTGATCGAAGGCAGACTCGCCTCGCTGCGTGATCCCGAAGGATCACTTGAGCGCATTCGTTCGACCTGGGAAAGACACGAGGGAACCGCGAACGCACTGGTTCCCTGGTTTCCCGGAACATTAGAGATTGTTTGCCTCCTCGTCTCCAAAGCTCCGCCGGAAGGTCTTGCCATGATCCTCAGACTGATGGCGGAGAATCACCGGGCTCATCGCAGTGGATTTCCCGATCTTATGGTGCACGGCCCGGAGGGACTTCGCTTCCTCGAAATCAAAAGCGAAGGGGACCGCATCAGCCGAACCCAACTCACACGTCTGGAGCAACTGAAGCGCGGTGGATTCCGGGTCGAAGTCGGTGCGGTGAGGTGGGCGGTTGATCCGGAGCAGGAATATGTTGTCGTCGATATTGAAACCACCGGCAGCAAGGCCGCCTGGAACCGCGTCACTGAAATCGGAGCCGTGAAATTGAGAGGCGACGAGATCCTCGGCGAATGGACTTCACTCGTGAACCCGGGCCGGAGAATTCCGAAAGCGATCATCGCGCTTACCGGGATCACCGATGAAATGGTCGCCGACGCTCCAAAGTTTGCCGAAATCGCCGACGACTTTCGCGAGTTCGTCGGAGAAGCTGTCTTTGCCGCTCATCGCGCGACCTTCGACTACGGCTTTCTGCGCGCGGAGTTCGAACGAATCGGAGAGTTGTTCCATTGCCCCACCCTCTGCACCGTCGTGACTTCGCGGCGGGTCTTTCCCGGCTTGAAGTCCTATGGGCTCGCCAATCTCTGTCGGAAATTTGGAATCCCTCTCGACTCGCATCACCGCGCCCTCTGCGATGCCAGGGCGACTGCGGAAATTCTGATCCTCATCAATCGCAAACGCCTCGAAATGTCGGGAGAGGCAGCGTCCTGAACTCAATTGCGTTTTAACATTTCGCGGGGCCCGGTTCCATAAGCCTCCTGAAAAACGCGAAAGAACTGCGCATAGCTGCCAAAGCCGGCATCAAAGGCAGCTTCCATCATCGTACGCTGGGCAGGACCCCGATAGCGCTCCCAGAAACGGGACAACTTCAACGAGTTGCGGTAGCGCCCCGGGGTCACCCCGACCTGACGACGAAAGGTCCGGCTCAGATAAGCAGGACTGACTCCACACTTCCCCGCCAGTTCACTGAGCGAGTCAGCTTCCTCCGCCCGCCCCATCAGATCGAGAGCTTTGCGAATGGACGGATGCAACTGCGCCTCACCGGTCTGTCTCCCCGGTTCGCGCTGCAGCCTCCAGCAGAGCAGGAGCAAATGCCGCAGCCCCGCATTGAGCCAGTCGGGATCACCGTGCTGAAAACTGAAGTCATCATTCACTCCGAATCCAGCCTCGCGGTTGAGGACATCCGCATCGAGTCCGTCATCGAGCAACGCTGTCATGCTTTGCCGAATCAATTCAAACGCCCCGGTTTCCAGCGTCGAACTCAGCACTTCCTCTTCCCCCACCTCCGGATTGAGGATTCGTTCATAGCGCTCCCCGCAACAGGCTTCGCGAATCATTTCCGGTTTGAAAACGGAGACAAAGTAGCGGGCATCAGGAGATCGCCCGACGAGTTGATGACGCTGCGTTGGAAAGAGCCAAAGCAAAGTTCCCTGTTTAAATGTGAACCGCCGTTTCCCGAGCACATAGGTGATCGATCCCCGGACCACGAAATTCAGCTCGAGCTCAACATGACGATGCGGACGAAGTACCGGAGGATTCCTCGCCGCATCGGCAAGAAAGATAAACCCGTCATACTCCGGGGCGATGCGAAGGTCTTCGAGCATTCAGGACAAATATTGCAAAGTATTGGATCAATTGCGAGAAGACAGCCGCTGATTTTTGCGATGAAATGCAAACTGATGGGAAATACCCCCTCCATTTCATCGTGCCCCTGCGGAGTCCTCCCCGACGGAACTCCGGTTGAAGCATGGACACTGTGCAGCGGTGTCGGCCTTGAAGTGGAAGTGATCACCTACGGAGCTACCGTCACCCGGCTTCTCTCTCCGGATCGAAACGGGAAGTCCGCCGACATCGTCCTCGGCTTTGACCGTCTCGATGACTACCGGGGCGGGCATCCCTACTTCGGAGCCGTGGTGGGTCGTGTCGCCGGGAGAATCGCGAACGGACTACTTCGAATCGGTAACGAGACCTTCCCCCTCGATCGCAACGATCCCCCGAACCATCTTCACGGAGGCCCGGACTCGATCGAGCGGAAAGTCTGGAAGGCCCGCATCATCGACCGCCCTGACAAAGCCCCCTCACTCGAACTGACCTGCCACAGTCCTGATGGCGAAAACGGATATCCCGGCGCGGTGGACCTCACGGTGCGATACACCGTCACGAGTGACAACGAGTTGATCTTCGAGACGGTCGCATCCTCCAGTCGGGCAACCCCGGTGAGCCTCACCCAGCATTCCTATTTCAATCTTGCCGGCGAAGGCAGCGACACGATCGAAGATCATGAGTTGCAAATCCTGAGCAAACGGATTTTTGCAGTCGATGAGACCATGACCCTGCTGGACGAATGGAAACCGGTCGAGAAAACCGCCGCCAGTTTCGAAACGGCAAAGCCGCTGCGGGATGCCATACCCGGACTCTGGAAACAGCATGGCGATCTCTACTGGCTGGGCGGGACCGGGGAACTGCGTGCCGTCGCATCGGTTCGGGAACCTCGCAGCGGCCGCATCATGGAAGTCGCGACGACCCTCCCCTGCCTGCAGCTCTACACCTCGGTCTCGCTCGATGGCACCCTCATCGGCAAGTCGGGGCAGCCCTACCTCCCTTTCAGCGGACTCTGCCTCGAGTGCGAAGGCTATCCCCATGCCACCGCCGGCGGAGAGTTCGGGGATATTCTCGTTCATCCTGACAAACCGCAAACCTCGACAAGCGTCTACACCTTTTCGACCGACACAACCCTCTCAGGTCAATGACCCGACCCTGTTGAATCCTCCCGCATGAACGAACTCGAAGCGCCGCCGGTCCCTCAGACTCACCTCAAGGACTACACGTTGAACCGGAAGAACTCCGACCGGGCCATCACCCTGGGTCTTGCCGGGGCGGATTGGTATCAATGTGAGGTGCCGCGGGAGACGATGCGAAAACTTCTCGTCCGCCGGAACGGTCCGGCGATCCGGGACACCCTGATCTGGTTTGGTCTCCTCTTCGGGTTCGGCTACCTGACGTTTATTTGCAAAGACACGGCCCGGGTTGCCATCCCCTACCTCATCTACGCAGCCCTCTATGCTTCGACCGCCGACTCACGCTGGCATGAAGCCGGTCACGGTACCGCATTCCGAACCGACTGGATGAACAATGCTCTCTACGAAATCGCCTCGTTCATGGTCATGCGGGAAGGCGTCGTTTGGCGATGGTCCCACAACCGGCATCACAGCGACACGATCATTGTCGGTCGCGACCCGGAGATTGCCGTGCCAAGACCACCGGACATCAAAGGGTTAATCCTTTCACTCTTCGCATTGAAGACCTACCCCGATTACTTCAGCCGCCTCTTCCTTCACACCGCAGGGAGACTCCGGGAATCCGAAAAGACCTTCATTCCCGAGTCCGAATATCGCCGGGTTTTTCTGACCGCCCGGATTCATCTCGGGATCTATGTTGCGGTAATTGCGATTTCTTTCCTCACCGGAAGCTTCCTTCCCCTCTTCTACGTCGGCCTGCCGCATCTCTTCGGCACCTGGCTGATGCTGGTCTACGGGCTCACTCAGCACACCGGGCTTGCTGAGAATGTCCTCGATCACCGGCTCAACTGCCGGACTTTCCGAACTCATCTTGTGAACCGGTTTCTTTACTGGAACATGAACTACCATGTCGAACACCACATGTTCCCGCTCGTCCCCTACCATGCTGTTCCCGCCCTGCACGAAGCGATCAAGGACGACTGCCCTGCGGTTTACCCGTCCCTGTTCTCCTGCTGGCGCGAAATCATCCCGACCCTGCTTCGGCAGGTGCGCGATCCGGCTTACCACGTGAAACGAAGGCTTCCCGAACCTTCCCGTTCCGCCCCCAGGGAAGAGCCGCCACGCTCCGATGCGAAACCGGATTCCGAAGGGTGGATCGAAGTCTGTGCCGCCGCGGATCTCGGAACGGAGGAGGTGATCCGGTTCGACCACGGCAATCGCACCTACGCGCTTTATCGCGACGATGACAATCAACTCCACGCCACCGACGGAGTCTGCACCCACGGAAACACCCATCTCGCTGACGGCCTTGTAAAAGGAAAGATCGTCGAGTGCCCGAAACACAACGGTCGCTTCCATCTCATCGACGGATCCCCTGCCCGGACCCCGATCTGCCGGGGACTCGCCACCTATCCTCTCAGGGAGAAAAACGGCCGCCTTTTTCTGAACATCGAAGAACGCGGCGGAGCCGGCGCAAAGGAACCCGCGACCTTCGAATTCCGAGTCATCGAAAATCGCCGTGTCGCCACGTTCATCACGGAACTCACGCTGGAGCCGCACAATCCTGACACGCTCACTCAATTTACTCCGGGCGATTACCTTCAACTCGAGATCCCGACCTTCGACGAGATTCACTTTCGCAACCTTGCCGTTCCGGAGCCCTTCGCCTCCGTCTGGAAGGCACATCACCTCTTTGATCTCAGCGTCAGAAATCGTGAGGAAGGCCGGCGAAACAACTACTCGATCGCCAACAACCCAGGGCGTGACGGCGTCGTGAAATTCAACGTCCGGATCGCGATGCCTCCCGCAGGACAGGACTGCCCCCCCGGCGTCGGGTCCAGCTATGTCTATGCGCTCAAGCCCGGAGACTCCGTCAAGGCGATCGGATCGTTTGGTGATTTCCATATCAAGCCGACACAGAAAGAAATGGTCTATATCGGAGGAGGAGCCGGCATGGCGCCGCTTCGGGCCCACCTCAGCGAACTGTTTGAAAACGGGAAGACCGCCCGCAAAATCAGCTTCTGGTATGGAGCCCGCTCAAAGCAGGAAATCTTCTATGAGGACTACTTCGAAGCGCTGGCGAAAGAGCACTCGAACTTCCGCTTTCACCTCGCACTTTCGGAACCACTTCCGGAGGATGATTGGGACGACAGGGTCGGTTTCATCCATGAAGTGGTGCGGAAACACTACCTCGAAACCCACCCTTCGCCCCGGAACATCGAGTACTACCTCTGCGGGCCGCCCATGATGATCAACGCCTCCCGCAAGATGCTGACGGGGCTGGGTGTCGCCCCGCAGCAAATTGCGTTTGATGCGTTTTGATTCCGGTTCGGTCAGGCCGATGCCAGCGCCTGATCGAGGTCGGCGAGGATATCGTCAATATTCTCAATTCCGACCGAGAGGCGAATGAGGCCGGGAGTGATTCCTCCGGCAGCCTGCTGCTCCTCGTTCATCTGGGAATGGGTTGTCGTCGCCGGATGGATCGCGAGCGACTTGGCATCCCCCACGTTCGCGAGGTGGGAAAAGAGCCCGAGACTTTCAATGAATTTCTGCCCGGCTTCCGCACCTCCCTGAATACTGAACACGACCATGGAGCCCCCTTTGCCCTGAAGGTATTTTTGATTCTTGGCATACTCCGAATCTGTCTCCAGACCGGGGAATCGCACCCACTCGACCTTGTCGTGAGCCTGGAGGTGCTTCGCCACCGCCAGGGAGTTTTCACAGTGTCGCTCCATGCGGAGAGGAAGCGTCTCGATTCCCTGGAGGAGGAACCAGGCGTTGTCCGGGGCGATGCAGGCGCCCAGGTTTCTCAGCGGCACCGTTCTCATCCGCAGGATGAAAGCGAGCGGAGCGAGCGGCTCAGGCAGGTCGTGGCCCCAGCGGAGACCGTGGTAGGAGTTGTCCGGCTCGTCATAGAGTGGGTGACGTCCCCCGGCCCAGTTGAACTTTCCGGAGTCGACGACGACACCGCCAATACCGGCCCCGTGACCCCCCATCCACTTCGTGAGAGAGTGAATCACAATGTCCGCGCCATGATCGATCGGGCGCGTCAGGTAAGGCGTCGAAAAAGTTGAATCGACCACGAGGGGAAGGCCGTTGGCATGAGCCACTTCGGCGACAGCCCCGAGGTCAGTTACCTCAAGCGCAGGATTCGAAACGGATTCACAGAAAAGAGCACGGGTCTTGTCGTCGATCGCCTCGGCAAACGCATTCGGATCCTGCGAGTCGACGAATTTCACCGTGATCCCGAGAGCGGGCAGAATGTCGTTGAACTGAGTGTAAGTCCCCCCGTAGAGATTCCGCGCTGAGACAATGTTGTCCCCCGCCTTCGCGAGGTTGATGACGGTATTGAAGACCGCCGCAGTTCCGGAAGCAAGACCGAGTCCACCCATCTCCGGGGCTCCCTCAAGGAGACAAACGCGTTTCTCGAGAACGTCCGTCGTCGGATTCATGAGACGGGTGTAGATGTTGCCCAATTCCTTCAGGGCAAACAAATTCGCCGCGTGCTCCGTTGAGTTGAAGACGAAGGAACTCGTGCGATAAACGGGGACAGCACGGGAGTTCGTGACTGCATCGGGTTGATGCCCGCCATGGAGACAAAGTGTTTCAATTTTCATAGGATGAGACGGGGAACCTCTCAAAACAGAATCAACCTTGCAAGTCAAAGCGGCGCCTTTAGCACGAATCAGTCACAGAAATAGGTGCGCCTGCGGCAACGGGATGCGCTATCTTTTCAGACCATGCACTCAAGACGCTCCTTCCTGAACCATTCCGCAGCTGTCACCTCCGGCTTTCTTGGATTGAATCACTTTCTCTCCGGCAACCTGCAGGCGGACGACCAATTCAGTTACGGAGAGTTGATCAAAGATCCTGACGGTCTCTTCGATCTGCCGAAAGGCTTTCAGTATCAGGTCCTGTCCCGCACCGGCGATCGCATGAACGACGGCTTTCTCGTTCCGGGACAGCCCGATGGCATGGCTGCGCTTGCTCTTGGGAAGAACCAAGTCGCTTTGATCCGGAACCATGAGATCGGACACACCGGATTCAAGATGGGTCCTTTCGAAGACAACTCACGCCTGCCGGAGGGAATTTCGCCGGAGCAGGTGTATGACCCCGGTCGATTCGGTGCCCAGCCCTTCGTTGGCGGAACCACCACGATCGTCTACAACCTGAAGACGCGGAAAATTACGAATCAGTATCTCTCCCTCATCGGGACAGATCGAAACTGTGCCGGTGGACCGACTCCGTGGAATTCCTGGATCACCTGCGAAGAACCGTCCGACATGACGAGCCAGTGGGGCGCTTTCCACGGCTATGCCTTCGACGTCCCCGCCTCCGCCAAATCGAAACTGGCGGACCCCGTTCCTCTCAAAGCGATGGGACGTTTCCGTCATGAAGCAGTCGCGGTCGATCCAGGCACCGGAATCGTCTATCTCACCGAAGATCGCAACGATGGAGTGATCTATCGTTTCATCCCCGATGAGCCGGGCAAACTCGCCAAAGGGGGAACGCTCGAAGCGCTCAAGATCAAAGAAGCCGGTGAGCACGACACCCGGAACTGGCCCGGCGGAAAGGCTTCTTTCCCCATCGGAAAACGAGTCGCGGTCGAGTGGGTTACACTGGACGACGTCACCTCACCGAAGGATGACCTCCGGCTTCAGGCGACCGACAAGGGAGCCGTTATTTTCTCCCGCGCAGAAGGGATGTGGTATGGCAGCGCTGCGCAGGTCGGAGAGGAGAGCATTTACTGGGCCTGCACTGACGGCGGAGCAAAACTGCTCGGACAGATTTTCCGATACTTCCCCAGTCCCCATGAGGGAACCGCAGAGGAATCCTCAGCCCCCGGTGAACTCGAACTCTACCTCGAGCCAAACAACACCGACCTGCTCAACCACGGGGATAACATCACCGTCGCCCCGAACGGTCATCTCTACATTTGCGAGGACACTTCCGGCACGAATAAGCTCCGGGGTGTGACTCGCGACGGGGAAATGTTCACCTTTGCCCGGAACCGCGCCAGCGAAGGCGAGCTCGCCGGAGTCTGCTTCAGTCCCGATGGGACGACGCTTTTTGTGAGCATCCAGAATCCCGGCATCACCTTTGCCGTGACCGGTCCCTTCGTCTGAAGCCGGGATTCAGCTTTCCGAACGCGGCGACGCGAACTTTTCTTTCTGCAAGAGAGGCCATGATTCCCGGATTACCTCTCCAGAGACCGCCGAAATGTAGACCACGCCGACGGCAACCTGCGATGAATTGATGAGACTCAGCATCCAGACCGGCTCCTGCCCCGCCTCACGGCAGCGCAATTGGTAGTGAACGGAATCGAAGGCCGCCTTCTTCTCTACGGCGGCACGCTCCGCAACAATGAAAGCTTTCGCAGAATCAATCCGCAGAGCTTCAATCTGCACCGGAATATGAGGAAGATCCTGCCCCGGGAGAACCTTGAACTTGCGCTGCGCGACCACGTTTCCTCTCGCAAAAACCGCTTCCCTGAGGATGCCGGGTTTCTCCTCGAAGGTTGTCAGGATCAACCACTGGGGCGGCGCGGGATCGCCGTAGAACCCAACCAGTCCCAAAATGGCTTCCCCCTTCTCAAGGTGCTCCGACGCGGCAAATCGCTTCAGTGAAGAGATCGCACCATTGCGATCGTCCGCGATGGACAGCCCGCAAAAAGAGATCAACAGGACGATGATGAGGCCGTATGGTGTGGGGCGAAGCATTTCGCCGATATCTTAATTTTGTTTGATAGTTTAGTAAACTTAAATAAAGACGCAGAAGAGTTTGCGTCTCTCCTCTTTCGCTCGCCGTAAAATTCACGATGCCAGTATCCAAGCCCGACAGCGCCCTTTTGATCCTCGGACATGGTTCGACGGAGAATCCCGATTCCGCCCAGCC
Organism: Verrucomicrobiales bacterium; assembly: GCA_029233965.1. Lineage (GTDB taxonomy): Bacteria > Verrucomicrobiota > Verrucomicrobiia > Verrucomicrobiales > DEV007 > Arctic95D-9. Next base: position 45,367 of record JARGOP010000011.1, on the reverse strand, counting down.
ATCCTGGGAACATGCCGACGCGATCGCTGCGACCGGTCAATTCCGCAGCGTTCACTGCGCCTTTTGGAAGGAGGAACCCAGCTTTCGTCAGGTCTGGCCCATGATCGAGGAAGCCGAGGTCTACGTGGTGCCCAATTTCATCTCCGAGGGTTATTTCACGCGTCAGGTTCTGCCGAGAGAGCTGGAATTGGAGGGCCATACCACCCGCCACGGCAACCGCACCGTCCACTACTGTGATCCGGTCGGCATTCACGCGACGATGACCGACCTTCTCATCAAACGGGCCTACGAGATCATCGATGAGGGGGTGAAAATCGAAGAAACCGCTCTCATCATTGTCGGACACGGGACCAATTTGAATAAGAAATCCACGGAAGCCATCACCGACCAGGTCGAAGCAATCAAGAAGAAGGGTGAGCCATTCGCCGAAGTGCTCGATGCCTACATGGAGGAGGCCCCTTTCATTGCCGACTGGAGAACGCTGACCGACGCTCCCACCGTCGTCGTCGTCCCGTTTTTCATTGCCGATGCCCTGCACAGTTATCAGGATATTCCGGTGCTTCTGGGGATTGAAAAAGAGATCACCGAGGCAGCGAGCCAGCGGGAGGTTTTCCGACAGAACCCCTATCACTTTGGAGATCGCACCCTCTACTACTCGTCCGCGATCGGAACCGATCCCTCGCTCGCGCAAGTCATTATTGATCAAGTCGCCTACTTCGACGAACACTATCTCTCATGAATCTCGCTGAAGAACTGGAGGCACTCCTCCCTGCAAACGAATCCCGCTTCTTCGGGGAACTCCACCTTTCCAGGGACGGGAATGGAGTCTTTATGGCCTGCCATCGTGCAGACCTGGAAATGTCAGAGACACTCACACCGGTTGAGTCCCTCGCCGGGTTGCGCGAGATCGCCAAGTTCGATGCAAACAAGGAATATCGCCCTCTCAAGACAGCGCCAACTCTCAAAGGAGGATGGAAGACTTCGACCGATTCAGCCGCTGAGTTTCTGAAACGCCTCGACTGCATTTATCCCGGGGTTTTTGCCACCTGGATCGCCTACCATCGCGGAACGCATCATCCCACTCCTCTGCGGGACACGCTCGATCGACAAACGGGCATGTACCGGTTCGCAGGATCGATCACCGACCAGATGGCGAATCAAATCATGCGGGACACCTGCTCTGCCGGATGCCTTCGGAAAATCGCGTGGCCAATCAGCAATGAAGCCCCCGTGAGCCGTTTGAAGCCGGGGATGAAAAGCATTCCTGTGATCTGCACCGAAGCCTGCACCTTCGCCGTCAGCGAGGCGAGAAAGCTGGTGAAGGAGGCATACGACAAGGCGAATCCTCCTGCGGAAAATTGACTTCAAGGATCGACACCGCGCCAGAAGCGGCTTGAATCGCGGTCCTGTCCGTCCGGTTCTTCTTCAGGGATATCACTCGGAAGGATTCTTTCCGCGTGTCCATCCAGGAACGCAGTGATGATTTTTTTATTCTCCCCCCAGCGTTCCACACCGGTTTCTATAATCGCTTCGCGGTCTTCGAACCGAACGACGTTCGGTTCGGCGCACTCAATGTAGAGCATGGCGCGGGGGGCGTGGACCAGATTGGAAAGGGTCTTCTCCGTGAGATAGGGATCGTCGCTCGGAACCTGATCATAGATCCGGTCGTACTGCAGGTTCGCGTTCATCGCATAACTATGCTTATGAAAATCCTGCTCCTCCGGATCCTGGGTCACAGATCGTGTGTTCACAAATAGAGTGTTCTTCAAATGAGTCCCCATTTCATCGAATTCATATCCGCTTGTCTCTGCATAATTGCTTCCGGATTGCTGAGCATCCTCTTCACGACGCGCCTGCTCGGCAATGTACATGTGCGCGAAAACGACACCGTCAATCCAAAGCCCAGTCTCTCCGATATCCCAGTACTCCGGGAAATATTTATCCGGGGTCGAGCTGGAAGGAACGTCGATGCCACCGGGATACTCTGGCGAAGGCAGCTTACTTCCGTTATCTGCAGCCCAGGTAATGGTCGCCACCGCGATTTGCCGGAGATTGGACGTGTTCTGCAATGCAACGGCCATCTCTTTGCCCTTGCTTAGACTGGGGACCAGAATAGCCATCAGCACTCCAAGAATCGCAATGACGATCAAGAGCTCCAGAAGGGTCATTGCCTTCAAGGTTCGAATTCGATGGAGGGAAGTTTTCATGGTAAGGGGAAGGGAGGTTTTAAACGAAAATCATATCAACGGGCGAGGTTTTTCGTCAAGATTCAAAAAACATTCCGCCGTCAGGTTGTTCAAATCGCGAATCCTGTTAAAATTTTCAGTGGTTACAGAAAAGTTGGAATTTTACTCTTTTCGGATTCACCGGCTGCAATAATGTGCTAGTCTCAGAAGGCAACGCCAACAAAGTGTCGTCCTATTCGTTCTCTAAGGTGTCAGAATGCCTCCTAGATTTCTCCCCCTGATTTTGAATGTCTGCGCTGGTTTCATTCCCGCGCTGAATGCCCAGACGTTCCAGGCCACCTCCGTGAGTCCTGTCGGAGTTTCCTTGTCCGGTGACGAAGAGGCGGACGGGATCGAAGTCATTCGCCCGCTGAATGCCCCGGGTTCACAGCACCTGCTCCCCGGAGCACTTCCCGTTTCACGACCGACCTCGAACCTCCCGAGAGTTTTTGCCCCGACCCAGCCGAGAAGCGTCTACACGCGCTTTCCCTGGAAGCGGAACATCACCACTACCGTGTTCTGGATTGGCGAACTCCCGACGGCGAACAATCCAACTCCCAATACCGTCAGTGCCTGGGACCGGCGCTGGACTGCGAATTTCGGGGGCTACGACAATCCCAGTCCTTCAGCACGGGATGGATACATTCCCAAGGCCTTCACTCCCGGTCAAAACCCGTTTTACTTCGCCCTGCCCTACAACGATATCACCCGAACCGGAACAAAGGCTTCTGCGAGGGCTATGATTCCGTGGTTTAAAAAATCATTCTATCGCAGCGGTCGCACCGTCCTCAAAGGACGTTGGGTCGCGATTCGGAAGCGGGACAAGATTTGCTATGCCCAGTGGGAAGACGTCGGTCCTTTCGAGACCGATGACTGGAACTACGTTTTCGGTGACGCCCGCCCGAAAACGACGAAAAACCGGGCCGCCGGACTCGATGTTTCGCCTGCGGTCCGTGACTATCTCGGGTTTGGAGGCGGGTATGGAACGGTTGACTGGAGATTTGTCGATCTCGACGAGGTCCCTGACGGCCCCTGGAAAAAATGGGGCGCGAACAATCCTTTTGCAAACTCATCGCTCACCGGGAGCGATGCCGGCAGCGCCTCGGAAAGCATCCTCAAAGTGCGCGAACTCCGGGACCGTCTTCTGGTCGGAACTCCCGCTGACGAAACAGGACTGGAGTCGATCGAGTAGCTACGGGGCAACTTCGGCCGGATCCTCGAGATGTCGCAGCACCGGAGGCATCGAAGAGAGGGCTGCGTCCTCGCCCTCAAACATCACCGAGATTTCCTCGAATTTGGCATCGCCCCAGGCTTCCCGGGAGAGAAGCCAGGATTGCACAAACTTCGCGACCGGCTCGCGGCTCGCTTCACGAATTTTCTTGAGTGAAGAGTCATCCGAAGCCCGTACGGCCAGACGCGAAGTGATTGTCCTCTCCAACTCCTCCATATTTTCGTCCCCGTCCCATCGCGCCCAACCCGCCTGACTTTTCTTTTGCACCTTCGCCGTGTCAAAAGCAACCGGGAGCGAAGGACGAATTTTCGGTGCGAGAACCAGCAGCCTTGAACCGTCGGTGGTCACAAACCAGTCGTCATTCAGATCAATATAGTAGCGGTAGGTCGCGGGGACGGAAATTTCCGAAACCGTCGTCCCCAATGGCAAGGTTTTCCCGAACATCTCCAGGTTCGTCTTTCTCGTGAACCGCTCCGTGGAGGTAGCTGTCGCCACCTCAAGAATATTGCCTTCCGTCCCGCTCGCTTCCAGGGTCCTCCATTCGTCAAACGTCTGCACGACCTCTTCCGGCTTGAACGCTTTCACGATCTCGACCACCGCTCCCGTCGTTGAGTCGATCCCCTGCTTTCCAAGCCAGAGGAAGGAAAGGAAACCGATCAGGCCGGAAATGATCAGGACGATAAAGACCCAGAAGACACGGGCTCCATTACTCATTTTCGGCGAAGATTCCCCGGTTGAACCGTCACTTTCCTCTTTCGACATCACTGTCTCTCTTTTATTTCGAAAAGAATCCGCGCTGCTTTTCGCTCACGGGCATTCCAAGTTGCTCCATGACTTTTAACATATCTTCCCACACCTTCCGCTTGGAGGCCCTCGCTTTTTCCGCATCGGGTTCACTCTCCTGCCTGAGAAGAAAACTGGGGTGATACGTAACGACCACGGGGACACCGGCAAATTCATGCGTCTGCTCCCGGAGGCTCGAAATGGGGCCACCTCTTTGCAGCAGTCCCTCAGCTGCGGTCGCGCCCAGGGCTACGATTATCTTCGGAGCAACCACTGCGATCTCCCGGCGAAGGAAGCGAATGCAGGCCTCTATTTCGGTCGGATCAGGCTTGCGGTTGGATGTCCCCTGGAACCGGCCGTCACCTTTCTTCGGACGAAATTTTACGATATTGGAAATGTAAACCTCCTCGCGACTCAGCCCCATCGCCTTGATGATCCGGGTAAGCTTCTGTCCTGCGGGGCCAACGAACGGCTTCCGCTCCTTCTCCTCCTCGGCACCCGGAGCCTCCCCGATGAACATGAGATCAGCCATCGGATTCCCGGTCGCGAAAACAACCGTTTCCCGGAGAGTCCCCAGGGAACGGCAGACTTCGCAGGACTTCACCTCTTTGAAAATTGCATTCAACTCCTTTCGAGCCCACGCCTCGGTTCGCTCCGGAACCGGGGAGGTTCCGTCCGCCGGAGCAGGCGATTCCGCATCCTTCCCTGGCAGTTTCGCCGTCGCAGACGCAGGAGCCGCTGCAGGCACCGTTTGAATTCGGGCCTTCTGCGAGGCCATCATGAAACTCATCGGCATTTCGTTGAGCGTTTTAGCGGTCTCCTCTCTCATCGCGAGGTGAGTTTTCCCACGCAATTTCTCCCGCTCCAGAATTTCTGAGAGCGCTCCAAGAGCAAGGGAGACAGGGTGTTTGCCGGACATCATCACCAGTCTAACCAACCTTCCCGTCAGAGCCACCCGCAAAAACAAAAAAGGCGGATTTTTGTAATCGTAGATTCACCGTTTATCCCTTTTGATTTCATTTCGACCAGTGTCACAATAAACGAACCCAACACTTCTACCACTGTCACACCATGTTTAAACGTATCGGCAATCTCATCCGCGGCTTTTTCGGACTCTTTGTTTCAGATCTGGAAAGGAGAAATCCCGAAGCCCTTCTCGATGTAGAGAAAGAGAATTTGAGGAAGCAGATTTCTGAATACAACAAAGGCCTCGCCGCTCATGCCGGGCTCTGTGAACGGCTCATTTCCCAGGTCGAGCGGGAAACAAAAGAGATCCGTGAACTCACCGCAAAAGCGGGAGCCCATCTCAAAGCGGGGAACAGAAAGCTGGCCGGCGAGTATGCCCTCCGGCTGCAAAAGCTGAAGGAAGACCACGCCGGGAACGTTGATCAACTGGAAGACGCGGAGAAAACGTACGAAGAATTGAAGCGGGCCCGCGATATCGCCGTCACCGCTGCGCGTGAGAAGATCGAATCCCTGAAGCGGGGGATCGACGAAACCCGCATCGCGAAAGCAACCGCCGAGCTCAATGAAATGGCTGCCGGGATGATCAATGAAATCGGCGGTGCCGGCGACACTCTCAACCGTCTCGAAGAGATCGTTCGCGAGGAACGCGAAGAAGCGAAAGGGCGAGCCCGTGTCGCGAAGGACAGCATCGATACATCCGATCTCACCATGATGGAGGCGGAACGCAGCGCCCTCGAAGAGCTGGCGCTCGCCGATTTTGCCGCCGAATCCGGTATCGTTCTGGAGAGCGAAAGTGAGGCAGGAGACGGAACTCCAGCCACCGAGGACGAAAAGACGATGTGATTCCCGCCCGGGAAACCCGCGTCTAATTCAAAGACAGGTCCCCAAGCGCTCCCCCGCCCCGGGCCACAAGGAGGCTCAATTCCAGGGAGTTGCTGCGAAAACGTCCATAGGCCTGGAGGTGAATCAACTCCAGTGACAAGTCAACGAGACTTTGAGCCTGCGGAGCATCACATTTCATCTTCTCAATGAGACCACTCACGATGAGACGGCGCACCGCGCGGCCCGACTTTCCGTCCGAATACCCTCGCAGAAGAACCCCGGCAATCTCGCTGCATAGTTCCACCAGCTCATGTTTGAGCGGAAGTTCGCTGATTGTTGAACCCGGTTTCGCTTCACAACGCGAGTTATTGAGAGTTTGTGCCCCAATCAGAGGGCTCGGACCTTTGGAAGGAATCGGCTTAGATCTTTGATTCATGAGAGCACCTTAACCGGAGGGGTAGGACAAGCAGGGGGCACCCCCTCGAAAAGATCCCGAATTCTCTTCATTACAGAATAATTAAAACTCCAGTTTTCTTAACTAAATCGTGGAATTCCGCTCTTTCCTCACCATCCTGAGCCGTTCGCAACCGCGCACGAGCCCTACTCCTCTCTGACTTTTCCTTTGCCTCAACTTCCGCAGAATCGCTTCAAGAAAAACCGCCGACGAATCCGGAAAGTCACCCTGGAATTTATTCTCCCTGGATTCGGATCGCTCTGCCTTGGCTGCTTTTCGATATTCCTGTGGTTATCCTCCTCAGACGACTCGTTTCTCAGCCGGGAAAACAGCGATCTACCGACTGAGGATTCGAAGGCTCATTCATTGAAAGGGCGCAAAATTGCCCTGCCTATCGAGCCTGAACCAGCCATCAAGGTGGATCGTGTCATTGGAAAAATCCTCAACAATGGAGAGGGCGAAGAAAATTTAGGCGACCTGAGCGATGTCTCCGCCCTTGAGTCGCTTCGACTCACTCTGAATGCGCTGAGCCTCGTCGCTGCTCCGGGAAGCAAAGTTGACCCCTATCGGGTTGGCTCTCTCCGTAATGAAGGGGTCAAACCACCGCTCCCTCCCGGTTTTCATGAGAGTGATGCCAAGGGAGTGACCGAATCCACTGATGCCTCTTCCGGGAAAGAGGTCGTCGCGCCATCCTTTCATGAATCCGGAAAGGAAGTTCTCGAATTCTTCGGTAATGGCAGTGGCGGTGGAGGGTTGGGCGGCGGCGCGGAAAGTGGTGGAATGACCGGAAACGAAATCGCGGGGGCTGCCGCTGAAGAAGGAAAGCGTCGCGCCGTGCCTTACGTTCCGATCAACGTCGGTTCCGGTGTCGGATACGGAACTCGCGGTGGCGACGCCATCGGCTTGAATTCGACGTTGGGGAAGCGGGTTCAAACAGCGGCTTGAGCGGGCGGGAATCGGATCCTGTTTCCGGCGTCGACGGGGCGGGCGGAAATCGTCCCATGGTGGGAGGCGAGGGAAATTTCAACATCACCCCCGATGGCGGACAGGCCGGGAATTCCCTTCCCCCGCCATCGACAGGCCCCGGCCAAACAACGATCAAGGAGGGCCCTCCCGAGCCTGGAGGTCCGCGAAATATCCGACCGATCTCTCCAACGCCTGCCTCGGGCGGCGTCGCATCAGGCAGCGCAGTTGGAAGCCTCTCCGGCGGCTCCTCCACGATTCAAACCGGATCAACAGAGATTCCAGTCTCAGCGCCATCGGCACCGCAGCAAGACTCTCTTCCTCCGGCTTCTATTCCTGCCGCTTCGACAGGTGGCGGCATTGGCGGTGGAGCTTCGGCCTCCGGAGGAATTTCAAACGCTCCCGCAGGAATGACGGATTCGAATCAGGGAAGTCATCCGCCCGGTTCAGGCAACCCGGATTTACCCGGGCGTCCTCTCATTACCCCGATCCCCCCCGTCGTCGTCCCGCCACAGGTCGCGGTTACCGGTGCGACAGGGGGAGGCGTGACTGCAACAGCAGCCCCCGGCGTTTCCGCTTCCGGCCTGCCTTCCGCCGGTGGATCCATCAACCCCGTCGGGGGATCTTCTCCACCGGTGCCCCCTTCCGGCGGTCAAATCTATGATCCTCCGCTCTCAAATCCATCGAGCTCGAATTCAGCCCTGCCCCGCGAATCCAGCGCTTCCGGTTCCGTTAACTCCGGTGGAAGCCATGGCGGCAGGCTTCCCCCCTTACTTCCGGTTGTTCCCGTCACCGCCGCCGGAGGATCAACCGGAGGTGGCGTTCCCGGAGCAGTTCCCCCACCGATACCCTCCGGAGGTCCCGGATCCGACGGAAAAGGAAAATCACGATGATCTTCCGGACCAGTGTATTCCCTGGGTTGTCCAGGAGGGACAAACGATTCAATCACTTGCCGCTGCCTGCGGAACCACTCCTGATGTCATCGTGCGCATCAATCAGACCAGTACGATTCGCCCCGGACAGATGATTCGTCTACCCGTCTCCTTTGTCGTCCCCTGCTATGAGTAAATCAGTATTGAGCTGCGGCCCGTTTTAATTCTGAGGACACCCTCTCAACCAGCTCGGGGGGTGCCATGACCTGTGCCTGAGACCCGAATCCGAGAATCCATCGGGCGATGTCTTCGAGGGCGGACAACTGCAAGGTGAGCACAATCAAGCTTCCGTCAGGAGCAACGTTTTCGATTTCCTGGCTGGGATGCCAACGACGCTCCGCAACAACACGCGCCGCAAAACCGGAAAAACGCACTTTCACTTCGAAGTGGCCCGGCCCTTGCCCCTCCCCGGCCCAGACTCCGAAACTCCCGGCGAAATGGTCGTCCAACCTGAAATCATGTGACCGTTGAAACCGTGTCTCCGTGAGGTGAACACTTTTCATGCGCTGAACCGCAAACGTTCTCCTCGCACCCCGTTCCAGATCCTGACCAATAATATACCAACCGCCATCAATCTCTGCGAGGTGATAGGGTTGCAGCCGCCGCTTCATCGGTTTCTCATCGCTGAGCTTCCGGTAATCGAAATGTAACTCCCGACTTTCCAGGACCGCTTTGGCAAGCCGTTCGAACACGAAAACATCACGTTCTGTGATCCCGGTCGACTTCACGGAGAATGCCTGATCGATCTCCGACCATGGGATCGTCACCTGATCACTCATCGTTGCCTGCAATCGCTGAAAGCTACTGCGAAGTGTCGACTCCAGAGCCGACCCTTTCATGGGCCCCAGCGCATTGCGCGCGAGAATCAGTCCAACGAGATCGTCGGCCGATGTCTGCAAGAGGGGAAACTCATTCACCGGTCGTGAATAGAAATAGCCATGACGTGATTCATCGTAAACCAGTGGCAACTCAAGGTCGTCCCGCATGAAACGAATGTCCCTCAGGATCGTCTTCCGGTTCACCTCCAGTTCACGCGCCATCTCATTGGCGTTCGGCAATCGACCTCTCGACACCATTTCATGAATCCGGAGGACCCGCTCCAGAGGACGTCTTGTCCCTCCTGCTTTTCTGGACGTCTCATCCGCCATTTTCTCAAAGTCCCGTCAGGGGAAAGTGCCGTCAAGTCAACCCTGTTGAGTATCTGACCTTACCCTCTTGAGTCATCATTACTCGAGAACCTGAATCTCATCGTCGGACCCCCCCGTCCCGCCGGCTGCTGCCGCCGCTTGATTCGGAGCCACATAGTCCATCACCACCTGATCGCCGACTTTCGGCATTCCGGAGACGATATCCGCCGTCACGAACTGGCCTTTTCTCGCCGGACTCACTCTGAGCCTCGCCGTTTCAATCCCTCCATTTCCAAAAACCATGAGATCGGTTCCCGGCTCAATCTGGAGAAATCGTGTCGATCGAATCAGAACAAAATTTTCGTCCTCTCGAACCACGTGGAGCGCCCCAACCGGGATCTTCATCGCCGGGGTTGCCCCGGCAGGCGCTGCTTCGTCCGGCCTATCCTTGTCACCCGTCGTCTTGCATCCCGAACCCGCGATGAGGAGAAGGCTTCCCAGGCTGATGAGAAGAATGTGTGAGACTGCTTGCACGGATCGAGAATGAGCGATAGCGGTTCAAAAAGCAAGACACTCCCTTTTTCATGAATGTTTTCGTCTACGGCACTTTACTAGTTCCCCGGATCTGGGAACTGGTCACGGAATGTCCTGATCTGGAATCAGCGGAGGCAAAGCTTTCGAGACACTCAATCTGGAGAGTCCGGGAGGCCACCTTTCCGGCGATCCGTGAAGAGGGTCCCGACTACGAAGGTGAAGTTCCGGGCCGCGTCTTTTTTGATGTCCCGGCGCCGGCACTGCAGCGACTGGATCTCTATGAAGATGCTTTCTATGAGCGTGTCGCGGTGAGCGTTCAAACCGCAAACGGCCCTGTTGACGCCGATGCCTACCGGGTTCCGGGCGAGAACGCGAAGGCCGTTGTCAGCGGCGATACCTGGACCCTCGAGTGGTTCGAGCAAAACGGACTGGAACGTTTTCTTGAGAACGTTTTCGAACCCTAATGTCCGGCATCGCGCCCCTGATTCGGGGTGGTAATGAGGACTCATCCTTTGCAAGTTAGGGAAATGAAAATTCTCTCCTGCTTTCTGGCGCTGATAAGTCTCGCTTCGCTCCCACTTAACGGGGCGGAAAAGCCAAACATAATCTTCATCCTCGCAGATGACCTCGGCTATGGCGATCTCGGTTGCTTCGGGCAGGAGAAGATCAAGACCCCGAACCTCGATGCCATGGCCGCAGACGGGATGAAGTTCACGCAGTTCTACGCAGGCGCGACCGTCTGTGCGCCTTCCCGGTGTGTTCTCATGACCGGTCAGGATACCGGGAACTGCTGGGTTCGCGGAAACGGGGCCGCCGAGGCCCAAACCCTGCCTGATGCCGACATCACGGTGGCGGAGAAGATGAAAGAAGCCGGCTATTCGACTGCCCTGATCGGCAAGTGGGGACTCGGCGAGCTCGGCTCGGTCGGTCACCCGAACAAACAGGGTTTCGACTACTTTTTCGGCTACCTCAATCAACGGCACGCTCACAACTTTTATCCCGAGTTTCTGATTCGGAATGATGAAGTCGTGACGCTGAAGAATAAAACATCACCACTCTGGGAAGAAGTCAGGATCGAGACCGGGAAACCGGAAGACGGAGCCGGGTTTGCCTCGCCGGAGGGCAAGGTCGAGTATTCTCACGATCTCTTTGCCGAGGACGTTCACGATTGGATCGGCAGGCAGGCAAAAGAGGAGGCGCCGTTTTTTCTCTACCTCGCGTTGACGATCCCGCATGCCAACAACGAAGCAGGCCGCGTCCAGGGGGACGGGCAGGAGGTGCCGGACTACGGGATCTATGCTGACAAGGACTGGCCGGATCCTGACAAGGGCCAGGCCGCAATGATCACGAGGATGGACCGTGATGTCGGGGCGATCATCAAACAGTTGGAGGACCTCGGGATCGATGAAAGCACACTCATCATTTTCAGTTCCGACAACGGCCACCATAAAGAAGGTGGTAATGATCCCGAGTTTTTCGATGCAAACGGTCCTCTTCGCGGAATGAAGCGCGACCTGACTGAAGGCGGGATCCGGGTACCGACGATCGCCTATTGGCCCTCTGTGGTTGAGGCAGGCTCAGTGTCAGATCACGTCGCCGGTTTCACCGACTGGATCGCCACGGCCTGCGAACTCGCCGGGGTTGAGGCACCGCCAAAGACGCAGTCCATCAGTTTTGCTCCGACCCTGAGAGGGAATCCGGAAAGCCAGAGAGAGCACGACTATCTTTACTGGGAGTTCTACGAAAAAGGCAGTAAGCAGGCTCTTCGATTCGGTCCCTGGAAAGCGATCCGCGAACCGATGTTCACCGGCGAAATACAACTCTACCATGTGGAGCAGGATATCGGGGAAGAGACGAATGTCGCGTTTGATCACCCCGACACGGTGGAAAGAGCTGAAGAACTCTTCGAGATGGCGCACACACCGAATCCCTTGTGGAAAGTGCGAAAGTAATTGGGCTGCATCAAGACTCCGGAGGGGGAATCAACTCCCGCCAGTCCCCTTTCAGGACATAGACGGGATCGAGCCCGAGGAGTTCACGGAGCCGCTTCGCCACTTCCTGACTCTTCCCGCAGCTTTCCGTATCGCAATAGACCACGACCGGTCGTTCAAAGGCTCCCTGGAGGGTATCCATGTGCTGAAACATAAGATCTCCCCACTCTCCGAGATTCAGCAGGATCGCCCCGGGCATGTGGTCCACTTCAAACTTTTCCCGCTCGCGGGCATCGACCCAGAGAATTTCAGCATCCCGGGACAACGCCGCAATCTCCGTCGGCTGAATCTGCCAACGGAGTTCCTCCGGACTCGAAACCCGGTACGACGCCGGGCGCTTCGGATGAAAAACGGCGGAAAGGATCGTCGCGACAATCGAGATCCCTACGATCACGATCACCTGCTTTCCTGTTCCCATTGATTTCATTGAATCGAAAAGTAGGCCAGGGGACGGGCGTACGACTCAATTTCGCAGTCCGTTTCGATGCGGATAATTCCGAGGAGACTTTCGTCAGTCGATTCGGGAGTGAGCCGTAGATCGTAGGCCCGTCCGTCCTCGATTGTCACCAGTTCACAGGTCACCTCTTTTCTTTTACTCTCGGCGCTCAATACCCGGACCGGTTCTTCACGGACGACCCGAAACTCGACCGTCTTCGTCTCAGGCTTTGATCCAATCTCCCAGGAAGTCATTTCTTCAGTGATCGTATAGACCGGCTCGGTTTCAATCCGGGTCGTGAGGAAAACCGGACGGCTTTCGCCTTCGAACTGGATCGTGATTTTCCGCTCGGACTGCCCCCTGAGCTTTTCCGTATCGAAAACCCCCGTAACGATTGCCCTCGCGCCCACAGGCACAGGATCCTGATCAATCTCTACGGAAAGGCATTCACAGCCGCTCACAAGACGCGAAACTTTGGCGGGCTTTGCGCCCGTGTTCTCAACCGCAAAGCTCACCTCGACATGTTTCTGCCCGGCCACGGCCCGATAGACTTGAAATGCCGGTTCAAAAACAAGGTCACCGGATGTGGTCCTGCCCTCAACCACGGTGACTCGCTCAGTGGCTTGAGGCAGGTTTCCGACTTCAGCCTCGTCCGCTCCGGACGTGGGAGGAAACCAAACATAGATGAAAAAATAGATCACAACCCCGGTGATGGAAACAAAGAGCCAGGAGGGAAAGGTGAATCGCGCCAGCTTTTTGTGCTTTTCAAATTTCCCGCGGAACGCGGCAATCACGAGGAGCATGATCAGCGGGACATTCACCACCGCGAGGATGATATGAGGAATCAAAATCGCAAGATAGATCCGGCGGGCGACCGGGTACTCCTTCGGAAACTCCGTATGCCCCACCCCGTAATGGTAAATCAGGTAACAGGTTAAAAAGACCGCAGAACTCGCAAGAGCTCCAATCATGACTTTTTTGTGTGCCTCTTTTCGACCTGACTTGATCAAAAGGAATCCCGTGATCAGCAGGATCGTGCTCAAGGTGTTCAACCCGGCATTGATAGGGGGAAAAATCGAATAATCCATATTAGTCTTCCTCGATTCCAAGATCGAAATCCGAGAGTTTGAGTTCAGGATCGAGAACCATTTTCAGCTCTCTCACGAGACGATCGTATTCCTGATCGCCGCGTTGCACGTTCATGACGTCATAGTATCCACGAATGTTGGCTTCCCCGTCGACGAGGGCAAGTCGTGTGTCGTGAGCGAACTCGCCAACCGCTGCAATCTTTTCCGGATCCGTTACTTTCTCGGTCCCGTAGAATTTGAATTCCGAGATCATGTATTTGGCAATCTCTTCGCCATCACCGGTGAGGAACCACCAGTCATCGGAATCAATTCCGTGCTCCTTGACCCAGGTATTCATTTTCTCCGGCGTGTCTCCATCCGGATTCACACTGATGGAAACGAGTCGAAAGCGGGGATCATCCCCAAATTCCTCTTCCAGCAATTTCATGACCGATGCCATCCCGAGACATCCGGCCGGGCAATCCGTATACTGGTAACCGGCGACGTAAATCTTCTTCCGGAGTTCACCGAGTGACACTTTCCGGCCGTCGCGATTGATCGCATCAAGATCTGTCTCGAGGCGGGCAATATGAGGTGGTCGCCAATTCTTAAATTCATAATCACGACGCAGCAAATAAGCCCGCGTCACGAAAATCGATCCGAACGCGATAACGAGACAGACACCGATAATCGATGCCCACCACGTGATGATCTGATTGCGATTCATCTCAGGGGTTTGTTCATCCATAGCCAAAGTTACTTACGTCTCCCCGATCCCTCACAGCCATGCCAGATAAGCGAAGACCATCATGAGAGGGAGGTATAAAAGGGTGTAGAAAAAGAGGCGGCGGGCATCTTCGCGGGTGCCGGATCTTTGAAACTTCAACGCGAGAAGAAGCATCACGACTCCGGGAATGCCACAGGGAAGCGCACCCCAGATCGCGAGGACTGGAGTCAGCAAGGGAAAGAGAATGCCGAAAAGCACGATGAGGAGGGAGAAAAACACCGCGATTTTAGCGGTTTTCGCCCCGGAATCGTCATTGTTTGACCACATCTTAAATCCTCCTTTGGAGTATTCTTCGCGATACATCCAGTTGATCGCGGCGAAGTGCGGCATTTGCCAGAGAAAGAGCAGCAGGAAAAGAAAGAGAGCACCGAAACTCAAGAGCGCCCCCCCTCCTCCGGCCCAACCAATCAAGGGAGGCAGGGCCCCTGACACAGCACCCACCACCGTATTGAAGGTGGATACCCGTTTCATGGGAGTGTAGATGAAGAGATAGGTGATGAGCGTTGCTGCCCCCATTGCCGCCGCCATCACATTGACCATAACCCCGAGATGAATCAGTCCGAACGCGGAAAGCAGCCAGCCGAGAATAAAGGCCAGCGGCTTGGGCATCCGATTGGAAGGTAGAGGCCGATCTGACGTCCTCGACATCAACTTATCGGTATCGACCTCCATCAGTTGATTGAAAACAGAAGCACCGAATGCCGCCAGGATTGTCCCGACCAGAGTGTGCCACAAAATCAACCATGAAAAGGTTCCACTCGTTTTGGTCGCGACAAAGTATCCGAACACAGCAGTGTAGACCACAAGGACGCTCAGACGAGCCTTGGTCAGAGCCAGAAGGTCATTCTGGATTCCCTTAATCAATCCGACAGGTTCGGTCGGTTTGGAGTCCGTTTCGTGCGAAGCCATGGGTGAATTCAGGCCTTCAAGGTAACGCCGGAAGAAGGATTAGCGAGTCCGGACTCCACGTAACGACCTCGCCACGCGCGTACGGCAAAAACAAAGGCCAACGCGAGGATGCTCAGTCCGTTCAAGACATGGACATTGGTGACCCAGAAACTCTTTTCTGTTCCGATGACGGACAGACCGAGAACAATCTGAAACAGAATCAATCCCACGATGAGAGCCATCAGCCTGAAATCCCTGCCGTCACTCTGCTTTCTTCCGGTAAAGAGACGAATCGCAATACCGAGGGCAAAGAGAAGAACGCAAACGGCGGTAAATTTGTGAAGAAAGAGAACTGCAATGATCGGATCCTCGAATCCGGGGATCCACTGCCCCTGTGTCCTGAACAAATCATCGTCCGGAACTCCGCTCCTATGAAAATGCCGCATTTTCGCCCCGAGAATGAGCTGTAGAAAAATCAGGCCAGTAAAGATCGTTCCCGCTATTTTCGTCAATCGAAGCCGGTCTACGCTCCCCGTGAATCCCGTGTTTTCCCATCCACCGCCCGAGGCCATTGCGATCAGAATGAGAACGCAAAAGAATGCCTGGGCAAAGCAGCCGTGAATCACCGCAAAAACGTCGGAAATCTCCGTCACGCGGAGACCTCCGAAGATGGCCTGGGTCGTCACCATGAGAAGAGCTAAAGCCGTCAACTTCTCGACGAGAGTCCAGGACCTCGCTTTCCAACTCCAGAGAAGCCACCCGATCGGCAGTAGCGCCAGTCCAAGGGCGACGGTCAGAAACATTTGTTTCCGACCTGCATCGAAACGCTCATCACCCGCGGCAATGAAGACACCCAGAGTGACGACGAGCACCAGAACGAGGAGGACAACCTCCAGGGCCTGCTTCCCGGAACGGACATAGGCCCACGAGAAGAGAATGAGCACAAGGACTCCCACCAGTTTCGCGAGGAGGCGATGACTGTGCTCCAGAAAGGGCACCATGTAATCGAGCCATCCCGGAGGATTGAAGGAACCAAGGCTCAAAGGCCAGTCGGCGAATACCATGCCGGCCTGCTTTGTCGTTGTCGCTGCGCCCCACCAGATGAGAAGAACGGCGACGAAGACGACGAGACGGGAAAATATCTGAAATGCCCGGCTACGGGGGTGAGCATCGTTCATCAGTACGTTCTTACGTTTCAGGCAGGGGAATAGAGATCCTTTCGGAAAACAAAATGGCGGAACGCTCTCGCGATCCGCCTCCGGGAAAGATCAGGAGAAAGCCCGAAATTCAGGATTTCGGAAGCAGCGGATTCTGTGAGGAATACCACTCGTCAAACTCCTCTGAGCTTACCACCTTCACATAGGCCACCATTTGAGCGTGGCCTGCTCCGCAAAGCTGGGCACAAACGATGTTCCACTCACCTTCTTTCTCAGGAACGAACCACATCGGGATCTCAGATCCCGGGATCGCATCCTGCTGGATGAACATGGGCGTAATTGCAAGGCCATGAATCACGTCTTTCGAGGTGACCTGGATCACGACCGGGCGCCCTTTCGGAAGAACGAGTTCATTCACGGAAACGAAATCATCCGTTGCGTTCGGATCTTCCTGAACGAGTCCTACAGGATTGCCTCCCGAGAGCCGCTCGTGGGAGGTCATTCCCACCAGCTTGTCCGCCCCTGCATAGTGGAAGGTCCAGCGATACTGCTCACCAACCGCCCTCAAGTTCACGACCTCATCGCCGGTAGGGCGCTCCTTCGCATCCGCACGCTTGGCCCAGAGCGGAAATGCGAAACCGAGCAGGAGAACGACCTCAACAATGACAACCCCAACCTCAACGTGTGTCGAGAAATGAGAGGTGATCCCGTTGTAGTTCGCCTTTGGGTTCTTCTTCCGATTAAACTTGAAAAGCACCACGATAAGGAAAGCAGTCCATCCAACAAACAGGATTGCCATGAACCAGTGAATCAGCGCGAGCATGTGGTTCCCCACATCACCGTGTCGGGAAGCCACTTCGTGCATCCCGGAAATGTCATTAATCCATTCAATCATATCAAATCAGTAAAAAATATCAGGCGGTCACTTCTCCGGGAACATCTCCCGTGAATCTCTTTGCCCGCTTCATGAGGTAAAAGATAAAGCCGAGAAATCCCATCAAAACACCACTCAGAAGCACCAGCATGACGGCGATGGCCGAGTTGGCCGCATCAGCGAGGACACCTTCAGCGCCACTCATGCACATGGGACAGGCGAGGTAAAGAGAATCAGGGAGGAATGAATTCATTTCAGCTTTTTTAGACGATTACGTTCTTTGCCTTCTTCAGGAAACGGATCCCGTAAACGAAGAGCAGAAGCCCACCCGAGGCACTGATCCAACCCATCGCAGTGAACATAGCCGGAAGTCCGGGAACAAGAAGGCACCAGGCAGCGAAGCCACCAGTGAAGAGGACGCAGATCGTGATGAAGGCAATATGGAAATTCTTCAATGACATGATTCGTTCTACTCCTGTTCAGTTAACTTACCGTTCGTGGTCTCGAAAGTGTCGTACTGCTCACGAATGGGATCGAACTCCGCGAAAAGAGTAAGTGCCATTAGCCCGATGAAAAACAGGACCGTGAAAACGAGCGTTTTGTAAATCAGGCCACGCTCATGGTTGAGGTGCATGAAAATGAGCGCAACGAGGCTTGCCTTCGTAGTCGCCACCGCGAGGCCGAGGACATAATCACCGGGAGTGGGTCCCGGAGGGCCGACATCAAATGGCGGGAACAGTGCGAGGGCGATAGTGACAAAGGTGAAGAAAAAGAGAGCAATTCCTACCATCAGGTAGGTCTTCTTGTGCTTTCCCCAGTCGTGGATTTCTTCCGACATAGTAAGAGACAATGAAAGTTCAGATTAAAGGAGATACATGATCGGGAACAGAAAGATCCAGATCAGGTCAACAAAGTGCCAGAACAATCCACCCACCTCTACACGGTTGGCAAGATGCTCGGGATTCTTCAGGAACATTTTCTTTCCAAAGACAACAAAATACAGCAGCACAAGCGCTCCGCCGACGACGTGAAGACCGTGAAGAGCGGTCATCGTGAAGTAGATCGCGTAGTAGTTGCCGTAACGGGGACCGTGGTTACCCATGAATTTAATCTTGTCCCTCGGAACCGTGATTGTTCCGTGGTGGCCGGTATCCTTCTCAAGCTTGGAGGCGGAAGGCTTACTCTCACTGGTGTGAACTTCATCACCGTGGTGTTCCTTCTCTCCCTCCTGCTTCTCTCCGTCGGACCCGTGACCTTCCTCATGGTCACCACCGACGTGGACGTAGTGGAGGTTGAGCTTGTGTCCGCGGAGCATCTTCTCCGGGATAGTCTCCCCGCGCGGCTCATAGTATGCCCGCATCGTCTCGTAATACTTGTGCTGCTTGGTGAAGAACTCCTGCTTGGCTCCTTCATCATTCACGACTTCCCAAAGCATTGAATCGCGCTGCTTGGTCGGCATGACAAGCTGCATGTCCACTTCGTGAATTTCGAAAAGGACATCGTCTCCAGTCAGGGTCCCGTCAACCTTGGAGCCATCCCGATAGTTCATCGTGGTATCGGAGTGACCGATCACCGTCCTCGGATTCCCATTCAATGGAAAAGGCTTTGATGCGGTGACGGTAGCACTCGTAGAGACAGAAACCGGCGTGGGATTTTCGACTCCATTCGCCAGCTCCGTTCGATACCGCTTCCGTTCGTCGGCAAGACCGGAGGCCGTTTCACGACGAGCCTGATAAAACCACTTCTTAAACTCCCCTTTAGAAGAGAAGGTGACCGGCTCCTCCCCTTCCGCCGTTTCAAGAGTCAACTCGGGGAACTCGTCCCCCGCAAGTTCGCGAAGAAAAATGGGGAGGGCTCCCTGGAGACTGAAAGAAGCCTTTTCACCCGCGAATCGAACTTTATCGGTGCCGTCGAGAATTCGACCCTCCATTACGGAGTTATCCAGCAACTTGATTCCGTGGTGCTTCGTGAGCTTGCTGTTGTACTCAACGGACTTAATACACATGAAAGCAACAGCGCAGGCGACTACCGCATACATCAGAACCTGAAACCGTCTCCAGTTCCGCTCCTTCAGCGCGACCCAGGCGAAGACGACGCCCACACTGGATCCAATCAGAATCAGAGTGTTGAGAAAGCCCAGCCAGACATACCCTTTGTGGACGTTGAGCCCCCATGGCCATGGATTATCGACCCCTTCCTGAACACCGAGACGAAGAAAGACATAACCGGAAAACAAACCGCCAAAAAGCATTACCTCAGAGGCAAGGAAAAGCCAGACAGCCAGCTTAGAGTTGTACAACCCTGTATCGCGGCGGGGGGTTACTTCGTAGGGAATCTCCATAGTAAAAATGTTAACCTGTTAGTAGGAAAATATGCGGTCGACTCTTAATGAGGCGCAGGCGCCTCCTCATTTTCTTTCCCGGTCGCGAGAGAAGAGGGATCACTCTCGAACTGCGGAGTGAAGTCGCGATCCGCACCCGGCACGCTGTACTCGTAAGGGCCTCGATAAGCCACCGGCTCAGTCGCAAAGTTCCCATGAGGCGGGGGCGTTGGCGTTGCCCACTCAAGGGTCGTTGCATCCCACGGATTGTCGCTTTCGGCCTTCTTCCCGTTAAACGCGCTGAGGAAAAGATTGATGATAAACGGGACCTGAGCGACTGCGAGCAGCCACGCTGAACCGGAGGTGATGATGTTCAAATCGATCATCCGGAGGGGAGCGTCCGGCTCGATAACATGCATCATCTCGCAGAGATTCGAGATGAAGGTATTCGGCTCCGAAAAGACCTGATTGCTGATCTGCTCGTAGGCCTTGCCGCCATCGAAGGCACGGCGGTGAAATCCTGCCATGCCCTGGAAGAACATGGGGGCGAAGATCCCGTTCATGAAAATCAATGACGGCCAGAAGTGAAGATGACCGAGACGAGTCGACATCATTCTTCCCGTCATCTTCGGATACCAGTGATAGATTCCCGCGAAGAGTCCAAAGATCGTTCCCGGAGCCACCACGTAGTGGAAGTGTCCGATCACGTAGTATGTGTCGTGCAGATGAAGATCCGTCAGGCTGAAAGCAAGCGGGAGACCGGTCAATCCACCGATCCCGAACATCGGAATGAATGCCGTTGCAAAGAGCATAGGGACCGTGAACCGAATCGATCCTCCCCACATCGAAATGAGAAGCGAGGTGATCAAAATCACCGAAGGGATTGAAATCAGGACCGTCGTGGTTTGGAAGAAGGTCGAAACCGCCGGCCCCATTCCGGTGATATACATGTGATGCGCCCAGACAATAAAGGCGAGGAATCCGAGGACCATAACCGCGTAGACCATGGTCTTGTAACCCCAGAGAGGCTTGCGCGTGTTGCATGGGATGACTTCGGAGACAATCGCGAGCGCAGGAAGAATCAGAACGTAAACCTCCGGGTGAGCGAGGAACCAGAACAAGTGCTGGTAAAGAAGCGGACTTCCGCCCCCGGCGGCATCAAACGACATGCCACTGACATTCAATCCTGTCGGAATGAAGAAACTGGTCCCCGCAAGGCGGTCCATCAATTGCATCAGCGCAGCCACCTCGAGCGGAGGGAACGCGAGGAGGAGGAGGAACCCGGTCACGAGCATGGCCCAGACAAAGAAAGGCATACGCATCCATGTCATTCCACGACACCGCAGATTGATGATCGTGCAGATGAAGTTCACCGCACCGAGGAGCGAGGAGCTAATGAGAAAGACCATTCCCATGAGCCATTGCGTCTGACCGGTCCAGAACAGATCACCGTAGTGAAGGTCGGTCGTCGTCGCCAAAGGAGAGTAGTTGGTCCACCCTGCCTTGGCCGCGCCGGAAGGCAGGAAAAAGCTCACAAACATGAGGACACCACCGAGCAGGTAGAGCCAGTAGCTTGCCATATTGAGGCGTGGGAAAGCCATGTCCGGCGCACCAATCTGCAACGGAGTGACATAGTTTCCGAAAGCGCCGAAAGCCAGCGGAACAACTCCGAGGAAGACCATGATCGTGCCGTGCATCGCTCCGAACATATTGTAAAGATCGCCCGTCACCTTGCCTCCATCGTCGAGCCAGGCCTGGAACCACGGCCAGTCCGCAAGGAGCGGAACCGCACGGTCCGGGTAGGCGATGCTCCACCGCATCACCATCATGAGGAAGAATCCAAACGCCAGGAAGACGAGCGCGGTGAAACCGTACTGGATTCCGATCGTCTTGTGATCAGTCGAAAAAATGTACTTTTTCCAAAACGGCTCATAATGATCGTGGTGATCATCATGAGTCTCTTCGTGCTTCTCTGCGGTTACTGCGCTCATACTTCTGGAAAATTGCTGCCTGAAGAAACCGGCAATGTCGGTTCAAGGCAACGGATATCAATCAAACATTCAGGGAGAACCCTCAGCCTTCGCTGAGCGGCTCACCGGTTTCCAGGTCCACCCTGGAACCGGGTAAATCTTCATCGGCGGGAATCGCCAGCAGCTCAGCTTCCGTGTAAGGTCCACTGTGACTGCCAAACTGCTCGCGCGCCGCCTTGATCATTTCGGTGGTTACTACGCCGTCATCCCCCTCCTGGAGACTGCCAAATTCACGGCGAATGTAAGTAACCACCTGAGCAATTTTCTCATCGCTCAAATTGTTCCACGCCGGCATCAGCTGATTGTAGGTTTGCCCGGCGACTTTGAAAGGACCATTGATGCCGTGCAACATGATCGCACCGAGCCGTGAGGTACCTTGATCAACCCACTCGGATCCGACCAGAGGTGGAAACTGCCCCGGAATACCGAGACCTGAGGCCTGATGGCAGGCGATGCAGTTATTGTAAACTTTCTTGCCATCACTCATCCAGTCCTCAATCCAGGCGACCTGCTCGGCGGCGGATTCATCTCCGCCCAGGGACGGGCGCGGTTCGGGCTGGTAATTCTCGCTGATGTAAATGCTGGATTTAAAACCGTTGCTCGAGCTGAAGAGATGACCACCACCAAGGATGAGAATGAGAGCCCCGATCACCATCACGGTAAGACCAACAGTTCCTTCGCCACCCTGAGAGAGAGGATTCTCCCGTTTCACGGAATCGTGAAGGTCAATCGCGCCGGGAAGACCCTGCTCGTAATCAATGTTCTTTATCTCGTCTGCCATCTGGTTCTGCTTGAGACTTTAAATTCAATTATTTTCCTGAGGGAACAGGCTGATCTTTCTTCAGTGAGAGAAGATAATCAACAAGGGCCTCCGCCTTCGGTGTTGGAACAAGTCCTTCGCCATACGGAGATTTCTTGTAGAGGTGGAGGTAAGCAGGCATGCCGCTATCAGGGTCGAGACTTTTCGGGTCGGAGAGATGCTGATGCATCAACTCCCTCGTGGTGATACGATGCCCGACATTGGAAAGATCCTGCCCGATGCGCTGGTATCCAAGAGGAGCGACCTCCTCCAGGGTGTAATCCATCGGCTGCGTCTCGCGGGCGAGCCCGTCAGCCTCTCGACCGCCCCATCCCGGGCGCCACATATCCGGCCCGGCATAGGTGGGGCGAATTACCTGTGTGTGGCAATAAACACAACCTTCCGCAGCATAGATCTGACGACCGTAATCGCTCGAACCGTGACGATAGAAAACACTGTCAGGATAAGCCGTCACGCCACCCTCGACTTCCTCGCCCTCTCCGTAGGGAATCGGCTCAGCATTCGATGCCGAAACAAAGGGGATGAGAATAAGAAACACCCAGGGGAGAAGAAATGCCAAAGCAAGGCCCCCGATCAGTTTCAAAAATGTGTCAGATTTCATTCGAAAGAAATTCGTTTCAGTTATCAGCTCAAGCCTGCCGCGGCTTTCGCGCTTGGCGCCGTTCCAGGTTCAGCATGGATCAAAGTCGGCCCGTCGGACTTTCGTCCTTTTCCAGCAAACATCAGAGCCAGTTGGTAAAGGAAGAGGAAGTTGGAGTAGGAAATCAACGCCCACGCCACGGCACGTCCAACCACATAGGCTGACGAGTTCACAAACGAGGTGGAAAACTCCTGATCCCAAACGGCGAGGTTTCCTCCCTGGGCGACGCCGCCGACCAACATCGTGACGACGAGAGTCATGATACCGTAGGTGCTCCACCAGAAATGAGAGCGGATTCTCGCCCCGGAAGGCCACTCAGCACCCGTGATGCGGGGGACGATGAAGTAAATCGCGCCGAAAATCGTCATCGAGAAGAAACCGTAAAACGCGAGTGTGTCCATTCCGACAACGAAGTGGCTGAACTGGAGGTTCTTTCCGAAGTAAAAAGTGGAACTCATCGCTGAGAGCAACGCATAAAGCCCAAGCATGAGCATGCCGAAAACCGTGAAACGCAGAGAAGGACTGTATTCCCACAGTTTGGAACACCCCTTCAAGGTCAGCATCAGATTCGTCACTGTCGCAAGGATGGCGAGGAGAATAAAAATTGCGGCCGCCCCGCTAACAGCAGGCATCCAGGCAGGAAACGGCCCGCCCATGAAGCGGGAGAATCCCGTCCATCCGGCCAGAAAAGCGAGCAACCAGAAAGTCAGATGGGCGAGCGGATAACTGTAAATCGGTCGACCGGCAATCTTTGGAATAATGTAATAAGCGACTGCAAGTGCGACGGGCGCCATCCAGAAGTAGATCAGGTTCGTGATGTACCAGGCATCGATACCCGCACCCATGACCGGAGCAGTCCCCTTGTTGATGAAGATGTTAGCGGTAAGAAAAATCCAGGGAAACCAGACCGCAGCCCCGACGATGAACATTTCCGAAACATAAACGGGGGAATCACGCCGTGAACGGAACATCGGGACCATCCAGACAACAATCAAAGCGTAAGACAGAGCGACGACAGGCCAGATCCACCGGGGAAAGTCAAGAAGAGGAATCCCGCGCCCGAACCCAAACCAGACACTGAAAACCATGAGGGTCACGGCAGCGTTCCAAACGTGCCCGATCACAATGATGGTAACACCGTGCTTCAACTCATTCCGGGTGAGGCGTGCCATGAGCCAAAGCATCACACCGATCCCTGCCTGCATCGCCCATCCATAGACAAGGGCACTCATGTGAGCAGGAAAGAGACGACCGTAGGTGACGAATTCACAACCATCCCAAAGCTCCGGAACGCGCAGTTTCAAAGAACTCAGGAAACCCAGCAGAGTTGCCGCAAGCAACCAGGCAGCCGCACTGGTGAAGAAAAACATCACAGGATACCGGGTAGAGCGATCAATCGAGGCGCGCTCTGCCATTTCTTCCGGTGTCGGTTGGGGAACTGTCATAAAATTTTCTCGTTTCTGCAAACGTGCGTTTTTACTCACTGAGCAGGTTTAACTTCAGACGGGGCGGCGGGAGTAGCAGGTGCCGCGGGCTTGGCCGCTTCGGCAGGTTTTGCCGGCGCTTCCTCCTTCGGTGCCGAAGCCTCTTCCATCTGCTTCGTGAAAGTGGGAGATCCCGGCACTACCACGGAAGACTTGGCCGCCTTCGGCGCATTTTTTACGAGAGCAGTCATTTCTGCTGCCACCTTCTTCTCATCGAGGAGACTGCTTTGCGCCGTTTCAATCTCCTCCAGATTAGCCCAGCGCTGCTGAATCGTTTCCGCGTCAAACTCTCCCATGTAGGCACGATCTTCGAGGCTCTCATGCCCGGCATATCCTGAGAGAATCAATGCCAGAAATCCGAAGAAGACAAATACCCCCATCGCTCCAAGAAACACCTTGAACGGAGAGGAAGTGGATGATGCCTGATTGCTCATGAAAGTCTTAGAGATTCAAATTAGTTCACCACGTTGAGAGACTCATCGAGACGGGGATCCCGACACGGGAAGAGACTGGCTGAGCCCAGCTGCCTCAGAAGAAAATATCCGAAAATGCCGGCCACCGAGATGAAGGCGAGAAGATCAAAAAGCCAGGCCCCGGGAATGGTCATTTGAATGTCTGCACCCGCGGCCGCAGAAAGTGAAGGGCCTCGCTCCGGGATGATGATCCAGTAGATATCACAGAAGTGCATCAACAGGTTCCAAACCGCGATCGCTGACAAAACCACCGGCATCATCTTCACCTTGCGAACGAGAAGGATCACAAACGGGATGAAGAAGTGTCCGACAACGAGACACATGATCGTGAACGTATTCCAAAACTCGGTATTTCTCGTGAGGTAAAACTTCGTTTCCTCCGTGATGTTCGCATACCAGATCAGAAAATACTGAGAGAAGGCGATGTAGGCCCAGAAGATAACAAAGGCGTGCATCAGCTTACCCATAAGGTGATAATGCTCCAGAGTGACCACGTTCTTGAGGTATCCAGCCTTGCGCAACACCGTCACCATGATGACGAGAAGCCCCATCGAGTTCAAAGCACAGCCTGCGAAGAGGTAGACTCCCCACATCGTGGAAAACCACGCGTAGTCGAGAGCCATAAGCCAGTCAAAGACAAGAAAGGTCCAGGCCGTCGCAAAGAAAGGCAGGAATCCGCAGCTCCAGCGGCGCATCCAGCGGAACCACTTGGGGTCGGGATCTGAATCCTGACGCACAGACCAGCGTTTGAGCGTGTAGGCAATTCCGACAAGAGCGATGAAGTAACACCAGAAGCGCAGATACCAGGCGTTCTCGTTGAGATAGGCACGCTTCACATAAAGCAAGGCCTCCTCTTTCAGGAAAAATTTGTCCTTGAGCTTCTTGACGGCCTTCTCTTCGGTCACTTCAGCCGAGGACAACTCCTCGACCTTCGCTTCCAGAGAACCGATGGAGCGCTCGAAGTGAGCGCGATGCCCGGGACTTGGCGAGTCGATTGCTGCGAAATCGGCTTTCGCCTTCTCCAGTTCACCGGTGACCTTCTCGAGCGAAGCATTGTGCTCGGCGACGTAGGCAGCCTTGCCTTCTTCCGCCTTCTCCGCCGCAACCTCGAGAGCGGCAGCGCGTTTGGGAAACCATTCCCAGAGAGCATCCCTGAATCCGAGTTGAGGAACGAGAAGCGGCAGTCCGAGGACGAGACAGACGAGAACCATCACGCCAAGATTCTCCATGAGACGGCGAATCACCGTTCCCCATCCGGAGTTACTCGCATGGTGCAGGAGGGTCCAGAACATCCCCCCGATCGAGAGGGAAAGAAAGAAAACCACGGCGAAGAGCCAGCTGTAGCCCATCGCTCCGGCTTTCTCAGGCATCGCGAGGCGAAGACCGAAAAACAGAATCAGCCCCCCTACTCCGACTGCGAGGCAGATGAGCTTGAGGAGAGTGGGCGATTTCAGGAATTCGCCGTCTTTGTAATTGTCGCCGTCTTTTAATCCAGCCATGAGAAGTAACGCAAAAAATCGTAATCAGTTTCCGGCAGCTGCCTGCAGGGCTTTCACGTATGCAACGACCGCCCACCGGTCATTGACGGAAAGAACTCCATTGTAAGGGCCCATCAGCCCCTTGCCGTGTGTGATTGTCCAAAAAATCTGCCCTTCGGGCATCGCGGAAACCCGCGCGTCAATTAAATTAGCCGTCGGCGGGATCGCCCAGTATTTGGAGACGACGCCGACGCCATTTCCGCTTTCCCCATGACACGGCGTGCAAGTGATCTGGTAGCGCTGTTCTCCGCGGGCGAGAAATTCTTCGTCCACCTTCAAGGTTTCCGGGTACCCGGATCCGTAAAAATCTCCAAACAGGCCCGTGTCCGCATAGCTGTCGCCACGACTGAAATCGAGGGGAGTGCTCAAGTCATCATTGTTTCCTTCATGAGGAAACGTGAACCCAAGCGGAACGGTCCCCGCAACCGGCTCGCGCGAGGCCTGACCGTCTTCAAAGAAGTCACTCGGCTTCTGATAATTGACACGATACTGGTGGTCCATGTCCGGAAACAGCTCGAAAGGCGGATCCGAAAACTTTTCACCACGCGGTCCCAGGGCATACACTGTTGCCACTACCGCGATCGCTAAAATGAGGAAAAACCAACGCATTCTAATGTATTCAGTTCAGTTTGCGACCTCTTCGATCTTCCCGGCTCCAATTTCCTGGAGGAAATCGTGAGTCTTTTCTTTCTTAAATTTCGGATCACGGGCTTCGATCACCATGAGAAACCCGTCATCGGTCGCCTTCTCGAAGAGCTTCGAGGTAAAGAGCGGATGATTCCAGCGCGGCAACATGATCACCGCCAGAAGACCAAACAAAATCGTGAACCCTGAAAACAGAATCGTCAGCTCGAAGGTGACCGGGAAAAAGGCCGGCATCGTAAAAAGGTTCGTCGGCTTGCCTTGCACCACCGTCGGATACAGAGAGACCTGAGTAAAGAACTGCAGGAACAGGGCGAAAAGGAATCCAGTCGTTCCCCCAACGAGAACCCCGGCGGAAAGCCAGCTCTTCCCTAATCCCATCGCGTGGTCCATTCCATGAACCGGATACGGAGTATGAACGTCCCAGCGGCGAAACCCTGCTTCGTGGACCTTCTCAGCCGCATGATAAAGATCACTCGCGGTCGGAAACTCAGCCACGTAGCCAAACAGGCTCTTGGAGTTGTCAGATGATGCGCTCAAAAGATTCAGTGGGGTCTCAGTTTACAAATCAGGAATCAGCCTGCCTCCGCTTCTCACGAAGTTTTTTCCAGTCCGGGAAATGAGGATCACTCTGCGGCAACACCCCTTTCACCTCGGACATCGCGATGACAGGCAGAAAACGGATAAAGAGAAGGAAAAGCATAAAGAACATTCCAAACGTTCCCGCGAACATGAGCTTCTCCGTCAGTGAGGGCGAGTAGTAGCCCCACTGCCCCGGAAGGAAGTCACGGGCAAGCGTCGTCGGAATAATCACAAAACGCTCAAACCACATTCCGAAGTTCACGAAGTTCGCGACAATAAACACGACCCAGAGGTTGTGTCGCGCCCACTGGAACCAGAAGATCTGGGGGGCAATCACATTGCAAAAGAACATGCAGTAGTAGGCCCAGGTGTAGGGGCCGGAAAGAATCCGCAGGTGGAAGGCATCCGTCTCAAATTTATTCGCCCCGTAAAAGCTGATGAACAGCTCCATGATGTAGGCGTAACCCACGATCGTCCCCGTGAGGAGAATGATCTTGGACATGTTGTCGATGTGCTTGTGCGTGAAGAGATCTTCGAGGCCGTACAGTTTGCGCACCGGAAGCATCAGGGTCAGCACCATCGCGAAGCCACCGAAAATCGCCCCGGCAACAAAGTAGGGAGGGAAAATCGTCGTGTGCCATCCCGGAACCACCGAAGTCGCAAAGTCAAAGGAGACCACGGAGTGAACGGAAAGAACGAGAGGGGTCGAGAGCGCCGCGAGGAGCAGATAGGCCATCTCATAATGACGCCACTGACGGTTCCCGCTGCGCCAGCCGAGCGCGAAAAAGCCGTAGAGGAACTTGGGAATTTTCTTGGTAGCCCGGTCGCGAAGTGTCGCGAGATCGGGAATGAGGCCGATATACCAGAAGATCACTGAGATCAGGAAGTAAGTCGAAACCGCAAAGACATCCCAGAGGAGCGGGCTCTTGAAGTTCTGCCAGATCGCGTTTGCGTTTGGAACCGGAGCAAGAAACCACACCATCCAGAAACGACCGACGTGGAAACCCGGGTAAATTCCGGCACACATCACCGCAATAAGCGTCATCGCCTCTGCCGCCCGGTTCACCGAGGTCCGCCATTTTTGCCGTGTCAGAAAGAGAATCGCCGAAATCAGGGTCCCGGCATGACCGATACCAATCCAGAAAACAAAGTTCACAATCGCCCAGCCCCAGGCAACCGGCTGGTTGTTCCCCCAGACTCCGACACCGGTCGAGACGAGGTATACGAGCGTCCCCATGAGAAGGCCGAACAGCATCGCGGCGGGAACAAAAAGCACCCACCAGATGAAAGGCTGCCGGTTTTCAACGATCCCGCAAATGCGGTCGGTGATCCAGCTCATCGGGCGGTCATTGAGCACGAGAGGCTCCCGTGCCACTCCCTCCGCCTCGGACGGGTGCACCTTTGTGTCAGCTGTAGAAGTTCCTGCCATTACCAGTAAAAATCAGATTAATGCATCTTCGAAGTGACCGTCCCGACCTTGTCCGCACCCGGCATTTTCGGGTTGGGGTTCTTGATCCGCGCGAGATAACTCGTGCGCGGAATTGTGCCGATATACTTCAAAAGGTCGTAGTTGCGAGGGTTTTTCTTCGCCTCGTTAATTTTGTCTCCTTCCGCTTTGAGATTGCCGAAGGTAATCGCCCCGGCGCCGCAGGCATCCTGACAGGCTACGGTGAATGAGTTCGCCTTGACCTGAACATCTTTCGAGTCGCGAGCAGCGGCTTTCGCTGCAATTTTTGCAACACTGATCCGCTGAACACAGTAGGTACACTTCTCGATCACTCCGCGCATCCGAACGGTCACATTCGGATTCTTCTGAAGACGCTGAGTCGTCGTCGCATTGCCGGAAGCAGGCGCAAGAGGACCGTGGTAAAGCTTATCCAGTGGACGCTTGTTGTAATCGAAATAATTGAATCGACGCGCCTTGTAAGGACAGTTATTCGCGCAGTAACGTGTCCCGATGCAGCGATTGTATGTCATCGCATTCAAGCCATCGCCGGTATGCACCGTCGCATTGACCGGACAAACCGTCTCGCAGGGTGCACTCTCGCACTGCTGACAAGCGACCGGCTGTGAAATCATCTCGATGTGATCATCATCCACGGTGCGCTTTCCGGGCTCATCCTTCGTATTCTCCGCACCGGTAAGATAATCCAATGGGCCGCCCCGCTCCGCGACAATCTCACTGTCCTTCGGACTGGTGAAGTAGCGATCCATGCGGATCCAGTGCATCTCGCGACCCGCCATGACCTGATGCTTTCCGACAATCGGAATATTATTCTCCGACTGGCAGGCAATCACGCAGGCGTTGCAACCGATACAGGTATTCAGATCCACCGTCATCGCCCACTGGTGATGCGGATCGACGCGGAAGGCATGACCATCGAGAACCGGAATCAGGCTCTCATCAGGATTTTCACCGGCCATGTAATCAGGCCCCTTGTAGAGAGAAACATTCTCGGGAATATGGTGATCCATCCCCTGGTGTCCTGCAAAATGATCATCCTCCCGGTACATCTCCACCGTCCCCTCACGGGCGATGGCGCGACCCTCCATGCTGTAGTGCTCAGCAGTGAGTGCGAGATCATGCTTTGCTCCGGTCTTTCGCAGCAACGCCCCGGTGATCACGTACGGCTGAGCTGAGGTCATCAGAGGGTAGGCATTGAATCCCGCCCCCGCAGAGACGGCACCTTCCCCCTGATCCCCGTAATAACCGAGGGCGAGACTGATCGAAAACTCCGCGTGTCCCGGAACTCGCAAAGCCGGAGCTGTGACCCGGCGGTCACCGACCGACAATTCAACGAGATCACCATCTTCGAGCCCGAACTCTTCAGCGGTGGCTGAACTCATCAAGGCCGCGTTATCCCAGGTCAGTTTCGTGATCGGATCCGGAGCTTCCTGCATCCAGCCATTGTTCGCGAAACGCCCGTCGTAGGTGGCACTCCCCACCGTCAGCGAGACTTCGAGCCCCTCAGCATGAGGAAGATCGGAAACGCGGGCCTTATCCGCCGGAATTGCGATATTTCCCTCGAAAGGCTTTGTTGGAAGCGCCTTGCCGACCAGAAACCCGTCACGAAGGACGACAGCCCAGTCATCGCCACCGGCAGCCTTAAGACTCTTCTTCACTTCACCGAGAACAGCCTCCTGCGTAACGTCTGCAGAGAGGAGGGAAAGAAGAAACTGATTTTCCGAGATCCCGCCCCAGAGCGGTTCAATCATCGGCTGCTGAACCGAGTAGATACCGGTCAGGCTGCGGTAGTCGCCCCAGGATTCCAGGTAGTGAGCACCCGGAACGTGCCAGTTCGCCAACCGGGCCGTTTCGTTGACTCGATACCCGAGATGAACGATTTCCGATACCCCGGAAAGCAAGCCGGCAAAACCAAGATCTGAAGGCGCGTCAAAAGCCACATCCCCCTCATTCAAGACGAACAGCTTCTTCACCCCGCCCTTTTCAATCTCACGGGCAAGAGCCTTGATCCCCGCAAATTTCGGGAGCTTGTGATCGACAATTGAAATGAGAGGACCGTAGGCAGCGAGAGCCTTATTGATGGCCGCCACGAGAAGATGGACCTCTTTCGACTGACGACCACCGGCAAGGACGATCGCCGCCCCCTTTGCCCCGGCGAGATCAGCCGCACACTCTTTGATCCACTTACCATTGAAAACCGACGGAACGATCTTTCCGGAAAGCGACTCCGCCAGAGAGGTGAGCCCGGCATCACCGGCGAGGGAACCGATCTCTTTCGCCACGAGAACCGCGACAGGCAGGATCTGGGAAGCAGGAATACGATAACGATGATCCGCCTGCCCGCCCGTGAGGGTGAAGGACGACTCCGCCGAGTAGAGACGGCTCATCTCACCATCCGGATCACGGGTTGCTGAAAATTCCGCCAGAGAATCCTGACCCACCGGGTCATTTCCGAGAAAATCGCAATCCAGAGACAAAATTCGCTTCGCCTTCCTGAGATTCACCACCGGGAGCGCACCGGCACCATAAAGCTCGGCTGAAGCAGCAAGCATTCCCGCGGGCATGAGCGCCTCATACGAGTAAACCTTGGCCCCCGCATACTTCTTCGTAACCTCAGAGAGGAGCCGGTTGCGGGTTGGAGAAGTGGAAGGAGAGACCAGAAAAGCAACCCCTTCACCGGAACCCGCTTCGCGGAACGGCGCCAGAAACGAACTCTCGAAATCCTGTGAAACAGTCGCAGAACCGTCTCTGAGAAAACCTTTCGAGCGATCCTGGTCATACATCTCCAGAATCGACGCCTGCGTAAAAGCGGTCGAACCACCGGTCACATCAGGGTGCAGGCGGTTTCCATCCACCTTTGTCGGGCGCCCCTCATGAGTCGTCACCACGAGCGGCTCACAACCAAGCCCGCCAAGAGCCGACTTTGCCGTTGAATAATACAGCGCCTTCCCGGGAACGACCCACTCCACATGCTCATTGTAGGGCACGAGATGCTTCACAGGACGCTTACAGGCCACCCCAAATCCGGCGAGTGCCGTCGAGGCCCCCATCAACTTCACAAACTGGCGTCGTGAGGTCTCATCGGCCTCCATCTCAGCCGCACCCTGAGGAAACTCACGCTCAAGCCAGCCGTTAAATTCAGGAGAATCCTCCAATTCGCCAAGGCTGCGCCAATGAACCCGCGATGTTTCCGGCTCGGATGGATGTTTCCACTTACGCTTCATGAATCAGATAAATTCCAAAAATTTCCTTACTTCACCTTACCGGTGACACGCTGCACAATCCTGAGGAGGATGAACATCCCAGGCCATCTGAAGGTGAGCACCAATCAGCTCCTGCCCCCACTCTTTCCCCTCGTCGCCCTTCTTCAGATCTTCAGCATTCTCACCGGTCTTGCCCGCGACATAGGCGTAAAATTCATCCGGATCGAGATCATCCGGAGTCCAGTCGAGATTCGTGATCTGGTCAAGCGGACGCAGAGCGCTCTCCGGATTCCGGTGACAATCAAGACACCAGCTCATGCTCAGAGATTTTGCATGGTAAACGACCGGCATTTCATTAACCTTACCGTGGCACTCAACGCAGCTCACTCCGCGATTCACGTGAACCGAGTGGTTGAAATACGCGTAGTCCGGAACTTTGTGAATCTGAACCCACTCAATCGGCTCACCGGTGTAGCCCTCGTAATTCTCGTCCATCGCCTTGCGCAGCGGCTCCAACTTGGGAGAATCCGACTTCACCTTGCCCGGACCATGACAATTCCAGCAGACCTGGGCGGTTGGCACGTTTGAGTGGGGGGAGTTCTCCACGAAAGAGTGGCAGTAGCGACAGTCCATTCCCAGCTGCCCTGCATGAAGGCTGTGGTCAAAAGGGATTGGCTGCTGTGGCATGTAACCGACCCGCGTATACTTCGGAGTCCATGAATACCAGGCGACAGCAACGACGCATGTTCCCAGTGCACCGGCGCACAGGAGAACCTTAATTGCGAGGAGATTAGTCCAGCGTGGAAAGATATTGCCCATCGTAGAGGAAAACGGCCTTTAGGTCGCAGAAGACGCCCCATTTAATCGCTTGTGAAAAATTTCACAAGCGATTTTTGGGAGAAAATCCAACCGAATTCCCCGAATGTCGGGAAGGCGAAAAATGAAGCAGGTTTTCGGGAGGCAAAACTTCCCGAACCGATATCAACCTTGCGAAAACTTAAGAGACGGCGGACCTCGATGGATCTGCCGAAACGCGTCCCCGTAAACGAAATGCCGTTGAGGCCTAAGGTCGATACTGGGTCACCTTCCCGTTGTAAGGATTCACCTGGATGCAGACAAAGTTATCGAGATCCGTGGCGTCTGCGGCACCTTCTCCACTTACCACCGTTAAATACCAGGTGTCTGCCTCCTCTCCGCTTCGGGACGGGAGGTCTGTCGAACCGTCCGGCCGGAACCGGAAACTGACGTATTTCGTCTTCTGGTTATCAATAGCCGGAACCTCCACCTCTCCTTCAACCGGAGAGATAAAACCAAACCGTCTATTTTGCTCATCGGACGACAATCCCGGGGTCAAGAGCGTACTTAGAACATTACTCAAGACGACTGGAGGCCGCAGCCTGAACAGACTGCTGATCGGCTCCATTTTTCCCCGTTCGTTGTATTGATAGAGTTGGTAAGCCCGATAAGCAGGCTCAGTTTGAGCGGCATTTTCATCAGCAGTCCAAAAAAAACGGACCTCGACATCCGAGCTCATCGCTGTCGCGGTTTGCTGAGCAAGGGTCAATTGGTTCTCCAGAAAAACCCCCTCCCCGGTCAAACTGTTGGAGGTGATGAGGCCCAGCATATTCGGCGCAGCAATGGCCATCAAGAGGCCAATGAGGCCCAGCACAACCATCAACTCAATGAGAGAGAATCCCTTATTTCCTGTTTCAGTTTTTTTCATCGTAGGAGTAAAATCATGGTAAAGCTTTTACGAACGCATCCCTTCTAGTCACCGGGGCTCCATTTGGCGCTTCGAATCGAGATGAGGGTGCTGAAGATCTTGTAATTCAAATTTCTCTCTGAGAGAGCCGTGGTGGCTTCCTGCAGATCTGATTCATACCTCGAGACATTTTGAAACAGAGTCTCCGGAAAAAGTTGTGGTGCTTCCTCGCCCTCGGACTCGAGTCTAGCCCCCCCGGACTCATCAATCGCGATCATGGTAATACGCACCAGTGGAGGCAACTGCTGAGTGAATCGAACCCTCGCCGGAGAGGGATCGTTTGAATCGAACACATAATTGGAAGCGATTCGGGTAAAGGAATCCTCACGGTTCCCCAGATCGTCGGAAATTGACTCTCTAGGGGACACGACCACGGTGACGACATTCTTAGCGAGCGGGTTCAGGTATTGCTCAAAAGTTAATTGATCCTCCAGGCCTGAAACACTTTGCGAATACCACTTGTCGAATATCTGATCCGTCCTCACTTCCATGTTGCGCTCCTCCGCCCCGTCGGCAAAGACCTGATTCGCCTCGGCGGGTGGACGAAACTCAAAAATCCGGAAACGCGTCTCCGGCTCGGAACGGATGATGGAAGGCCTGAAATTTCGATCATCGCCCCATGCGACAAAATAACCGACCGCATTGAAGAGATTATTCAGATTCCGGTAATTATCCGAATACCCCAGGGGTGCTTGAAAGAAAATCCCACTGCCAACCGGTTGCTGACTTCCCGCTTTCCCGGCGAGTTCCTTCGCGGCGTCGAAGACCGTAAAGTGAAGTTCCGAGGTTCGAAAATACTGATCCACAATGCCATCACGGTCCTCGTCTTTGAGATCCCAGTATGTGTTCAAACTCGCCTGACCGATATTCTTGGACATGAGATCGAATGCGACCCGGGCCTCCCGGAACTGGGAAATACGACTTTCAGAATATTGCCATGTCTCCTGAACCTGATCGAGAAGCAGGGTCATCATCAGCATGAGAACTGAAAGAATCCCCATGGCGACCATGAGTTCGATTAAAGAAAACGCCTTTTTCTTGAGAAATTTGCCCAACTTCATAGCTCTACCTTCCCCATTCTAACCACCATTGTCTGGTGAGTTGTTCTTTGATATCTTGTTTTCTCGGAGTCCCAATCGAATCCTCCGCGCTCGCCAGTCGCGGCGATCTGGATCGTCACCGGCCTTATGAATTCCTGCCCCGGGATGGGCGGCTGAATTACCACTCTGGCAGAGTAAACCGTTCCCTCGGGCGGAGTAGCCCCGTCTCCGCCGCCTTGTGATTCAATCTCTTCCCCCTGGGAATCGTAGTAGACTACCATTCCATCGTATCGATCAATCACATCAAAATCAGCCATCTGAACTTCATTCAATACCTGCTGTTGAATCCGGCCACCAATCGCGAGATCAGCAGCCTCATTCATCGTCGAGAGACCCTGAGGAATCATGCCAAGCAGCGTCACGAGAGCGACCGCGGCGATTGCCATGGCCAGGGTCACTTCGATGAGACTGAACGCCCTCGTTCTTTTCGATTTTTGATCATCAATCTTCATTTTCATTACACTATCCGTATTCCGGTTCATTACGGAGCAAACCGGCGTGGATTTACAACCCGATACTGGTAAAAACTGCTCAGATATTCCGCAGGCTCGTCACCGCCGGGACTAAAGGCCAGGTTCGCGATATCCTTATTCAGATCAGGATCATTCGGATCCACAAATCTCTCGACGATGGATGACCCGCGATACTCCGCCTGAACGCTGTCGATCAGGGGCTGCCAGGTCGCGTAGTTCCCGTCATCTCTCCGCGACTGCTTCAAGACCTGAGCGCGGTAATGCACCTTGAAAGTGTTCGACTTCGTCGTGAGTCGCTGATGGATATTCGCGTAAGGTCGCTCCCTGGAGTTGTCTCCCACAAGAGCGTGGTCACTCCAATACTGTCCGTTCTCCATCTGCTCCAGCGATGGTGTATAACTTCCCACGCTTCCGATTGCGATTCCGAGACGATCAGAAATTTCCTGCGGGATCAAATGAATTTCACAGATCTCACTCGCCGTCTTGAAAACACTGTTCCCATTGTCGAACCGCTCCTCAAACTGTTTCAGAGTCTCGTCCTCGGAGATGACGGAACGCAGCTTCTTCCCCTGGAGAGCCCCCCTCGTCGGAGCATCCCGCCAATGGTAACCACGGCCCCGTCCGCGGTCGTGCTTGTAATCCCCATTCCACTCGTTTGGAATACACAGCATATACTCAGAACGGAAGACGCCGGAGAGAGCGGTGGCCCGCTTCACGTGAAGGAAAGGAATCATTTCATAGTTGAGGTTGATTTTTCCCGCCGTCGAAAGAGGTTCGCTGATCGCGTAAGGCTCCACCACCGGCATCCAGAACATGTCGAGGAGGAGATGATCGGGTGGGTCGGACACTCCGCCACCCTTCTGGCCGGCACCGGGGTGATTCCTATAACGACCACCTATGACGTTCGGCCGGAAGAGCAGGGTCTGCCATGGATCGCCACTCGCAATCCCGGTGGGAAGTGATCCAAACATTCCCGGTCCAGACAGGATTCGGTTCGGTGAGAAATAGGCAGGCCCGCCCGATTCAGCCACCTCGGGATTGCTGAAATACGGAAAATCGCCGTAATTCCTGCGCTCCTCCCAGTATCCGGTGACGCCCTGGGTGAACTTGGTTTTCAACGCGTGAACGTTCCCTTCATCCGGCTTGTTGATGTAGGGGCCGTCGATCATCGTGCCGGCTCCGTTATCGAAGTCACCAAAGAACTGTACATCCGCCGCCTTTTCGGTGAAAAACGGCATCGGGATCACATTCCGGTAGGGGCCGGCATTGCCCCGCGTCGGCAGGTCCGTGACGATCAGACGTTCTTCGGTATCATTATCCTTAGGATCAAACCCGGAAATCGCCCTTCCCACCGAATTGGTGAAAGAATGAGCCATCGGATCCGATGATCCATATTTGAAGTGCTCATCGAAAAACTCATTCTCAGTCGGCCCGATAACCCTCTTCGCAGAAGTCATGCGCATGTCGCCGTGAGGAACCCCGACCGCTCTAACAATATCACCGGAAGGATTGAATCCCCGGCGAATATAGGTATCGCCAGCCTCCCAGGTTCTTGTCAGTTCAGTCATCCTTCCGGCAGGCCGTCCCTGCCCACCTCTTCGCGCGACCTCGCTGAATTTCGGACTCGCAATCTCATTGGCCGGATCTGCTGTCAAACTGGCGAGATTGAAGACCGGGATGGTATCACGACTCAAATTTCCAAACTCGTTGATATGCCCCTGGCGCGGCTGAGGCATAAACGGCGCGTCAAGGGTGAAATTTTCGAAATTCAGGGTGATATCCTGAACCAAATCTGGATTGCCCCCGTCATCAGCCGCGGAGCCCTCACATCTCGGCCCCCCGTCGTAAATTTCGAACTGAAGATCACCTCCGCTGAAAGCAACCGAGTCCTGCACCAGGAAAGGCGCGGTTACCAAATCGTA
The DNA here is from genome assembly GCA_029233965.1 of Verrucomicrobiales bacterium. Classification (GTDB taxonomy): domain Bacteria; phylum Verrucomicrobiota; class Verrucomicrobiia; order Verrucomicrobiales; family DEV007; genus Arctic95D-9. The sequence continues at coordinate 7,676 of JARGOP010000011.1, read as the reverse complement.
TCGGTAGGACTGGGCGATATTTGCCGCATTCCCCCCGATATCACGATCGACTTTTCCGAGCGCGCTGACAATCCCCTCATATCCGCGGTCGAGAGCACTGTAACGACACTGGATGAAGTTAGGACTGACACCGTCCTGATGGAGATGCCACCAGACATTCCTTCGGGCACTTCCCGCCTGTCCGCTCTGGTTGTGTTGCCTTGCCGTCATTGCATAACCGAATGAGAGCAACCCTCCCCAGGCCCGGGCGCCGGAAGTTCGCATTGGTTTCGTCCAGTTCGTGGCCCACACAAAAGTATCATTCCCGATGCCCGAAGGGCGGGAAGCCTGATTCGTAAATGCAAGAAACTGGCCATCGCCGCCTCCCGCGGAAGTGAAAGAAAAACTCCCCCCCCTCGTGATGTGGATCTCCATGTCAGGATTGATCGAGGACCATCCAATACTGGGACTGAAGAGGTTGAAAACGATAGCTGCCTGAAGGAGGCGCTGCCCCGGCTGCAGTCGCAGCACAGTTGTCGGGGCCTTGTATTCGGCCGCGTAGCCGGCATCATTGCGAAGCCCTGATTGAAATTTCTGGACACGCCAGCGCTGAAGATTGTTAGCCAAATCCAGCGAGGGAGAGAGGAACATGAGTTGCCAGTTCCAGTTGGCCGGATCAAAGGCGGCAGCGGCTTCTTCCGCCGGTAAAGCCTTCAACCAGGCAGGCCAGGTGGATTTTTCACTCTGATTGATCCCGTTAGGCATCGGAGGGAGATTACTGTAGGCGGTTCCGTCCGGGTCTTCGTTATTCTGGTTCCGATAACTGGACATGCCCGCGTAGGCATACATCGGCAAACCAGCTGCAGCACGGTCCTGAGCATTCTCCGCCACCGCTGCGACATGGACTCCTGCGCTCGCGAGAGAGTAGAACCTGCCCAGTCCCTTGACATCACCAATCTGAATCGGCGTCACCTGCCCGTGCCCTTTGTGCCCGAACCCGGGTTCCGCTTTGTCTCTGGGGTTGGTGAACGTAGGATGAGTGCCCGTATTATCTTCTTCGAAGGCCCTTTCAAAATTTTCCCCGTAGATCGTGTCATCGTGAAGATTCGAACTGCGAATGTAATCAAAGATCAGCGCCAAAGTCTGGGAAACCTGCTCGGAGCCGTATTTCTGCTGAAAGCTTTGCGCATACCCGGGGACCCGCTGCTCGAGCACCCACTCCAGGTAGGCAATCAACTGCTGGTTTCTCAGAATTTCCTTGTAATCGTGATCCTTGGAATCCGCCTCTTCACGACGGAAAATAAAATCAAAATCCTCGTTTCCATTTTTCCCCACGATCGAGCAGTAATGGATAAGCCGGTCAAAAGCAGTCAGATATCTCGTGTACTCCGGATCGGTCCGCTCCCGATTGTAAATCGGCCACATCGCGACTTTGGGGAGATTCAACGGATTCACTTCGGGCGCTCTGCTTCTCGTCGTCAAAAAGAACTTGGCCCTCTCCAGATACTCGCTCAACTCAGACGGAGGCAAAGGTTCTCCATTGGCATCCGGAAACTCGTGAGGCTGACGATCAGAGCGCATCACCATGTCATCCACCGAAGGGAAAAGCGGCTCAGTATCAGAAACAAGGCCGTTTTCCTCTTTCGGATCCCTCGTGTTGATCGTCCTCGTCCCTGATTCAGATCCGCCACCAACCACTCTCGGAACGATTTCGAACAACATCTCCATCGCATCCCGATCATTGACAATATCGATCACTCCCGGAGCCAATGCCGGAATGAGGTGGGTCGTCGCCGGATGACCGGGATATCGCTGCCATTCCTTCTGCGCAGGCTGGAATTTCCCCAACGCCATATCAAGTTCCCCCCCCGCCTTGGGAATATCCCAGGCGAGCCCGCCGGCATGAGTATTCAGATTGAGCTTTGAAGTCTCATCATCTGCCCAGAAAGCGAAACGGGCCACAATCCGATTTGTCTCGGAAGCGTTCTGCCCTCCGAAGAGCGGAATAAACTCAAGGGCATCGTTCAAGATACCGACACTCCCATCCTCGGTTTGGTAGAGCCATCTCACCGGCATCGCGACATGGCCTCCGGATGCCTGAGCGATGAGCGCCGCTTCGGTTCCAAATTCCCCTCCCGGAACCTGAGCCGTGTAGGAAAACCCTTCGACACCCTCAGTCTTGCCATTCAGCGCACGCGGCCACTTGGGGAAATCCGCGGCTGAAGGGTTCACAATCGGATAATAGACCTTTTCTCCGCGAATCACGGGTTCATTCAAATCCACAAAATGCTCCGGCCGACTCTCCCACTGAGCCAGATCGCCAAAATCCTGACTCGCCTCCGTTCCGCCCGAGTCGACCATGTTATCGTCCGAATAGAGCTTGTAGAGAACCCCTGTCGTCGCGGTTCCCTCGAAAACCCGGATCGCCCCCGGCTGGGAAGCCCAGAGCTTCTTCGTATCGACCGTGGTCGCCTCCCGGATTTGAGAGATGACCATATTGACCGCCTGCTCGGCAACTTGCTGCGCCTGCAATCCCTGCGAATAGGTGTTGGAAGCGCGATGTTCGCTGGTCGCAAGGGAGAAAAATGTCAGGATCAGGATCGTCGTGAGCGCCATCACGGTGAGCACGGTCACCAGAGCAACGCCCTGCTTGTCCTTGGATGAAGTGGCTCGTCGAAAGAGCCTTTGAGGAATTTTCATTCGTCTTGGGGGTGGAGATTACCAGTGGAGGTGAAACACAGGAGGGACACCGAAATGTTTTACAATGTAAACTGAACAAAATACAATGACAATACAAGGGTAAAATGTCATTTGAACGACTTTTCTGCCCATACAATGTATTTACATCAACATTTCGGGGGCTTCCGAGGCAAAAACATCAGGAAATCGGAAATGAGACAAGCAAATTATTGCTTTCTTCTACCCTCCCATCGTCTGGAGCTGGTTCAGCTCGCGAATGAAGCCGGGGTAGGAGGTCTCGATGCACTCGACCCCTTTGATCACGGTCTCGCCTTCAGCAAAAAGCCCCGCAATCGCAAACGCCATCGCGATCCGGTGATCCCCGAGCGAATTGATCTCCGCTCCTTTAAGTTCCCCGACGCCGGTAATTTCCATGCCGTCAGCAAATTCCTCGACCGGCACGCCCATGCGGCGCAGGTTTTCCGCGACCGCAGAGATGCGATCGCTCTCCTTCACCCGGAGTTCCTGAGCATCCTTAATGATTGTCGTTCCCTCGGCCAGCGCCGCCGCCACCGCGAGGATTGGAATTTCATCAATGAGTGTCGGGATTTCAGCCCCGCCGATCTCGGTCGCTTTCAACTTACCTCCGACCACTTCGATCGAACCCATCGGCTCACATCCGGATTCATCGACCCGCTCTGTGATCTGGGCCCCCATCCGAATCATGACGCTGAGGATACCAATGCGCGTCGGATTCAGTCCGACGCGATCGATGAGCAGTCTCGCTCCGTCCCGCGCCGCAGCGGCTACGATCCAGAACGCGGCGCTGGAGATATCACCCGGGACGACGATATCACGGGACTCCGGCATTTGCCCGCCCCAGATCGAAACCGTGTCTCCCTCGCGAATATTCTTCACAAGGAGGTAATTCAGCATCCTCTCCGTATGATCCCGGGACGGATGAGGCTCGGTCACACTCGTCTTTCCGTCCGCTTTCAAAGCGGCGATCATAATCGCACTCTTGATCTGGGCACTGGCAACCGGGGACTGATACTGAATCGGGGTCAGCTTCTCACGGCCGGTAATCGTGAGAGGGGCCGTGCAGCGATCCCCCTGCCCCTTGATACGGGCGCCCATTTTCTCCAGAGGCAACGCAACCCGGTTCATCGGACGTTTTGTGAGAGACTCATCGCCGATCAGGCGAGTCTCAAAGGGACATCCAGATAAAAGACCTGACATCAAACGCATCGTCGTGCCGCTGTTTCCGCAATCGAGGGCCCGTTCCGGTGCCTGAAATTCTCCACGGCACCCGTGCACCCGAATGTGCGTGCCATTATCTCCGAGGACTTCGACATCCACCCCCATAGCCTCAAGCGCGGTGCGGGTCGCAATGCAGTCTTCACTGGCGAGAAACCCCGTGATTTCACAAGGGCCATTGGAAAGGGCCGAAAACATCAAAGCGCGGTGAGAAATACTCTTATCACCAGGCACAGACAACTCAGCCGAGAAGTCCTTAACTTTTTTGACGCGAAAATCAGCCATCAGGTACGTGAAATGAAGGGAAAATTAAAGAGCCTCGCGCAGCTCACGGGCCTCGGACAGAAAGCCGCGTAGTTGATCCCTGTCAAGGGTATCCAGTGCCTCTTTCCAGATTTCAAGATCCTGAATCAGCTTGCCGAGACGCTGCGAAACAGCGGCATGATTGTCTGCGAGAATGCCGGACCACATCTCTTCCGGACCGCCGGCAACGCGCGTCGTGTCACGGAAACCACCTCCGCTGAAGGGCGCGGCTTCCGGGGAATCGCTCAGGACTGAGCGGGCCAGAGCCGCGGCGACAAGGTGCGGAAGATGACTGATCGCCGCGACAATGCGATCATGTGTCTCTGCATCCCGGACGAACACCCTGCCTCCCAGTGATTCCCAGAAGCGCGTCAGCCTGGATTCGCTGTCCGTGCTCGACTCAGCGCCCTCGTAGGGGGTCAAAATCACGGTGGCGCCCTGAAAAAGATCCTTCTCCGCAAAATCGAGCCCTTTTTTTTCCGAGCCCGCCATGGGATGACTCCCGAAAAACGTGCCGCCCTTCGCGACCACAAGCGGCGCGACATCGTCCATGACGGCCCCTTTCACGCTTCCTACATCGGTGACGAGAGAACTTTCGTGTAAAACCCTGTCATCAATCGAAGAAACAACCTCCGCCATGAAACCGGTCGGCATCGCCAGAATAACCAGATCGGCTCCCGATACAGCCTCATTGATCTCCCCGCAGACCAGATCGATCGCGGATTCGTCCGCTCGAAGCTGCTCGCGCACTTCTTCGCGCCTCGCCCAGGCCTGCAATCTGATCCCCGGGAGATGTTCCCGGGCGGCTCTCAAGACAGAGCCACCGATGAGCCCCGGCCCGAGAACGGACAGGCACGCGAAGGAATCTCCGGCACCGGTGCTCAGGGTACCTTGAAGTAGATTTTCTGACCGGGATTGTTCGGATCCGGAATCTGAACCTGAGTCCCGCGCTTCAACGGCTCACCGGTCGGATTGCCGGCAGAATCATACTTTTCAATCGAAATGGGGCCTAGAGAGGCGTTGCTTCCCGGAAGAGTGACCACGAGAGGATCGCCCGGAACGCGGTTCGCAAACTCCATTTGTGCACTCGATGGCGGACCGCCCGGCGTAGGAGGCTTAGGAGGCTTAGGCGCCGCAGGTGCCTCCGGAGGAGCCGGAGCAGTCGTGACGGGATCGCCGGGCTGAATATCACGAACGTCCCGTGAACCCGGGGCCGCTGGTGGAGGTGGTGGCACCGGAGCGCCGGAATCGCCCGAATAACCGAAGCGACCCCCGGTGGCATCGGGAGGAACTGGAAGTCCGTCTTCACCCACAGGATACTCCGAAGGCGGAATCTCAGCCGGTGGAGGCATGGTTCCCGCATTGCTGCGGGTTTTGCAAGCCACTCCGGAAATCAGGGGAAGAGCACAGAGGATAAAAAAACGAATGAGGATGAGTCTCATATCAAACGGAGCGAAGACGGAAATCATTAAAGAGAGTTAGATTCTAATAAAACTTTTATGCTTCTCAAGGAGTAAAATACGCTTCTTTTCGCTCAAATCTATAAAAAATCCGGCTTTCGGTCTCCTTGAAGCCTGATTTGAATACTTTTATTGAAAAAATAGGAGGATCAGCTCTGAAACCTGTCGAGGAGAGCCTTCGCCCGCCCCGGCCCCCCCGTGGTTCCGAAAGGATCGCACCACCTGCTCCGCGAACGAAGGCGGCCCGGGTAATGACGTCAGTGATAATAACGCGGCAGGTCTCGTTCGCACGATTGGAGATCCTTTCTTCCCGGGCCCCACTGCTCCGGGGAAAATCAAAATCGCGCCGCCCGTGAACTTTGCCAAAGAACCGAATCACTATTTTTCCTTGAGCTCCCGGAATTCACCACCGGTTTTCCGCACGATCTTCGACCATTCACTCGCGTCATCGTCCTTGGGCTCAAACGCGATAAAATGGATCGGGACTTCCTGTCGCAGTTCGTCTTCCATGCGCTCAACGACATCCTCGATTTCGTCGTAGGGAATGTTGCTGAAACCGCCGCCTCCATTCGGGCGCCACTGAAAGCTGGCGTCGGAAATCAAAAAGATAACGTCCGGTCTCATTTGGATGGCGCGCTCCAGAATTCCGACCACTCCCGTCAAATTCTGCACGACCCCCGTTGTGGTCGAACTCATGCTTCCGCTCGTGACCCATTTGTCCTCGACCCATTCCTGAGCCAGTTCTTTGTTTTTCGGCGTCGCGGCAATCAACTCCTCCGTGAAGGGCATGTAGTTTCCTGTGAACTGGATCAACGAAAACCGGGAGCTGATCGGCAAGGTTCCAATCATTTTCATCGTTTCCTCCTGAATCCGCTCCAGAGGAATTCCGGCGGCCTCCGCTTTATTCACGACGCTGGCCGAAACATCGAAAAGAAGAAGGATCCGGTCGCCGTTGGCTTTCACTCCGAAAAAGCTCATCCCCTCCCCGGTTCCCCCGCCACCTGACAAGCCCTGACCGAGACCGGAGCCCAGGGCAGCACTGCCCACGAGTCCGTTCACCTGATCGGAGATCAACTCCGATGGATCGAGCGGCAGCATCTGATCGAGATTCACCTCGGGCATTTCCGGGAGCGCAAAATCGATCGGCCGGGTGCTCACCAGTTTGTCATTGAAGGTCGGCTTCGGCGCCATCGCCTCGTGCTTCGCCACGTTCATCTTATGCTCCGGCGTTTTCGGCGGGATCTTCACCACCTTTTTCATCTCAAAGCGGGCTTCCGGACGGCTGAAATGTTTTGCGACGGTCCAGAGTCCGAACAAAACCAGCGCCACGGCATGGACGGCGATCGACCCGATGATGATCGAACCAATCATGGCGCGACGATTTGCTTTCGCGACCTCCTCCCGCGTCTGCGGCGGCTTTTTCTTTTTCACCTTCTTCGGCTTCGGCGAATCGGGATTCAGTTGGATGGATACCTCACTCATCATTCGCTCCTGCCAGGGTGACTCCTGTGATTCCGGCTTCGGCACAGGCATTCAAGACATCGACAAGCCGCTGGTGCGGAACGGTGTCGTGGGGAGCCAGGGTCACGAGCGCATCCGCTTTCGCATTTTCCGCCGAGGTTCGAAACCGGATGAGAACACTCCGCAGTTCCGGCAGCGAACTGCTTCCCGGAGAGTCCAGCTGCTGCTCATTGAGCACAACCTGCCCGTTCGGTTCGATAATGACTCGCGCCTCGTCCGGAATATCGACCGCTTCCTCCTGCGAAACCTGTCCGGGAAGCCCCATCGGGATATCACTTTCGGGCGTGATCGGTTTTGCCGAGACCATGAAAAAGACAAGCAGGAGAAAGACCATGTCAATCATCGGTCCCATCTGCATCTCCACCGTAGTGTTGCGTCGCTTTCGAACTCTCCTCATCAAATTCCCGTTTTCTTATTTTTCAGCCGACCGCTGCACCGCGGACGACGGGGACGTCGTCCCTCCACAAACCGTCTCCG
>JARGOP010000085.1 GCA_029233965.1 Verrucomicrobiales bacterium | reverse complement strand
CGGCTACGAAAACCGTGTCGGGTGTGTTCTATTACGGCTTCAGGTATTACGTGCCGGAGTTAGGGCGGTTTATCAACCGAGATCTGATCGGGGAATTGGATCCGAAACTCGTTGATTCACTTCTTCAGCGGAGTGGTCGCGAAAATTCAGAATCCGAAAAGAAGCAAATCGAGGCATTAGTCGGGGCCGAGAATCTCGTTTATTTTTCGGCCTCGGGGAGCAGAAGTGAAGGATCGTTAAACCAATACGACATCGAAGGTGCACGTTTTCCCTACCTTTTTTGCCATAACGATGGAATCAATCAGCAGGATCTGTATGGGCTTGGGGGGCCGCTGATTCCAGCCGGAGTAGTGTTAGCTATTGGAATCGGAGGTTTCCTTGCAGAGAGCACAGTAAATGTTTGTATCTGCATGTCGCTCGATTATGGAGAGGAAATTGTTACTCAAACCCCGCTAACGCGCTTGGCTCAAATGACTTCAGCGATTTTGAACGCAATCGGGACAGCCTCCTGTTCTTATGGTACTGAACCTTTGTGGAGAAAACGAATTTGGCGTGATTCTTCGGGAGATTGCGACGGACGTTATGAACTGCGTTGCTTCTAAAGCGATATGCGATCCGAGATTATTTTTATCGTTTTCATCATTGCGGCAGTCTTGTCTGGATTGGTTTTTTTGTTTTTGTAGGCTTACAAGCGCTTCGGGAAAAGCATTGGACCTTGATCTACGCAGAGCCAGAATCGCACGCTTCACCCTGTCGGTGGAACGGGGCCACCCGGCAACTCTGCAACCGACCGCTGCGGCACGCTGTCTGCTGGCTCTCAAGCTCGCTGAGGCAGACATCGCGCCTCCGCTCGAACGCCCTAATTCGAGGGGCGGTCGCGTCACCGTCGGTCGCGCGGGCGGCTCGCTAACGCATAGCCCGCCACGCTTTTCGACCTCGGTTCCGCTCCCTTCGCTGCGAGTGGGCCCGGTCGCCCCGGCCTCTTTTCCCGCAGTCGCGGGACCGACCGGATTCGGGAACCGGGGTCAGGGTAAGACTTTCAATGCAAGGTCGTTCCGATTTCGGACGCTGCACCCTGGCGGCGTGATCGGGGCCACCCGGCAACTCTTAAACACCGCTGCGGCACGGACGAGACGGGAAGGTGTGAGCGAACCAAACAAGCTGGTAAACCGCTTTCAAATGCCTTATCTTACCGACATGACCACTGCAACACCCACCTACGAAGAGATCGAAGACGCGATCCTTCATTTGCCAATCACGGACCGTTCCCGCCTTGCTACGAGAATCCTCGAAAGCCTCGAGGATGATGGCTGGGATATCAGCCCGGAATGGCAAGCGGAACTGGACCGACGCGCTGCCGATATTGACAGTGGGAAAACCAAACTGATTTTGAGCGAAAGCGTTTGGAAACAAGTCAATGAGCGGTTCGGCACTGATTTGTAAACAATGATCGTTGAATACGATGACGAGGCCTTCGCCGAGGCGATGGAGGCCGCTGCCTGGTATGAAAGGCGCCAGGACGGATTGGTCAGGCGGTTCCTTGGAAAGTGGAAGGAAGCCGAGCGCAGAATGGCTGCCGACCCCGAACTAAATCAAACCTTCCAGAGCGATTATCGACGTTGTCGCTTTGACGTGTTCCCCTACGCTTTGATCTATCGCATCGCCTCCTAAGATACGATCCAGGTCATCGCGGTCATGCACCAAAGCCGTTCGCCCGATTACTGGGAGAAGCGCGAGAAACCTTAGAACGTTCTCCCTTTTACCCGCCTTCGACTGCTATGATCGTGTCGGAAAAATGATGGACCTGACCGCAGACACGCGCTCGAAAAAAAAACGGGCTTACTCCCTTGAGAAATCCTGTCGGGGTCTTCGGGTCTGAATCCTAACAAGTGCTTCGCCATACCGATCAGTTGACAACTTGGTATGAACCAGGGACATGGGTTTCGGCAAAGGGCGGAAGCCCTCACTCCAACAGTGGTTACGCGGAAAAGCGCTGCTCGCCGCCGACGTAGACGGCGATGACTTCGAGGCCCGGACTCAAGAGGGTTAAGTCAGCGAGGTAACCCTGTTTGATCGAGCCGCGATCTCTCAATCCGAGGGATTTCGCCTGGTTCGCCCCGGTTGTCCTCACGATGTCATTCAGGGAGAGACCGGTGTATTTGACCGCCTTTCGCAACGCTTCGTCGAAGGTGACGACGGACCCGGCGAGGTTGCCGGCGGGGATTCTTGCGGCTCCGTCTTTCACGATGATTTCGCCGTCATGAAGAGGATAAGTGCCATCGCCGAGATGAGAGGCCGCCATCGAATCGGTGATCAGCATGAGCCGCTCAAGGGAGCGATGCTTGAAGGCGAGGCGGATCATGTCGGGGCTCAGATGAATCCCGTCACAGATCAGTTCGATCATGACGTTGTCATCGAGGAGTCCACCGCCGACGAGACCGACTTCGCGGTGATGCAGGGCGGACATCTGATTGCAGTAGTGCGTGAGATGCCCGAGTCCGGCGTTCCTTGCCTCGACAAACTCAGCGTAGGTGGCGGCACTGTGAGCGGCGGACGTCACGATCCCGCGTCGTCTCAACTCGCGAATCAGATCGAGGGCACCCTCCCGCTCAATCGCGAGGGAAAGAAGGCCGACAGGGCAGACCGCGTTCAAGGCTTCGATTTCAGCGAGATCCGGGGGGCGCATGTAACGCACGTCCTGAGCGCCGGCCTGATCCGGGTTTAAATAGGGGCCTTCAATGTGGAGAAAGGGGGTGCGGGCGAAGCGCTGATTTTCGCGATACGCGGCCGCAGCCTCCGCCATTTGGCGGGTGTGCTCCGGGGTTGCGGTCCAGGTCGTCGGCAGGAAAGTGGTCACTCCCTCGGCGAGTTTTGCCCTGGCCATGGTCTCGACGGCTTCCGGCGTGGCGTCGGAGAGATCGAAGCCGTTGGCTCCGTGGGTGTGAATATCAATAAACCCCGCCGTCAGGTAGGTGTCACCGGCACCGTCGAAAATGACGTGACTTCCCGCAGGAGGATCGTGTCCTTCGAAGACTTGACCGATTTTCCCGGCATCATCGATCTCGACACAAACCGGTCGGATTAATGAATTCGGGGAAACGAGAAGAACGTCGGCAATCACGGAGGGCATGACGACGTTCCTTTCCTGAATCAGTTCGTTTGTGCCGGTTTCTCCTCGACTTGAGGGGCCGGCTCGGGCGCGGGTGCCTTTGCTTTTGGAGCAGGAGCTTTTGCCTTGGGAGCAGGAGCTTTCGGCTTCGGTGCTTCCCCCGCTTTTGCTTTGCCTTTCTCTCCGTTGCCGGGAGCTGCCTTCGCCTTGGCTTTTCCGGGCCCGGCGGGCGGGCTCTGGGCTTTCTTGCCTTTTTCTTTGGCCTTGCCGTTACCGGGAGCGGGCTGAGGAGCTTTGGTGCCTGCTGCTGTTGGCGTTTCTGCTTCGGGCTTGGGAGCCGCTGGTTTCGGAGTCTCAGGCTCTGCGGCCTGCTCCGGCTCCGGCTCCGGAGCAGGGCGCTCGACGACCGGTGGGTTGCCGACTTTCAGGAGAGCAATCTTGTCCTGTGAGTATTCGAAGAAAGGATTGCCGGGGTGAAGCGTGTAAGACTCTTCGTATCGCTGTTCGGCGGTCGCTTTGTCTCCGGCTTCGAGGGCAAGATCACCGAGACGAATCCGGGCGAGAGGCGTCAGTTCCCCGTCTTCCTGAACTTCGATGGTCTTTTCATAGAAGCTTTTCGCTTTTTCGGCGTCACCGGAGGTGTGATAAAGATTCGCGAGGGCGAAGAGTCCCTGGGCATATCGGGCGTGGCCGCTGAAGTCATTGAGGAAAGCTTCGAGAGTTGCCCCGGCATCCTCAGGCTTGCCCTGGTCGATCTGGAGCTCGGCTTTGCTGAGCATCGCGTTGCCGGCCGCCGGCGTTCCCGGGAAGCTGACGGCGACGCCGTCGAAGGCAGCGATTTCTTTCTTACTGAGAGCAGCCGAGTAGGCGTTGGCGGCATCGAGCTCCTTCTGTTTTTTGATCTGCGAGGCGACGAGGGCTCCGCAGATCGCAAGCGCGAGAACCGCGGCTCCGATGAGGATCTTGTTCCGGTTGCGTTCAATGCCATCCATGACCTTGGCGGCATCAGAAGCGGCGAGGGCTTCGATTTCTTCCGGCTCCCCGGCTGGATTATCGGATGGTTTTTCGGGACGGTCTGACATGGTAGGTTGAAAAAGAGTGTCGGAAACGGGCCGCCCTCAATCCTGAGCGGCGGCCTGGTTTCACAGGGCGGCTAAAATAGCGGGTTTTTCCGGTTTGTCAGCTTCCAACTGCGGCACGGGCTTCGTCGGCGAGCGGAGTCGAAAGATAGCGCTCACCGGTGGAGCATCCAATCGTGACAATGAGTTTTCCCGCATTCTCGGGACGCTTCGCGATTTCGATCGCGGCGCAGACGTTTGCTCCGGCACTGATTCCGACGAGAAGTCCCTCTTCTTTCGCGAGACGGCGGGCCATCGCGAAGGACTCTTCATTGCCGACTTTGATGCACTCGACGATCTGGTCTTCGCCATTGCTGCCCTTGAGGTGAAGGTTGTCAGGAACGAAGCCGGCCCCGGTTCCCTGGATCTTGTGCGGTCCGGGGGTGAGCTCTTCCCCGGCGAGCGTCTGGCTGATCACAGGAGAGTCTTCCGGCTCGGCGACGATGACCTGAATGTCGGGATTCTTTGCCTTGAGACCTTCGACGCAGCCGGTCGCGGTGCCGCCGGTTCCGACTGCGGAAACGACGATGTCGACCTTGCCGCCGGTGTCTTCCCAGATCTCCTCGGCGGTGGTCTTGATGTGAACGGCCGGATTGGCCGGATTCGAAAACTGCTGCGGAATAAAAGAGTTCGGCGTGTTGGCCGCGATTTCCTCTGCCTTGGCGATGGCGCCCTTCATGCCCTTGGGACCTTCGGTGAGAACGAGGTCGGCACCCAGCATGGAGAGGAGCGTGCGTCGCTCGAGACTCATGGTCTCAGGCATCGTGAGGATCAGCTTGTAGCCTTTGGCTGCGCAGACGAAGGCGAGAGCGATCCCGGTGTTTCCGCTGGTGGGCTCGACGATGACGGTTTCGGGGGTAATTTTCCCGGCTGCCTCAGCGGCTTCAATCATGGCAGAGCCGATGCGGTCTTTCACGGACCCGAGCGGATTGAAAAACTCGCACTTCAGAGCGATCGTCGCATCGAGTCCCTCGGTCACACGGTTCAGTTTGACGAGGGGCGTTCCGCCGACTGTTTCGACGATGTTATTGTAAATCTTTCCGTGAGCCATGAGATGAGGTGGGGTAATGAAGGGTGCTGTCACCCAACGTAAGAAAACTGTCCCTACGGGTATAGCGAAATCAGGGTTTCATGCAATGCGAATTTCCCCCGTGTGAAAGGACCGAAAAAAGCGCAGATTGGGACTTGCGCATTCAGTTTTGTCCTCTAGCGATTAGGAATCCTCCGGACAGTGGGGGAAGCCATCGAAATCACACCTCCACCAGTCATGTCTGATCTAGTCGAAGAAGACGAGTTGAATGCCCTTCTGAAAAAGCTTCCGGAATGGGATCACGAAGAGAAAACCATCACCCGTGTCGTGGAGTTCGATGAGTTCATGGACGGGATTGATTTCGTGAACGCCGTTGCCGAGATCGCTGAAGAGGCCGGGCATCATCCTGACATCGACATCCGCTGGTGCACCGTCAATCTTTCCCTCACCACGCATGAAGTGGGTGGTCTCACCGAACTCGATTTCGAGATCGCGAAGAAGATCGATACGCTTCTGGATTAGGCTGGAAACGCGGAGCGGACTGCCGGGTCTGTCATTCAGAGGCTTCGCGGAGACAGTTCAGGCAACCTGACCTGCTTTCGGGGACGGCGTTTTTCCGTCGTAAAATTTCTTTTACGGACCGGTCCGGTTCGATAGCGTCCCGGTATGACTCGACGCTATATTACTCTTCCCCTATTGGCTGCCCTCGTGATTGGAGTGGCAGGATGTCAGGACAGTGAGCCCGGGGTGAAGCGTTTTGCTTTCATCTCGAACGGAGTCGCCGAGTTCTGGAAGATTGCCGAAGCCGGTGCGAATCAGGCGGGGGAGGATTTCGGGATCGAGGTCAATGTCTTGATGCCCGGTTCACTGTCCGATCAAAAGCAGATGATGGAGGATTCCATCACACGCGGGATGGACGGGGTCGCGGTCAGTCCGATCGACTCGTCCAATCAGACGGACATGTTGAATGAGGTCGCCGCGGCAACGCTTCTCGTCACTCATGATTCCGACGCCCCCGACTCGGACCGCCTCGCCTACATTGGAATGGACAATTATACGGCGGGCCGCCTCTGTGGCGATCTCGTGAAGGAAGCGCTTCCGGACGGAGGAGAGGTCATGATCTTCATCGGACGGATGGAGCAGGACAATTCACGCAAGCGCCGTCAGGGCGTAATCGATGCGATCCTGGATCGCTCGGTGGACCCGGAGCGTTTTGATCCTCCCGGTGAGGTGATCAAGGGGGAGAAATACACGATTCTCGGGACGCTCACGGATGGTTTCGACCTGAGTCAGGCCAAGGCGAACGCCGAGGACACGATTTCAAAATTTCCTGACATTGATGCGATGGTGGGGCTTTTCGTCTACAATCCACCGGCGATTCTCCAGGCGCTTGAGCAGTCCGGGAAAATCGGGGAGGTGCAGGTAATCGGATTCGATGAGCAGGACGAAACCCTCGCGGGGATCCAGGCGGGAACGGTCTACGGCACGGTGGTGCAGGACCCGTATGCCTACGGCTATGAGTCGATGAAACTTCTCAACGAGATCGCCAACGGAAATCGTTCCGGCCTGGAAAACGGGCCGGTCATTTCCATTCCGGGGAGACAGATCCGCAAGGACAATGTCGATGCGTTCTGGGCGGATCTAAAAGCGAAGGTGGGGGAGTAGGAATGACGAATGACGAAATACCCAGGGACCCGGGGAAGTCCGAAGGGTTGAGTCCGAATTTATGCTGTGGCGTTGATGCTCGCTGATAGACGAAGGCTCGATTTTGGGTTTTGGTATTCCTTCGAGTTTGGGTTTTTGGGCCCTTCGTCCTTCCCGCATCCGGGCCTTTCGTTATTCTTCACAGCGCCAGCCTCCGCTTCGCTTCGGTCAGATAGACCTCGTCGATCTCGAATCCGATGAAGCGACTCACGGCCGCGTGATCGGCGGCGACGGCGGCATTGCCGATCCCGAGGAAGGGATCCATCATCGTCATCTCCGGGGGATCACCTCCGTGGAGGAGGATGCACTTTCTCGCCAGTTCGACGGGAAAGGTGGCGGGGTGCGGGCGGTCCTTGTCCCGATGCTTGATCGTTTCGTAGGGGACGTACCAGTTGTTTCCGCGACAGCGTTTGTCGTTACCTTTGGTGTGCCCCCACCTGGCGATGTTGCTTTTGTCCGCGTAGGGAACGCCGACAGCAAGGCGTTCGACGGGAACTTTTCCGGACTTGGTGAAATGAAAAACGTACTCGTGGCAGTCGTTCAAAAAGCGCTTCGAGTTGATCGGTTTGAAGTGCCCGACCGAGACCGGTTCGCTATCGCGAGGTTCGACGGTGATTGATTTGATCCAGTGAATCGTGTTCTGCAAGGCAAAGAGGTCGCGGAGGGCGAGTGCGATCTCATGTGGCATCCACGGTTGGGCCGGGGCTGCACCGACGTTGAGAAAAAAAGAGCCTTCCGGTTTGAGGAGCCGCTTCACTTCGCCGGCCCACTCGAGTGACCAGGCGAGGTAGTCTTCGCTACTGAGATTGTCGCGGTAGTTGGCGTATTTAATCCCGAGATTGTAGGGCGGGGAAGTCACGACGAGATCAACGGATTCGTCGGGGAGCGCCTTCATTCCCGCCACGCAATCCCCGAGGTGAAACTCAAAAGTCGTTTCTCCTGTCATGAGATTTTCCAGACCGGGAAGGTAATCAGGCTCGGGCATGAGGATGTCTTCGCTCATGCTGACGCGAGTTGCAATGGCGGGCTCAGCGGAGCAGGGATTCACCAAACGTTTTTGCTGCTGCAGTGAGGTGCGCTTTTCCTCGCGCGATGTTTTCCCCGATGCTGAGAGCCGGGTCACGAATTTCGATGATCCGGCCGAAAAATTCCTCCAGTCCCTCGTCGCCGGTGATGCCACAGAAGGTCACAAGCGGTTTGCCTTTCTCACGGGCGAGTCGGGCGACGCCAAAGGGGGCTTTTCCCTCGAGGGACTGACGGTCGAGTCGGCCTTCTCCGGTGATGATAAGATCCGCATCGCTCACGGCCTTTTCGAGTCCGAGAATTTCCGAGACCAGTTCGAAGCCGGGGGTGAGGGTCGCGTTCAGAAAAACGATTCCACCGAAACCGAGTCCTCCTGCCGCCCCCGCGCCGGGACTGCGCGCGATATCCTCTGCGCCCAGAAGACTCACGAGGTGCGAGAGTCCCGCCTCATAGAATGCGAAGTCGGTTTCCTCGATTCCTTTCTGCGGGCCGTAAGTCCGCGTGCACCCGTCCGGGCCGAGGAGGGGATTCACGACATCACAGGCGACGATGATTTCGGGAAGGGGCGGTCCTTCCGGAGGGATGACTTCCCGGACTTTCGGGAGGTCTGCAGGGAAGGAAGCGAGTTCTTCGCCTGACTCATCCCGAAATTTCCAGCCAAGGGCCAGGGCCATTCCGGTTCCGGCATCATTCGTCGCGCTGCCGCCGATTCCGAGAATGATCTTGTCGACACCTTTTCCGGTGGCCGCCCTGATCAACTGTCCGGTGCCAAAGGTGTTGGCAACCCGGGGTTCGAGGCGGGTTGCCTCCAACTGGGCGAGACCGGAAGCTTCCGCCATTTCGATGACGGCGGTTCGTCCCTGATCGATGAGTCCGAAGCCGGCCTCGACCGGAGACCCGAGGGCATTCAACACCGCAAGTGAAATCCATTCCCCGGATTGTGCTTCGGTCAGGCTCCTGGCAATCCCGTCACCTCCGTCCGCAATCGGAAGAAGTTGGATGCTGAAATTCTTTTCCGGGAGCGCTGAGACAATCCCGTCGCGCACCGCGGCACAGGCTTCGCCGGCGGTGAGGGATCCCTTGAATTTGTCGCAGGCGATGAGGATTTTCATCAGCGTTCGCGGAGGGACATGAGCTCGTCGATGAGGTCGGCAAGTTCGTCCTGGTCTTCCGTTTCTTTGATTTCTCTCTTCAAACGGGCAAGTCGTACCGCGTTCGGTTTGAGCGTGACCGGAACCTTCTTTTCCCCTTTCGCCGGTTCCTTGATCGCCGCAGAAGCCTCCGGTATCGGGCGGTCGATGCGGATGCCGTTTGACTCATCAAATTCGAGACGAAAGATTTCAGGCCCGCTGAAGCTGTCCACGATTTCGTTGCTCAGGGTGGCGACAAAGACTTGTGCGTCCTCGCCTTGAATCTGAGCGAGGCAATCTGAGAGGAGTGCGGTGGCGAGGGGGTGTCCCAGTCCGTTTTCCGGCTCGTCGATGACAAAAAATGAGCGGGCGAATTCATTCGTTTTCGCAAGAATGCGGAGATGGCCCGTGCCGAGAAGGTAGCGTTGGAGACCGGCGCTGAGGGAGGAAAAAGGAATGCTTTCCCCGGTGCGACCGGAGAGGAGTCCGACGGGGTGAGCACTGGAGAATCGGATGTTGGCCGGGGCTAGAACCGGCTTCCAGGCCAGCGCGATTTCCGCGAGAGGGTCCGGATAGGCTTCTTCAAACAGCTGCTCCACGGAAGCCACCGTCTCGTCCCGGTTGTCGGGGAGCTTTAGAAAACGGTTGAATAACTGCGCCCGCTCTTCAGTGAGTGAATCGACCAGTTCGCGCAGATCGTCTGCCGGTTCTGAATCGATGAGGTCCATCGCGGGGCTCAGCCAGGCGGTGGCTACGTCTGGAGCGGAGAGACTGTCATCATCATTCACCGCGTAGTCGGAAAAATGATCGTCGAATTCATGAAAGCCCATTCCTTTGTCGAGGAAAGCGTCCCAGCCGGGTGCATTTTCGATGTCGTCACTGAACCAGGAAAACTTTGATCCGGTAGCTCCGAGTGCAAGTCCGTTGCGCGCGAGATACACGGTTTGCGCGCCGAGTCCGTATTGCACGAGAATGAGCGCGTTCGCTTCGCGGTCTTCATCGACGGCAAGGGGGAGAATCCCGGGATCGATGGAATGGTAGATCTGAGCGAGGATCGTGGACTTGCCGCACCCGTTTGGTCCCGTGAGACAGACGCGCTTGAGAGTCTCTCCACTCGAAGGATCGGTGAAATCAAAATCGCAGAGTTTGAACTGCTGAAACTGGGAAAGGATGAGTCGTCTGATCTGTTGGACTTCCGGCATGGGACGCGAAGTGTACGGCATAAAGAGTTGGGCGGCAACTCATCGGGGGAAGAGTGTCCCGACATCCTCTTCGTCTTTGCCGGGGACCGGGGGCTGCGAGGGGGACTCTGGCCGGATGCGATCGGGAAGGCTCTCCATGAGCGGCTGCCCGCTGAACTGACGGCAGCGGGAAATCTGCGGGGCAGCGAAGGTCCCGTGCCCTTCGAGGGATTTCCCTGCGCAACTCCGAATTCGATAAAGAGCTGCTTTCCTCTGACGGAGAATCAGTGCCTCGCCGAAAAGGGTTTGACACAAATTTGCGGCGATTCGTCACGTGTTCGTTTGAGGGGAAAATCTTGTGCAACTCGCTCATGCAGCGACGCCTGCGAAAAAATTGCATAAATGAAAATTATTTCTTGCCAGCATTTTTGAATCTGATAATCAGATGCTTGACCAAAGTATGTTTGGGCTGTTTTTGGTTTTTTCTCTTATAAGAAGCTGGATCTTTACCCCCTTTTCCTGAGTTCCGGAAATCGACCCCGATTTCCCCCTTGGGTAACAAACACTCTTTAGATCTCGGGTCTCCACCCGATCGAGGGCAACCTTGATTTCGGGACCGGACTCTTCACGATCGACCTCGACGGGATCAGCAACGGGGACCTCCTTGAGGTGAAGGGGACAGTTGATTTGGATTCTGCCTCTCTGAGTATCAACTCGGCGGCGAATCTCGTTCCCGGATCCGTGATCACGATTATTTCCAACGATGATACCGACCTCGTGACCTCGACCTTCTCGGGACTTCCTGAGGGGGCTACCGTCACCGATGGCACCAACACCTACGTCATCAGCTACACCGGTGGTGATGGCAACGATGTCGTTCTCTTCGTCGGCGCGCCGGAAACGCAGGTTGAACTGACCGCAGGGGGCGAACTGGTCATCACCGATATCGGCAACGACTCGGTCGACACCCTGACGGTTACATACGACGCTGTGGCAGACACCTACACGATCCGTGAAGCCAATGGAGTCCTCGTCCTCACCACGCTGGGATTGACCCCGGCTCAGGTGAGCCGTCCGGATGCGCGAACCGTGATCATCAGTGGCGCAGCCGTGACCGCAGGTCTGCGCATCGATACGACCGGGCCTGACACGACCACCACGGGAGTGGAAGCGAATGACACGATCACTCTGGTGACGACGGGAGGCCCTCTCGCCTTGAATGGAGATCTCATCCTCACGGCGGATACCGTGACGATTGACAGCAATACCGACATTGACCTCAGCGGTGGAGCCGGAAAGGTCACCGTGACCGCGGGAAGTGAGTTCGAGATGGCGGATGGTTCAACCCTCAAGACCGGAGCGGGCAACATCGACATCACCGCGAATGGGGACATCACAATCGGAGGACTGGAAACTGTCGGAACCGTGATCCTCAACTCAACCAACGGGGATATCCTCGACGGGGGAGATGCCGACACCGAGATCGTGGCCACCCGTTTGGTTCTCAATGCGCCGAACGGCAGCGTCGGAACAGGGACGAACGGAGCTCTCGAAATCCAGGTCAGCAATCTCGAAGGATCCTCCTTGAATGACTTTGTGGTCACGAACACAGGGGCCCTCAACATCGGCGGCGCGGATGCGACGGCAACGGGCCTCGACATTGGCGGGAACCTGACAATCACCAGCAGTGGGGCGATCACCGACAGCGAAGCAACCACGGTGGGCGGAGACGCCAACCTCGCGACGACCACGGATGGCGCGGACATCACCCTTGATTCTCTTGAGGTGACCGGCGCCATCGGCGTCACCACGACGGGACCGAACAGCGATGCGAGCCTGACCAACAACCAGGACTTTGATTTCAAGACCTCGGTGGTCCGAGGTGATCTCACCGCGACCGCCAGTTCAGGCGATGTCATCATTGGAGATTCGGTATCGGTGACCTCCCTCAACGGCGGCATTACCCTCAATGCGGATGACGCCTTCGTCTTCGATTTGAACGGAACCCTCGCAGCGGCGAACGAACAGATTGCTATCACCGTGGATCAAGTCGGGGCCGGTGACATCGAAGGAGGCGTCGTGACCTTTGCCGGGACGGTGACCACGGCCGGAGCCGCCGTTCTTATCAGTGGCGGATCAGATGAAGATGTCTTCACGATCACTCCAAGCGAGACCATCGAGATCAACGTGGCGGGTGGTGATCCCGGGCTGTCTTCCACGAGCGATGGAGACGTCCTCAACCTCTTTGATGCGATTGACCCTGTCTTTACGCCCACCACTCAGGCAACGATCGGTTCCGGAACCTATACCTTCGGAGGGAGTCAAAAAGAGATCTCATTCACGGGGATTGAAAAAGAAAACCTTCCTCCCTCGATTGTCGTGCTGGCCGGCGATTCGGACTCAGAGGCCCTGACGGAAACCAATGCGCCGCTCATCGTGGAGGGCACTCTGACTGTCTACGACCTCGGAAACGTGAGCGCTTCGATTGATCCGACGGTCGTCGTGAGTGGCTCTGCCTTTAACCTGACCACCGCCGAGTTCCTTTCGATGCTCACCCTGACGAGCAGTAATCCGATTATTTCGGGCGGAGCGACCGAGGGGACGATCAATTGGAAATTCGACAGCGGCACCGAGACCTTTGATTTCCTCGCGAGAGGAGAAGTCCTGACGCTGACCTATACGATCCGTGCGGCGGATCCGGTCACGGGGTCCGATACCGAGACGGTCACGATCACCATCACCGGGACGAACGATCTTCCGTTCCTCGCTCCGGATCGAGGAACGGTCTACGAGGCCGGTGTCGGCGGTGCGGACGTGGCCTTCGGCAACGCCCTCGGTAACGATTCCGACGTCGATCAGGACGGCAATGCACCGGATGATATCTTGAAGGTCGTTAATGTCACTTTCAGCGGCATCGCATTCGAGGGTGCAGCCAATGGGGGCGGAGCCGTCAGTGAAAGTGGCGTGACGAAGGTGGACGGTTTTTACGGAACCCTCCAGATCTCCGCGGACGGAACCTATGTCTACACCCCTGATAATGATCTGGCGCAGGTCCGCGAATTGCGGGCGACTGATGTCAGGACCGAGGTTTTCACCTACACGGTGAGTGACGGCAACGGCGGCGTGGTCACCGAGACGATCACGATCGAGATCAGAGGAGCGGAAGGAGCTTCGGTCAACGGGGTCTTTATCTCCGGAGGATCCAGTATTCTCCAGGGATTCATGATGGCGGAACCGGGGGGATTTCTCTTCGACCGGGAGGAAGAGGAGGGGCAAACGAGCGGCCTCATCCCCGTGCGCGTGGCCATGTTTGGAGGCTTTTCCTCACCGAATGAGATCCTTACCATTCGGATCTTCGGAGGAGGTGGCGACCTGATTTATGGGGGAGAGCGCACGATTCTGGCGGATTTCGAGGGACGCTGGAATGTGTTGTTCGATGGTCTCGTCCTCGGTCAGGGCGATTACTACATCCAGATTGAAAGCAGGCTGCCGGAGTGGCAGCCGACGCAACGGAGCTACTTCCAGACTTTCCTTTCGCCGTCGGTCAACAGCACCTATACCGGAGTCTACGACCTCTCAGTGGATTCGATCATGGGCCGCCGCCTGTCTTCGGTGGGGATGGAAGCAGTCATCGACGGGACCTTGTATCCATTCGGATCCAATGAAGACTGGAGAAATGCGAACGGGATGAAGTAGATTCCGCTTCGCGGAGTGAAAGTAGGAAAGTAGGCGCGCGCCTCCTTGAGAATTCTCTACTCCTCTACTCCTCTACTCCCCTCCTCCTCAAAACTTGTTCTTCCACATCATCGATTCGACGGGGAGGGGAGTTCTGCCGTTGTATTTGGCAGAGTTCTTCGTGTTATAGGGGGTCAAAATCTGACCCTCGACCCGGAAGTAGATGAGCTGACCGACCGGCATACCTTCGTAGACGCGGACCGGTTGCTTCACCGAAATTTCAAGCGTCCAGTAATTGCAGAACCCGACATCGCCTTTCCCGGCAGTTGCGTGAATATCCATTCCGAGACGACCGACGCTTGATTTTCCTTCGAGGAAGGGAACCGAAGAGTGGCTCTCGGTGTATTCCAGGGTGGACCCGAGATAATTGATCTGTGGTTCCAGAACGAAACCCTCTTCGGGAATTTCAAAATGCTCGATCTCGTTGTGCTTTTTTGCATCGAGAACGCGGTTCTTATAGGTCGCTAAATGCTTACTGAGATGAACGTCGTAGCTGTTGGTGCCCAGACAACTCCGGTCATAGGGCTCAATCACAATTTCGCCGCGTGCCATCGCTTCAAGGATCTCAGAATCTGCAAGAATCATACCTGTCACGGATAAGGACTCGCGGGCGATGGGCAAGAGATTTTTGCCAAGGAAATCCGTTGCGGGTTGATCCCGAGAAGGCCAATCTAGGCGGCATGTCAGTTTCTGCTCTCATCGTCGCCATTGATGGACCTGCTGCGTCCGGTAAAAGCACCGTCGCAAAGCGAATTGCGAAGGAACTCGGCATCGTTTTCGTGAGTTCCGGGGGAATGTATCGTGCGTTCACCTGGCTGACGCTGGAGAAAGGGATTTCCCCGGCGGATACCGATGCGGTAATTGCTTTGCTTGGTGAAACCGAATTCAAGGGAGGGGAAGAGGAGGGGCTCGGAACCTTTGCCGTGAACGGGCGGTTTTTGACCCGGGAGGAACTGAGTGCCGCGGACGTGAACAGCAATGTCTCGGTGATTGCGACGATCCCCGAAGTTCGCGCCCGCCTTGTCGCTGAGCAACGCGCTTATGCGGAAAAAACAGGCCTCGTGATGGAAGGACGCGATATCGGATCCGTTGTCTTTCCGGATACGCCCTACAAATTCTATATCGATGCCTCTCCGGAAGTTCGGGAACAGCGTCGTCGTGCTGAGGGGATCACTGATTCGATTGCCGCTCGTGACAAGACGGACTCCAGTCGTAAAGCCTCGCCGCTGGTGGTTCCGGAGGACGCCATCGTTGTCGACAGTTCCGAACTTAGCGTGGAGGAGGTCGTGGAACGGGTCATTGCCGAAATCGGGGTTCGAAGTGGACGGCCATCGTAAAAGAGCGCGTTCCCGGTAGGCCTGTAGCGGAACCTGCCAAGGTTCCGAAAAAAGTGCGTTCATTGGAAAGAAAGCGTTCATTGGAAGCCTGGCGGCATCCGCTACGGGGGCGAAGAAAGCGCGTTCCCGGTAGGCCTGTAGCGGAACCTGCCAAGGTTCCGAAAAGA
>JARGOP010000145.1 GCA_029233965.1 Verrucomicrobiales bacterium | reverse complement strand
CGCAAAATTTTTAAACAGAATTCCCGCGGGTTCTCGCTCTACCCACAAGGATGAGTGAGAACTTTCCAGAGCCGGACCTTCCGGAGAGCGACCAGGAACTGGAATCGCTGCTGAAAAACCTTCAGCCCAACCCGCTGGAGTTTGATCTCTTGCGCGCTCTTGAAGACGATTGCGAGCAAATTTTTTCGGAGCACCCGTCTCGGGGCCCCGAAGCGCCCCTCAAGTGGCATCGCCTCATCCCCCTCGCTCTTGTCGGCACCTTCGGAATGCTGGCCTACGCCTCCTTTCACTATGGCCCTCATCTGAATCCCAGCCATGAAGCAGTCGTCGCAGAGTCGAGCACCAGCATTCAAGCACCCGCGATGGTCAGCTCGCTCGAAGCCGGTCATTTTCAGCCGGTCTCGGCGCAGGGATTTCTCGTGAACTCATCATCCGGCGGCCTCGTTGAGACCGAAGAGGGCCCCCGCGAAAAAATGAAACTCGAATATCGCGACGCCTACCACTGGCACGACCCCGAGACAGGAACCAGCATCCGCTACTTCCAGCCTCGCAGCGAAGAGGTCATCATCCCTCTTCCAACTGACTGAATCCTGCTCATGAAAACTCTTATCAGTTTCCCGGCGATTGCCCTTCTCAGCCTCATCGGAATTCTACCCGCCTATGGAGACGATCAAGAACCGGAAGGCAGGAACACCCCTGAAGCGCCGCAAAACGAGCGCGAAACGAAAGAAAAAGTCACGTTTCTCGGAGTTTCGACACTCCACCTTGCTCCCCCGCTGAGGGAGCATCTCGAAATTCCGGAAGGATTCGGGATTCAAATCCACGATGTCGTTGCCGACTCACCAGCCGAAAGCGCGGGCTTAAAGAAAAACGACATTCTGCTGCGTTTCGATGATCAGGCTCTGATCTCCCCCGAACACCTTTCCCTCCTCGTGAGGCAGAAAGATGCCTCGGAGCAAGTGAAGCTCACTTTCCTTCGCAAGGGAGCCGAGGAAACCATCAGCGTCGAGCTTGGGCAAATCGACGAAGGAGCTCCCCGGATTCGACCGCGAATGGACGCCGATCGCCTCTCGCCGGAACAGTGGCAGGAGCACCTCAAGCAGCAGCAGGATTACTGGCAGCACTGGATGGAAAAACGTCAGCCTGAAAGAAGTCAGGAAAATAGAGGAGAGGATCGGGCGCGCCCCCGGCCCGAAAATTCCGGGCGCCCCCCGGCCGTCTCCGTCAATCCCGGCTTTCCCGTCCGCGTCTTCGGCACCGAAGGGGTCATCAAAATCGATAACGATGAAGGGGAAGTTTCGATCACAAACGAGGAAGACGGTCACCGGATCGTCATCAAGGACAGCCGTGGCGAAGAGGTTTACTCCGGTTCCTACAATGCCGATCTTGGAATCGAAGGTCTCCCGGAAGAGGCCCGGGATCATCTCAAAAAGATGAAGCTCGATAACCTCAAGATTCTCGCTCCTCAAATTGCCGAAGAAGTTCCGGAGAAGACTTCTTCTCCGATGCCGCCGGCTCCTTCGGGAGAGCCGGAAGAAATATTGTAGCGGAAGATGCGAACCTTCCGATCGCAACGCCTCCGCGATCCATCTGCCCTTTCGGAATGATGGCCCGCTCCCCTACCCCAAACAGAATCCGGGGAGGCCGGAGAATGAATCCCCAACCTCCCCGTCTCTGAACCAAACGAAAGTTATTCCACGAGGGCGACAGCAGGCTCGTCCGTCACGCCGGACGTCCAGACAATGGCCCGGGCGAGAAAACGGATGAAAACATCGTCACTGAAGGTCTCGTCGGTGTGCCCGTAGGTGGTCCCGATGACGCGGGTCCCGCCGAAATGGTTCACCCACATCACGGGGTGCTCTGAATTGTCCTTTTCGCTGACCGAGCTCGCGAGCATTTTGGCATTCGGCCAGAGCTTTTCGATCAGGTAAAGCTCGTCCATCGGTGTGACCCAATCGGTCGGGAATCCCTCCATAACTGGATGATCGGCCATCTGGACCTTCACCGGATAATTCGACTGGTGCTCGTGACGGCGACTCGTGACGCCGAGAAACTCGCGCCAGTCGTCGATCTCGGCGGCGCGATAAGAATGCATCGCACAATGAACGACCACCGCAGGAACCCCGCCGCGATGGGCTTCGGTGATGCGACGGATGTAATCCGGATCCGCCGTGTTCGCGAAACACTCGTTGTGGATCACGACGTCATAAGGCTCGGCCCAGTCGGCCTCATCGTAGAGGTCGATCATCGCCTCAGTGCCTGTGCCACCGACGTGGACGACCTCAAAGTCGACGTTGGCAACCTTCTGGACGCCGGATCCGAGAGCAAAGGTTTGAAACAAATAGTTGTGACAGCAACCACCGGTGACGATGAGCGCCTTGATCGGCGCTCCGGAATAGAACTCCTTTTTGGGATATTCTTTTTCTTTCTTATTCTTCCCCTTCTGCGCCACCGCGAAGCCTGCAAGGAGAGCGAACGAGAGAAAAGCCGGGAAGAAGTAACGGAAGGCTGGCATAGAGGTGAAGGGTGTAGCAGAAACACATTGCCCCCGCCATGGCATCATCAGGGTGAAGATTCCCCGGACAGGCTGATCGGCCCCCGTAGCGGAAGATGCCAATCTTCCGACCGCAATGCCCCGGCAAACCGC
>JARGOP010000084.1 GCA_029233965.1 Verrucomicrobiales bacterium | reverse complement strand
TCGTCAAACTCGCTGCCATCTGTGATTGGTTGAAAAAGTAGGTTTTCGAACACGCTCTGGTGTCAGGGTTTATGAAGCCCGGGATCATTCGCCGTCAGGGGAGGAAGGCATTACGATCCCCCCTCAGTCTTGCCTCGAACGCCTCGGCAAATCGCGACAGACTCGGCCGGCTGCTCCTCACCTGCCGGAAGACCGGCCCGCCCTCCATCGCCTCGGGCACAACCTGCCAGGAGAAAAAGGTGCGTGGCATGCCATCGGTATCGTCAGGCCAGAACTCGGCGAAGCGGAGATCGTTGAGGAGGAAACCGCCCTCCGGGGAAGGCTCGACGAGAAGAAAATTTTCGCTGAACCAGATCGCGCACGCGATACCCCGGTCTTCGAGGTAGGGCGTGAGCAGGTGACGGGAATCTTCGACCTTTTTGAAAACGAGCGGTTCCTCCGAGTCGGTCACCGACCAGTAGCCGATTCGGAAGGCGTCATCGGTTTCGAAGATGCCGCGCCAGACGAGCGTGTTGAATGGCGTTGGCGCAACGAGGCTCCTGGTCGGCACGATTCCCTGAGCGGCCAGCTCTTTTTCGAAGCGCTGAGTCGCAATCGCCTGCGCCGCAAAGCTGAACGCCACGTATCCCGCGATCCACATGCTGGAGGCGGCGACGACCCCCTTCGGCGCGGTGCCCGCAGGCTGCTTCCGAATCACGGCCGCCGCGATCCAGATCAGGAGCGGCAGCGTGAAGAGCGGATCGATGATGAAGAAATTGCTCAGCCCGAAGCGCCGGTTCGAAAACGGTTCGAGCAACTGGGTTCCGTAGACCGTGAAGCAGTCGATGAGGACATGGCTCGCGAAATTCAGAAAGAGGAAAAGCAGCACGAGCGGAAGTCCGATCACCGATCCGTTCCGCCTTCGGAGCGCCTTTTCCCGATTCCGGAAACGGGTGAGGATACAGCCGAACAAAGCCGTGCCGATGATGACCCCGACGAGAGAATGCGAAATCCCCCGATGCCAATAGAGCTCCGCGATGGGATCCAGCCACGGGTAGACCAGGATATCAAGATCGGGCAGCGTCCCGACGAGCGCGCCCCAGCCAATCGCGCTGCGGCCGAGCTTCTTACCGAGAAGTCGTTCGCCGACAACCGCGCCTAGGGCAGCCTGAGTGATGGAATCCATGGAGCGGGTGACAGGGCTTTGCCCGCATCGATTACGCCCCGCAGGCCTCTTTCGAGTCAGGAGAAAAATCGGGCGGCCCAGTCCGGTGGGTTGACCCCGGCACGTCGAACCGGTGCCCCCGATCGAAACTCAGCGAGAAAACGATAAGGCATCGCAAAGGAACGGTTGTCATAGATGAGCGGCGGGGAATCAGACATGAAAAGGAAACTCTCCGGCTCAATCTGACGACTCGATCGATCCCCCGGTCCGGCGGATCACTCTTTGCGCCCGGGCGATGCCTTCCGGCGTTTCCACATCGGCGAGCGCGGCCTCGAGATGGTCGCGGCTTGCCGGATTCGCGCGCTTCACCTGCGTTTTGGCATGGTAGGAGAGCGCCGGTTCGAGGACCCGGCCGATCTGCGCCCAATGCTCAATCTGCTGAGGCGGTGAACGATGCGCGACCGCTGCCGCCTCCTCCGCGTAAGCGGCCAGTTCGTCACTGACTCGAATGGATTTGCTTATGACAGATAGGCTGTGGCAATTTACCACAGAGTCAACTTACGCGGATTGAAGCGACTCCGCGGCAAGGCAGAGACAACGCGTCAAAGCCCGGGGTCGAAAAGCAGTCCCGAGACAGCAGTCCCCTCACCGTGAGGGAGAAAGGCATAGCGCGATGCGGTGATTGGGCCTGAGGGGGATTTCCGATACGGTGCCACCCGGAAGTGTTCTCCAAACCGGTCCCTTGAGGCCTGCTTTTGATCCTTCCTTCTTCGAGCCGGCCTGTTCGCAGGCGATTTGCCATGATCCCTCTCCGACACTTTCCGGAATCTTTTCTCGTTTCAGCGATTGTCCTTTCGACTTTCCACCTTTCCGCTTTTGCAGAATCTGATGACGAGGTCAATTTCGTTCACGATGTCGTTCCCATCCTGACGAAAGCTCATTGCAATTCGGGCGGCTGTCATGCCAAGGCCGATGTGGGCCAGCGCGGGTTCCGTCTTTCCCTGCTGGGCTTTGAGCCACAGGAGGACTACGAGCATATTGTGAAGGAGGCGAGGGGCCGACGTGTCTTTCCGAATGCACCGGAGCAAAGCCTCCTCCTTTTGAAAGCGGCCAATGTGGTTCCTCACGGCGGGGGAAAGAAACTCGATCCGGAGTCCGGGAGCTACCAGACCCTCGTTCGCTGGATCGGTCAGGGGATGCCTTACGCCGGGGAATCGGATCCGACGCTGGCTTCCATCGAGATCCAGCCGAGCCGCAAGGTGATGGAGATCAATACGACCCAGCAGCTCAAGGTGATGGCCCACTACTCGGACGGCAGTCAGCGCGATGTCACGGATCTCGCTCTTTACGAAGCGAACAACAAAGCGATGGCCGGAGCGGGCGAGTTCGGTCTCGTCGAGACCTCGGATCTCCCCGGGAACGTCGCGATCATGGTTCGCTACGGGGGGCAGGTTTCAACCTTCAGCGTTTCGATCCCGCTCGGAGCGCCGGTGGAAAACCTTCCGCCGACCCGGAATTTTATCGACGAAATGGTTTTCGCCAATTTGCAGGAAATCGGAGTGCCGCCCTCCGAAGTCTGCGATGACGAAACCTTTCTCCGCCGCGTTACCCTCGATATTGCCGGACGACTTCCCTCAATCGGGGAAACGGAAACCTTTCTCGCGAGCCAGGATCCGGAGAAGCGCTCCGCGGCGATCGACACCCTCCTCGCCAGTCCTGATTACGCGGATTATTTCGCGAACAAGTGGACCGCCCTGCTCAAAAACAAGCGGGAGAGCAAAGCCGACATCACCGCGAATTTCGCCTTTCACTCGTGGGTCCGGGACAGTCTTCTCGCGAACAAACCCTACGATGAAATCGTCCGTCAGATCCTCGGGGCGACCGGAACCATCGTCGAAAATCCCCCTGTGGCCTGGTACAAGCGGGTCAAATTGCCGAAGGAGCAGTTGGAGGACGTCGCGCAGCTCTTCCTCGGGGTGCGGATGCAATGCGCGCAGTGCCATCATCATCCGTTCGAGCGTTGGAGTCAGCACGACTACTACAGTCTTGCCGCCTTCTTCAGCCAGGTCGGGAGAAAGCCGACCGCGATCGCCGGGGAAGATCTCATTTTCCACGAGCGCGGAGTCGCTGAGTTTGAAAACACGAAAACGGGAGAGCCCGTCAAACCCGCGGGACTGGGCGGACCGACCCTGGAGATTTCCCCGGATGATGACCCGCGCCTCCTTCTCGCCGAATGGATGAGCGGGGAGTCGAATCCGTTCTTTGCCAAGGTGCTCATGAACCGCTACTGGAAGCACTTCTTCAAAATCGGTCTTGTCGAGCCGGAGGACGATCTTCGCGACACCAATCCGGCAACGAATCCCGAGTTGCTCAATGCACTTGCCGATCACTTCATTGAAAGTGGATTCGATTTGAAGGAGGCCATCCGCCTCCTGACAAACAGCCAAACCTATCAGCTCAGCTCCCGGCCGAATGAGCACAACGCGGTCGATCAGCAGAACTTTTCGCGTTTCTATCCGAAGCGGATGCAGGCGGAGGTTCTCCTCGATTCGGTCGATTTGCTGGCAGGATCGAAAACCGACTTTGCCGATCTCCCTCCCGGAACCCGGGCGGTCGCGCTGCCCGACAACAGCTACAACTCATCCGCCTTCCTGAAAGTGTTCGGCCGCCCCGACGGAGCCAGCGTCTGTGAATGCGAGCGGGTTCAGTCCTCGAGTCTTGCGCAGAGTCTGCACCTCATGAATTCCGCCGAGGTGAAGGGTAAGCTTTCGGTCTCGAAAGGAAGGGCGGACCTGCTTTCCCGGGCGGAGACGAGCGACATCGACGGGATCACCGAGATTTATCTCACCGCCTTTTCCCGTCGTCCTACCGGCGAGGAAATCAGCATCGCCGAAGACTATCTCGCGAAGCCCCGGACCGACGCGAACGGCAAGCCGCTCGATCCCAAGGTCGCGAAACGCCAGGCTTTTGAAGACCTCCTTTGGGCGATCATGAACACGAAGGAATTTCTCTACAATCACTGAGACCATGATTTCCAAATACCTCTCCTCATCCCTTTTAGGGTTATTGTTAGTAGGATTGCTGACACCGGCGTCCGGCCAGCTCGTGTGCCTCCCCTCCCCTCATCTTCTCACGACGATGCCGATGGGCGCGCAGACCGGGACAACGGTGGAAGTCACCATCACCGGGCAGCATTTGGAGAAGGTGAGTGAGTTGATCTTCTCGACACCGAAGATCACCGCGAAGCCGGTCACGGATGAGAGTGGCCGGGTCGTCGAGAACAAATTCACGGTCACCGTCGCCGCCGACGCTCCGGTCGGAGTTCACGATGCACGGGTCATTTCCCGGCTCGGGGTTTCCTCCCCGCGTGCCTTCACCGTGGGGGCGGTTCCGGAAGTCACGGTGACGGAAACGAATCAATCGATCGAAAGCGCGGTGGCTTTGTCCGTGAACTCGGTCGCCAATGCGGTCATGGCGAAACGTTCGATCGGCTTCTATTCCTTCGCGGCGGAGAAAGGGAAACGCTATGCGGTTGAGTGCGCTGCCGTGGGGATCGATTCCAAACTCACTCCGGTCGTCATCCTCGCCGACGCGGAAGGGCGCGATCTCATGGTGAATCGCACCGGAGGCGTGATCGATTTTTCCCCCACGGAAAGCGGCACCTATATCATCAAAGTGAACGACCTCACCTACCAGGGGAGTGAGCGCCATTTCTATCGACTCGCGCTGCAGGAGGCACCCGGTTCCGGCCCTCCCCCGCGCCATCCCGCAACTGCCCCGGTCAGCTCGATGTCATGGCCGCCGCCGGGCCTCGCCTCGAAAGCGACTGCCACCGAAGCGGAGCCGAATGATGAAGCGGACCGCGCGCAGAAGATCACCTTGCCCTGTGATATCTCGGGCAGCTTTTTCCCCGCTGCCGACGTCGACACCTACGAGTTCACCGCGAAGAAGGGCGAGGTCTGGTGGGTCGAAGTCGCTTCCGAGCGCCTCGGGCTGCCGACGGATCCTTTCGTTCTCGTCCAGAGCGTTTCCGAAAAAGACGGGCAACCCACCCTGACCGATATCGCGGAGTTGTATGACATCGGGAGTCCCGTCAAGGTTTCCACGAACGGCTACTCCTACGATGGACCGCCCTACAACGTGGGATCGCCCGATGTCCTCGGCCAGGTCGAGATCAAAGAGGACGGGGTGCATCGACTCCAGGTTCGGGACTTGTTTGGCGGCACCCGCAACGAACCGGCGAATGAGTATCGGCTCATCATTCGCAAGGCCCAGCCCGATTTCGCCCTCGCCGCGTGGGGCGTTCACATGACGCTCCGCAACGGGGACCGCGCCGCTTTTTCCAAACCGATGGCATTGCGCGCCGGAGCCGCGATGACACTCGAAGTTCTCACGGTACGCCGTGACGGTTTTGACGGGGAAATTCAACTGGAGATGAAAAACCTGCCCCCGGGCGTGACTGCGACCGGATTGAAAATTGCGAAGGGCAGTTCGGTCGGTCATGTCATTCTCAACGCCGATCCTTCCGCGAAGCCCGGTTTCTCCCTCGCCACGATTTCGGGCACCGCGGTGATTGACGGCAAAGCGGTGACCCGCCCCTGCCGACTCGCGACGATGGAGTGGCCCGTCAAGGATGCGAAGCAGGAAACCCCGAGCCCGCGCCTCGTCGGGAACATTCCCGTTTCGGTGAGCGATTCAGAAAAGTCGCCGATGGTTTTTTCGGCGGCGGAAGACAA
The DNA here is from genome assembly GCA_029233965.1 of Verrucomicrobiales bacterium. Classification (GTDB taxonomy): domain Bacteria; phylum Verrucomicrobiota; class Verrucomicrobiia; order Verrucomicrobiales; family DEV007; genus Arctic95D-9. Next base: position 9,745 of record JARGOP010000084.1, on the reverse strand, counting down.
AGTCTGGGAGGCTAAGGAGGGTGAGAAGCTGACGATCCCGCTTCAGGCGACCTGGAACGGCGACTTCACCGGAACCTCGATCAAGGTGAATGCCTATGGCGCCGGATTCGAAAAAATCCCTGCGTTCGAGATTCCTCTCAAGAGCGCCAAGCACGATGTGACCGTGGATCTGGCGGCCCTGAAGGTGCCGCCCGGGGACTACACGATTGCTTTCTATGGAGGCGCCGTGGCCAAATACAGCTACCATCCCGATGCCGTTCCGGCAGCGGAGGAGGCGAAGAACAAAGCGGAGACGGAAGCCACGGCGGCGGCGGCAGAAGCGGAAAAACTAACGGCCGTGGCCGCGAAAGCTCCGGCGGAGAAAAAGGCGGAAGCCGAGGCTGCCGCGAAAGCGGCAGCGGAAAAGCAGAAAGTCGCCGAGGCGGCGAAAGCGGAGGCGATCAAGGAACTCGCCGCCGTCACGAAAGCGGCGGCACCGACCGATCGCGTGGATATTTACGTTTCCAGGCCGATTCGGATTTCGGTGAAATCAGCAGAAGCGGACACCACCGTCGCTACCGCGGACAAAAAATGAAGCCTCTCCTCCGGACATCCTTTGCCGCCTGGCTGCCGCTGGTTCTTCTCAGCGGGTTGCACGCCGGTGAGACCGATTTTTATCGGGACGTGTATCCTTTTCTGAAGGCGAATTGCATTTCCTGCCACAACAAGACCACGACGAAGGCGGGGCTGAACATGGAGACGCCGGAGTTGATGATCAAAGGAGGCGACTCCGGGCCTTCCATCGTTCCGGGCAACAGCAGTGAGAGTATTCTCGTCGAAGCCTCGATTCATACCGACGAAATGGAGATGCCTCCTCCGAAGAACAAAACCGGGGCGGTGAAACTGACCAACAAAGAGATCGCGACCCTGAAACGCTGGATCGACGAAGGCGCTCATTCCTCGGTTCAGGACGTCCGGAAAGTGGTTTGGCAGCCTCTCGCGACCGGAGTCGATCCCATTTACACGGTCGCCATGACCGGCGATGGACGCTTTGCCGCCTGCGGTCGTTCCAATCAGATTTCTCTCTACGACCTCGCGACGAGAAGCTTCGTCACGCAGATTACCGATCCAGGTGAAGAGGCACGCGGCGCGCATCGCGCGCTCGTCAATTCGCTCGCGTTCAGTCCCGACGGCAGTCGTCTCGCGTCGGGAAGCTTTCGCGAAGTGAAGATCTGGAAGCGGCAGCAGACCCCGGTGTCGCAACGCAAAGGGGATCCGGCCCTCCAGCTGGAAACATCGGCCCTTTCACACGATGGAAAAACGATCGCCGGGATCGACCAGGCCGGAGCGGTCCTGATTCTCAAGGCGGCGGACGGGAAAGTGCTTCGCAAGATCGAGGGTGTGGCGACCGGTGCCACCCCTCTCCTGAGCCTGTCTCCCGACGCTTCGAAGCTCGCGGTCTTTTCCCAAAACCGGGAACTCACCGTCTGGAGTCTCGATACTGGTGAAAGGCTCCCCGCCCACCTCTCGCCCGACCCGGAGTTGGAGAAGACGGTCGCGGATGCCGCGACGACCCCGGACAGCGCTCAGGCGCAACTGGCCGCGGCGAAAAAAATCGCGGTGAAAGCCCTGACCTGGACAGCCGACGGAAAAGCAATCGTCACCGGGGGGGATGACAAAGTCGCCCGGGTTTGGCCTCTTTCCCCCTCCCCTTCGGACACCGTTCCCGGAATTCTCAAAGGAGCCGGGGGAGCGGTCACGGCGATCATCGCCGGAGCGACGCCGGATCAAGTCGTCACTGCCGCCGCGGATAATAAAGTGCGGATTTGGAGCATCTCCGAAGCGAAGGTTCTCAAAGAGGTCCCCGCGTCCGGGGTGCTCAGCCTGGCGCTTTCTTCCGACGGGAAGCAACTGGCAACAGGAGGCGCGGACGGTGTCGTTCGGCTCTGGGATACCGGAACGGCGAAGCCCCTCATTGAGCTGCGGGAGAGCGTGAATTCAGCGAAGCAGATTGCGGCACTGGAGTGGACCATTGCGGAAAAGACCCTGGAGCAGGCCTTTCAGAAATCGGTCGCAACTGAGATCGAAGCCCGGACCAAATCGCTCGATGAATTTTTGAAAAAAGCCGAAGACGCGATCGTCGCGAGCAACAAAAACCTCCCGCTCCGGGAGAAGGAGATCAAGCCGAAGGAAGAGGCACGGATCGCGGCTCAGAAGGTCGTCGACGAGGCTGCTGCGACCCTTGCGAAAGCCGTGGCCGAAAAGAAGACGGATCCGAAACTCGAAGCGGCCCTGAAAAGCGCACAGGATAAATTGATCACTGCGGAAACCGCCGAAAGTGATGCCATCGCCGCGTTCAAGGCAGAGCAAAGTAACATCACCGACGCGGAAGCGCAGAAAAAGCGCATCATTGAGACGAAGGCGGAGAATGAAAGGAAGGTCGCCGAAGCCAATGCGGCGGTCGAGGCCGCGAAAGCAGCCCAGGCCAAGGCGACCACTGAGCTGGCCGCCACGAACAAAGAACTCACCCAACTGAAGGCAAAACCTCTCGCGCTGAGGTTTTCGGAGGATTCCGCTTTCGTTGCGGCTGCTTTTGATGACGGGTCTCTCCGCGCATGGGCCCTGGTCTCAGGAACGGCCGTTTCGCAGATTTCGGGATCAGCCACGGCAGGAGTCTCGCTGGGTTTTCAATCGGATGGCGCCTTTGTCGCCGTCCAGGCGAACGGATCTCTTCTCAAAACAGAGGGATCTCCGCAGTGGTCGCTGGAGCGCGTCCTCGGCGGAGTGGATGATGCCACGCTCTTTCCCGATCGGGTCAATGCCGTCACCTTCAGTCCGGATGGAAAAATCCTCGCGACCGGAGGCGGAGAACCCTCCCGAACCGGCGATATCGCTCTCTTTGCCGCCGATTCCGGAAAGCTCACCGCGACGTGGAAAGAACGACATGCCGACAGCGTCCTCAGCCTGGCCTTTTCCCCCGATGGAAAACTTCTCGCTTCCGGTGCGGCGGATAAAATCGCCCGCGTCACCGCAGTGGATTCAGGGACAGAACGCAACCTTTTCGAAGGCCACACCCATTATGTCACGGGAGTCGCCTTTCGCGCCGATGGACGGGTCCTTGCCACGGCCGGCGCTGACGGAGTGGTGAATTCCTGGGACATGATTTCCGGTGAGCGGAAGAAGAAGATCGAAGGCTGGACCAAAGAAGTGACTTCGCTGCAATTCATCGGAGCCACCAACCAGATTGTGACCTCGGCCGGAGACAACCTGATCCGGATCATTCGCGACGACGGGGGCCAGGTTCGATCCATTTCCAAGCTTCCTGATTTTATGCAGGCCGCAGCCAGCACTCCCAATGGGAAAATCGTGATTGGCGGAGGCGAAGACAGTTTTCTTCGCGTCTGGAACGGCACCGATGGCAAAGAACTGGCCGCCTTCGGGATGCCGTAAATTTTCACCCGAGACCCGACTCATTATGTCCTCAATCCTGACACCCTCACCATTCGAGCGTTGCCGCGGCCCTCTGGGACGCCGCGGTTTCATGCAAGTCGGCCTGACCGGTTTTGCTTCACTGAGCTGGCCCGGCTTGCTCCGACTTCGCGCGGAGAATGCTTTGAAGCCCGATCACGAAAAGACCGCCGTCATCATGGTCTGGCTTCCCGGGGGATTGTCTCACGTCGATTCCTACGATCCAAAGCCGGACAGCGGCAGCGAATACAGTGGTCCCTTCAAAGAGATTTCGACCAAGGTGCCGGGGACAAGAATTACCGAACTCATGCCGATGCAGGCAAAGATTGCGGACAAGTTCACGATCCTCCGCTCCATGAACCAGGGGGCAGGTGGCCACCCGGCGGGATCGATGCAGATGTTTTCGGGGGACTCCGATACGAGGGACAAACCTGAGCCGCGCCTCCCCGACTGGATGTCGGTCGCCAACTATCTCCGGTCACAGGAAGGGGATCGAAGTAACCCCCTGCCCCACTATGTGGGAGTGAATCCGGCCCCGGCCAACTACAGCGGGCCTGCCTACCTCGGAAATGCGTTTGGACCTTTTTCCGTCACCGACGACCCGAATCGTCCGAACTTCGCGGTTCCCAACATCGGGCTTTCCGACCCGGCGGAAATGAAGCGCCTCAGCGACCGGCTCGCGCTGCGGAAGAGTCTCGACAAGATGGAACGTGACTTCGACATGCAGGGCGAACTCGGAGCACTCGATGAATTTGAAACCCAGGCGATGACCCTCCTGACAAATCCACAAACGAGGGACGCGTTCGACCTGAGTCAGGAGGATCCCCGGACCCGGGATCGTTACGGTCGCAATCGCTGGGGACAGCAATTGCTCATGGCGCGCCGTCTCGTCGAGTCGGGCGTCGACATCGTGACAAGCACCCTGAGCGGGCCTCTCTGCGGACGAGTCAACAACTGGGATGACCATGCCGTGAACCAGCATCAATTTGAAGCGCTCCGGTTTCGAATGCCCAACTATGATCAGGCGGTTTCCGCTCTCATTGAAGACGTCTATGCACGCGGGCTCGACAAGCGTGTCCTCGTCGTCGTCACCGGGGAATTCGGACGGACTCCCAAAATCAAATACGATCGCAGCACCGGGGCCGGAAATGCGAGCGGCCCGACCGGGACCCTGCAGCCGGGGCGCGACCACTGGCCGCGAGCCTTTTCCAACATCTGGGCCGGAGGAGGCATCCAGACCGGGGGCGTCATCGGCGCAAGCGACAAGCGGGGGGAAGATGTAATCGAACGCCCCTGCGGGCCTCACGATTTCCTCGCCACGATCTATCACCATCTCGGGATCGATTCCTCGAAAGTCACGATCGATGACTTCAATGGCAGGCCCACTCCGATCGTGAACGATGGAAGACCAATCCCGGAGCTGATGGCGTAAAGGGACGGCGGCTTGGCAGAGGATTCAATCAGGGTTGCCTCAATGCTGATCTATTCGGCAGTCTTCGTTTCGCCTCCTTCCCAGATCCGGTAGCGGATTTCAACTCCGAGCGGGGCATAGACCACGATGGGGAGACGACTGTTGTAATCAATCATCAAAGACTCGCCGCTGACAAAGGACTCCACCTTTTCCGCTCCCGGCGGCACCGCCTTTAAGGTGCTCATGAAGAGGTCTTTGCCCATCACCTCGTAGAAAGTGTAGCCCCATCCTTCCAGCGGCCGCGATTCGATCCGGCTGGCGTGACGGAACAGATTCACTCCGTCGGTCATGATGACTTTGCCGGGAATCAGTTCCACCTGAAAAGCGGTTTCTTCATCGCGGGATTTCTCCGGGAGAACAATGACGTGTCGCTTTTGACCTTCTTCCGCATCGGGGAAGGCCTTCAATTGATCGTGCTCCGGGGCGGCATTCGCGTTCATGAAGAAGAGACTGATCAGGCCGGAATAAATGAAAGGAGACAGAGATAACTTCATTTCTCAAATTAGCGACAGAAGCAACAGATTTCCAAACCCGAAATTGTCAATAAGATGTCAGCGCCTCCGTCTCCGGAAGGACTCGTGCCTTGAATCCGGGGTGACTTCGGTGAATTTAAGCCACGGTTGATCGGACTCGGGCAGCATCGCGGGGCGGGTCTAGACGACACCCGCCACACAAGCTACGGCCAATACTCACCGATCTTCTTCTGAAGAAACGAGACGCTTCGGGCCAGCTGGTCGATCCCGTCGACCCCGTCCTCGATGCTGATCCAGCCGTCGAAGCCTTTACTTTTCAGTTCCGCAAAGATCGTGTCGTAATCGTTCAGCCCCTGTCCGATTTCCCCGTGGCGAAGTCGCTTCGCGTAGCCTTCGGCTCCACCCTCCTCGCGCCGGAGGTCCTCGAGTGTTCCCTCAGCGAGGTAGCGGTCGCTGGCATGCATCGTGACGACGCGGTGCGAGACGCGCTTGAGCAGTTCGACGGGATCTTCTCCCGCGAGGTAGGTATTGCTCGGGTCATAGTTGACCCCGAAATTCGGATGGTCAATCGACTCGACCAGCTGACAGAACACGTCCGCCTCCTGAGCGAATTCGGGATACGACCAGAAGTCATCCTTGTAGTGATTTTCGAGGATCAGGGTGATCCCGCGCTCCTCCGCGAAAGGGAGACAGGCCTCGATCGATTCCGCCGCGAGCCGGACGCCTTCGTCGATCGAAAGTTCGGGGCGGCGCTGACCGCTCAGGACCCGGCAGTAGCCGCCACCGAGTGCCTCCGTCATCTCGATCCAGCGCTTTTGCTTTTTGATCTCCGCGTCGCGGAATGCTTTGTCAGGATGAGTGAAATCCGGCGAGCAACACATCATCGGAATGCTCCGGCCCGTCGCTTCGACCTCCTCGCGAAAACGCGTCCAGTTGGACTCATCGGCCATTTCAAGAAATCCGGCATACCATTCAAGCCCTGCAACCTCAAGGGTGTCAGCAAGCTGAATCCATTCGGACACGGTCATGCTGCCATCCTTGCAGAGGGCGGTCATGTAGGCTTTGGGAAAGGCGGCAAGCTTTGGCATCTCAGTTCGGAATCGTATTGTCGTCCTTGGGCGGGTTGCGCCCAATAAACGGGTGCTGCTCGAGATCGACCACCTGCCCACTGACCGGGCCACATTCATCCGCGAGCCAGTAGACGGCGGCAGCGGCAATCTCTTCGGGTTTTAATATTCGACCCGCCGGGGCAAACATCTTCGGGAGATCGGCATACCAGTCCTCCTTGAGCCCGTGCTCCTTCTTGCGAAGAGCTTCGTTCTCAGTCAGGACCCAGCCGGGATTGATCTGATTCACCCGCACGCCGTTCTCACGCATGAGGGTATCGCCGAGGTTCCTTGTCAGGGTCATGAGCGCCCCCTTGGAAACCGAGTAGGCCATCAGGTTCGGCTCACCGCTCCAGGCATTGACGCTGCCGATGTTGAGAACATTGCCGGCCGTTTCCGTCAACTCGGGAAGCGCCGCCTGAATGAGCCGATAGGGAGCGAGCGTATTGATTTCAAGGATGCGGCGAAACTCGATCAAATCGGTCGTGTGGATATTTCCCGAAGCGACGATGGCGGCATTGTTCACGACGGCGTCGAGCCCGCCAAAGGTGTTCACGGCAAGGTCAACAAGATTGCCGGCGCAGTCCGGGTGGGCGAGATCTTCAATGAGCAAGGTGGCTTTGTCAGGCCCGAGTTCGGCGACTACAGCTTCACCCCATTCCTCTTCAAGACCGTGAACGACGATCCGCGCGCCTTCAGCGACGCAGCGCTTCGCGATGGCTTTTCCGATCCCGGTGCAGCTGCCGGTGACGATGATGGTTTTGTTTTCCAGTCTCATGGCAAAGTAAAGGTGACTTCCCGCTCCCAGGAATCAAGCGACCTATGCAAACGTTCCACCACCTCCGGGTATTCCCCGATGAGGTTCGTGGTTTCGCTGACATCCTTTTTCAGATCGAACAGATAGCGTTCCCCGTCGGCCTGTTCGATGAGCTTCCAATCGCCCTGCCGAACCGCCCTCCCCTCGATCACACTCTTACGAACCGGTCCCTTTTTCCGTTTCCAGAACAAAGTTCTATCCTCTCTCTTTTGCGGATCCGTCAGGAAAGGCAGGAGATCGATTCCATCCTTACCGGCCGGGTCGGGGCCCAAACCGCCAAGGCGCCGGAACGTTACAGCCCAGTCCATCGTGATCGCAACCTGAGAGCTCACCGTCCCGGCGGGGATCACCTCGGGCCACCGCACAATGCATGGCACGCGGGTTCCGCCCTCCCAGATCGTCGACTTAAAATCCCGCATCGGATCATTTCGCGAGTAGGTGTGGCCACCGTTATCGGAAGTGAAAATGACGATGGTGTTCCCGGTGAGATTGAGTTCATCCAGCTTAGCCAACACTTTGCCGATCCCTTCGTCCATCCGTTCGACCATACTGACATAAGTGGCCCGATCACCGGTCTGCCATGCCTTCGTCTTCGGCTGCACGTCCTTGTCGATATCGTTTGGCCCCTGCCATGGAAAATGCGGAGCCGGATGGGAGAGATAGAGGAAAAAGGGGGTCTCACGACTTTCCTCCAGAAATTGAATCGCGTCCTCTGTCACGAGATCCGTGGAATAGCCCTCACGCTCCACCGGCTCATCACCCATCCAGAGATCATGCACCCCGATGCGATCCATGTGCTCGAAGTAATGATGATTGCCTCCCAGCAGCCCGAAGAAATGATCGAACCCCTGCTGCAGGGGCCGTCGCCCGTCGTCATAGCCGAGATGCCATTTCCCCGCAAGACCCGTGCGATAGCCTGCGTCTCGTAAAGCGTCTGCGATCGTTTCGCCGTCAAGGGGAAGCCCCCGGCCCATCTCCTGATAGCCAAGGGCATTGTCCAGCCCGATGCGTTGCTGATATCGTCCTGTCAGGAAGGCGGCACGCGTCGGGGAACAGACCGCCGCATTGGCATAGAAATCAGTGAATTTCAAACCTGCGTCGGCAAGACGGTCCAGATGCGGCGTGCGAATATCCTCGCAGCCATAGCAACCCGGATCGCCGTAGCCCAGATCGTCAGCAAGGATGAAGAGAATATTAGGTTTGGGCGCTTCCGCAGCAGTGGCTTTCACCGCTATGACGAAAAAAGCGAGAAGCCAAAAAATAATGGAGACTCTCATGAGGCAGGGCATCTACACAGGTCGAAGAACACTTTTGACGACTTCCCCCGAGTGCATTTTTTCAAAGGCTTCGTGCCATTCCGTGACCGGCCAGACGCCCCCGATGATCGGGCGCACATCGAGCTGCCCGCTGGAGAGCAGGGCAATGACCCGCTCCCAGATCGGCCAGTTGTGACTGAAGCTGCCCTGCAAGGTGATGTTTTTCTGTACGAGGGGATCGAGATTAAAACCGAGGGGCTGCGGTCCCCAACCGACTTTACTGATCCATCCCGCCGGTCGGACAATGTCGAGGGCGATCTTCAGGGTGACGCTTGCGCCGGCCGCATCAATGACACCGTCACAACCGAGTCCATCGCGCTGCAGCGCCCAGGGTTTGGAATCACCGATGATGACTTCGCACCCGTACTGCTTCGCAATTTCGAGGCGGTGGGCGTCCTGCTCAAGACCTACAATCGCCACTTCCGCCCCGCAAAGCCGAGCCATTGCCGCGCAGAGAATTCCGATCGTCCCCGGCCCTAACACGATAACACGATCGCCGGGCTCGATGCGGGCATTTTTCACGACAGCACTGTAGGCCACGCAGCAAGGCTCGGTGAGGCAGGCCTGTTCGAAAGGCAGCGCGTCCGGGACATGATGGAGAATGCGCGAGGGGACGCGGACGTATTTGGTCATCGCCCCGTTCACCCCGTAGCCGAAGCCTTTCCGCGTCGGATCGAGGTTGTAAAGGCCGCGCTTCGTCATCGGATTGTTCTCGCTGATGATCGCCGCCGTTTCGGAGACGACGCGGTCGCCTTCTTTCCAGCCCTCGACCTCCCGCCCGACTTGGAGAATGTGACCGCCGAATTCATGCCCGAGGACGACAGGGTAGTTCACCGGCCAGGATTGATCAGCGGTCCACTGGTGGAGATCACTCCCGCAGACCCCGACATTGGCGACTTCGAGGAGGACATCGGAGGGCCCGATCTCAGGCGAGTCGATTTCGCGGATTTCGACAGAACCTTTTTCGGGGGCGTAATTGACAACGGCGGCGGATTTCATGGTAGAGGTGGAGAGAATAATGGATTAAGGCGTTTTTCTGAATCGAGAATAAAACGGATCTGCGGATTCTTTCTTGAGCCGGATTTGGTCACCGATGCGCGTGAATGAGCGTCAAT
>JARGOP010000083.1:1578-15634 GCA_029233965.1 Verrucomicrobiales bacterium | reverse complement strand
CGATCGGAGCATAGGGCTTGAGTTCGCCTTCTTCCGTGAGGTCGATGAACACGCGCGCGCCGGCTTTGAGGATCGCACCCATGCCCTCGTGATCTTCGAGGTCGTCGAAATCGCGGGGGTATTCGCCGCAGAGAATGCGACCGCGTTCGAGCCAGTAGGAGTTGGGGAAGGGGGATTTCATAGCAGGGAGAGAGGCATCAAAAGGAGAAGGCTCGGGACCACCTTCATTCAAACCAGAGCAGGTGAGCACCGGGGTTGTCGCGGTCAGGAACGACTTTCCCTCCGTAGTGAACCGCAGCGCGCTTCATCGCGGCCACCACATGCGGCTTGAGGAGACCGATCCCGGTGGTGGAGCCACGGCCGTGAATCACCTTGATTCCCCGGAAGTTCCCGTGGACCGCCTCGTCAATCGCCTTTTCCAGGTTGTTCAGTGCCTGGTAGCGATCTTCACCGGCGTGGACCACGTCGACATGGAAAAGTCTGCCGTTTGTATTCTTCCTGATCGGTGCCTCACACTTCGGGCAAAAGGTTGCGCTACCTGACTCGATCTCAATACCGCACTGGGAACATTCCGGATTCATGGGGATGGGGGGATTTTGCTGTAAAGAGAGAGAGAAGCTGATGAGGATTCAGTTCCTCTTCAGCTGTGGTACAGTTCTTTGGATTTTTTGAGATCGCTGACGATTCCGTCCCGCAACTCTTCCGGCTCCATCACCTCCACCTGCGGTCCCCAGCTCAGGATCCAGCGGCGGATTTCCTCGAAGCCACTCAGCTCGAATACGATCTCGAGAACTTCCTCCTTCTTGCCCAGCCATTTCGTCTGTTGGCACGGATGCCAGCGTCGCTCGGAAACCATTCTCGCAGCCCAGCCGGTGAACCGCAGCCGAATGCGCTGCCGCTTTCCTGTGTCTCCGGGATTGTGCCAAACCCCGAAGCTTCCTCCGAGATGTTCCTTGAGATCGAAGTCGGCGGGGCGGAGAAACTTCGACTTCATCACCCGCAACGCCTTCATGCGCTGCAGAGCAAAAGTGCGCCTCGCCTTGCGATCTTCGTCATACCCGATGACATACCAGCCGCCATCGAAGTCGGCGATGTGGAAAGGACGGACCGATCGTGATTCCCAGGCTTCCCCATCGATCTTGCGGTAGTCGAACCGAAGGGTCCGGCATTCGAGGACAGCACGCGCGACCTTTTCAAAGAGGCGGACATCAGCCGGAACGATACCGGCATCCTTGACCGAAAAAGCCTCATCCAGGTCCGACCAATGAAAGGTGACCTCTCCCTGCAGCGCTCCGGAGAGACGCTTGAAGCTGTCCCGCAGTGTCGCCTCCAGTGGCGATCCCTGGAGAGGTTCGACCGCTTTGCGGGCGAGAAAGAGTGCCACGACGTCCTCCACCGTGTAGCGCATCATCGGGAACTCGTGCACCGGACGTTCGTAGAAGTAGCCATGCTTTGCCCCATCGTAGGCGAGGGGGAGACCGAGATCGTTCTGCATGAAGGTGATGTCCCGCTGGATCGTTTTCTGGGTCACCTCGATCTGCTCGGCGAGTTGGCGGCAGTTGGGGAAGCGACCCCGCTGGATGGCCTGATGGATCGTGAAGATTCGCTCGATGGGACGGCGGGTATCTCCGCGGCGGGCGTTCCCGGAGCGGGCGCCCTTTGCCGGGGTGGGACTTTTCCTCTTTCTGGCAGATTTCTTTGCTGGCATTCTCGTACTATACACCACGTGTCACCCAACCGTAGTCCTATCCCTCCGGCGAGTCGGGCTGTCGCCATCGAAGCTATCTGTTTCTTTCCATGATATTCACGCGAATGACTCGCGAATTGCTTCTTGAGATGTCTAAGCATGCCGCTTCGTCCGGGATTTACTCTGCTGCGTTGAGCAACTCCGGAATGCGATAATGCGCGGTGACACGGTTCAACAAACGCCAGACGGCATCGCAGTCGCCCCGGTTGTAATTGATCAGTTCACGGGCGATCTGCTGATGCTCGGTCGCCCAGTTTCCCCATCGCCTGGACTTGGCACCCGCCTTGCGCAGCCGGCGGCAGGCCTCAGCGGCCCCGCATTCGGGAGGAGGTGGCGATTTGTGTTTCGGAGACAATGCCTTCAGTAAATTTTCGAGGGTAATATCGGGGCATTCGAGGTGACGGCGTTCTGCGAGCGACCGGGACTTCGGGAGAATGTTGTAAAACCGTTCGACGAACGAATTGCGCACTGGCGAGTCTTCCGGTAGGTGGGCCTTGATGATTCTCAACTCATGCGGGCTGAACGCCACTAGTCGGCAGCTCCTGGTCCGGGCGAGTTCAACAAGCTCGGCGACGGCTTCCTTCAGGGTGCAATAGCGACGGTGTTCTTCTTTACCGGTGATTCGAGGCGAGCGCGTCAAGGGCAGCAGTTCCGGCTCGAACACCCACAGTCGGAAGTGTTTCCCGTGGCCATCAGTATTCGGAACAAGCGCACCGAGAAGGCTGGGGTGTGGGACACTGTGATCCCGGCGCCTGCCCTCACCCTCAAAGTCGATGCAGATGTGCTTGTGGTGACGTTTCGGGGTTCGCCTGGATGGGGAGTTTTTCTTCATTTGTCGCATTTCCTGAAAAGTAGGAACCGGTCATCGTAGGATGTCTCCACAGTCGACACCTCACGGTATCGTCCGCGGAATACGACCCCGCTTCTGGATGGGATGGGAAAGACCATGGGGAGCTTTCGGAAGTGGATTCAGGTTCTACCGAAGAAACCGCACCGAGATCTGGCCGTTTTCGCTATCTTTACGGAGGGCTTCGTATGCTCCCTGAGAACAGAGCAACTTATACCCGTGGCGTTTCTTCCGCATCGACCAGGTCCTGCATCGACATATCGAGACCGTGTCGCTTCCCGTCCGGGCCCGCATCGTTCCGCAGGGTGTTCAGCTTGCGGGAGATGGCGAGGCTCGAAGCGAGGATTCCTGCCTCGCTGAATTCGACCTTGCCGGCGTCCTCCGGTGCGATTCCGAGTTGTGCAGCTTCTGCGATCGCATCCTGATTGGCGGCAAGAAAGAGAAACTTCCAGGAGTATTTTTCCTGTTGATGCCTGATCATTCGTGCAATTTGGTTGCGGTCGTATTTCCTGGAAGAGTTCTCACGGCCGTCGGTAAAGATGGCCACCACGACCTGTCCGGGACGTTCCGCTTCCGGAGTGTTTGCGAGGCGTTTGCCGATGTGGGTTACGGTAGTTCCGATCGCATCGAGCAAGGCGGTGCCGCCCCGGGGGATGTAGGAATCACGATCAAGTTTCGTGACCTCTTCGAGAGGGGTCGAGAGAAAGGGAGCCCGAATACGATCGTTGAAAAGGACGAGACTCAAGCGGGCCTCTCCCGGGGCTTCCTGCTGTTGGGCGAGGAACTGGTTGAAGCCGGTGATGGCGGGTTTAACCATGCGATTCATGGATCCGGAACGGTCGAGGATGTAGGCGATTTCTGTCAGGTTCTTGTTCATAGGTATTGGTTGGGTTGGGAAGCGTATTGCTTCGTCGGGTTGGTCGTAAAACGGTTAATTTTGGGCACGGTTCAGCAGAGATCGCTTCTACAGGTCGCTCGAATGGCTGTCGAAAAGCAGGCCCAATGGCGAACCCCGGATGCCAATCAAAAAAGCTCGACGGAAAACCATTGTCAAACCGCCGACCCGCTTCCCGCACCCCAAAGGCCGTAGGCCTTTCTTTTTTGAATTATTTTTTTGGCCGGGCATCTCGACCGGGGAATTGGGCTGTTCGCTCACCGGGGGAGATTGAATGCCCGGCCTGCCGGATTTCAGTGGAAATGTCCCGGAACACCGCAAATGGGGGGGCGCCAATTTTTCAAACAACCTGCGCCTCTGGTTGTCCCACCCCGGGTGCCATAGTGATTGCATGATGCTTTCACCTCCGCCCCGCGCCTGGGTCGACTGGACCGTGCCGACTGATAAAAGTGGTCGGGAAATCGGCGTCTGCCGGACCCAACCCGACTACCAGTTCTACCTGCATTGGCTCGCCGACTATCTGTACGAAACGGAGATCCCGGTTCCCGCTTGTCAGCGGGAGCTGGTCGAAAGGTTCCGGAGCGGGGACGGGGCTGATGACGCAGCCTTCCACCTCGGGGAGGACATGGGCTACCTGCTTCTCGACCTGGAGGCGTATGAGCGCTCCAGCCTTGAAGGCACCTCCTGGGAGGAGCTGAATGAGTTTGAAAGGGAGATGTACGAATCCGTGTGGGGAGACGATCGTGAGACGTATTCGCTGGAGGAGTTTTGCGCGTCGCGGGAGGAATATGCCCAAATCGGACGGGAAGCCCGCGAGGCGGAAACGATTCCGGAGGCGATCGGCCACGCTGACATTCCGTTCCGCGCCATTTTCGCGGCGCTCCTGCGTGAGGTTCCGGACCACGGAGAACGCTACCGGTGCCTCGACCGCTTCTATTGTTCCTTCAACGAAGCTGCCTCCAAATAATCACCCCGGTGAACCGGCGTTCATCCGTGAGAGCGAGACACACTCGCGAGCATTCCTCGGGAATGCATCGGGAAAAGGAGAATGAGCGCAGAGAAACACGATCCTCGCAGGTATTTCAAGGGTTCACCCCGCGCCTGTCCCACCCCCTGTGCGATGAGTAAAGCATGAGCACGAAATCCACCACCCCGCCCGTCACCGAAATCGCCTTTATCCTCGACCGTTCCGGATCGATGAATCCCCACGCCGAGGCCGCCGTCGCCGGCTTCAATGAGTTTCTCCGTGAGCAACAGCAGGTCGACGGCATCGCCCGGATTACCCTGGTTCTCTTCGACGACGAATACGAAGTTCCCTTCGACAATCTTCCTGTGAGCGAGGTGACCTGCCTCGACCAGGAAACCTACCGTCCCCGTGGCACCACCGCGCTGCTCGATGCGATCGGCAAGACGATCAAGGGCTTCCGGAAGCGGATCAAGGATCTGCCGAAGAAGGACCGTCCCGAACAGGTCATCTTCGCGATCTTCACCGACGGATTGGAAAATGCCTCGCGGAAGTATGACTGGCAGGACATCGCGAAGAGGATTCGCAAGCGCCAGGACAAGGATGGGTGGGAGTTTCTTTTCCTCGCGGCCGGACAGGATGCGATTGCTTCGGCGGCGCAGATCAATATCCATGCCCACAATGCAGCGACTGTAGACAGCGACAACCGATTCATGGCCCGCGATTCCAGCCGTGCCATGAGCCGCAAGGTCAGGGCGATGCGGTCCATGAATGTCAATGCGCCGGATTTCAGCGCACCGATGGAGGAGATTTTGCGGGAGGAGGAGGGGAGAGCGAACTAACGAGTGGATAATCATAGATTTGCGAAAAAAGTTCTCCCAGAAAGGAATTGTTTTGGTAGCCTGCTGCCCACGCAAGGAAGTTGCGTAGAATTGTGACAATCCCATCATGTTCATCTGGAAACTGATTCTTCAAGAGTCCACTCAGCAATTTATGGGGTTCAAAGGTCCTCTTTCCAACAATCTCGCATGTAGGTTGCTTGCGATAATAGGGTTCGTCCTTTTTTCCTATTCGGCGGAAGCAATCCCCCTCAACCGGATCCAAAATTGTGTTCTTGTCCCGACGGAATGGGCTGATGGAGACAGCTTTCTGGTTCAAACTCCGGATGGGGACGAGCATACGGTGAGACTCTACGGGGCAGACTGTATTGAGTGGCATGTGACCGACGAATCGGATGCACGAAGACTACGGGAACAGCGAAGATATTTTGGTATTACACAGACTGGCGGAAACCCACAGGAATCGATTCGGATCGCAAAGGATTATGGTGCTGCGGCAGCGAAAGAAGTTCGGGATGTCCTTCGAGAGCCCTTTACCCTCTATACCGCCTACTCCGACGCCCGGGGCGACGGGAAATATAAAAGAATTTACGGCTTTGTTGTCACTCACGATGGAGCAGATCTGTCCGAGCATTTGGTCAAGCAGGGGTTGGCAAGGGCCTATGGTGTCACCAAAGAGACCTACGACGGGCGTACAAGAAACGAATACAGGGCTTCCTTGGAAGACTTTGAATTGATTGCCGCGCGTTCCGGCAAAGGAGTCTGGAGCCAGACGATGTGGGAGAATCTGTCGTCTGAGAGGTTGCAACAGCGATTGGAGGACCGCGAAATCAGCATGGCTACTGGCAATGCGGCGCTCCTCGACGGTCAGTTGCTGGATCCGAATGTCTCGGCCCGTGATGAGTTGATGCGGCTACCTGGCATTGGGGAAACTCTGGCAAATCGGATTATCGAGGCGAGACCCTATGAAACCATTGAAGACCTGAAGCGAGTAAACGGAATAGGTGATTCAACACTTATGAAAATTAAAGAATTCCTCAAAATTTCGAGATGAATTTTCTTGAAACTGCCTCCGATAAATCTTGCGGCTTTGCTACTCATCCTCTTCCATCTTCTTGAGGCAATGACGGATATTTTCAATCCGCTATCAGAATTACCTCCGGTATTTTCAGACTAACCGCTATGAGTGTCATAAAACTTTCCGAGTTCATCTTTCGATTCACTTTATCCGCAGCGGATATGGCTACGTGGATCTACGTAGTGCTCGTTGCTCTTTTTCTGATTTTTGCCGTAGGGTTGGGTTGGGGAAAGCTTTGGAATCGGCAATGGAGCCTTTCAAGGCATTTCGGGAATCTATTTCTCGTGATCGTCTTCGCTATTACCGCGGCCTTTGCCGTCTTGAATTTACGTGGAATTTCCAGGGTCGAAGGTTGGTTCGATGAACAAAAAAATTCGTTGGCCAAGACTATTTCTAGTTCAGCTAAATTCAACCGGGACGTCCTGAAAGCGACCTGGCAGGAGCTTTCAGCCAGCGGTGGTCAGAGTGGACTGACCCCACCCGATGAAGCAGGTAACGAATTGCGTCTGAATTCACCCGAAGAGGCACACGCATTGGCTATAAACGCCGCAGAAGAAACCCGGTCAGCCCTTCGCTTGCGCCTTCCGTTTTCCCTGGGGGTTTCGCTCTCCACTCAAAGTCCTGAGGAAATCGCGACAGAGACAGCTGATGCGATCAAATACGATGTGAGCAGTTATCCAACAATTGTGACCGCATCCAACGAGTGGACGACCACGGCAGCCACTCTACAGACCAATCATGCCCTTGATGCCGCTTGGAACGGGATTAATGGAATTAACGCCAGAACCGGGGATTTGAAGACTGCTTGCCTGTGGCTGTTGTTGGCCTCGTTTGCTATTCCGCTCTTCACCATTCCTTTTGCTGCGCTTAACGATATCAAGATCAACCCCAAAGGGTGAGCGCGAAAAAAATTCCCTAAATTACCTATGAAGAATCATCTTTTCATCGGCCTCGGAGGACAAGGGGGCAAGAGTATCGCTGAACTGCGGAAAGTTTTCGAGCAGCGGTCAGAGGACGCAGACTCATTGCGCGATCAAGGACAACACTGGGACTTTTTATACATTGATTCCAGTCGGGATGTGATTAATCGCAGGGAAAACTGGACCCACTTCGGAAAGAATCTTCAGTTGGAAAATAATTCATTCCTGTATTTGCGCGATCAGGGGCAGGAGTTGAATGCCAGAACACTTGCTTTGCAGCCCGATGTCGCACCCTGGATTGGGGATGTGGAGCAGTTGGAGGGTTTTTTGGGGGGAGCGCAGGGGATTCAGGGAGCGAATCAGCGGAGGCGATTCGGTCGGCTCTTGTTTGCGAGCAACGCTGATCGGATTCGCACGGCAATATGTGACCAAAAGGTGGCTCCTCTTACGGAGAATGGAAACGAGTGCGCCTTTCATATTTTCGCTTCTCTTGCCGGCGGAACGGGGAGTGGTTCAATCATTGATCTGGTGACCTTGTTGAGGACGCAGTATCCAAGTGCTGGAGTTGTCGGAGGCTTCCCCATTTTTCTCTATCTCTATGTTACTAGTGATGATTTTGAAGAGGCAAAGGTGGGCTATTTTCATCAGAATCAATATGCTGCGATCCGAGATCTCAACGCATTGGCCTGTAGCCGATATAAGCCTACAATGCTCGGTTCATACCATGGGGGCACAGAATTTTCTCAAGATGAACCGATCACTCAGATTCTGTTGAGCACCAGTCTCAACGATAGAAATCAGAGGCTCTCACTGTCGAAGCAACATCAGATTGTAGCCGAAGCGGCTTTCGAGCGGGTTTATGCTTATTGCAATGGCGATTGGGATGAAGATGTTCAAAAAACTCTTACTGGGGAGGATAGATTACCGAGCTATCCAGGCGAGCCTTTAGGGAAATTATTGCGAAGTTTTCGTTTCGGAAGCACCGGAATGCGTCGTTGGGAAGTGCCGACGGAAGAGATTCATGAATTGCTTGCCAACGATCTGTATGTGTCCGCATTTCGGGAAATGGCCTATCAGAACTGGAACGACGACCACGGTTTCCTGAAATCAAGGGTTCCCCCAACTCGTTCCGGAGCGTCCGATCTCGCCCAATCACTTGCTTCCCTTCTTGAATCGGTGCTTCTGGAAAAGCAAGACTTCCCGAGTCTTCTGGATGCGCTTTCAACTGATCTGTCGACTACTCACGCTGGACTCAAGCGGGAAGGATTTCGCGATAAGGATTTGGATGATTACGAAGTTGCGTTGAATGATCGATTTCATTCCCACCTCAATGGCGTGGGCCTTGAGGAAACCTTTGCCTCTTTCCGTGAGAATCGAGAGGCCCGGTTGGATAAGTTGTCCGCTCAAATAGGAGACGCCATACAATCAGCCTGGGGGCGGGTGCAATCCCCGATTGGTCTTGCATATGTCCCTGATGCGCTTCTTGAGTTACAGGAAAAGCTCCGGAACAGGTTGGCAGAGGCTGGCGAGAATCAGGAAGGAGGCGATGCCGACAGCCGCCTGCGAGCTCGGATGGAGGCGAGGAAGAGGGAATGGCAGAAGATGACATTCCTATCCCGCGCCATAAAGCAAAATGCCATGGCGGAGGCTCATCGCAAGGATTTGCTGAATCTTTTTGCCGCGAGATTGAGGCGTCAAGTTGCAGACGAGGATGTGGAGACATTGGGGGGAATTATCACCGAGCTCGGATCGCTGGATTCGAGTTTTCGCGACAGTGTGATCAAGGTTGAGGACTGGCTGCGGAAAAAGGAAAATCGAAGAGAGACAATCGAAAATGCCCTTTCTGATCTCCATCGGGATAACGTTTCAAACAAGAGTGAGCTCTCTCGTACAGACTTTGACCAATGCCTGCAACTGTTTCGGACAGAAAGGACTGATATTCTGAATACATGCGAACAGTTGAAGCGATCTGTGATTCTTCCTGCATTGAGCGGCGATTCGCTCAATACTTTGAGAAACATAAAGGAAGAGCGCGAGTCGGTGTTCTGGGAGAAGGCAGATGAGTTGGTTTATGATCGAGCCCGGCAAATTCACAATGGAATTGTCGAAAAACACCGGATTAAACCTATTCTTACGTCTGAGCTTCTCGACACATTAAAGGAGCGCTACGATCAGAACCCAGATTCTTTCAAGAAGGAACTTGAAGAATTCATCGACAGTGCTACTGCAAGTATCAGGATCGACAATAGCCAGTTTCAACCGTCTGTCCTTCGTGGCGACGACGGGATGCCTTCCATGCCGCGGAAAGCGTTGGTTTTGGGACTGCCCCGCGGCCACAATTTCTCACAGACTTTGGAGTCTTTGATCGATTCCCAAGCGGAAGCGGGGAATAACACGGCGAAAGGGATATATTTTCATGAAGATCCGGCGCAGATTCGTCTTCTCTTCGTCGCTTCCTGGATGGCTGCAAGATTTGCAACAGTCATTAAGGACTTGGAACAAAGATACAATCGTTCCCTTGATAAGAATCAGGGAGGCGATACCGCCTACTTCACGAACATCGACGAAAGCGGAGAGAAGAATCAACGCCCTCCTCTACTTTTACCAAGTCCTGAAGAGAGCCGAAGTGTGATGCGCGCGGGGCTTTGGTTGGGCCAGAGAATTCCGATTGATTCGGATGGGACTTACCTGATCGAAGAATCGGATAATCAGGTATCGTTGATGCAAAATACGGACATTGGCCTCGTCTCTCGCAGGATCGGGTCATCGATTGATGACGCGAAACGGTCGGCCGACATTCTTAAGATTTCCCAAGTTTCGGATGCAGTGACCCAGGCGATTGTTGGAAAGGACTCAGATTTTGTTGAAGAGATTAAGTCGTCTGTCAGGCAGGAAGATAAGCGCATGAAAGACGAATTCGGGGCTGGAAGCCAAGAATTTGACGATTGGACTTCAGATCGCGATAAGATTTACGATTTACTGGCCCGATGATCCCGAAGTATTTTAGATGCTCCGATCCAACAGGTAAGTGTCCGCTTTCTGTGAGCCGAGAGTTAGTGAAACTCGAAAAGGGCTGGCAATGTCCCTGCGATAATTCTGAATGTGAACAACTCAGGGAACCAGCCAGTTTTGTTGATGGCGCATCTGGAGGGAGAAGCGGCCTGGTCTATGGTATTGGAGGGGCGGTTTTAGGATTTCTCCTTCTGCTTCTGTTTCTAAGTGGAGGGAATCCTCACAGAGAAAAATTGGTGGAGCTTCAGAGTCGCTTCGCACCTCTTGAGGAGAAAACAGGAGGCTTGGAAGGAGCTGTAAGCTCGACTAACGGGGCTTCGGTTGACGAGGGTTCTGTAAAAACTTTTCAGAACACTGCGGATTCGCTTGTTGCCCAGGCAGAGTCAGCACTGCGGCAAGGCGTTGGAGGTGAAGTCACGAGTGTTTCGCGATCAATAGACGAGCAGATTGGAAACGGGCAGAGGCTGAAGCAGTCCCTCAACCGTCCGGACTCCGGTTCGGGAGTGCAAGTTGCTGAGGCCAAACAGTTGGTGATGGATATCCAGTTGCTCCAAGAGGAAACGGAGGCGGCTATGGAAGTCGCGATGGTGGAGTCCGTGGAAGACGTCGCGGCCTATGAGGACTTTGAAGGACAGATCGGTCAGATGTTGGGAAGAGCGAGGAAGATTGCTGTTCCCCGGGCGAGCAGTGGGGACTCAAGTGTTTTGAACTCGACCACCAAGAGAATTGATGACTCGATCGCGAAACTATCGAAAGTAAAAGAGCGTCTTTCGAGTTTCGCCCCTGCCCCCGAGTCTCCATTCAATCCCGACGAAGCGGAGTTTGTCATTGGTGCCCCGGGTAAGCTGGGGGCAGCTTTAGGCGCACCTATTGCAGCCGCATGGGGTGGTGGCGAGGCGTTTCAGTTGTCGGAACTTCAGATGATCGATAGCGCGGCAAAAGGAAAGATATTGGTCAAGCCTGTTACTCTCGAGGAAGGGTTTCGTTTATTGTCGTCCGGCGAACTTTCCATTCTTCTCTCGGACCAGCCGGTTTCTGAGAGTGAACTTGCATCGTTGGGAGTGACACAATCATCCCGCTCCATTGCAGAGGTCATCGCTCTTGATGCCCTTACTTTTCTTGCTCATCCTGATAACGCAATCGACTCCATTGAGTTAGGCACTTCGTCTCTTCCTCCACTTGGAATCGGGGCAGTTGGGTCGGAGGTCAGAAGGCAAGCGAACCGATTTGGACTTGGCTCGTTGGAGGGTTCGGATGTTTCGGGAGAGAGCGCTGCACTTGCAGAACCAGATATCGTTGCTTTGGGATTATACCATAATGAGAAAGCCAATTTGCGGGCGAAACGGTTGACGGTAAAGGCTTCTTCTGAAGCTGCTGCTCTGAAACCAAGCCCGTTTACGATAGCGACCGAAGATTATCCGCTGAGCTATCGAGTCGTTGCATGGACACGGCAAAAGCCTTCGGCTGAAGCGCTATCATTTGTGAAATTCGCCACGTCTGATGCGGGACAGGAAGTCGTTGCGGAAACCGGTTTTGTCGATTTACGGCTGAAACCGATGCAAGGAAATGTGGCCCCGGAAATACTTGCGGCTTTAGGTGCCGCTTTAGGAGTAGATCGAATCAGTTCGGCGGTTCGGCTTTCTACCAATTTGCGGTTTGAGACCGGGAAGTCTGATCTAGACCTTAAGGCGCAGGCGGACCTGGAACGTCTTCCCAGATATGTGGCCCGAAGCTATCCATCTCATAAGGTAGTGATTTTGGGCTTCACCGACAGTGTCGGAACGGAAGAGACCAATCGCCGACTTTCAATTGAGCGTGCAGAAGTAGTGGCTACGGAATTGAGGAAATCACAGGTTGATACCAGATCGACTGGGCTCGGTCCCGCTTTTCCGGTGGATACGAACGCAACGGAAGAAGGAAAAGCAAAGAACCGCAGAGCAGAGGTTTGGGTGGCAATGCCCTAGTAGGAAAATGAAAATTGAGGAAATTCCAGTCCCTTGGCTGTATGCATCAATCGGCATCGTATTGACAATTTTGGGTTGTGTGACGGCATGGATCGCTCGCGCGTCGGTGAAGGGAGAAAGTCAGAGACTGAAGCGAGTAGAAAATCGCCTGACAGCGCTGGAAGCTTGGCAGGAGTCTTACACTCAGGATCAGGTAGAGTTTTCCCAGTGGATGCGAAAATCTGGAATCGATGCTGACTCTCATATTTCGGATTATGTTCGCGCATGCTGGGCGGCCTGGTTGGGGGGGCGAGCAGTTTCGCTCTCGGAGCTTCACCAACTCGTATCCAGGCGTGAGAGATCGAGGCGCACCTCACGGATCAGCGGTGGTATCGGGGCGCTGCTTCTGGTAGTCGGAATTCTAGGAACCTTGTTTTCCATACATCCAGTTCTGAAAGCATTTCAATTGAAAACAGGTGAAAGCGGGGAGTCACAAGAGATTGTTGAGAGTACGGAACTGGTAAATTCACTGATCAATAATCTGGGAGATGCCTTTATCCCAAGCTTAGTCGCCTTGATTGGAACAGTGCTGGTTGTCTCCTCTCGGGGGCTTTACGGATATCAGCTCAATCGATTTGTTCTAGAATTGGACTCATTCGCAATTTCTTTCCTAATTCCCAGGTTCCGACCAGCGACCATCTCTGATCAATCTAGAGAAGTGAAAGAGGTCTTCACCAAATTGGCGGATAGCATTTCTGAGAGAGAGAAGGGATTTGGGGAAGTCGTTGATCAGCTCAAATCTTTTGTCGAAAAAGTTAGTCCTGCAGTTGATTCGCTCGCTGAAGCGAGTGCAACAAGTCAACAATCAGCCGAAGTGCTCTCTTCCAGGTCTAAGTCAATCTCTGATGGGATTACCCGGCACCTTGGTAAGAGATCCCCCATGTATCAGGCTGTCGCTGGATTTGGAGATGTTTTCGGTCGAACTGAGACGTCGATCGAAGAGCTCACGAAATTGATCAAGGAACAGGGCGACAATAACCGATCGGACCGGGAAGATCTAAAAAAGGTGGTCGAGTCTTTGCAAGAGGCCGTGAATCAAATTCTTGCCGATCACGAGACTGATAGAGAGTCTGTAAGGAAGACTACAAGTGACCTCGAAAAGGAAGTGGAGAAACTCCCTGAGCAAATTAATTCCAGGGCGACCGAAGCAATCGAAGCGGGGATCAGTGCGATCAAAAAGCAGTTACGAATTCTAAGCGAGGATCACAAAAGGGAAGGCGACGAAATGGTGAAGCAGATTCAGGAAGAGCTGCTTCTTAAAATAGAAGAGATCTCTGAATCGGCGGCAATTCTCCCGGAACAAATAGAACAACTCCAGAGTGTTATCGAAGATAGTCGGAAAATTACGGAAAAAAGTATCGCTACAATTCAGAGCAACGGCGATCTGACTGAAGAAAAAGTAAAGAAATCTCTAAAGAGCCTTGGCGAGCTCAGCAAGGTTCTTGATCAGAAGGCAGCGGATTTGGAGGCCAATCTTTCTAAATCGATTGCCCGTATAGAAGATAAGGCGATTGCCCGTATAGAAGAGAGCAGGGTGTTGGACTCTGGCAGCCAATTGCCGGATCAAAGTAACAGTGTGCTACCTGAACTTCCGCACTCTCCGAGTATTGCCGTGGATACAAAAACTGGGCCGTCACCGATTTCTGACCATCCAATCAATTCAGCAGTGGATACTGAAGCTGACGAAGCTGACGAGGCTGACGAGGCTGACGAGGCTGACGAGGCTGACGAGGCTGACGAGGCTGACGAGG
>JARGOP010000083.1:0-1478 GCA_029233965.1 Verrucomicrobiales bacterium | reverse complement strand
CTGACAAGGCTGACGAGGCATCTGGTCAAAACAATTCGGATTCAGGAGACGGACCCGGGGAAGAAGATGCGGCCCCCCCCGGTGTGGAGGCAAGGAAAGGGTTTATGGGTTTTTTCCAGAAACGGCGCTAGGAGCTGGTCGCAGTTGCAATGATTGATGAAGAAGAAGATTTTGTGACGTCAGGCTATTGGCCTAGCGTCACTGATCTCTTCATCACCCTTTTCGTTATCGCTATTGCGATTCTTGCAGTTGTTTCTTTCGTCCTTCTCCCCAAGAACGATATCGTCGCGGAAGAAAGAGCGATTCTCGTCGCTGTGGGGTTGGATTTACGGAGTATCACCAAGCCAGCAAACGATTTGCGGGAAGAGCTGGATCTTGAAGAAATCCGAGAGACTCAATCGGCATCTCAAATCGTAGTTGCGCTTGAAGAAACGTGCATGGCGGCGGTTGATAAATTGCGTGAGTTGAAGCAGCGAATTGAGAAGCTGAAGGATGCGGACAAGGCTCGTGAGGAATTGGCGAAGCTTCAGGATAAGTATTCGTTTTTGGAGCAGAGGAATCAAGAATTGGAAAAACTTCTGGCAGAATTTGAGAGCAAAGACTTATCAAGCATACTTACGCAAAATCGAGAGTTACGTAGTCAGCTAATAGAGGCCGAGAAAAAGCGGGGAGAAGCCGAGAGAAAGCTTCACGACAAGCCTCCGATTATCCGGATCGACGAACAGAAAGAGGAATACCGTTTTACATCGGGAAGTTCGACAATCGAGGAGGAATTTTCAGAAGGTCTCAGGTCAAATGAATTTGTGCGGCTTGCTGGCGAGATTATTGCCCGCCAGGATGCTGACCGGGTCAAAGTCGATACCTTGGAAATCATCGGACACACTGACGGTGTCCCGGTAAAAGAAGGGGGTGGGAATCTTGACGACAAACTTCCGTCGGTCCTTGCAGGCGAGAGCTCATTGAGTTCAATGGAGCCCGGATCGAACAACGATCTAGGGTTACTGCGAGCGCTGGCGGTAAAGCAGGAATGGGAGAGCTATGTAGAAAAGCACGACCAAAAAGCGATCCTGAAACAGCTATCCGTCCGCTGCTATTCTGCCGGGCAAACGATTCTACCTGAGGCGGTTGACGAGCCTGACCGCTCTTCGTTCTTGAAGAAGGATCCGAAAGCGAGAAGAATCGAGATGCGGCTTACGCGGCTTTCGGAACAGGGGCCGAAGTAGGGCTGATTTTGGTTTTGCCTGCGACTTTCATCACCACCATATGAGACTCGCGGTTTTCCTTTGGCCGTAGCCTTCTTCCTGAGCAGTTCCATTGCTCGCCAAACGGAAGTGCTTCGAGGTAAATGAAGCGGATAGGCTTCCCTTGGAATGAAGAATCTCACACTACGCATATCCCACGCCTCGTGTCATAGTAGCGCCATTGACCTGATCCCGGAGGTGGGACACTTCTAAATTAAAGTCCTGCCGGGGTTATGT
>JARGOP010000082.1 GCA_029233965.1 Verrucomicrobiales bacterium | reverse complement strand
AAATGAAGGCGAGGGGTCCCCAGTAGCCCAGCGATTCGATCCAGGCCTCAAGCGTGTCGAGCCAATCTGCGACGGGAAGAAATTTGAAGCCGGCGAAAATGGCGGCGATGAGGACGAGCCAGAGGATCCACTTCTTTCCGTGGTTCGGGGTATCCTTCAGTTTGCCCATGATATCAATGCCCAAGTTGCACAGGCGATTAGCGCTCGTTCATACTCCAGCGGAACGTGGTAAAAAAGAGGAGGGTAGAGAAGCGGATACATGGAGTTCACAGCCACCGCTGAGACGTTACCCCCCGTGGTAGCTTTCATCCGGAACGGCCGGGTCGAAGGCGCCTGAGATCCCAATCGCAAAAATCACGAAGAAATAGACGAGGAAGAGCAAGAGGAATACGATCCCGAGGTAGCCTGTAACGAGTCCGGCAATCGAGAATCCTTTGTTGTTTGAATTGCCCGGATTGCGGTTGGCCCGTCTCAATCCGATATAACCGCAAACGACTGCTGGAATGGAAAGAACGTAGATGTAACTCAGGATACCCGGAATTCCGAAGATCATCGAGCAAAGAGCCACACCGTCGAGGGGTGGGGAGCTGTTCTTCGCTTCGACCTTCTGTAAATGAACCTGCTTCCTTTGCGACGGGGTGAGAGCGGGTGGAGTCGGCAGCTTTTCGCCAAATAAATCCGGCCGTGCTTCGATACACCGTTTCCAGTCAGTAAGGGTCTCATTCCACACGAGGGTCTCGCGGGAGATGCGACCATCGGCGATCAGCGCCGGGAATTCACTCTCGTCAATCAGATGCTGCTGATCGGCTTCGTCTGCGTAGGTCCACTGCATTGGAAGCCACAGAGGATAGCTGAATCAACCTTCCCCGGCGACGCGAATTACGAAAAGCTGCAGTAGTCACGGAAGGTCTTGAGACGCTCCTCGAAGGCCTCCTGCGTAAGGGCCTGAAGCGAATGCGTGCTGAAGCTCTCGCAAGTGTAGCTTGCGAGAATCGTTCCCCGGGCAATCGCACTGGTGAGATCATCGAAGGAGTATTCGTTCTTTCCGAGGCTCGCGAGGTATCCGGCGAAGCCACCGATAAACGAATCACCGGCACCGGTGGGATCAAAGACATCGTGCAGCGGAAAGGCGGGGCAGGTGAAGAAATCATCCTCACTGAAAAGCATCGCACCGTGCTCGCCTTTCTTCACAATGACATATTTCGGTCCCATCTCGCGAAGGGCCTTCCCTGCGGCAACGATGTTGGAGGTGTCCATCATGAGCTTGGCTTCGCTGTCGTTGAGAACGAGAAGGTCAATGCGCTTGAGGAGACTTTCCAGCTCTTCGCGTGAGATCTGGATCCAGAGGTCCATCGTGTCCGCGATCGTGAAAGAAGGAGTGTCACCTGCCTGATCGATGACCGCATGCTGATTTAAAGGATGGGAGTTGGCGAGAAGGTTGATCGTGGCCCCTTTCTGCGAGTCGGCGACGGCGGGCGTCCAGGATTCAAGAACATTGAGAGCGACCTCGAGTGTCTCGCGGTCGTTCATGTCTTCCATGTATTCACCCGACCAACGGAACGTGGCACCTTCGGAAAATTCGATCCCGTCGAGATTGATGTCGCGGCTCTTGAGGAGATCAAGATGCTCCTGAGGAAAGTCGTGCCCGACCACGCCGACGATGTGAGCCGGTGAAAAAAAGCTCGCCGCAATCGCTGCGTAGGAAGCGGAACCACCGAGGAGGTTTTCCTGAGACGCCTTCTGCGTCTTAACGTTATCGATGGCGATGGATCCGGAAACAAGTACGCTCATATCAAAGTATCGTGATGGGTTTATTCTAAAATTGCTTTTGCTTCGCGGACATAAGCAGTGATATCGCCCGCTTGCAAGATTCCAGAGACAATCACGGCTCTTTTTGCTCCGGCGGAAACGACCTCGTGGAGGTTCTCTTTTTTGATTCCGCCGATGCAGAAGATCGGGAGATCGGGGTGCGCTTCGTGGACCTGCTGGATATCAGCGGTGCCGATCGGGGTGTAGGTCGGCTTCGTCGGAGTGGAAAAGAGAGGGCCGAACCCGATGCAATCCGTTCGCGGATCAGAAGCGGCGAGGTCCGCCTGCGCCACACTGTGGGTCGAGCGCCCGACGAGCATTTCATGACCGACGATGGCGCGGACTTCGTCCATGGAGGCGTCGTCCTGTCCGACATGAACGCCGTCAGCGCCGATATCGGCAGCGATGCGGGCGTGGTCGTTGATGATGAAGGGAACCCCGCCGTCGCGGCAGAGCGGGAAGAGTTCGCGGCTCCAAGCTTCGATCTCGATTTCTGAATGGCCTTTTGCGCGCAGTTGAATGACATCAATACCCCCCGCAATCATTTCGCGGGTGATCCGGCAGAGATCGTCAGGTTTTGCGTAGCCGAGATCGACGATGCCGTAGAGCCGGGCGGGAAAAAGAGTGGAGCGAGCCATGCCGGAGACTCAACAGGGTAAGGTCAGGGAGTCAACAGGGTTTGATGGGGGGGCTTGCTCAAGAGCAAGTTCAAGAGTTCTCACTCCACCCGATACAAACTCGTCTTCGTCCTCAGGATCAGCGCATTGTCACCGGTCACAGCCGGCGATGCCATGAAGCCGTCGGGCAGGGTGTTTTCTGCGACGACCTCGAATTCCCGGTCCGCTTTCACGACCGTGCAGAGCCCTTCCTCATCGAAGTGGTAGACAAGGCCATTCGCTGCAATCGAAGAAGCCGAATACTCGCCCCCGCCGCGCTCGGCCCAGACGACTTCACCGGTTTTGATATCGACCGCGCTGAGGACTCCACCATTCGCCATGAAAAGAAGACCGTTGGAAATGACCGGTGACATCCGCTTCGGGGTGCGCTGGAAAATCTTCCAGGCCACGTGGGATTCTGAAATGTCACCACGGGCTGCGGGGTCAAGTTTCACGGCCCAGACTTCCGCTTTTCCGAGTCCGGTGTTGATGTAGGCCATTCCGGTTTCCTCGCTGTAAACAGTGCGTGAGGAAGGCGAGTGGGTCGGGTAGGAGACGTTCCAGATTTCCTCGCCGGTTTCGACGTCGTAGGCCCAGGCGGCTTTGGAACCGTTGCTGATCATTTGCACGACATCGCCGACTTTGACAAAAATGGGAGTGCCGAAGCCTTTGCGCATGTCGCCGCTGTTTGCGGGGACGCCGTCGGTCTCATCGTCATAGTTGGTGGAGCGATCCCGGCGCCAGAGCGTTTCCCCGGTTTCCTTGTCGAGGGCGAGAAAATACTGCTGATCGGCCCCTTCAAGCGTGAGGATGAGTTTGTTCTCCCACTTGGCAATCGATGAAGCAGGGCCCCTCCAGTGGCTGCATTTGATGTCGCGGCGGTCCCAGATCGTCTCGAATGTTTCCGTGTCGAGACACATCGTGCCGTAGGCCCCGAAATGAAGGTAGACCCGTCCCGGTTCGATCACGCCGGTCGGGGAGGCGTAGGTATTCATCGGGTTGGCGAGCGGCTCGGGATTGTCATTGGTGATGAAAACCCGGTCGAGAAGGACTTCGCCTGATGTTTCATCGAGGCAGATCACCGACATCTGACGCCCGTTTTCGGTCGCAGTGGTGAGCCAGATTTTGCCCTCGGCAATGATCGGGGTCGACCAGCCGAGCCCGTGAATGTCCTTTTTCCAGGCCACGTTCCCGGTTTCCGACCATTCGGTCGGGAGTGAGCCGGCGACGGTTCCGTCCATGTTCGGACCGCGGAATTCGGGCCATGCCGGTTCGGCGAAAACAGAAGCGGTCGTTAGGAAAAGAAGGGAGGCAATCAGTCTCATGAGGAGAAGATGGCGGGAGCGAATAAGGCGGTCAACGACGCAACCATGTAGCTTCCTGATCGACCGCAGCGGGATAGAGGCACGGATCCTCACGGAGTAAACGGATGGCATGAATTCCCGAAAAAGCGCCGAAGGCGAAATCCATGAAATCCCAAAAATCTACGTTCAATCCATGCTCAAAGGAGAGGGCATCGCGTCGATCATCATTCACCTATTCGTCCTCTTCCGGCTCGGGATCGGCGGAAAAGCTTCCTGCTGCCGGGGTGAAATCCCACGGCTCGGTTTTTTCCCCGAGCTTGTCGAGGTAGGCGCCCGCACTGAAGGCGAGGAAGAAATTTTCGTCGCCGGGGGCGTTGCGCGTCTCGCGATAGAGCTTCTTCATGAAAAGCGTGAGGGAGCCCGCTTTTTCACCGAGCAGCTCGATCGAGCGGCAGGCTCGGAGGGCGGTCCACCAGTGGGGATTATCCAACTCGGCGAGAAGGACCTTAAGGGCATCCGCGCGATAGGTCTCCGAGGCGTCTGCCATCCAGTGAGCCATTTCGATTCTCACTGCGGGCGAGATGTCGTCCATGAGATCGTAGAGCTCTTCGAGAAGGTTTTCGTCTTCAGGGAAGGCGTAGCGCAATCCGATGACGCCCCAGAATCGGACGGCGTCGTCGCCTGACCCGGTGAGCTCAAGGAGCTCCTCGCGGGTGCCGAATCCGACGAGATCGGCCGCCGCCCAGATGGTCTCGAGATCGGGGCGGTGGTTGGTTTTGCCAACCGCGATATCGCGAATCGGAGCGCCTTCCTCCTCGATGTAGTCCGTCATAATCGACTCGGGGAGAATGCCGACATCGAGGATTTCCATGCGCTTCCGTTTCAGCTCGGCGCGATGAGCAGCAAGCGCGGCCTGCTGCTCCGGGGTGAGTTCGCCGAGGGTGAGATTGTTGATGTTGTCAGGATCCGTGGAGACGTCGTAAAACTCTTCAAACGCTTTGCGGGGTCCGGCGTAGCCGAGTTGAGCGACGGTCAGGGTGTCGGCGTTCTCCCTGGCGTAGCGGGTGATTTCGCGTCGAATCTCGGCAAGATCGGAGAAGACGCTGGGCTGATTCCAGGAGAGATGCGGGAGGTAATTACGGATGTAGAGGTAGTCTTTGCTGCGGACGGAGCGGGCGCAGTCGAAGACTTCGTCAACACGGTCGCGAAAGCCGTAGACGTAGTCGGCGGGCTCCTCCGTCTCCTCTCCGAGAAAGACTTCACCCTGCATGTAGTCGGGCGGCGTGAGACCGGCAAGACTGAGGACGGTCTTAGGAAAATCGACGAAGGTGACGAGGCGGTCGAGCGTCTCGCCGGGCTTCGCGGGCGCGAGGTGCTGATATTTTTCGGGAAAGCGGATCATGAGAGGGACTTTCATCCCGGAGTCATGGAGGAGTCGCTTGTGGCGCGGCATTCCGGAGCCGTGATCGGAGTAGAAGAAGACGATGGTGTTTTCAGCAAGGCCATCATCTTTGAGTTCCGAGAGAATGCGGCCGACCTGCTGGTCCATCGCGGTGACACAGTCATAGTAGCGGGCGACTGTTTTACGAACCGTTTCCGTGTCCGGGTAGTAGGGTGGAACAGGGGCTTTGTCAGGATCGTGGATCTCAGTCGCGGAGAGGTTTGACTGGACGTGCTCCTGGAAGGCTTCGTAGGGCCAGACTGCGGTGCGGGACTGGTGCGAGAGCATCTGGTTGAAGACAGAGAAGAAAGGCTGGTCGTCCTTGCGTTTCCCGTCACGCCAGTGGGCTTCCGGGCTGATCGCGGTCCATGAGTCTTTGATGAGCCGGTCGATATCGGCCGTGTTGTAGTCGGTCTTGACCGCGTTCGAAGTAAAGTAGCCGGCTTCCTGCAGATACGTCGGAAACCCTTTGACCTCTTCGGGGAGATGATGGGCCGAGCGCATCTGGCTCGTGCCGGTGCTGGAGGCCCACATCCCGGTGATGAGGGTGGAGCGGGAAGGCGAGCAAACCGGTGCGGCGGCGAAGGCATTGGTGTAGCGGACGCTCTCCTTCGCGAAGGCATCGAGGTGCGGGGTTGTTGCATACTCGTCGCCGTAGGCTCCGAGGGTCGGGCTCATGTCTTCGGCGGTGATCCAGAGAATGTTGGGCCGATCAGCGGAGGCGGCTTCCGGGGATGGGGAGGGAAGCTCTTTCGCGCGGATGTTGCGGAAGCGGATTGTGCCCCCTTTGCCATGGTGCTGAATGCCGAAACAGCCTTCGAGGGATTGATCATCTTCGACCTTCGAAATCTGCTTTCCGTTGACGAAGGTCGTCATGGAGGGACCCTGACAGATTACTTTGTAGGTATTCCAGTCGCCGTCTTTGATAAGGCCGGCGATTGATTCGGTGAAGGCCTTTTCCCCGCCGTTGGCGGGATAGAGCCAGCCGCCGAGACCGATTCCGTAGATGCCGCCGTTCTGTCCGGGCGACGGGGCTTCGATCTCGCACTGGTAGCCTTTGGGTTTGCCGGTTTCCCCGGTGAGGCGAAACGCGAGGCCGGTGTTGAGTTTCATTTCCGCAGCATCTTCGGGGAGCATGACCTCCAACTCGACTTCGAAGTCTTTCATGGAGCGATCGGAAACGACCCAGACGTTGTTTTTCGAGAGAAGGTGAATCTCGCCGTCGACCGCTTCCAATTTTTCGACCCCGGCCCGCGCCGTCCATCCTTTGAGGTCCTTCCCGTTGAAAAGATCGATCCATTCGCCAGCGGGAGCGAAGGCGGTCGAAAGGAGGGTGAGCGCTAAGAGGAGACGAGGGTGTTTCATCGCTGCTATGGTAACGGATCGGTTCGCATAACAAAGGGCAAACTCTGCAGCGATCACGTGATGATTCGCCTTCGCGCCGTTTCTCAGCTCTTCGGATGATCGCTAGTCCAGCGGCTTCTCCACGAGGAGAAAGCGTTTGTCAAAACGACCTCGACTGTGAGCTTTGCAGCAGTGAAAACAGGCAACGGTCCGCCTCAATTTTCTGACCCGCGCGATGACCGTGCCGCAGCTCAGGCATTCGTAGGCGTAGCGTTTTTTCATCCGGCGCGGCTGAAAATCGAGCGCGTGGCAGCGGTCTTCGCCCGGGATCCCGAGATCGGCGCAGGCCTGCTTCCACTCCGGTCCATGAGGCTGAATGCGTTTTCCTTTGCTTCGTGCGAAAGAGACAAGATGAGCCAGTTCGTGCAGAAAAGTGTTCTGGATTTCGTGAGGTCGCATCTCGTCGGGCAGGGCCTGTAACTTGGGGTTCAGCTCAATCGTGTTTGTCTTGAAAAAGGCCCGTCCCGCAGCGGTGCGCATGCGGGAGTTCCACTTCACTTCAACGGTCTCAGCCAGCTTCGGAAGCTGCAGCCCGCGGGCGAACTTTGCCGCGATTTCTGTCAGAGCTTTGTCTGGGCCATGGTGCGGATGAGGATCAGGAGCCGACGGGGAAGGAGGAGCGGGGAATTTTTCCGGCTCATCGCTTTCCTCAAACAACTCCAACTGCTCCGCCATGGATTCTCAATCCTCAGTGGGTCCCGATTGCTCGACCGTTTCCCCGGTGACCTTATTATAAATGATGAGTTCTTCGCCCTTGGTCGTGACGAAGGAAGACGGGGGAATGCTTTCGCGGAGGAAGACATTCGCTCCGATCGTCGAGCCGGTGCCCAGAGTCGTCTTGCCGCCGAGGACGGTGGCGTGGGGATAAATCACGACTTTGTCTTCGACGTTGGGGTGACGCTTGTTGCCTTTGACGATACGACCGTTCTCGTCCTTCGGGAAATTCCGCGCCCCGAGGGTGACGCCATGGTAGAGCTTGACGTGATTTCCGATGACGCAGGTTTCGCCAATGACGACTCCGGTGCCGTGATCGATGAAGAAATAGGCGCCGATGGTCGCTCCGGGGTGAATGTCGATTCCCGTGAGACTGTGGGCATACTCCGTCATGATGCGCGGGATGAGCGGCACATCAAGTTCGTAGAGGCAGTGAGCGCAGCGCTGGATCGCGATCGCTTCAATGCAGGGGTAGGCGAGAATGATCTCGTCGAAGTTTTTCGCGGCCGGGTCGCCTTCGTAGGCCGCTTCCACGTCGGTTTGGAGGAGACGGCGAATCTCGGGGAGGTCGGCGAGAAAGCGGCAGACGAGAGCGTTCGCCTGCTGGCGGAGACCGGGGCCCGCGTCTTCCGTGTCGGAGTCGCGGAGCCGCAGGACTTTGGCCACTTCCACTTCGAGGGTTTCGACAAGCGTGGCAATGCGCTCGCCGGTGATCATTTCCAGCTCTTCGGCCGGGATCGGATCTTCGTCGTGGTAGCCGGGGAAGAGAAGTTGGAGGAGCCCCTCGCAGGTGGCAATAATCGTGCGCTTCGACGGCAGGTTGGCACTGTCGATCCGGTTGATACCGCCGATTTCGTGATACGACGTAACAAGTCCGTCGACGATTTTCTGTTGTCCGCAATCCATGAAGTTTTTCAACCCTAAGCAGAGCGGACGGCTTTCCAAGAAAAAGCTGAAGGATTCCGCAGGGAATTTTTCAGGTATCGGGTTGGGATTTTGTCACGTTTCCTGTAAGTCCCGCCGCTAGCCGCCCGTCACAGGCGTAGCATGGTATCGATGATAGTTTCCGACGTTCCTAACGATTTTGAACTCGCTCTGGAAGCAGGCGGCAAGCCTCTTAGTCGGGGTAAGACGGAGATTCTCCAGGTCAATGTGGGCAAGCTTTGTAATCTCACCTGCATCCACTGCCATGTGAATGCCGGTCCGAAGCGAAAGGAGATCATGACGGGGGAAACCGTCGATCAGATTCTCGACTGGTTCGAAAAGACCGACATTCCGACGCTGGACCTGACCGGGGGAACGCCGGAGATGATGCCTGATTTTCAGCGACTCGTGAAAACGGTGCGCGACTTTGATCAGCCCCGTCGTGTCATGGACCGGCTCAATGCCACGATCATTAGTGAGCCGGGCTATGAGTGGGTCCCCGAATTTCTCGCCGAGAATGAAGTCGAAATTATCGCGAGCATGCCCTGTTATGCGCCGGACAACGTGAACGAGCAACGCGGCGACGGCGTCTTTGATCGCAGCATCGAGGCGTTCCAGAAGCTCAACGAACTGGGCTACGGGCGCGACCCGAAGCTGACCCTGAACTTTGTCTACAACCCGAATGGCGGCTTTCTCCCCCCTCCTCAGGCTGAACTCGAAGCCGACTATAAACGGGAGATGAAAGAGCACTTCGACATCGATTTCAACGCGCTCTATTGCATCGCGAACATGCCGATCTCGCGTTTTGCGAGTTTCCTGAAGCGCAACGGGGAACTCCAGTCCTACCTGGATCTGCTGCGTCAGAATTTTAATCCCGCCACGGTCGAGGGTCTCATGTGTCGTGATACCATCAACGTCAGCTGGGAGGGCGACGTCTTTGACTGCGACTTCAACCAGATGATAAATCTGCCGCTCGAAAATCCGGCGACCGGAGAGAAGTCGATCAAGGTCTGGGACATCGAACTCGACACCTTTGTCCGGCAGCCGATCCGCACCGCAAACCATTGCTTTGGCTGCACTGCCGGGAGTGGCAGTTCCTGTGGCGGAGCCCTTTCCTGACACCTCACCTTTTTTTGAACTCATGAAGACCGAATCCATTGTCAAAGAGCGCTACGCCGGAGGGGCAAACGCCCGCGAGGAAGCCCTTTGCTGCCCTGTCGAGTATGACGCAAAATATCTTGAGGTCATCCCGGAAGAAGTGATCGAGCGCGACTACGGTTGCGGCGATCCGAGTCAGTATGTCAAAGAGGGTGAGATCGTTCTGGATCTCGGCAGCGGCACCGGAAAAATCTGTTTCATTGCGAGCCAGGTCGTCGGTGAGACGGGACGCGTCATCGGCGTCGACATGACCGATGACATGCTCGAAGTGGCGCGTCGCAATCAACCCATCGTCGCGGAGCGGGTTGGGTATGACAATGTCGAGTTTCGCAAAGGGCGGATTCAGGATTTGGCGCTGGATCTTGAGGCGCTCGATACGCGACTTGCGGAGAAGCCGGTCAGTGACGCCAACAGCTACCTGGAGATGGAAGAGCTGGCCGGGGAGTTGAAAGTGAAGCAGCCCCTCGTCGAGAGCGAGTCGGTCGATGTCGTCGTTTCCAACTGTGTCTTGAATCTCGTTTCGAAGAAGAATCGCCGTCAGATGTTCGCGGAGATCCATCGGGTCCTCAAGCGCGGTGGCCGGGCTGTCATTTCCGATATCGTCTGTGATGAGGAAGTGCCTCAGGATCTCCAGGACGATGCGGAGCTTTGGAGCGGGTGTATCTCCGGCGCCTTTCTTGAGGACGAATTTCTCCAGGCGTTTGAAGACGCGGGTTTCTATGGAGTGCGGATTCTGAAGTTCGACAAAGAGCCCTGGCAGACTGTTAAGGGGATCGAGTTTCGCAGCATGACGATCGAAGCTTACAAAGGCAAAGAGGGGATCTGCCTCGAGCGCAACCAGGCCGTCATTTACAAAGGCCCGTTTAAGAAAGTGTTAGACGACGATGGTCATGCGATGGAGCGCGGGAAGCGTTATGCGGTCTGCGACAAGATTTTCCACATCTACCAGAGCGAGTGCTATGCGGGCATGTTTGAGTTCATCGACCCCCGGACCCCGATCCCGAAAGAGGAGGCCGGACTTTTTGACTGCTCCAAAACCGTGGTCCGGAATCCACGCGTCACGAAAGGGACCGGCTACGATGCGACGACGGAAGCAGGTGATTGCTGTTCGTCGGGCGGTGACTCGCAGTGTTGCTAGGGATCGTTGGAGTGAGGCCTTCAGGCCTTTCCGAAGGATCGGCGGGGGACTTTGCCAAGGCCTGAAGGCCTCACTCCAACAGCCCAAAACGCGCAGTTTGCCCATGCCCGTTTGCGGAGGGGATCAGCGAAGGTCTTCGCTGGATTCGAGCGCCTCTTCGTGGGACGGTTCCTCATGCGAAAACTCCCCCTGATTTTCCTTTTCCTCACCACTTCTCTCGGGACACTTCGTGCCGCGGATTTGCCCTTGCTGCTGAGAGATGACTTTTCCGCAGGATCAGATCAGTGGACCGCCACCGACGCGAAGGCCTGGAAGATCAAGAATCTCGATGGCAATGTCGTCTTCGAGAATCTCGGCGGCTCGAAGTACAAGCCTCCCTATCGCAGCCCTCTCAACATCGCGCTTCTCAATGAGCCGGTCGTCGGTGATTTCGTGCTCACCGCGAAAGTTCAGACGACGAAGGAATCCTACGGTCACCGGGACATGTGCCTGTTTTTCGGCTATCAGAATCCGGCGAACTTTTACTACATCCATCTCGGCCAGAAAACCGATCCCCACGCCAATCAGATCTTCCTCGTGAATGAGGCTCCGCGCATCGCGATTTCGGAGAAAACGACGGACGGCACCCCGTGGGAAGATGGAAAATGGCACACCGTCAAAATTATTCGCACCACCGCGACCGGTCTCATCGAAGTCTATTTCGACGACATGGAGACACCGACCCATGTCGCTCATGATAAAACCTTTGTCAGGGGTCAGGTCGGTTTAGGCACTTTCGACGACAAAGGGATCTGGGATGACATTGAACTGCGCGGCGTTGAAGTGACGCGACCGGTCACGGCGAAACCCGACCCGAAGCAGCTCAAGTTCACGAAGTGGACTCCCGACTTCACCGTCCCCGACCCGGTCGCGATTTCCTTCGATCCGCAGGGGCGGGCCTATGTCACGCAAACGATGCGCCGGAAGGCGAACGATCTCGACATCCGCCCGAACTCCGACTGGATCCCCAATGACCTGAGTTTCACTTCAACGGAGGACAAAGAGAATTTCTACCGCGAGCAGTTCACTGCGGAAAACAGCGCCGCCAACGTGGCACGGGTCGAGGACTTGAACGGCGACGGCTTGCACGATATCAATGACCTCACGGTCCTCTCGGAGCGCATCCACCTCATTGCGGACGAGGATGGAGATGGCTTCGCGGACACCATTTCGCTCTACGCGGAGCAACTCAATCATGTCATCGGCGGAGTCGCCGGCGGGGTCCTCTTTCATGAAGGCGACGTCTTCGTCAGCCCGGTCCCCGAGGTCGTGAAGTTCCGTGACACCGACGGCGACGACAAGGCGGACACCCGCGAGGTTCTGGCGTCAGGATTCGGAGTGCACCTCGCGTATGCCGGTCACGACATGCACGGTCTTTTCATGGGGCCCGACGGACGGATTTACTGGTCGATCGGGGACAAGGGGATCCGGGTGAAAACGGCTGATGGATTGGACTACCGTTTTCCAAGCCAGGGCGGGCTTATGCGCTGCGAGCTCGACGGATCGAACTTCGAAGTCTTTGCTCACGGGCAGCGAAACATCCAGGAGGTGTCCTTTGATCAGTATGGCAACTTTTTCGGTGTCGATAATGATGCCGACTACCAAGGTGAGCGGGAACGACTCCTCTTCATCGAGCAGTATCTCGACAGTGGCTGGCGCTCCAACTGGCAGTATCTGCGCGAGGGCTACAATCCCTGGATCAACGATCTCATGCACGTTCCGTGGCATGAAAAGCAGCCGGCCTGGTTCACGCCGACTCTCGCCAACTACGAAAATGGTCCGGCCGGGTTCAAGTTCAATCCGGGAACCGGACTCGGCCCCGATTATGAAGACCACTTCTTCCTGACAAGCGCACCGAAAGGGGAGCAGTGGGCCTTTCAGGTG
This sequence comes from Verrucomicrobiales bacterium, assembly GCA_029233965.1. Taxonomy (GTDB): domain Bacteria; phylum Verrucomicrobiota; class Verrucomicrobiia; order Verrucomicrobiales; family DEV007; genus Arctic95D-9. The sequence goes on along the minus strand of JARGOP010000082.1, from coordinate 3,192 downwards.
AAACCGGCCGGGGACAGTTTTGCGATGGTGAATGATCACAAAATCGGCGAGGGCGTGCCTCTCGTGGGACTGAACTTCGGCCCCGACGGCGGGCTCTACGGAGTCGACTGGGGAGGCGGTTACCCTTTGAATGAAAGCGGTGCGGTCTGGCGAATCGATGTGCCCGCCGACAAAGCGCATCCTCATCGCGCCACGACGAAGGCACTCATCGGGGCGGATTTCGCGGAGAAAGCGATTGACGAACTGGTCGACCTGCTCGGCAACCCCGACCAGCGGGTCCGGCTCAAGGCTCAATACGAACTGGCAAAGCGCGAGGCTCTCGATGCCCTTGCCGGGGTTGCCGGAACAATCGAGGCGGATCAGCTCGCGCGGATTCACGCGATCTGGGGAATGGGGCAGTTGCTCCGTGCCGGGGGAGCGGAGACTTCCGGATTTGTCGCTCTCTTCACCGATCCGGATCCGGAGATTCGGGCGCAGGCGATCAAGACGGTGACGGACCCTCAGGGACGTCGTCTCGGGCTGGATCGTATCAGCGGTCCTGTCGGTGATAACGCATTGACCGACGCTCTTGTGGAGCGGCTCGAAGACCCTTCGCAGCGCGTGCGAATTCAGGCTCTTCTCGGGCTCGGTCGCATCGGTGATCCAGCGGCAACCGGTGCCATCGTGAAATTGCTCGCGAAAAAGGAGCATCTCGTGAGTATGGTCTATTTGCGGCACGCCGGAGTCGTCGCGCTGGCGGGGGCGGCGACGATCGATGACATCGTGGCACTGCGAAGCCACCCGTCCGGGTTTGTGCGCACCTGCGCGGTGGTGGCCCTGCGGAAGCGGGGGCACGAAGCGGTCGCGGCCTTTCTCGCTGATGCCGATCCCATGATCGCCGCCGACGCGGCCCGGGCGATCCATGACGACTGGATGATTCCTCTCGCCTTTCTTGATCTCGCCTCAGCACTCCCCCTGCATCAAGAGCACGAGGCCTTCGCGCGACGGGCCATCAATGCGAATTTCCGGATCGGCGATGCGGAGGCGGCGGAGCGTGTTGCCACCTTTGTCGCTGAGGGGAGCGCCCCCGAAGCGGTTCTCGAGGCGGCTTTGGAAGCCCTTCGGAACTGGACGGAGCCGCCGGTTCTGGACCTTGTCGTCGGCCGCTACCGTGCCCTTGAACCACGCGATCCGATGATCGTCGCGTCCGCCATCGAGCACCATCTCGACGCTCTCCTGACCTCTCCGTTTTCCTCCGTGCGCGGCACCGCAATGGCACTCGCTCGCGACAGCAGCCTGACCATTCCCGACACAGCCCTGCGCGCCGTCCTCGGCAATGCCGACGCAAAGGCGGCGTTGCGGGCCGAGGCGCTGCGGAGTTTGATTTCGCAAAAGGTCCCGGGCCTTGAGGCCGACGTGACGGCGGCGCTGCAGGATCGCGATGGCGTGGTTCGCGAAGTCGCGCTCGGGCAGTTGGTGGGCACCGATCCGTCCGCCGCCCTCGAAGAGATCTCACGGCGTCTCGCCGATGATCCCGAAGTTTCCGTGAAACAACACGCCATTCGAATGCTGAGATCGGCGGGCGGAGGTGAGATCCTTGCCTCGCTCGTGGCGGAGCTGAAGTCAGGAACGCTCGAGCCGGCCCTGCAACTGGATGTGATCGAAGCTGCAAAGGACGAAGCGTTTTCTGCCGACACCGCAACCGCCGCGACGATCGCGGAACTGGAAGCATCCTGGATGGCGGCGATGGCGACCGACATGGCGGCGCCCTATCGGGTCGCGATGGCCGGCGGCAATGTCGAGCGCGGCCATGCCGTCTTCATGAACCATGAAGCGGCTCAATGCGTGCGCTGCCATAAAGTCCAGGACGGAAGCGGCAGCAATGTTGGACCGAATTTGAAGGAGATCGGGAAGAAAAAGGACGCCGCCTACATGCTGGAAAGTCTCGTGGATCCGCAAAAGGTCGTCGCGAAAGGCTACGGCAATATCTCGCTCACCCTCAAAGACGGCACCAGCGTCGCCGGTCAGTTCCGCGGGGAGAAAGACGGCAGGGTCACGATCCGCGACCTGGAGAATAAGGAAACGAAGATCAAGGTGGAGGACATCGCCGAACGCAGCCCCGTCGTTTCGACGATGCCGCCGATGGGATTTATTCTGAAGAAAGACGAACTGCGTGACGTGATCGCTTACCTGCAGTCGTTGAAGGGGTAGAAAAGGTTGGAGTGAGGCCTTCAGGCCCTGGCAGAGCCCCCGCTGATCCTTCGAAAAGGCCTGAAGGCCTCACTCCAACGGGGCTATGTCCCGAAATAGCGGTCCCCGGCATCCCCCAGTCCGGGGACGATGTAGGCGTTCTCATTCAGCTTTTCGTCGAGGGCAGCCGTGAAAATGGGAATGTCGGGGTGTCTCGCTTCGAAGGCGGCGACGCCTTCGGGCGCGGCGATGAGGCAGGCGAAGCGGATCGCGGTGGCTCCGGCTTTTTTCAATTCATCGGCCGCATCCGCAGCGCTCCCTCCGGTCGCGAGCATCGGATCGATGAGGATGACTTCGCTTCCGGCGAGATGCGCCGGGAGCTTGCAGTAGTAGCTGTGCGGTTGGTGGGTTTCTTCATCGCGGTAAAGGCCGATGTAGCCCACCGCCGCTTCCGGGAGAATTTCCGCAAAGCCGTTCATGAGTCCGACCCCGGCGCGGAGGATCGGCACGAGGATGATCGGTCGGGTCAGCCGATGGCCTTCCGTTTTTTTCAGGGGCGTTTCCACTTCAATCGCAGTCGTCGCCATGTTGCGGGTGACTTCGAAACACATGAGCCGGGCGATGTCATGCAGGGCATGCCGGAAGGCGGCGGTGCCTGAATCAAGAGACCGGATGACTGTGAGCCGCTCGCGAATGACGGGGTGATCGATGACGTGGAGCATGAGGCAGTTTATCCGGAAGTGAGAAAATGTCTCGTCAGCTTTCTTTCGAACCCGAATGACCACGAATCGCCTTTGAGACAATTGGCGAATATTCACTTCATTCGTGTATTAGAAATGTGGAGGGACAGGTTCCACCCTGTCCGCGGAAGCCCGGCGAGCCGCGGACGACGTGGAAGTCGTCCCTCCAGCGGGTTATCTACGAATAGCGCTCGCGCCGATTCGTGGGTATTTCTCTCATTCGCGCACTCAACTCAGCAGGGTCAAGTCATCGACTTAATCCTGTTTAGCGACTGATCAGGAA
>JARGOP010000081.1 GCA_029233965.1 Verrucomicrobiales bacterium | reverse complement strand
CAAAAAAAACCGCCATGCGTGGCGGTGTAATATGGCGACCCGTACGGGACTCGAAGCCGGATCAGAGCTTCCGCGATTTTCCTCGATCTGCCGCAATCTGCACCAATTCAACACCTTGTGAAAAATGCGATTTGGCAGATTGCGGCAAATAGCGGCGGATAGAGGGGAACATTTTGTTGTGCGTTGTTGTGCATTTTCGGGTTTTCCAAAAAGTCTTGAACGACGAGGAGGCTCCTCAGGGGAACGAAGCACGCGGGTAGTCACGCATACTGCGCATACGCAGTTTGACGATCTCGAAACATACCGGGACGACAGGCGTTTCAATGCCGATCCATGAAGAACTGCTGCATTTTTCTCTCCTTGACCGTCACCTTCCTCAGTGTTGCGGAGATCTCAGCCGAAGACGGTCACAGATCTTCCTACTACAAGGACGGCGAGATTCACATCAACGTCCTCGGAACACCCGAGAAAAAGCCGATCCCGTTCGACACAGTTCAGAGCCTGAGAGGCGGATCACGCTCATTCGCGGAGCAGTATCTTCGAAAAAAGATGCCACCAATTCGGGATTCGCGGTAATTACCTTGGAATGGCAACGGAATCTTTCGTTCAACAACTGACCATGGGACAGAACCGGCTCTATGGGTACATCTATTCGTTGATTGGAGATCATCATCGTGCCGCTGATGTTCTTCAGGAAACGAATCTGGTGTTGTGGCGAAAGGCAGCGGAATTCCGGCCGGAGGCTGATTTTATCCCCTGGGCGTTCGCAATTGCCCGATTCCAGGTGATGGCCAACCTTCGCGATCAAGGCAGAGATCGATGCATCCTGGACCCGGAACTGCTCGATCTGGTTGGTGAAGAATTGGTCGAGGTGGCCAGCGAATTTGAGGAAATGAGGGATGCCTTGAGAAACTGTTTGAGCAAACTACCCTCCAAGAGCAAAGCCATGATCGACTCCCGTTACTTTGGAGGCCGAAGTATCAAGGAGTTGGCGGGCGAACTGAACAAGACAGCCGACGCCACCAAAACTGCCTTGATGAGAATTCGCAAGGGACTGCGGGTTTGTGTGCAGCGTGAAATGGCAAAGGAATCATGAACGAATCGATCAGCCAGGAACTCGATGACTTGATGTTGTCCCACCAAGAGGATGGACTGGAGGACATTCAGCGGGCTCGTCTTTCTGAAATTCTCAAACAATATCCCGAGGCCCGAAAGCAATTTGCGCAACAGCAGCTGATCGACGCCGCCCTTCATCTTGAGCAGTCAGCCGGGGTGGAGATGGCTCCGCTGCCGAATCCCTTGCCTTTTGATGGCAAGAAGAAGCACCCCCTGGAAGTCGGTTTGATTGGATTGGCTGCGAGTGTGTTGCTCGCACTCGGACTGGGATTGGGGCTCGGGGTCTGGATTTTCGACGAACCTTCTGAATTGTTTGGTGAGACTTCAACGGAACCAGTCGACAACAGTGTCGCACTTCTGGACCAAGCCCTGGATGTCGAATGGGTCGGTGAAAAGCCGCCGGTTACCGGGGCACCTCTTTCCCCGGGGAAGCTGGTCATCACGAAAGGCCTGCTTCAGATTGAATTCTACAGCGGAGTTCGGTTGATCGTTGAAGGTCCAGCTGAACTGGAGCTCCTCGGATCGAATGAAGCGATCTGTCACCGGGGAAGACTACGCGCTCATGTTCCCGAGCACGCTCGTGGTTTCACGATCCATTCGCCGAAATTTCAGCTGGTCGACCTGGGTACAGAATTTGGCATTCAGGTTTCGGCTGATGGATCTTCGGAAGTTCAGGTATTTGACGGGGAAGTTGAATTGTATGACCCCGATCGAACCCACGCTGATGGCGCTTCCCCGATTCACCGCCTACCGGGCGGGAACGGACTTTCCTGGAGTCATTCGGGCAGTACCACCTCAATTACCCCGAAGCCGGATTCTTACACCTCGTTCGATGAAATTCAGAGTATCTCGGATTCCGTTGATGAAAGCCGTTTCAAAGACTGGCAGGAATGGAGTGCCGACTTGGCCCGCGACCCTCGACTCATTGTCTACTATGATTTTGAAGGTGATGATTCCCGGCTCCTGGACCGAGGTCCTTCACACCACCACGGTACCATCGTTGGTAGCGAGTGGAACCAGGGACGTTTCCCGGGAAAAAGGGCGCTCGAATTCAAACGAACGGCGGACCGGGTCCGGATAGATATTCCCGGACAATTCGAACAAGTCACCCTGGCGATCTGGCTGAGGATGGATGCTCTCACCGGGCGGACGCAGGCGCTTTTGCTCAGCGATGGATTCGAGCCAAAAGAAGCGCACTGGCAGGTGTCACACCGGGGGGAACTGGCATTCGGAGTACGGCTTCCGGAGTCGAATTCGTCCCGGCAGGCAGGCTATGATTCACCACCGGTTCTGGGTCCTCAGGCGATCGGAAGTTGGACATTTCTGTGTGTGGTTTACGACCAGCAGGCGAATGTCGTGAAGCACTTTGTGAACGGTTGCGAGGTCTCAAGCGAAACCATCCGGGTAAATCAAAAGCTGTTATTTGGCCCGGCTGAAATTGGCAACTGGGCCAAGGATCAATACCAGGCGGAGGTGCCTCACAAAGTCCGAAACTTTTGTGGGCGAATCGATGAACTAATGATCTGGCGAACTGCTTTGCCCGACTCCGAAATCCGGGACATCTACCTGCGTACCCGCCCCTGAAATCGGACGGTTCCTTCAAACTCCTCATCTACAATGACGAAGTTTTAGATGAGGACAGCTAACGGTCTGTTCCCCAAGAGCGCTCGGCGCTATATCCCAATTCCAATAAATCTCGACTGAAGTAATTTAGAATGAACACCAAAATCCCCCTCCTCGCAGGAGCCATTCTGTTGGCTCTCTCCACCTTTGTCTTCGCCGATGACAAGCCGCACGCGGTAATCGTCGTCGGGACACATCACTATTCACCACAGAAGACCATGCCGCCGTTCGCGGCTGAGCTGGAGCGTCTCGGATTCAGGACGACGGTGATCAATCCCGAATGGGATCCGGAAAAAGACAAACGTGGATTGCCGGGCACCGAAGCGCTGGCTGAAGCGGATGTGGCCCTGTTCTTCACGCGATTTCTGAAGCTGGACGAGGAGCAACTTCGTCCGATTACCGCCTATCTGGAATCAGGCAAACCCGTGGTCGGCTTTCGCACCAGCACGCATGGCTTCAATTATCCGGCCGGTCATCCGCGTCACGAATTAAACGACGCCTTCGGTCGGGATGCGCTGGGCACGCCCTACCTGATTCACCTCGCGGGTGAGACTCAAATCAAGATTTTGGACGAGGCGGCGAATCATCCTGTTCTCACGGGAGTGGATGCCCCGAATTGGCAGTCTCCCGGGACGCTGTATCTCACGGATCCAGAGCCTGGTATCGAACCACTGCTTTTGGGAACGGGAAATTCGAAACGGACGGGAAAAGTGATCAACCAATTCGGCACCCACCATCTCGAGGAAACCATGACCGATACGGTCGCCTGGACCTGGACGAACAAGTGGGGCGGGAGGACGTTCACGACATCGCTTGGACACGCTGGTGACTTCGCGGTTCCTCAATCCATGCGAGTGATGGTGAATGGTGTCTTCTGGGCAGCCGGTCTAGAAGTCCCCGGGGCGGAGGTCGAGATTCGGCCCTTTGTTCCCGGTAAGTCAGCTCCGAAACTGACCGACACGACTTCCCCGAAGCCGGGGGAGACAAAGGTGGCGAAAGAAGGGAACGACACCATCCTCTTCTACGGCAACTCGATGATCGAACGCTTGCTCGAGCACGGAGAGCTGGAGGCCCGTCTGCAGATTGCCCTTCCCGATGAAAAGCTGAAGATCCGCAGTCTCGCCTGGACCGGTGACGAGGTGGGCAATCGATTGCGTCTCGAAGGCTATGCCAAGCACATGAAGAACCTGCTCGCCGAGTGGCCCGCGAATACCATCGTCCTCGGCTATGGAATGAATGAGGCTTTTGCAGGAGAGGAGGGACTAGCAGAGTTTCGCGAGCATTATGCTGCCCATCTCAAGCAGCTTTCCAACCTTCATCCTGGAGCCAGCTTCGTCCTGCTTTCACTGATCTCAACGGAGAAGGCGGACACGGAAAGCTATAGCAAGGCGATTGCCGATCTCGCCGATCAATACGACGCAACGTTTGTCGACCTCCATTCGTTGACCCAGCAATCGGGACTCACGTCCAATGGCGTTCACCTCAACAGCAAGGGAAACGGCATCGTCGCGAAAGCGATTGCTGCGGAGTTCTTGAGACTGCGAGGCCAAAGTCCCGCCGACGCGGAGGCAGATCCTGCCCACCTTCGCGAAGTCGCCCTCGCGGCGGCAGCGAAACACGAGCGAGTGGCTGAGGTGGTACGTCCGAAAAACGCGGTCGTCTATTTCGGTGTCCGGGCGCGGCCGAAAGAGTATGCGGAGGAGATGCCGCGTTACCTCGAGATGATCCGGCTGGCGGAGAAGGTGGTGCACGATCTCGCGAATGATCCGAAGCTGACTTTTTCCGATCAGACCGAACCGGCCTTGCCCCCGTTGCCGGAACGGGAGGGCAGGGGAGACGGCGACCGAACGGGCATCATCAAAACGGTCGCAGAGAACCAGGCGGAATTTGAGGTGGCAGAAGGCTACGCGGTAAACCTGTTTGCCTCCGAGGAGGAGTTTCCGGAGCTTCGCAACCCGGTGCAAATCGCATTCGATGCGCGTGGTCGACTCTGGGTCGTGACGATGCCCTCGTTTCCGCACACCGTTCCCGGGCTGACTCCCCCTGACAAGATCATCATCCTCGAGGACACGGATCGTGACGGAAAGGCCGACAAGCTCACCACCTTTGCCGAAGGCCTCGATGCGCTCGATGGCGTCGCCTTTCACCGGGACGGCGTGATCATTTCGGAGCAGCCTCGACTCTGGCTGATGCGGGATACGGATGGTGACGACATCGCCGACGCCAAGAGCGAACTCCTGCGCGGCATTGATGTCACCGATTCCCACCACGGAGGAATGATCGCCACGGACCCAATGGGAGATGTCATTTTCAGCGACGGAGTTTTCCATCGCTCTCAGCTGGAAACCGCTCACGGAGTGATCCGTGGTATCGATGCCACTACCTATCGGCTCGACCCGATCACCGGCAGGATCAACACCGAGTGGCAACACACCACGCCGAATCCGTGGAACGTGACCTTTGACCGCTGGGGAAACACCTTCCAGATGTATGGAGACGGCCAGGTTTACGATGGGAGTTCCTTGATCTGGACTCCGCTGGGCGCCTATCACCCGTTCCGGTACGCCCACGTTTGCAGTTACGGAAAGGGATCCGGCCTGGCATCCATCTCCAGTCCCAATTTTCCGGATGACTTTCAACAGGGGGTAGCCTCGGCCTCTCTTCTCGGCCGCTATGCGGTGAACCTCACCCAGATCAGCTATGACGAAGGCATGGTCAAAGAGGTCGGACACAAGGCGATTTTGAGCTCACCGAATGCGGCCTTCCGTCCCGCTGATGTGGAGTTCGGAATGGACGGTGCGCTCTACGTTTCCGACTTCTGCAGCCCGATCATCGGCCACGCGCAGCACCCCATGCGTGACCCGCACTGGGATCACGATTTTGGCCGGATCTGGCGGATCGTTCATACGGAAAAGCCCATCGTGAACGATTGGCCGAAAATCGAAGGCGCCACTGTCGAGGAGCTTTGTTCACTCCTGACACACTCCCAGGACCTGGTTCGCCATCATGCTCGAATCGAGCTTCGCAAGAATGGTGAAGCTGGCCTTGCTGCGGTCGACCAATGGATGGCCGGGAAGAAACGCGACGACCCGGATTTTGAGCAAGCGGCTCTCGAATCCCTCTTCGTTTGTGAGGGATTGGCACAAGTTCGTCCGGAGTGGTTGGAGATTCTCCTCCAATCGGAATCACCAAAGTATCGAGCTGCGGGTATACAGGTGCTGCGACTGCAGGCTGACCGCCTCGACGATGTCCAAATCAAGCTCGTGGCACTAGTGAACGATCCGCATCCGCGAGTGCAAATCGAAGTGATCGATGCAGTTGCTCACTTGCGTCCCAGTTTTCCCGGCTTGGAATCCGTGCTGGCGACGATTACCCCGGTGAACAAGCATGTCAGTGATTCTCTGGCCTACCTGGACTATGGGATCGAACCCGCGAAAGGTCGCAGCGTACCGGTCCTCGACGTCGCCAAAGAATCGCAGCTGATGAGCTGGCATTACCTGGGCGTCGAGGGAGAGAATACTCCTGTCGAGCTACAGATCGGGCAAGCCAAGTTTCCTGGTGAAGGATTGTTTCGAACCTTTGTTCACTCTGACAAAGCACAACCGGCCATTGTCGCGATCAATCACAAGAATCTCGAGGTTCGGGTGAACGACATCTTGAAGTTCAGTCAGAACTCACTCTGGAGTGGAGACCAGCAGGTCAATGTCGAGCTCGAACCGGGCTTGAATGTCATCGAGATCAAGCTAGGCAAAGGACGGCGATCCGGTGGGAGTATGCCGCCGGTGTACCTCTACGACCCGGTGGGCCAGGCTCTCGCGGGAGCGCAATACCCGACTAGTCTCGAGATTCTCCAGGCTTCCGCCGGGGAATACGACAAGATGATCGCGGAACGAGGCAACCTGCTCTTCATCCAGGCGGCTGCCGGTCTGCAGTTCTCACCGACCCAACTGCGAGCAACACCGGGAAGCAAGGTGCGGCTGGTGTTCGAGAATCCGGACATCATGATGCACAACTGGGTGTTGCTGAAGCCCGGCAGCTTCGACGAAGTCGGAGCGATGGCAGATGCGATGGCTGCTCAACCGGACGGAATGGAGAAAGAGTATCTTCCTGACACGGACAAGATCCTGGTCGCCTCCAAGCTGCTGGGACCAAAGGCGAAACAGGAACTTGTTTTCACTGCGCCGACGGAACCGGGAGAGTATCCCTACGTCTGCACCTTCCCGGGTCATTGGCGCATCATGAAAGGGGTTCTCACCGTCGCTGACCCAGCCCCTGCCAAAACCACAACGGAAGCTCCTCCTGCAGGCAATACCGTGACCAAGGCCATTGGCGATGGCGTTGTGTTTGAAACCGCTTCATCGCCCAATGGATTCACAACGCTCAAGCCCCCGGCGAAGTCTGCTGGCAAAGTGGTTGCCAATCAGAAGACGAACAATGATCCGATTGCTATTTTGACCGATGCCAAATTGAGTCAGGGCTTTGGCCCTATCTTTGCCAATGGGATCAAGAACGGCGCTTACCGAATGGACCTCGGGAAGCCGCAAGCCGTTTCCGCCATCACCAGTTGGTCGCACGCAACCGGTGGACGGCGCGGAGCCCAGGCCGTGAGTCTTTACGGAAGCGCCCACGCGAGCGATCCCGGATGGAACCTCGATGACACGTCCCGATTCACCGCTCTCGGAACCATCAGCACCGAGGGACAGGAACTCGACGCGTTCACCGCGCTCTCTCTTCGTGCCGAAAAGGGAAAGTCGCTCGGGGAATTCCGCTGGATTGTCTGGAGCGTCTCGCCGGTCACCGAACTGGGTGGTGGCGAAAACACCGCCTTCCAGGAACTGGCCGTCGAGGTCGCACAGGGTAAAGGTGCAACCGCTCCCGCCTCGGCTCACAGCGACAGCAGCGCCCCGGCCTTTCCAGGCGAGAAAAGCAACTTCCGTGGCTACGACCGCTACGATCGGATCAAGACTTCCGCGGGACACTTCTCGGTCGTCTGTCCAAAAGAACCTGCTCCGGGAAAGCCGTGGCTGTGGCGGAGCCTGTTCTGGGAAGCGATCAAGAAAGTCAGCGACGCCGATCTGAAGCTGGTCGATGAAGGATATCATGTCGTTCTCGCCCACGGTGACGTGGCGGGACATCCCAAGGGCAATGCCAATATTTCTGCTGCCTACGATCTACTGACGAAAGAATACGGCTTCGCGAAAACCTGCTCGATGTCCTCCATGAGCCGCGGAACCCTGTCGCTGTTCCGCTGGGCGACAGAAAACCCGGAAAAGGTGAACAGCATCTACGTCGACAATGGCGTCTGCAATGTTCTCAGTTGGCCCGCGGGGAAACTCGTTCCGGGAAACAAGTCGATTGCCAACGGTGCCCCTGATTCCTGGGCAGATTTCAAAAAGAAGTTTGGCTATGCGACTGACGAAGAGGCACTCAAAACCAAGGAAAGCCCTATCGATTTGCTGGAGCCTCTGGCCAAGGCCGGGGTGCCGATCCTGATGGTCTGCGGAAACAAGGATCACGCCGTTCCCTACGAGGAAAACGACGCCATCATGGAGCAGCGCTACAAGGCACTGGGCGGCGACATCAGGGTCATCGTCGAAGACAAAGGCCATTCCCACGGGATGAATGACCCAACGCCGGTGCTGGAGTTCATCAGAGCGAATGCCCCCGTGGCCGAAGGGCAGGCGACCCACGCGGTGAAAGCGAACGAGCCGCTTGTCTACAAAGGCGAATCCGGCCTGGGGTCAGGCAAGCACATTGTCTTCCTGGCCAATGATCACGAATATCGCTCCGAGCAAACCTGCCCCGCCATCGCCCGAATGCTGGCGAAGCACCATGGATTCCGCTGCACGGTTTTGTTTGGGCTGAATGACGAGGGGCATATTCATCCGGGAGGAAGAACCGTGCCCGGACTCGAAGCACTCAAAGAGGCGGACATGCTGTTTCTCTTCAGCCGGTTCATGAATCTGCCGGACGAGCAGGTCGACCACCTCGCAGACTACCTGGAAAGAGGCGGTCCTATCGTTGCCTTGCGAACCTCGTCGCACAGTTTCAACGGCCAGTCCGGCAAGTGGGCAAAGCTGAATTACAACTACCAGGGCGATGACTATCCGGGTGGCCTTGGCCGGAATATCATCGGCGTCACCTGGACCGATAATCGGGACGGAGGCCAGGGGCACTATGGGGGAAATCATTCCGAGGGATCCCGAATCACCATCGCAGAATCCGCCGCCAGCCATCCCATTCTCACCGGTGTCGGGGAAATGCATGGATACTCCGGAGCCTATAGTTCCCCGGTGCCTCCGGGCGCCACTTCCTTGATTGAATTGCAGGTGCTCAACTCCTTTCAACCCGGAGGCGAACCCGCCAAAAACAAACCGATCAAAACGGCAGGCTGGTACAAAGATTCCTACACCGCTCCTTCCGGCACGCAGAAAAAAGCCCGGGTCGTCTACACCCCCTTCGGTGCCTCGGAAGATATCCTCGACGAAAACATGCGACGGTTTTTGACCAACGCCAGCTTCTGGGCCATGGGCATGGAAAAGCAGATCACGCCGGACCTCGAGGTTAGTCTGGTTGGCAAATATCGCCCCAGCCCTTACAGCACGGGCAGTCTCTATTTCAAAGGAGTTTCCCCCAGCCGACTTGCAGGGTGGGAGAGTTCCATCATGCCTGCCAACGCTGAACTGGTCGGCGTCGATCAGGAGAGTGAAAAAGGCAGACAGCGCATCGAACGCATTTTCAAAAACCGCCCGGAGATGGCGAAGGATCTTCTTCAAAAGAAAGACACGTCTCCGCAGCCGGAGAACGCATGGATCATCGATCATGACGCTGACTGGGCAATGGCAGAAGCCGATAGCGCCAACCTCGAATTTGCCGATGGACTCGCCACGCCTACCGCGGCAAACGCCACCTTTCGAAGCAAGCTGAAAACCTTCGATCAACCGCAAAAAGCCCAGTCCATAACGATCGAGCAGTCACCCGTTTGGCCCAACTGGGAGCCCATTCCCAATCTCGGGCCGTCCAATCTGGGTGATGCCCCGGTGATGCTTTCCCTGGGCCCGGGCAACTACTGGATGTTCGGGCGCTATGGTGGAGCGAAGAAGAAAGCCTTCGAATCCGAACCGGCGAAGCTGGACGGATTCGACATCCCGCTGAAAACAACCCCGTTCCCCAATCAGTTCGACGCGCCGGGCGGACTCCAACCCGGCAAAGGCGGCTACCACGCCTGGCAGAGCAAGGACATGATCCACTGGGTGCATCACGGAGCGGTCACCGAAGCATTCTCCAGTTGGGTGACCACCGCTGAATACGCCGACGGCAAACTTTACATCTACTACGACTATCCCAACGACCAGGACCCGCATCTCTACATCGACGAAGACCTCACCGATGGCGTTCCCGGCAAGAACATGGGCATGGCCTTCGACGATCCGTCACACGGTTCGGACTGCGCCTTCATCCGCGATCTCGAGGGCAGGTTCCATGTCATTTATGAAGACTGGAGCCCGATCGACGCCAGCACCCATTCGTGGGACTCGCCACTCGCCGGACATGCCGTGAGTTCCGACGGCACCGGAAAATTCAAGATTCTGGCTCCCGCAGTGGATGTGCGGACCAAACCCACGGGCAAGTTCGCCGAGTATCCCCATCCTCACTGGCACGCCACCGATCCCGAGAAATACCCCGGCAAGCCCGCTCCGGAGGATGTTCCCCAGCACCGGATCAAGAAGGGAGAAATCCGGGCCTTCGCCCAATACGAAATCCACGAGCCGGAGCAGGACGCTTTCGGCGACTGGGCCGCCATCTGTGTCGGCGGCCAATACTATCTTTTTGCCGACTACCATCCGGCAAACGACAGCATTCGGGTCGGCTGGCTCACGTCGTCCAGCCTCGATGAACCCTTCACCTTCTGTGGCGAGATCGGCAAAGGCCATCCCGACCCGGACATCATGTTCGCGGAGGGAAAATTCTACCTCGCGACCCAGATGTCCACCGACTACGTCAGCCCCGGACCCTGGGTGGAGACGGTTGAGGCGCGGGTCGGCGTCGATACCGACAAGGATGGTGAGGTCGATGAGTGGAGCGACTGGCAGGAGGTGAAGGAGAGCTACGACCACACTCCGGGCTTTTCCAAGCAGGTCGCCAGGACGCCTGCGAAACTGGAATTGTCCGAGTTGCCGGAAGGGTATGGCTTTCAGTTTGAGGTCAGGATCAGCGATTCCACCGAGAACGAGTCGAAGCCGATTTTGGACAAAATCACGCTTTCACTCGGGGAACAATGATTGCGCACGGATTAGACAATCCATTGCTCCTCCCTACATAATGCCACGGCACTTTTACCTGCTTCATTGCGTCAGGTTATCCGAATCGCGACCGGCCGATTTAACGGTAGTCTGCGCATCACCGGCTCGCTATCCGGAAATCTTTAGGGACATGGTCTCACCTATCGCAATTTCGGAACCATGCCCATTTTTCCAAAAATAACCCGGCAAATCGGGTGGAATAGTGGAGCGTACTCCCTGAATGGACCATTCCGACTTTCAGCAGCACGATCAGTTTCTCCGACTCTTCATGGAGCACGAGGTGTCGCTGCGACTGTTTGTGCGGTCACTTCTCTTCGTCCAGGATGAAACCAGGGAGGTGATGCAGGACGTCGCCGTCGTTCTCTGGAAGAAGTTCGACGCAGAGATGGACTCAATTTCTTTCCGCAAGCGGGCCTTTGGAGTCGCGCGCATGGAAATGCTGTCCTTCAGGCGGGACGAGGCGAGGGATCGCCACAGTTTCGGTGCCGAGGTCTATGACGTTCTCGCCGAGACGATTGCCGAAGAAGCCGACGAGCTATCCGCAGAGAGGCGGGCGCTGGATGATTGTTTGAAGAAACTCCAAAGCCGGCCACGTGATCTGGTTCGGGCGGCCTATGCTCCGTGGGTTCGGATTGGTGAAAAGCCGAAAAACTACCGCCTGCGCGTCATCGCCCAGTGCGGATAACAAAAAACAAAAAATGGTAATTCCCCCAAACTTTGGTGTAGACCCCGTATGGGGCTCTCTTCCGTGTTGCCCATAGCTGCAACAGCCGGAAAATCAATGAATTGGCGACCCGTACGGGACTCGAACCCGGATCAGAGCTTCCGCGATTTTCCTCGATCTGCCGCAATCTGCACCAATTCAACACCTTGTGAAAAATGCGATTTGGCAGATTGCGGCAAATAGCGGCGGATAGAGGGGAACATTTTGTTGTGCGTTGTTGTGCATTTTCGGGGTTTCCCAAAAAGTCTTGAACGACGAGGAGGCTCCTCAGGGGAACGAAGCAAGCGGGTCGTCGCGCATACTGCGCATACGCGGTTTGAGGAAATCGAAACATACCGGGACGACAGGTGTTTCAATGCCTATCCATGAAGAACTGCTCCATTTTTCTCTTCTTGCCGGTCACCTTCCTCAGTTTTGCGGAGATCTCAGCCGAAGACGGTCACAGATCCTCCTACTACAAGGACGGCGAGATTCACGTCAACGTCCTCGGAACCCCCGAGGAAAAGCCGCTCACCACCGGCCACTGGGATTTCAAACCCTCGTGGTCGAAGACCGGCGACAAGCTCGTCTTCTTCCGCCGCCTCGTGAATGACAAGGAAGTGGGCAACTGGAAGACCGCCATCTGCATCATCAATGCCGACGGTAGCGGCTTTCACCAGCTCACCGACGGCACCCACACCGATTTCAACCAGACCTGGACCCGGGACGGCACCAACACACCGATCTGGAACCGGAAGAACCCCAAGACCGGCGGCTACCAGGTCATGGCGAGCAAGATCGGCGGCAAGCCGGGCGAGGAATATCTGCTCAGTGGCAAGGGCTATCACACGTGGGCCTTCACCTGCCTGACGGACGGGCGTATCTTCGTGAGGTCGAAACCGCCCAAGCAGCCGCGTGGCTACTACCTCATGACGCCCGACCCCGGCGGCGAACCGAGGTTCGAGCCCGTTGCGTGCGAGCTGGCGAAGTCGGGAATTCTTGACCGGGTCAGCATCTCGCCGAGCGAAACGAAAATCTGCTTCGACTTCACCAGGGGCTCCGAGCAGAAGGTTCCGGGCCGGACGCTCTACCTGGCCGACTTCGACGCGAAGACCCGAACCATCTCGAACGCCAGGCCGTTCGCCAACGAGGAGGGCAAACCCGTCTGGTTCGATTATCCCCGGTGGACCCGGGACGAGTCCGCCATTGTGTATCACGCGGGAGGAAAGCTGTTCCTCTACACCCTGGCAGACGGCTCCACCCGGAAAGTCTCCACCGACGACAAGGCCGACTACCGCTACCCGCATGGCGAAGCCACTCCGAAATAATCCTGCCCGATGAATCCTTCCCGCAGAGGCGTCCTCGCCATTGCCGCCGTCGTGTCGTTCAGTACGGCCGGGACTGCCCAGCAGGGCAAGTCACGTGCCGAAGTCATCGCCAGCCCCTACCCGGCGCTGCCGGAAACGGTCGAACGGAGGCAGGTCACCATCTGGAGCGATGGAACCAGGATGGCCGGAGACCTCTACCTGCCGGCCTCACTGGAACCGGGTGCCAGGCTTCCCGTGATCGTTTTCGTCGCCGGAACCGGTGGAACCAAGAAGGGCACCCCGGCCCGGATGGCTCCTCATTTCGTGGAGAAGGGCTACCTCTTTCTCGCCTTCGACTACCGGGGTTGGGGTGAAAGCGAGAGCCGGCTCCAGATGCTGGAACCCATGCCCGAGCCGGACGAGAACGGCGACGTGACCGTGAAGGCCCGCGCGATCCGCTGGCAGATGGATTTCGCCGACCAGGTCACCGACATCCAGCGTGCCATCGCCTTCGTGGCGGGGGAACCGAACGTGGATCCTGAACGGATCGGTATCCTCGGAACGAGCTATGGGGGCGGACTCGTCACCTGGATCGCCGCCCACGATCCGCGGGTCAAGTGCGCCGCCGCCCAGGTCCCGGGAATGGGCGGGGGACGACGGCCCGCGGCGGAAGAGCGTGCGCTCGACCTGCAGACCAGGCAGGCTCGCGGGGAGGCGGAGCCGATCCCCTACGAGACGGGAGCGCCCGGCGGCAAGATGGCCAGCTACGCCCACATGCGTTACAACCCCGCCAAGAGCGTCGGCTACAGCGCCATCGAGGTCGCGGAGAAAATCACGATCCCGATGCTGATCATCGATGCCGAGAACGAGGAGCTGATGGACACGGCCGAGAACGGCAGGCGCGTTGCCGATATCCTCGAAGCCAACGGCACCCCGGTGAAGTATCACGTCCTCGAGGGCATCTCCCATTACGGCGTTTACCGCAAGAAATTCCAGGAAGCGATATCGCTGGAGATCGGGTGGTTCGACCGGCATCTGAAGGGAGAAGCGGAATGACCCTTCTGCTCCCCGGACCTCTGCCCCCTGTTCGAAACCGATCCTCTTTTCACCCGTGATTTTCCTCATGAGACACGCAAGATCCCTGCTCCTTCTCGCCGCTTCCCTTTTGCTGGCGGCTTCGGCCCGCGGCCAGGATGCCGCCGCGGCCGAAGCCCTCCTGGAGCCCTTTGTCGAAAAACACGAGCTCGCCGGAGCCGTCGGTCTCGTTGCCGGAGCGGAAGGCATTCTCTCGACCACGACGGTGGGATGGACCGACATCGAGGCCGGGAAGCCGATGACGCCGGACGCGGTCTTCTGGATCGCCTCACAGTCGAAGCCGATGACCGCGACGGCATTCATGATGCTGGTCGATGAGGGAAAGGTGAGCCTCGACGATCCGGTGGAGAAGTACCTGCCCGAGTTCAAGGGCCAGATGGTGATCGCGGAAAAGGACGACGATCATGTCCTCCTGAAAAAGCCGGATCATCCCATCACGATTCGCGAGGTTCTCAGCCACGTCAGCGGTTTGCCGTTCAAGTCTGCGATGGAAGAGCCGACGCTTGATGCCCTCCCGCTTCGTCTCGCCGTGCGCAGCTACGCCGCTGCCCCGCTGGCGACCGAGCCGGGGACGCACTACCAGTATTCCAATGCCGGGATCAACACGGCGGCGCGGATTCTCGAAGTCGTCTCCGGCATGAGTTACGAAGACTTCCTGCAGCAGCGCCTCTTCGATCCCCTGGGAATGAAGGACACGACCTTCTGGCCGACGGAGGCACAGGTCACGCGGCTCGCGAAATCGTATCGGCCCGACAAGGACAAGACCGGCCTGGAGGAATTCGGGCTGGGGCAGCTGCAATCGCCGCTCACGAATCGCACGGGCCGTTTTCCCATGCCGGCCGGAGGACTGTTTTCCACGGCGAAGGACACCGCGCAGTTCTGCCGCATGATGCTTAATGGCGGAGAACTCGACGGGAAACGCTACCTCAGTGAAACGTCATTCAAGGAACTGACCACCAAGCAGACGCCCGAGGCGATTCCAAACGGCTATGGCCTCGGCTACGCGATCGGCGGAGATTCCTTCGGTCATGGAGGAGCCCACGCCACCAAGATGGACATCTTTCCCGGCGACGGGATCGCAGTCATCTGGATGGTCCAGCACGGAGGGTTTCCCGGTGACGGGAAGAACGCTCACGGCGATTTCAGCAAGTGGGCACTCCAGACATTCGGAAACGGCAAGTGAGCATCTCAGAAAGGTGGTCGCACCTCCCCACCCAACGCGATGCCGAGTGATGGGTTCGAGGAGTTGGGAAAGAAGCGAAGTCCTCCCGGATTCGTTCTCGAATCGAACCCGTATTGCGAGTCTGCGAACTTTTCACGGCAGACCCAGACGTATTGATCCGATAAACTGTTGACCTGCAGTTGATTGCGAAATCAGCCGGAGCTGTTCGTATTCCGATCAAACTGGCGACCCATACGGGGCTCTCTCCCGTGTCGCCCATAGTTACAACAGACTGAAAGTCAATGAATTGGCGACCCGTACGGGACTCGAACCCGTGTTACCGCCGTGAAAGGGCGGTGT
>JARGOP010000080.1 GCA_029233965.1 Verrucomicrobiales bacterium | reverse complement strand
CATCTCGCCGATGCGCGTGAATGAGCATGAATCGACGTGAATGCCCCGGGCTCCGAATCCACTGCGTAGCGAAAGACGTGAGTCGTTCGTTCCCCTGCCCGGAGAGATTGGGAATTCATCTCGCCGATGCGCGCGAATGAGCATGAATCGACGTGAATGCCCCGGGCTCCGGAGTCACTGCGTAGCGAAAGACGTGAGTCTTTCGTTCCCCGGCCCGGTCACTCTACGTTCGTCTCGTTGAAGAAAATCTTCAGATTTTTCGTCTGACGCGCGGCGGCGACGAGATCGATTTTCCCGTCGCCATTGAGATCGCCCGCCTTCAAATCTTCGACGGCTACTTCCGCTCCTGAGATTTGCTTTTCGCCCCACTTGCTCCCATTGGCATCGAGCGGGAAGAACAACTTGATGCCGGGATCCCCGGGAACGTCTTTCGGATGCATCGCCCTCCACCCGACGATGATCTGGTCGGAGCCGGTCCCGAGAAAGTCGGCGCAGGCAACGGCATGACCATCCTTGATCGCGTCGTCGAGTAACGAGAGGCGGGGCCAGAGACCTTTTCCATTGTCCGGCTCAGCATAGACGGCACAGGAAGAGCCGTGCATGGGCTCGACCGTGGCGAGAAAGCGGCGACCGTCCGGTAATTTTCCATCGCGAATCTCACCGGCAAACTCATCGGTGAGTTGCCGGGTTTCCCAGGTTCCATCGACTTGATCGTGATACCAGACGCCTTCCTTCGCGGCGACGATGAGTTCCTCCTCTGGATCCTCATCCCAGTTCACGGGATGAAAATTATGCGAGAGGTGCAGGAAGTCGCTGATCACTTCCGTCTCCCATGTTGAGGCCGGGTCTTCCGGAACGAAGTAATTGAGAATTCGGATTCCCGGGCCGACCCCGTCGATGCTGCCTTTGCCCCGGAGCGGTTTCACGACAAGTGAGTGCTCCCCCGTGGGCCCGAGAATCCAGTGCATACGGTGAACGCTCGGGTCGTTGTAGAGCTTCACCGGTTTCCATCGCTGTGTGCGGTCCTCGGGAGCGATAAGATAGTGCACCGCGCCGTCTTTCATGGATTCGAGGAAGTTCCACTGTCCGCCCACTGCAATCTCCGCCTTTCCGTCGCTATCGATATCACGGGCCGCGACGCAGACATTGTCCCGGACGGTCAGCTTCTCGGCGATGACGTGCTTTTCCCAACCCGGATTCTCATACCACTGCACCGTGCTTTTGTCGGCGAGGAGGATGTCGGTCTTTCCGTCGCCATTGATGTCAGTGAGCTGGAGACCATAGCCGATTTCGATCTCATCAATTTCCTTCTCTGACCAGTTGAATTTCGGAAGGTCTTTTGCCGTCACTCCTTGAAGAGACAGCGCGGGGAGGAGGCAGATCAGGTAGATGAATTTCATGCCGGTAAAATGACAGGAAATCGCGACCGGAATCCAGAGGTATCAGGCCTTTTTTGCGCCGCGCCGCCAGAAGACAAAGGGAAGGGAAACCAGATACATCGTGATTCCGTAGACGGCCGATGGAACCGTGACCGGCGGGAGGCTTTCAGAGGTGCCAGCGGCGATCATCGCTCCGACCGCGATGCCGAGGGTTCCGTTTTGGACGCCCGATTCGAGCGAGATCGAGGTTGCTTCTCCCGTGTCGAGACGAGCGAGGCGGCTGCTGATGAGCCCGAGGCCCAGCATGATGATATTGAGCAGGATCAGCGCGGGTCCGAGTGTGGGAAGGTTTCCGAAAAACACGACCCGGTTCACCGCGATGGCCGCGACAATGAGGAAGCAGAAGAGGACCAGGGCGATTTTTGATACGGCTCCGGAAATTCTCGTGACCAGTTCGGGTTTCGCGGCGGTGAGCCACATGCCCAGAAGCACCGGCAGGGCGGTGAGGAGGAACATTTTGACTCCGAGCCCGGCGACATCGATTTGCGGGGCGTCGCTACCCATGAAGTGATTCACGGCAAGCGCGACGAGCAGGGGAACTGTGAGAATCGAGAGCAGGCTCGTTACGGCGGTGAGAGAAATCGAGAGAGGGACGCTTCCTCCGGCGAGGCGGGTGAGCACGTTGGAAGTCACGCCGCCGGGGCAGAAAGCGAGGATCATGACGCCGACGGCGAGTTCAGGGGAAACCCTGAGCAGACTCGCGATGACGAAGGCAACGAGTGGAAGCAGGATCAGCTGGTTCAGAAGTCCGGTCGTGAAGGCCTTCGGAAACTTCACGACGCGCGTGAAGTCCTCGTTTCGCAGACCGAGGCCCAGCGAAAACATGAGGAACGCCAGAATCAGCGGAAGCGCGACACTGACGATCATGGCGTTCAATCGACGGCAGGAACTGTCCCGGTGGCGGGGCGCCGGGCTAGTTTCTCAAAAAGCCGCGCGCGACGAGGTTGTTGAGTCGGCGGGCGACCCATTCCACGCCATCGAGAACCGCTTCGCTGTAGGTCCGCCCGTCGGTGGTGTCGATGCCGTGACCGGAGTCGAGCTGGCGGAGACCTTCAAGCGCGGGGTCTTCGTGATGAAAGAGCTCGACAAAAACATACTCCAGCTTGCCGGTCTTCGCCGCCGCCGCCATGAGAGCGCCAATCCATCCATCGTCTGTGCTGAGGCAGCCCCGTGTCGTTTTCGCGGAGGCGTGAAACATACCCATTTCGTCCGACTCCGCGATCTGCGCGATGAGAGCTTCGTTCTCCGGAATGGAAAGGGTCGAGTCGCCGCAGTGAGCCGCATCGACCATGATTTTGAAAAATTTGGTGCCGAGCTCGGCGTTGGCGGCTTTGACGAATTCCCAGCACTTCGCCACGTCAGTGAAGGTTTGGAATTCCCCGCCACGGAGGAACTCGATGTGCCAGTTTTTGACGCAGCTGTTGGCGACGTCAGCCTCGCGATAAGCGCGGCAGTGAGCGGAAACATTCTGCGCGACGGCGGCTTCAAAGTCAGCGCCGGTTTTCGGGGTCGCTCCGGGCTGCATCCAGGCTTCGATAGAAGTGGAGGCGACCTGGGTGATACCGTATTTCTTCGCGACTTCGATTCCGGCGACGAGCATCGCAACGACGGCGTCTTCATCCTCGGGATTCATCGGGTCAGCACCGCCGACCATCATGATGATATGCACCTCGAGACCGAGAGCGCGGAGGCCTTTCATGAGATCGTCGGTATCCCCGGCATCGACGCCGGGAAAGACCGTGATCTGGGCGCTCTGGATTTTGACGGGTGAGGCAGCGGTGAGCTTCGTCATCTCGGTGACCACGAGCAGTTCGCCATCGTCTCCGCGGGGAAGGCGCCCGTTGTCGTCCGGAACGAGACCTCCGACGAATTTGATGTGGGTCGGCACGACACCGAGTTCGACATTCGTTTTGAGCGTAATTGTTTCTGCCATGGAAAGAGTAAACTGAGGTTCTTTGGTGGCCAGACTTTGGCAGTGTCCGCGCGAGGGGACAAGGGCAAATTCCGGCGCAAAACGGAAACGGGGCTCCGAAGAGCCCCGTCTTGAAATTCGACTGTTATTGCCGTGGATTACGCCATGGCTGGCTGAAGGCGGTCCATCGCGGACAGCTGCTCCACTGTGGTCGCGACCTGCTCACGCCAGTACCTGATTTTCTCGCGGGAGAGATCGACGCGATCGGAAACGGCCTGCTCCAGTTCGGAGTAGCCTTCCCCGAGCTTTTCGGACATTTCAGAGAGATTGCGCATCGCGGCCTTGTAGTCAGGACAGCTGATGTTCCAGTGCTTGGTTTTCACGAGCTGCTCTTCGGCGAGGCGGTGCGTTTCGCGAAGTTCAGCGAGGACGATTTTTTCCTCCGGAACGCGGCGAAGATCTTCGGCGAGACCGATCTTGCTCAGAGTCCAGATCGCCCACTTCGTAGGATCCCACTGCCATGACTTCACTCCGTTGCGGTAGTCGTGCTGGAAGGAGTGGTGGTAGTTGTGGTAGCCCTCACCGAAAGTGAAGATCGCCATGAGCCAGCTGTCGCGGGCACTGGTTCCGGCATCGTAGGGCCGGTTGCCGATTGTGTGACAGAGGGAATTGATGAAAAAAGTGCAGTGCTGAACGGCCACGAGGCGGGCAATGCCTCCGATGAGAAATCCACCGAGGAGACCAACCCAGCCGTTGAATGCAGCTCCGATGAGAGCAGGCATGACGAGTCCGGCAAGGACGCCAATGATCTGATGGTGCTTGTGCTGCCACATCACGAGAGGATCCTTCTTGAGATCGTTCACGTTCGCGAGTTCGCGGGGGTAAAGCTTGAAGAAAATCCAGCCCATGTGAGCCCAGAAAAAGCCTTTTGAAATCGCATAGGGATCGTCGTCCTCATGGTCAACGTGCTTGTGGTGCTCACGATGGTCGGAAGCCCAGTCGAGTGCGGAATCCTCGAATGCCGCGGCACCGAAGATCAGGGTGAAAAGTTTGACCGGCTTGCTCGCTTTGAAGGCTTTGTGAGCAAAGAGGCGATGATAGCCGAGGGTGATACTCATCCCTGTGGCGATGAAGTAGGCGACGAAAAGAACGATCAGGAAGGGATCAAATCCGAAATGATAAAAATACAGCGGAGTTCCAATCACAGCTGTCAGGAACGTGATAATCAGGAACCCGCTGGTGAACCAGTTGACTCGATTAAATGGAATGTTGGAGAACATAATGTTGTTGTGGTTAGACCCTTTCAGGGGCTCAGATTTAGAAGGGAATCGCTACGCATATTTTGCGTAGAACTCACCCGTTTCGCCATGTTGGCGGAAAAGCCCCCCCTTGTGAAGGGGGGCGTTAAAAGTTAGATGCCTCGATAGCGCTTTCCGCCACCGCCACGGTCGTCACGACGTCCGCCGCCACCGCGCTTGTCGCGATCGTATCCGCCGCCGCCACCGCCGCCGCGCTTGTCGCGATCATATCCGCCGCCACCGCGATCGTATCCACCACCGCCGCCGCCGCCACGGTCGTATCCGCCGCCACCGCCACCGGTCGCACGGGGACGGTCTTCGGCTTCACGGATGCGGACAGGGCGTCCGTTAAAGTCAGTTCCGTCGAGATTCTCGACAGCGCTTTCCCCGATTTCACGGCTGGAAAGAGTGACAAAGGCGAATCCGCGGGGACGGCCTGTATCCCGGTCCAGAGGCATGTGAAAATCGACGATGGGCTCGTATTCGGAAAGAAATTCGCGAAGTTCAATTTCCGAGGACTCGTAGGGCAAATTGCCAATATACAATTTCATTTAATAGCTTTCTGAGGGTTCAGCAAAAACCCGGAGGGCAATGCTTCAATCGGTGGTATCTCAGTGACAGAGGTCAATGAAAGTGACGCCAAGTGGTAGCGTAACGACCGGGGCTGAACTTGGTTAGAGTCTACCACATTCGGGAATAATCCAAGGCATTTTCAGCAAAATCGCGTAGAACAAAAGCTAGACAAGACCGAGGACTTTGTCCATCCGGCGGGAGATTTCGGCCATTCGTTCCCGGCCTCCACCGCTTACTTCAGCACTCGCCCAGCCTTTGAATCCAATCTTCCGGATGGCAGCTCTCACGGCGGCCCAGTCGATCGTTCCGTCGCCCAGTTCCGAGCTGAATCCCTGCCGGAGTCCTTCGTTCACATGTTTTTTCTCGTCCCATTCCTTAATATCGAGCTTTCCGATACGATCCCCGAGAACTTCGATCCAGTGCTGCGGGACCCCCCAGCGAACGTTGTTTCCAACATCAAAGTAGGCACCGAACCACGGGTGATTGACTTCGTCGACGTAGCGCTCCATGTCGAGGGCGCTGATGAGAAACCCCGCCCAGACATTTTCGACGAGGATTTTGACCTGATGCTTTTCCGCAGCGGGAAGTCCCCTGCGGATCACGGCGATGGTTTCATCCCAGCTTTCCATGAGCGGGCGCTTTTTGTCGTAGCGGGCGACATAGAGGACTGAGTCCCCGCCGATGTCGCCTGCGAATTTCACCGCGGTCTCGAGGTCCGGTTTGTCTGAATTGACGATGCCGTGGACTGGCAGGCCTGATTTATCGACGGCTTCGCGGTAGATTTTGTAATCGGTGTTGTTCTCGGTCCGGAGCTCGGTGCCGTCGAAGCCGACTTCTTTGAGCATCTTGAACTGATCAACGAGAGAAAGGTCGGGTTCTTTGACCATCGAGAACTTCACTCCCTTTTTCAAAATTCCGGTCATCTCAGCTGCCTGCGAGGGAGAGGAGATCAAAGGGGCTGCGGCGGCTCCGCCCAGAGCGAGGGCGGAGGACTTGAGAAATTCCCGTTTAGTTTTCACGTCAGTGAGTCTGTCAGACAGCGGAGAAATTGGGTAGCCCGCGTTTGCGTAGACCTGTGCTGCCTCAATTCACCGTCCGAATCACCCTGATGCGCAGATTCGCTATCGCGTCGGAGATGGAGCGCCAGCTTCCGGAGCGGTTGTCTATCGGGGATTTTTCGGGAAAGGACGGCGATGTTTTCAAAAAGGGCTCAGTTCAGTGAATGAAGGGGCCCCTACGATGATACCCTCAGACCCTCGGCTATTTCTTTCTCGTCAGATCACCGCGATCGGCCTTGATGTGCTCGTTCGTCTCGGTGCTGAGGCGAATCCGTTCCAATTTGTCCTTCGACTTCCATTGGAACCGGAAGGGCAGAGGTGCGAACTGGCTGTCGGGGAAGATCACCTCGATGGCGGTAGGTTCGATGCGCTGCACCTCGAACTTTCCGTGGAAGCTGTGAGATCCGGTCCCATCAGAATTGATCGTCAGCGTCGTTTTTGCGCTGTCGTTCCAATCCCAAACTCCTTCAAGTTTCTCGAAGCCATCGAAAGCTACGATCTGATCCTCGAACCTGGCTTTTAAGATGAAACGCTCGATTTCCGTCTCCACTGCCGTGACCGCCTTCGAATCTCCGTTTTGACTGAAGGTCGTCTTCAGCTTCTCCAACTCGGCGAGATAGGTCGCGTTAAGAGGCTCAGCCGATCGCTCCACTGCTTGTTTCCAGTTCGTCCGAAGTGCAGAGAGCAGGGCCGGCTCCGGTGTTTCATCCCCCGTCGCAGCGGTGGCGAGAGAAAGTAGGATGAGGATAGCGAAATCACGTTTCTTCATGAACGAGTTGGGAAAGGGAACAACGGGTTCGTTTTTCGATAAATTCAGTCAGAAGTTGCGTCGATGACGGAGCAACCACGATGCCTCACACCTCGTCCCGCGTCCGCACGCCGTCGATCATGCGCCAGACGCCTCGCGGATTCTCGTTCTGCAGAGCCAGGGGCAGCTGTGAATTCGGCCAGTTCTGGTAACAAACCGGTCGTACGAAACGCTGAATGCAGCGGGTCCCGATGCTGGTGAAAAAGCTGTGGCTCGCCGCCGGGTAGGGTCCGCCGTGGTGCATGCTGTGACAGACCTCGATGCCGACGGGGTAGCCATTGAAAATGAGGCGTCCCGCTTTGCGCTGGAGCACTTTGAGGAGGGGCTTGAACTGGATGAGATCCTCCTCGGTCCCATGAACCGTGACACTGAGGCTGCCGTCGAGTTTTTCCGCAATCGCAACCATGTCGTCGAGCCCGGCACAGCTCACGAGCGTGGAGACAGGACCGAAGAGTTCCTCCAGGAGGGTTGGGTCATTGAGTAAACCCTGTTGGGTCGTTTCAAAGACGTAGGCGGCTGCCTCGCAGGCGGCGGGATTGGCTTCGGCATCGGATTCGCCGAGGAGGAGAAGGTCTTCGTTTTCGCTCCGTTCGATGATGCCTTCGACGTAGGCCGCGTGGATGCCTTCGTGCAGCATTGTGGAAGGCGGGTATTGGCTGACGCGCTCGCTCACGAGTTGCGAAAATTCATCCCACTGATCAGACTGAATGCCGAGAGCGAGTCCGGGATTGGTGCAGAACTGGCCGACGCCGAGGGTGAGGGCGTTCACGAATCCCCCGGCGATCTCTTCGGGGTTTTCTTTGAGGGCTCCGGGAAGAATGAAAATCGGATTCACGCTGCCCATTTCGGCATAAAACGGAATCGGAACGGGACGAGCCGCAGCGACATCCATGAGCGCGCGGCCACCTTTGAGAGAACCGGTGAAGGCGGCGGCCATCAGCTTCGGATGCTGGACCAGCGCAGTGCCGACTTCGATGCCTTTGCCCTGCACGAGCGAGAACACCCCCTCGGGCATATTCATTCTTTCGGCTGCTTGGACAATGGCACGGGAGGCCATTTCACAGGTGCCGGGGTGAGCGGGATGCGCCTTGACGATGACGGGACAACCGGCGGCAAAGGCGGAGATGGTGTCGGCGCCGAGCACCGAGATGGCGATGGGGAAGTTGCTCGCTCCGAAAACGGCGACAGGGCCGACCGGTTGGAGGAGGCTGCGGACATCGGGTTTGGGAACCGGTTGGCGAGCCGGATCACCCAGATCAATGCGGGCATCGACCCAGGATCCTTCGCGGAGCAGCTCTTCGAAAAGGCGGGCCTGATTGAGAGCCCGGTCGCGCTCCATCGCACAACGGGCGAGGGGGTGTCCTGTTTCTGCCGAAGCAAGCTCGAGGAACTCGTCCCCGAGCGCGAGAGTCTCTTCGACAATGGCTTCGAGAAAATCCGCCCGGCGCTCTGCGAGCAGGTCGCGGAAGGTGCCGAAGACTTCATCCGCGATCGTGACGGCGCGGTCGATTTCGGTTTCGGTCGCCTCGTGGAAGGGGGGCTCGAGCGGCTTGCCGGTGGCGGGATTCATCCCCTGAAAGGTCGTTTTCGAGTCGGCGGACTCGCTGTATCCGATGAGTTGTTTTCCGGTAAGAGTCATGGGGAGAAAGCCGTTACGCGGCAGTAAAAGGGAAAAAGTGGGAAGGTAAATCGTAAATGGTGGCTGCGAGCGGCCCGCCCGCAGAATGGATTCACGCGTTGAGCAGTTCCAGGGCGGCTGCTTTGACCTGTTCTGATTCAGCATCAGTAATGCCACTCAGGAGCGGTAAAGCAGGGCCGGTGTTGGCGATTCCTGCCAGTTTTACGGCTTCATGAAGAACGCGGATCGGATTGATGCCGTTGCGGAGGTCTTCGAGCGGGCGGAAGATCGCCTGAATTTCGCGAGCGCGGGCAAGGTCGCCTCTCTGAACTGCTTTCAGCAACTGATCGCTCAGCCCGGGCCTGATGCAGACGCATCCGGCGGTGAACCCGGTGATCCCGAAATCGACGAGGTGCTCGATGACGGGCTGTTCACCGATGCCGCTTACGATGATCGATGGATCGACCTCATCGACGAGTCTGGTCAGGTAGGGATCGACGGCAGGTTCTTCGCGCACCGTGGCGTATTTGATCCAGGAAACGAGTCCCTCATCGACGAGCTCCTTCGCGCCAGCGACGGTGATGTAGTCATCGAACTTGATGTAGAGAACGATGGGCTTGCTGAAGGTTTCCGCGAATTTCCGGATGCCGGTGACAACGCCTTCTGATGTCGTGATTCCCTGATGCGGGAGCACCATCACGGTGGGGAATTTCGCATATTTCAGGATCGCCGCCTGATCCATCATCATGCCGTAGGCGGGGCCAACAGCCGGAATGACGAGGGTCTCATCCGCGGCGATGTCGGCAAGTTGGCTGAGGATGTCTTCGTATTCGCTTAGCGCGATGTGGTAGAAGTTCGCGTTTCCGCCGTAGAGCAGCGTCGAAACGTTTCCGGCCTCAATGTGACGGATGATTTTCTCGTTTTCGGCACGATCAAATTTCAGGTTTTCGTCCCGCGCCATCGGGGGAACGGCAATGACAGAGTTGGCGAGATCGGCGGAGGTAACGGGGCGGGTTTGCATAGATGGTGAAGATGAGAAACTGATGGAAGGCTACTTTCCTTTTTCTAAAAGGGCGAGAAAATCGGTCGGCGTGATTGCCAGGATCGGCGATTGAGCAAAATCGGGAACATTTCGCGTGATGATGCAAGTCGCATTCACCTGGATCGCTGCTTCGCAAAGCACGCCATCCTCAAAGTCATTGATCTTCGAGATCAGAGCGGCTGAAATCGTGGTTCTGCTGACTGACGCGATGCTGCAAGTCCTTACAATGTCAGTGATCGATTGGCGGGCGACCATTTCATCGGCTGCTTTTTGAACGATGTAATAAATGTCGGTCAGGGTTGTCGCGCAGCAGTAGCCGTCGAAAAATTCCAACTCACTCGCTGCGATGACCCGACGGGAATCCTGAACAAAAGGTTCGCGGTTCAGAATGGCGTCGAGATAAACGTTGGTATCAATGACGGCTTTCAAGAGTGCTTCTTTTCAAGGTAGTCGATGCGGGCGTCGAGATCGACATTCGCTTTCTTTAGAAGCCCGCTCAGCGCGCGTGTCGCCGGGGGAAGGTCTTCCTCGTTGAGCTTTGCCGTGGGTTGCTCTGAAGTGATGATTCTCAGATAGGTGGAAACGAGCTGCGAGAGCGAGGTATTCCGGCTGGCCGCTTCCCGTTTGGCGGCCTCAATCAGATCTTTGTCGATGCTGAGAGTGAGTTTGCTCATTACGTATAGAATAGAAAAATTGATACGTATTGTCAACCGCTGACCCGGAAACCGCCGCGCACTTCGCCGGCGCCGGTCGCTCCGAAGTTGGCCTCGAAACGGGGATCGAGGGGGCGGCTGTTCGGCATCGCGAGCCAGGTCCGGAAGAGACAGCGTTTTTCCTCCGGGGCTTCGAAGTCTTCAAAAGCGGAGCGGCGGTGCAGGGTGACCCAGTTGTTGAGCAGGAGAATATCGCCGGGCTCCTGTCGGAAGTGAAAGGCCTGACCTTCTTCTCCGGCGATTTCTTCGAGAAAATCCATCGCTTCGATCTGCGTTGGTGTCAGATCGGGCAGTTCGGGATCGGCATGAGCCCGGTCGATGAGGACCCGCAGAAAACTGCACGCAAAGTGACCGTCCTGAAATGAGAAGATCGGCTGCTCGCAGTAGGACGCATCATTGCCGAGATCGACGGTGTGGCGCTTGTAGAGGAAGGATTGCTTCAGCACGTCAAGGAGATCGGGTCTGCGTCGTGCGATCTCATTGTAAAGATGCATCGAGCTGACGAGTTCGTTCTCCCCGCCGGTTCGTGCCTGTTTCCAGCAGAGAAAGCCGATCACGTCGCAGCGGTCGGTGTGAAAGGAGAGTTTGCGGTTTGTGTTCGGGCCGCGGGTCCGGGGGTCGTTCTGTCCGAAGGCCGCATCCGAAACGTCGAAGACCGTGTCGCCTTTTTCGTTTTGCGAGACGAGCGTCCCGATCGTGCCGCACCACTCGCGAAAGGCTTCGCGGGCACTGTTTTTGTCGTGCGCTTCCACGGGAAAGCCACGCAGCAGGACGGCGCCGCTCCCGTCTTCGAGAATCCCGCGGATCCTTTCCGGATCGGCTTCGTTGAAGGAAGCGGTCCAGTCGGGGCGGGTCCTGAGTTCATCACCCCGCCAGATCGATGGATGGGTGAGTGGTTCCGTCATGGTGTTTCCCCGTTGGCAATTTGATTCAGAAAATCCGGATCGGGTTCTCCCTTAAGATAACCGAGTGAAGTGAGGAAGGCGTCGGCTTTGAGGACTGAGTCGATGAAGTGCTCCTTTTTGCCGGCTCCGATCGAAAGGTTGAAAAAGCCGTGAGGTTCGTCCTCGTAGAGATAGAGCTCCGACTTCACGCCGAGGGCTTCCTGCTCTGCCTGGAAGGCTTCGGCGTGCGCGACGGGGATGAGTTTGTCTTTTGTTCCGAGAAAGACGATCGCAGGCGGGTCGTCTTTGGTGATGTTGTGGGCCGGGGAGATCGCAGGAAACCACTCCTCGACGCGGGAGTAGCCGTAGCCCCCTTCGGGGTCGTTGTTGTAGACCGGATTGAAGAGCACGAGGGCGTTCGGCTTCGCGCTCACCGTGGTGTCTTCCCCGGGCTCGTCGAGTCCGTCGCACATGCCGGCGGCAGCGGCGACATGACCTCCGGCCGAACCTCCACCGGCGGCAATGCGGTCGGGATCGACTCCGAAGCGGGCGGCATTTTTCCGAACCCAGCGCACCGCTGACTTTCCATCGGCGACACACTCGCGGGGAGTCGTGCCCTGGCGGGATTTGACCCGGTAATCGGCGAGAAAAACGACTATGCCGCGGTGCGCAAGGTAGCGCCCCTGAGGTTCAAGATGAGTCGGGGCACCGCCGTTCCATCCGCCGCCGAAAAAGAGCACGATCGCCGGCGCTTTGCCTGTCGAGGCGTCATGATTCGGCGGATCGAGGCGGTAGATGAGGAGATCGTCTCCCGAAGCGGTTTTGTAGACTTCGGATTCAGCGCCGACGATGTTCACCGGTTGGGTTTCGGCGCGGAGGGTGGAAACGGCGAAGGCAATCAGTGCCAGGAGGGGGGTTCTGAGCATGCGTCATCCTATCGGCGATTGCGGCGCAGGCCATGGCGAATTCGCGGAGCATTGCCGGTGCGATGTGGCGAAACGGGTCACAGTTTCGGAAGGGCGGAGGGATCGGGGAGGAGGGACAGTGAACGAAGCTCTTGCGAGCTTCGCTATTGGGGAGGGCGGAGGAATGGCAACTCAAAAGGGTGGATGAGATTTTCTTTCGATGCCGCTATGCTTCCGCCTTGAAAGAAAATTCCACTGTTTCGATTCGGCATCTTCTCGGGCTCATTGCCGGAGCGCTGTGCATCTCGTTCGCTCCGATCTTCGCCGTTTTGAGTCGGCAGGGACCGGGACAGGTGGGGATGTGGGACTCGGCCTTCTGGCGGGTTTTCATCGGGGCGATCGCGCTCGGGATTCTCTTCGCGGTGCAGCGCCAGCGACTCCTTCCGCAGCGCGAGGAATTCGCGATCGGGAAAGGCTTTTCGAGTCACGCCTGGATCTGGTTGCCGGGGCTGGTCTTCGCAGGAGATTTCTGGGCCTGGCATTGGTCCTTCGAGCACACTTCAGTGGCGAACTCCACCCTGCTCGCGAATACGGCGATCATCTGGGTGACGATCTTTGCCTGGCTCGTTTGGAAAGAGCGTCTCAGCCGGGTCTTTCTGGTCGGGGCTGCGGTCGCCTTCTTCGGGATGATCGTCCTCATGCTGAGTTCGACGACGCGCGTCCCGCCGACGGCGGGGAATCCCGTTTTTGGCGATTTCCTCTCTCTGCTCACGGCGCTGTTTTACGCCGCCTACCAACTCTCGATGAAATACTTCCGCCGCGAGCACTCGGCCCCGCGGCTCATGTTCTGGGCGAGTGCGGTGGGGGCGATGGTGTTGTTTCCGCTGGCGTGGTTTCATCCCGATCCGTTCTGGCCGGGGGAGGGAAAGATCTGGGGCGCGCTCATCGGGCTCGGGGTGCTTTCCCACGCCTGCGGGCAGGGACTGATCGCCTACGCGTTGGGTGGATTGCCGGCAAGCCTTGCTTCGGTAACCTTGTTAGTGCAGCCGGTCGCGACCTCTTTTCTCGGGATCTGGCTGCTGGCGCAACCGCTGGTGCCGATTCAGATGCTGGGCGCGGTCATTGTCGTCACGGGACTCTTCTTTGCGATTCGTGGACAGATGGCGCGGAAGAAGGGACAGATCGAGTCACCCCGGCCGTGAGCCTCGATATTTTCAACGAAGGTCAGGCTCTCTCTCCCCGCCGGTGTCCAACTTTCGATCAATGGTCAGGAGCGCGCTGTCGATGAGCTCCAGGGCCGAATCAAAACTTTCGTCAATATAGTAGAGCTCCCAGACCTCTTTGCTGTCTTCGTCGTCTTCCTCCCGCTTCGGGTAGCCGGTGAGGTCGAGTAGCTGGTAGGCGCGGGGATCCGCATTGTCGATCTCGACGCTGTAGACGAGAGAAGGTTGTCCATCGTTCGGCTGATCGATCTCGACGAGGAGACGGTAGGGCATCGGGGTGTCCGAATCAGGGGCGATGATGTAGTCCGCAGGATCGAAGGAGCTGTTCCGGGTCGGTGCCGAGATCGCATCAAGGCCTGCATCGTCCATCGCGTCTTCCTTCGATTCTTTCTCGGCTGCTTCACGCTTGGCTTTCTCCCATCCGCGAACCTTGAAATCCCAGTAGGGGAGAGCGGCACGACCGGAGTCGATTTCCTGCGGTGGCAGGAGAGTTTTGATGTGGTAAAACGAAGCATTCTCAAGCCAGATTGCCACCTGCGGCGGCTCTTCCAGATCGAAGGCCTCTCCCGTGCGAATCGACAGGGCCATCTTGTAATGGGGAGCGGGACTGTAGTGAAACGACAGGGCCTCCCCGGACATTTCGAAACGCTCAAGCGCAGGGCCCAGGTTTCCGCTGAGGCCGAGGATTCGTTTCACCGGAGAGGGCTGCAAGAAGAAGAGAACGGTCGCCGCGATCGTGAATCCGGAGGTGAGCCAGACCGCCTTGCTTTTCAGGTAGCGTGAGAGGTGTTTCGAATTGTTGGCGATGTGGAGAGCAATCAAGCCGGTGAAGAGAAACCCGATAAGGGCGTGGAGCCCGACGATCTGGATCGAAAACGGTCGGATGAAAGCGATGACCCCGGTCACGGCGAGGACCAGAAAGGTCGAAGCGATGAGGAGGGAGACGACCCTGCGTTTCTTTTCCATCCCGAATTCAGGCTGCTCCCGGAATGATCTGCCCATGCTCCTTAAGCAGGGCATGAATTCCGGCGAGGGGCACATCCAGCAATTTTACCCCGGACCTTGCGGCCAGCACAGCGGTGACCGCGGCGGCCTGGCCCATCCCCATGCACGGCGCCTGGACCCGCAGGCCGGAATTGGCGAGGCGGTCGCTACTGACGCTGCGGCCTGCGACGAGAATGTCCTGACTTCCTTTCGGAATCAGCGCCCGCAGAGGAATGGTCGGCACGGTGCCGGGCTTGAGCGGCTTTGGCTTCACTCCCGTCTTCGTGTGCAGATCGACCGGGTAAAAGGCGTAGCTGATCGCATCGTCGAACATGCGGCCCGAGGTGTAGTCGTTCACCGTGATCACCGCTTCCCCCTCAATGCGATAGCTCTCACGAAACCCGGTTTCGGGTTGCAGATGCATGAGGCGTTTTCCCTCCTTGCGCACTCTTGCGAGAATCGACTGACGCCCGGTGAGGTTGGCTTCGGTGGCGGTGCGCGAGTTCGTCGAATCAGCACCATGAACGTAGAGGCGATGAATCTGGTTTCGCCCCGGCTCGTGCTCTTTGCCCATCATGAAAAGATAGGAACCGGGTTGCCGCTCTTCTTCGCGGAGGCGGGGGAACCCTGCCATGCCCACCACTTCGGCGCCGCCGGTGCAGTCGATGATCTGCTTGCAGCGGACCCGCCGCCGCGTTCCGAAACCAACGCAATCGACCTCCCATCCGCCGTCTGTTTTCACCACTGTTTGGGGAAATTCGTAGTAGGCGATCTCCACCCCGGCCTCGCGGCACTTTTCCTCAGCGAGGACGGCATAGAGAAATTGATTGGTATAAACCTGGTTCTGCCAATGGCTCTTCGGGACTTTCGCGAAGTCGGGGAGGGTTCCTCCGTCCAGTTCCACGCTCTCTTTCACAAGTTCCCAGCCGATCCCGGCGATGACCTGTTTACCCCAGGCGTCGAAGAGCCCGGGAAAGGCGACGCCTCCTGTCGTGGTCGTGCCGCCGAGCTGGCTGTTGCGTTCCACGATCAAGGTCTTCGCGCCGAGCCTGCCGGCCTGGATCGCGGCGACGTGACCCGCCGTCCCGCCACCGACGATGAGGATGTCTACGTCGTTAAGCACTTCCGGATCCGCTGCATTCGGGAGGGTCTTCGCGGTGGCGTGTGAGGTCGAGGCAACCGCGAGGCCGGCCGCGGCGGCACCGAAGGCGGATTGATGCAGGAAACGGCGGCGGTCGGTTTGGT
>JARGOP010000079.1 GCA_029233965.1 Verrucomicrobiales bacterium | reverse complement strand
GCTTTGAGCGGCTCACATTTCAAAAGCCTCCGGTTTCACCGGAGGATCATTACTTTTTTGTGTCCCCAAATGAGAATCAACAGGGTATAACGGAGGACCCAACAGGGTTGAATCCTCACTCAGCTTCATGAAATATTTGTCCCTCATCGTTCTTTTGGCACTGCTTTTTGAAAGCGGCTTCACTGATGAAAAAGTGCAGCAGCTCATCCGCTCCGGTGGCGGTGAGATCGATTTTGGAAAGTCTGTTCCCGGAAAAATCGAGCTGACTTCGCCTTCCGCCTTCCCGATTTTGCAGGATGCGAAGGGGAATATCATCGCGGCGGGGGGAACGAGCGTCAGCGGCGGCCGGGTGGTAGGCTACACCCATGGGAGCTTTTTGAAGGCCGGACCGATGTTCGAGCAGAAGTCGGTCGCGTCGTTGGTGCAGAACTCGATCCGATGGGCCGGGAAAGGGAGTGCTCCGAAAGTGGGGCTGCATCCGGGAGTCGCGGAATTGAGCGATTCGCTCACCGAAGCGGGATTTGAAGTCTCGGTATTTCGTCCTGCGGAAAATGGGAGGCCGGAGGTTTCTGTCTACTGTCTCATCGGGCATGAAGTCCTCTCTGATGAGGAAATTGAGGAACTCTCGAAATTCCTCGCCAACGGAAAAGGTCTCGTGACGGCAACGACCCCCTGGGCGTTTGGAGAAAAGTTCGCCCCGTTTTCCATTTTTCCCGCGAATCAGCTCACCGATTCTTTCGGGTTTCAGTTTGTTCCTTCAGGGGTCGCGTCCAAAAATCTCCTCGCTGTGGGCAGTGGCGCTGCCTCGGATGGTGCGCCATTGGAAACCGGGGGCGCTCTCGCTGCGGTGGAGCGATTGATTGAAAATCGTGCGGGGTTCACCGGATCATTTCTGACGAGGGAGATCGAACGCATCCAGTCGGCAAAATCGCTCACCGGAGACGACCTCGTCGAATTTCTCGCCGGGCTGCAACGCCTCAATGAAGCGGTCGGGCCGATCATTCCAACCCTGGAAAATCCGATCGTGCCCGGTGAAGACCTGCTCGTGGATGCGATTGTCGAACTGGAAACCTATTTCAACGAGTCCGCTTTCCCGGGGATGATGTACGCGATTCCCGCTGCGGCTGACTATCCCGGCGAGGTGCCCTACGGGGCGGAGAGGGTTGAGCACACCTTGATGATTGATGGAATCTATCGAGGGTGGCTTGAGGGGCGTAACGCAGCGGGGTGGCAGGCGAAAGAAATGCGACCGACGGGGATCTACGCGCCGCCCGGTGAGGTCATCAAAGTGACGATGCCGGGGAAGCTGGCTGATGAAGGGTTTGAGGTCGTGATCGGTTCCTACAACGGGCACCTTCGTAATCGAGACAAGTGGCAGCGCTATCCCGATTGGCAAATCAGCAGGGAGGTTCGGGGTGCGGTAACGGAGGCATCCAGTGGTCTCGGAGGGCTCGTGACGATTCGCGTCCCGCGCGGGGCGGATGAAGAGGAAATCCCGGTGACGATTGAAGGGGGTGTCAAAGCGCCCCTCTATCTTCATGGTGAAACCGACCTCGACGAGTGGAAGCGCGAAATCCGCGACTACCCCGGCCCGTGGGCTGAATTGGCGAGTGGTCGCATGATTGTGGCAATCCCCAGCGAGTACATTCGCAATCTCGATGATCCCGCTGCGGTCATGGAGGTGTGGGACGGATTGATTGAAAAGTCGGCTGAGCTCGTTCGAGTCGACCGGAACGACTACCGCGCCGAACGGATCGTCTTTGATCGGCAGACCTCAGCGGGGGCGATGCACAGCAGCTATCCGGTTGCGGCGCATTTAGACAGGTCAGCGGTCCAGGCTGTCGATGCTCATTCGCTCAAGACCGAGGGCAACTGGGGGTTCTTTCATGAATACGGGCACAATCATCAGCATAACCTCTGGGCCTTGCCGGGCACGGGCGAGACGACTTGTAATCTGTGGTCCGTCTATCTGTATGAGGAGTACATCGGCAGGAACCGCGACGAGACGCATCGCGCGATTCGTCCTCTCGACCGGAAGCAGCGGGTGAACGCTTATTTTGAAGGCGGCGCCAAATTCGATCCGGAATGGTCGGTTTGGACCGCCCTGGAGACTTATCTCATGGTTCAGGAGAAGTTCGGCTGGGAACCTTTTCAAGCCGTCTTCGAGGAATACAATCAACTCGACCCGGACGAGCGCCCGAAAGGGCAACAGGAGATCAACGATCAATGGGTCATCCGGCTTTCGAAAGCCTGCGGGATGAATCTCCAACCCTTCTGGGCGACCTGGAATCTGCCCATGACGGAGCTGGTTGAGAAGGAATTGAAAGAACTGCCGGTCTGGGAGGATCACCCCGTAGAGCGATGGGGAAAGACCGGTTCCTGACGGGGA
Organism: Verrucomicrobiales bacterium; assembly: GCA_029233965.1. Taxonomy (GTDB): domain Bacteria; phylum Verrucomicrobiota; class Verrucomicrobiia; order Verrucomicrobiales; family DEV007; genus Arctic95D-9. Next base: position 13,469 of record JARGOP010000079.1, on the reverse strand, counting down.
AAGGGAAAACCATTTGAAAGGCCCCGCTTTTCTGGCATCCTCAGAAGGTCTCTGATTCGATTAGGCCAACCCTTTTGAGATATGGCAAGATCACGGAAACAAGCGGTGCTGGCATTGGAAGACGGAACGGTCTTCGAAGGAATTAGTTTTGGGGCGGAGGCGACACAGACCGGGGAAATCTGTTTCAATACCTCGATGACGGGGTATCAGGAAATTCTCACCGATCCTTCCTACCGGGGACAGTTTGTGACCATGACCTGTCCTCTCATCGGCAATTATGGAGTCAGCGAGACGGATGCGGAGAGTTCTCAAATTCACGTGCGCGGCTTTGTGATCGAAGAGCTTTGCGACGTTCCGAGCAACTGGAGAAGCCAGCAGTCGCTTCATGATTATCTGGCGGGATCCGGCGTTCCCGGAATTGAAGGCGTCGATACCCGCGCCCTGACAAAGCGGCTCCGCGAGGCGGGCTCGATGCGCGCGACCCTTTGCACCGACGGCAGCCTTGATGCCGCCGGTGCGATCGCTGCGGCAAAAGCGGCTCCGCCTATGGAAGGCTCCGATTTCGTGAAAGAAGTCACCACTCCGGACAGCTATCAATGGGATCCGGAAAGTAAGCTGAGCCGCGAGTGGACGATCGTGAATCAATGTGTCGAAGAGCCTCTCGAAGAGGAAAATGGCGAGGTCTTCCGCCCCCTTGATGATCCGAAGTATCGTATCGTCGCCTACGATTTCGGGATCAAGCGCAACATTCTCCGCAGCCTTCGTCAGAAAGGATTCGAGGTCGAGGTGGTCAATTCACGCACGCCGGCCTCCGAGGTGCTGGCGAAGAATCCGGATGGTGTTTTTCTTTCCAACGGTCCCGGGGATCCCGCAGCGCTCGATTATATTCATGACGAGGTAAAGCAGATCATCGACAAAAAGCCGGTTTTCGGCATCTGTCTCGGCCATCAGGTCCTCGCCCACGCCTTTGGCGGCAAGACCTTTAAGCTGAAATTCGGGCACCGTGGCGGCAACCACCCCGTCAAAGATCTCCGTTCCGGAAAGATCGCGATCACTTCGCAAAATCACGGTTTCGCAGCGGACGGCGATGCGCTGCCGAGTCACATCGAGGTGACCCACATCAACCTGAACGACGATACGGTCGAGGGAATGCGCCACCGTGATTACCCGGTTTTCTCCGTGCAGTATCATCCCGAGGCCGCTCCCGGCCCAAATGACGCCTCTTATTTCTTTCAGGAATTTGCTAATCTCATTGATCAAACGCGCTAACTCGTAGTAAAACCGTACCCAACATGGCAAGCATCACTCTTTACGTCCCGGATCAGGAGCCCATCGCGATCGAACTCGATGGTTACGAGCAGATCACGATTGGTCGTGGTCCCGACAACGATCTCGTCCTCGACCATGCCTCTATCTCCGGCTCTCATGCCGTGATCCAGAACGAAGGCGGCTCCTTCAAGGTCACCGATCTTGGTTCGACAAACGGCACCTTCATGGATGGAGCACAGATCACTGAAGCACCGCTCGTGAATGGTTCCCGCGTTCTCTTCGGGAGTGTCGATTCGGTTTTCAGCGATGGCGAAGCAGCTCCTGCAGACGATCCTGCCGCTGGTGGTGACGCCGTTTACGGAGCGCATCATGCACAGATCGCTGAAGTCTCCAACCGTCCGGGCGGATTTGTGGACCTTTCTCCCATCGAGAAAGTCGTCAAAAAGGACGCGGTCGGTATGGTCGCCATGATTGTGGGCGGCGTGGCGATTCTTGCGGCGATTGCGATGATCGCGATTGCGGCAACGATGACCCCGGCGTAAGGATCTCTTCTGCCTCTTCTTTTGTTGATCGCTGTGTAGCGAGGTGCGCCCTCCGGTAGGCAATCGTTTGGTTGTTCGCGCGGATCACCGGAAAGATCGGGAAAACTCTGTTTGTATCTGACTCAAGGATTACTCATGTCGAACACGATTGTGATTGGCGCCCAGTGGGGCGATGAAGGAAAAGGAAAGATCGTCGATCTTCTCACGGAAAAAACGGACGTCGTGGTTCGCCCTCAGGGTGGCAACAATGCCGGACACACGGTGATCAGTGATGGAGTTCAGTATATTCTGCATCTTATTCCCTCCGGCATCCTCTGGCCCGGAAAACAGTGCGTGATCGGCAATGGAGTCGTCATGGATCCGATCGCGTTGCTCGCGGAAATCGACGGACTGGCTGAAAAGGGGATTCAGGTGACGCCTGAGAACATGATCATTTCTTCACGGGCTCATCTCGTGATGCCGTTTCACCGGGAAATGGATGCCTACCGCGAAGCCTGCAAAGGCGACGGGAAAATCGGGACGACGAAGCGCGGAATCGGCCCGACCTACGGCGACAAGATCGACCGCATCGGGTTTCGTCTCCACGACCTCGTCGGGGATCCGATGAATTTCACCGAGCGTCTCTATGCGCGGATCAGCGACTGCAATGTCCTCTTCGAATCGGTTGGCATGGACAAGCTCGATGCTGAAGTGATCGGCAGGGATCTTCTTGCGGCTGCGGAGCGTCTCCGTCCTTTTTGCGCCGACACCGTCGGGTTCCTCCACCGGGCGATGAAAGAGGGCAAGTCCCTGCTCTTTGAAGGCGCCCAGGGAACCTACCTCGACATCGACCAGGGAACCTATCCCTACGTGACGTCGTCAAACACGACTTCCGGCGGGGCCTGCACCGGCTCGGGCGTTCCCCCGCAGAAGATTGATCGCGTCGTTGGCGTGACCAAAGCCTACACGACCCGTGTTGGCGAAGGACCTTTCCCGACCCAGAACGACACCCTCGCGGACCGTTTTCATAAAATGGGCCGTGAGTTTGGTGCCACAACGGGGCGCAAGCGCCGTTGTGGGTGGCTCGACCTCGTCCTCGTGCGTTACGCGTCGATGGTGAACGGCTTCGATGATCTCGCAATCACGATTCTCGATGGTCTCGACGACTGTGAAGAGATTCCGGTTTGCACGCACTACGAACTCGACGGGGAAAAGCTCCTTCTTCCCCCCGCTTCTGCGAAAGACTTCGAGCGCGTCGTCCCGGTTTACGAAAATCTTCCCGGTTGGCAGAGCGACACCACCGCGATCGAAAGCTACGACGATCTCCCGGAGAATGCCCGCGCTTATCTTGCCCGCATTGAGCAGGAAACGGAAACCCGCGTGAGCATGGTCGGAGTTGGCCCTTCGAGGGACCAGACCATCATTCGTTAAGTCGAGAAAAAACAATGGCCGCGTACGATCCGGAAAAAGAGATCCCGCGGCACATTGCGATCATCATGGATGGCAATGGTCGCTGGGCGAAGGCCCGCGATCTGCCGAGGCGTGAAGGACATCGTGCCGGGGCTGACTCCGTCGAGGCCGCTCTCGAGACCTGCGGAGAGATTGGTGTCGAATATCTGACGCTCTACGCTTTCAGTTCGGAAAACTGGAAGCGGCCCGAAGCGGAAGTGACCGCCTTGATGGGACTGCTCGCGCATTTCCTGAAGGAGAAGACGCCTACCCTGATGAAGAACAACATCAGGCTGCAGGTCATCGGGCAGGTGGAGCGTCTTCCGGCTTCGAATCGCCGGGCCTTGCAGAAAACGATCACGACGACAGCGGGGAATGACGGGCTCACCCTTGTCGTCGCGCTCAGCTACGGCTCCCGCGAAGAGATCCTCGGAGCGACGCGCAAGCTGATGCAGGCGGCGATCGATGGAGAGATCAAACCGGAGGAATTGACCGCTGAACGATTCTCCGATTCCCTCGACACCGCCGGAATGCCCGACCCGGATTTGCTCATCCGCACGAGCGGTGAATACCGCGTTTCCAACTTCCTCCTCTGGCAGATCAGCTACGCCGAAATCTACATCACCAAAGACTACTGGCCTGATTTTGGACGGGATCAGTTACTGGAAGCCGTCGCCGATTATCAGGGTCGGCAACGAAGGTTCGGCGGGATTTAGCCAGCGTTGGCGTGAGGCCTTCAGGCCTTTGCGAAGCCTTTGCTCCCGTTGCCCTGAAAAGGGCTAAAGGCCTCACTCCAGCTTCCTCTGGCAGGAGGGGAAATCCGGGAGGGGATGCGCTTCACTCCAACTTCTCCAAATCCACCCATTTCCGCTCCGCCCAACTCTGCAGTCCGGCCTCCGCGAGTTGCACGCCTTTGGCGCCTTCCATCAAATCATACGGAAAGGGTTCGTCGAGAGCGACGTGGCGGATGAAGAGTTCCCACTGGATTTTAAACGCATTGTCGTAATCGATCGCATCAGGCACTTCCTGCCAGCCTTCGTAGAAATCGATCGGTTGATCAATGTCAGGATTCCAGACCGGCTTCGGCGTTGTCCCGAGTGACTGGACCCGGCACTTTCGCAAGCCCACCGTGGCGGAGCCTTTGGATCCGTCGACGTTCATTACAAAGAGATCGTCGCGGCGGACCCGGACATCCCACGAACTGTTGAACTGACAAACAATTCCATTCTCAAGCTGAAAGGTCGCGTAGCAGCTGTCGTCGGCCGTCGCCTCGTATTCGTTACCGTTTTCATCGATGCGCTTGTCGATGTGAGTCGCGCCGAGGCAGGAGACGCTTTCGATTTTGCCGAAGACATGATCGACGAGGTATCGCCAGTGACAAAGCATATCAATGATGATCCCTCCACCGTCCTCCTTGCGGTAGTTCCAGCTCGGACGCTGTGCCGGTTGATCGGCATCGTGACCGGTGAAAACCCAGTAGCCGAACTCTCCACGAACCGAGAGGATCTCCCCGAAGAAGCCCTGGTCGATGAGAGTCTTCAGTTTACGGATTCCGGTAAGCCAGAGCTTGTCCTGGACAACCCCGTTTTTGACACCGGCGTCGCGACAGAGTTGCGCCAGCCTTACTGCTTCGGCCGTTTCCACCGCGGTTGGCTTCTCGCAATAGATCGCTTTCCCGGCCTTCACCGCCATTTCGACAAAACGCGCACGGTGGAGCGTGGAGCTGGCGTCGAAGAAGATCTGATTCTGATCATCGGCGAGGGCGGCTTCGAGGTCAGTCGTCCATCGGTCGACCCCATGCTTTTCCGCGAGCGACTTCAGCTTGTGCTCGTTCCTGCCTGTGAGGATGGGATCCACTTCGATCACTTCGCCGGGCGCGATTTGAATGCCGCCCTGATCCCTGATCGCAAGAATCGAGCGCACGAGGTGCTGATTCGTTCCCATGCGTCCGGTGACGCCATTCATGATGATACCAATTTTCATAATTTGTTTCTCTTTTCTGAAGTCACGAATTCGCTGCCCTCTCCGAATCTGAAAGAGTGATCACGAATTCCCGTTCTCTTGATTCGCTGCCATTCTGCAAAGTTCGTTCCCCATTCGTGTCGAAATATAAACCCTAACAGTGTTCTAAATAGGCCCGTTTAATCTCGTCCAGAAATTCGTTTTGATCACGTGCCCACCAGCGTTCTGAGAATACCTCAACCTCATTGAACCCGTCAAACCCGGTCGCTTCGACCATGGCGCGAATGCCCTTCAAATCGATGCAGCCCTCTCCCATGAGACCGCGATCATTCAGGAGGTCGGTCGTGGGAGTCATCCAGTCACAAAGGTGAAAAGCGAAGAGGCGATTCTTTTCCCCGGTGAGGCGAATCTGTGCCTCCAGATCCGGATCCCACCAGATGTGGTAGACATCGGCGGCGATTCCGACAAGCGGATGATCGAGCAGGTCGCAGACCGCGTTCGCTGAATCCATCGTGTTGATCGCACTGCGGTCGTCGGCATACATCGGGTGAAGTGGTTCGATCGCCAGTTTGATTCCGTGCTCCTCCGCCAGCGGCAGGACTGCTGCGATGCCATCGGCGATCTGTTTGCGTGATTCTTCAAGCGGCTGTCCCGGAACCGCGCCGCAGACGAGCACGATCATGGGAGCGCCGAGAGCGGCGGCTTCGCGGATCGCGAGACGGTTGTCTTCAATCGCGGCATCGAGTCCGAACTGATCGCTTGCGGGGAAAAAGCCACCGCGACAGAGTGAGACGATCTCGAGATTCCGTTCGCGCGATTGCTGACCGGTTTTTTCGATGTCCCGTCCCTCGAGCCATTGGCGCCAGACTGTGATTCCTCCGATCCCGGCGGCGGCATAGTGGTCCATCGCTTCCTCGACCGACCACGGTTTCGTCGTAATCGTGTGAACGCAGAGCTTTGAGAAATCGGTCAGGTCGCTCATGGGCGTGAGAAAAGATCAATGCCGAGACGATCCGCGATGCGAAGAGGGCGTTGCAGCGCTTCGGCCATCCGCTGCGCTTCGTCGTCTCCGCGCCGGTCCGTGCAATCCGGGTGAATCTCAGACGAGGCGAGGAGTCCAAGATGTTTGAGGACGTGTGCCGTGCTGTGCTTGTAGGCGGCGGCGCTTCCGTTTTCGTCGAGGCGGAAGACCGCGTCTTCAAGGGATTGAAACGCTTCGAAGAGTTTGTAGACGCGGGTGTCGAGTGGCGACTGAATCCACATTTGCTTGGCCGCGCAGATGAGAGGACAGGCCGAAACGCCCGCTCCGATGAGAAGGGGATTGCCGAGCCGAATCGCCGTGGCGATTCCGAAGTCGTCTCCGCTGTGAGGAGCGAAGTCGAGGCCGAGGTCCCGGCACATCGCGGACCAATAGAGAAAATGCGGTTCATCGAGCGTGGAAATTTTTCCGCCGATAAATTTCTCATGCTGTGCCAACTCGTGCAGGAGCCAGGGGCTGTAGGGCGTCGCCCAGGGGACGAAGGAAGGTTCGAGAGCGTGAACGATCCCCGGTACCGTGAGCATTTCCGCGATCTCGAAATAGGCATCCCGCCGCTTTTCGTCCGGGAGTTCGTTGAGCAGCTTCGATGTCATAATCATGACTTCGACGTTGCCGAAGCTCTGCGCGATCTCGAGGTGGGGACGATACCAGTCCGCCTGAAACGTGTCCCCTGAGGCGCCCACAGCCGTCGTTCCGCAGATGATTCGCTGATCAGGAAACGCAGCGCGGAAACGACGGATCACTTCGGCGTAAAGGTCTGTATCGAGCTGAAAAATATAGCCGGTGTCCGCATTGAGAACAAAGACGAGCTCCACCCCGTAGGCTTCGCCCGACGCGAGCATCCAGCGAATGCTTTTTTCAAAACCCTCCCAGTCAGGTTCCCCGTTCTGAAAGGGTAAAAGCGTCGCGACACAGAGACGGGCACACCTCTCGTGATTCACGAGTGATTCCTCGGGCGTGTGGGCCCAGACCGTTTCGTTCCAGGAGGTGCCGGGTTTGAGATCTTCAGGATGAGTAATCATAGCGTCAGGCACAATACGTCTTTGCATGGAAGGGAGTGAGAACAAAACCGGTTGATTTAGCATAAAAACGATGTCGATTTTGTCTTGGTGAATGAACTCCAATCCATCCTTCTTGAGCAGGTTGAGATCTCATCGCCGGATTTTACGCTTCGCCGTGTTGCGCTGAATCAGCACATGCCCCGCGTCGAAAAGCTGAGCGAGCACGTTCACGACTACCATCAGTGGCTCGTTTATTTGAGGGGCCACGGGCGACAGTACCTCGAAGAGGAAACCGTCACGGTGGGGCGCGGGACGGTTCTCGCGATTCAGGAGGGCTGGCGGCACCGTTTCGTAAATGACTCGAGAGTTCGGCCCGTTTGTCTGGTCATTGATTTTGAATCTACCGGACCGGTGTTATCCCGGGGCGTCTCGATGCTGAGCGCGGAAGAACTCCTCGAAATTGAAAAGCTTCTCGTTTCCCTGAACGAAGAGGAGCGAAAGAAAGCGCCGGGCCCGATCATGACCGCTTCGCTCCTTTTTCAGATCATGGCGCTGATTGAGTGCGCGCTTTCGAAGGGAGGGAGCTCCTCCACAAAGGGGCCGGTGACAGCAAAGGTCACCCAATCGATCAAGCGTATCGGGGTGGTCGATTCATCCCCTCATGAGATCGCGGGAGTTCTCGGATGCTCTCTCGATCACCTCAATCGAAGCCTCAAAAATGAATGCGGCAGAACCGTCGGAGACCTCCTCAATGAAGCACGACTCGAAGCCTGCTCCGGGCTGCTCAAGACGACAACTCTCTCGATTGGCGAAATCGGCACCCGCATCGGGATTGACGACCAGAACTACTTTGCACGGTGGTTTCGCAAGCAAACCGGTCATACCCCCTCGCAATGGCGAGTTTTGCGTCAGGAAATATAGAGGATAGTTAGGACGGCTGAAGTTCAATATTTTAAATTCCAGTTGCGAAGTGTCTGGAAATTTGAAAGGGCGTAGGGATGAACCGTGTCTGTTGTCCAGTTGGAAGTCTCGTGATCATGTTTGCGGCAGGATGTGTGACGCGACTTGGTCCGGAATCTATTAAGCATTCACATCGCCCCTGCAATGAATCGGTAATTGAAACGCTGAACGAGCAGCCCCTCTTGAATCTCGTCAGGCTCAAGTATCGTGATATTCCTTAACTCATTGAGTTAACCAGCATCACGTCGAGTCAGTCAGTTGAGAGATCGGGGGGGCAGCAGGAACCCGCGAGAGATCGGGGAACGCCGGGGTGTCTGTCGGATCGACCTATTCGGAAAGTCCGGCTATTTCCTACCAGCCTCTCTGCGGCGAGGAGTTCATTCAATAGCTGATCGCTCCGGTTCCAATTCAGGGAATAGGAAAGTGGCCTCGAGTCGAAGTCTACCTGCATGCTGCTGAATCAGCTTTTCAATCTGCTTGCCGGTGACATCAAGAAAGCGCCCCCGTCCTGACGATCCCGGCGGGGTGATGCAGCTTAGAGCGAGCGATAGATATGTTGCAATGTCAGGAGTGAGTATGCGGTGACGAGAATTTTGTTATCTTCCATCCAGCGGTTCGATTCCTCATTGTACCATGAACCGTCGGAGAGCTGGCGACTCATCACTTCGAGAGCGAGATCCTCTTTCCAGTCGATTCTCTCTCCCTCCGGCGTCATGAGATGTTCTGTGCCGGTGATCGCAAGGGCTTTCGACATGGTGTGGTAGTAGTAGAAAAGGCCCTGAGCATCCATCCCGGGATTCTCGTCGAGCGTGAAATTTTTCTGCAACCAGCTCATGACTGAGGCAATACGGGGGTCGTCCCGATCCATGTCGGCATAGATAAAGGCAAGGAGGCCCGCATAGCTCATGCTGCCGTAGCTGCGGAGAGCGGTGCGCTCTTTGCTGTCATTTCCGGTGATCACGATTTCATCTGACTTGGTATCTCCGGGAAAATAAATGAAGCCACCTTCGTCTTCTTCCCGAAGCGCGGCAGTCTCCCCGAGGCGATCAATGGTTTCCTTCGAATTCTGAGTCCGGCTCACGAATTCAATCGCGGCATCCCAGTCAAGATCGAACTCGGAAGACTGATCGTATTCTGTGTCGGCGAGAGCCTTCCTGGAATAGTAGAGCGCTTCAAGAGCGAGGTGGGTGTTCGACAGGTCGGAGTGGGCGTAGCTGCCTCCATAGCCGACACCTCCGTCGAAGAGATTGTCCGTTTCACCGAGCCTGTCGTAGTCCTGTTGCTGGTTGATGAGAAGTCGTCTCGCTTTGGCGATGACGGGGAGGTGATCTCGGTTTCCAGACTGCACCAGGGCCATGATCGAAAGGGCCGTGTTGTAAGTCGCGAGACCTTTGCCGTAGATCCCGCCGTCAGGCTTCACATTGCTGAGGAGAAAATCGTAGCCCTTCTCCGCCGACTCCGGAAGCCCGGGTTCCTCTGCGAGGGCGGGGTTTCCGAGGATAGATGAAACAGAGAGCGCGGTGAAAGCCGGGAGCTTGGGATCACTCCAGGCGCCGGTTTCTTGATCCTGGTTCGCCTCGAGATAGGCAACACCGCGATCAATCGCGCGTTCGATTTCCAGCTTCAGAGAAACATTGCTGTCGCCGGTTGGCTTGATCGTTTCCTGAGCCATTGCCGGAGAAATGGCAAAACAGAGGAGGGCGAGAGGGAGATATCGGTGATTCATGAGAGATTCGGGGTGGTTTGAAAAGTGAGGAGCGCTTCTGCTCAATCTTGTCCGGCTGAAATCACGAATTTTCCGGGAGTGCCGATTTCGGGAATCATTTCGGAATTTGCACCCCATCGTTCATCGGTATCGGCTCCTTCGATCGTCATGTTGAAAATCGCGAGGTGATCGAGGTAAATGGCGATAATCGATCCTTCGGCTTCGGCCATGAAGGTTCCGTTTTCGATGCGGGATCCGGTGTAGACCCAGGGCTCGCCCTGCATCGCGGATTTTTTCATTCCGTCCATGACGAGATCCGGAATATGCAGCGGCTGGGTTCTGCCTTCGGGGAGGAAGCTGAACTCGATAGGATCACCGCGCTCTTCAACCGTGCCCCCCTCCTCCTCAAGCAGTTCCGGCGCGAGGAGAAGGTTGAAGACGTCGCCGTAGCCGGATTTGAACTTGAGGAGCTTGAGTGCAATCTGGAGATTCATCGGGGAAATCGACGTCGTCAGAATCGACTCGTGCACCTTGCCGTGTTCGTGAACGAGCACATACTCGATCGGGCCGCCTTCCCTCATGTTGACCACGACGGGAAAGGAGATTTCCCGCTTTTCGGCATCAATCTTGATATCCCCCAGGCGGTAGAGGTTTTCGCCGATCTGGGTCACGGCGGGGCGCTCTTTCGGCTCCGGCTCATCGGCCCGGAGCGGAATCGTCCCGAAGGCGATGAAAAGAAAGAGAAAGTGGCGGAAAGCAAACATCTGGAGGAACAGTAACGGAAACGAAAAATTCTTCAAAGGTCCGAGTATCGGTATCCGGAAATAACCCGTTACTACTATTCGATGAAATCTTCGTTCCCATACGATTTTTCATCCTGTCATGAATGTCAGGAGAAAAAGAACGGGGTCGAAAGCGTTTGGGCGGAAAATCGATCCCGACGCTTCTGACTCTCCCGGGCAAATGTGCTGTCTCTTTCTTTCCTAATTCAATTTTCAAATTTTCATGACAAAACCCAAAGTGGTTATTCTCGGCGGAGGATTCGCCGGGATCGAGTGCGCCAAAGCATTCCATCGAAAACCAGTCGACGTTCTCGTGATCGATCGGCAAAATCATCACCTCTTTCAGCAGCTTCTTTACCAGGTAGCCTCGGCTGGATTGGCCGCGCCGGAAATTGCCCATCCGATCCGGAGCGTATTCTACCGGCACGGCTTCTCACGATCTACGACGAAGAGTTGTCGGACTACACGAGGAGAAGCCTCGAAGAGATGGGTGTCACGGTTCGATTGAAGAGTCCCGTGAAAGACCTGCGGGAATGCGAGATCGAGCTGGAGGGCGAAACGATTCGAGCCGCCAATATCATCTGGGCGGCGGGGGTCGAAGCTCCGGCCTTGACTCGTGACCTCGGCGTGGAAACGGATCGCGCCGGAAGGCTCGTCGTCGAAACCGATCTCAGCCTGAAGGAGTATCCCGCAGTCTTCGGTGCCGGCGATTTGGCGCACTGTGTCGATCAGGCCGGGAAGACCGTCCCCGGAGTTTGTCCTGCCGCGATGCAGATGGGCAAACATGCAGCCGCTGTGATTCTCGACGAAGTCGAAGGGAAGGTCAGTCGCAAGTATCCCGTGAGACGCCAGTTCCGATATTTCGACAAGGGGAACATGGCGACGATCGGTCGAAGCCGTGCTATCGCCGAAAGCATGGGAATGAAGTTTGAAGGATTTATCGCCTGGCTCATGTGGCTGTTCATCCACCTTCTCTTCCTCGTGGGATTCCGGAACCGGATTGCGGTGCTGATGCAGTGGTTCTATGCCTATGTTCGCTACCGGCGCGGCGCACGTATCATTACCGGCCTCCCATGGAGCCGTAAAACAAATTGAAGGGGTGAAGAACTTCGATTGCTTAGGATTCAAAGACCGGCGAGATTTCTCCTCATGCGCAGCCTCCTGACAGGGATATCGATTCTCTTTGCAACACTTGGAATCTCCCTGTCACAGGAGGTGCCGGAACTCGTTGCGGCCAAATGTTCCGGGTGTCACCAGGTGCCCCGTCCCGGTTCGATGCCCCGCAGAGCCTGGCCGAGGATTAACGAGAAGATGGTCGGCTTCATGGAGGCGGCGCAGGTTTCGGTTACTGCGTCGGAAATGAAGACGATCACCTCTTTCTATCTGGCGAACAGCCAGGAGTTTCTGGATCAAATCCCCGATAACTTCGGAGAAACCGGACTGGAGTTTGAAAGGCTGAGTGTCGGGCGAACCTCCCTCGATGAGCGTCCCCAGATCACCAGTCTCAAGATCACCGACATCGATGGAGACGGGTTGCAGAACGACGTCATGGTGACAGATAACCTTCCCGGCACCGTGAGTTGGCTGCAGTACCGGGACGGAAAATGGAAAGAGAGCATCATTGCTGAAATTCCCGGGGTCGTGAATACGACTCCCTTTGACCTGGAAGGGGACGGGGACCTCGACTATGCTGTCTCCTCGATGGGATACATTCACCCGAACGATGATTTCATCGGGGAATTGCATCTTCTCATTAATGATGGAAGCGGGAACTTTGAGCAGCGGCAACTGCTGAGTGACGTTCCCCGAATCACAGATTGTGCCCCCGGTGACTACGACGGCGACGGCGACGTGGATTTTGTCATCGCGATGTTCGGCTGGAGGGATACCGGGGAAATCTGCCTTCTCCGTCAGAATGACGACGGATCTTTTCAGAAAGAAACCGTCCTCGAAATCAACGGATGCATGAGAGTGATCCGGAATGATGGGAACGGAGATGGCCATTCAGACTTTATGGTCCTCATCACGCAGCAACACGAATCCATCGTCCAGTTTTTGAACGATGGTCTTGGAAGCTTTCAGAGCAAAATTATCACCCGCGCTTCCCATCCTGCGTTCGGATCGTCCAGTATTTTTCTGCACGACCTTGACGGGGATGGCGATGAGGACATTCTCTACACGAACGGGGACATGATGGATGAAAACCCCGAGCCGAAGCCCTACCACGGCGTTCGCTGGTTGGAAAATGACGGCAGCGGGAATTACGTGCTTCATCACCTCGCCAACATGCCCGGATGCTACGATGCAAAGCCGGTCGATATGGACGGGGACGGCGATCTCGATCTCGTCATTTCCGCCCTGTATTTTCACTGGGATCTACATGATTTCCCGTCCCTCGCCTGGCTGGAGAACGAGGGCGGATTTCAAAGTTTTGTTCCCCGCCGCATTGCCTATGCCCCGAGCAACCTCGCCAATATTACCGTGGGAGACATTGATCAGAACGGGAAGCCGGACATTCTCGGTGGAGGAATGCACGTTCCCGGCCCTCTCGGTCGGAAAGGCCGCATCACCGTCTGGCTTCAGAAGTGAAAAAAGGCGAAAACGACCCCTTGCAGGACGCCGATCCGGAGGTAAATTCCCGCCCGCGCCGGAAGGCGCGTTGAATTCGCCATCTTAGCTCAGTTGGTAGAGCAGCTGATTTGTAATCTGCAGGTCGTCGGTTCGAGTCCGACAGATGGCTCTCTTTGAAAAAGAGAGACAGTTGGCGGGCGAGAACCGAAA
>JARGOP010000010.1:17175-104767 GCA_029233965.1 Verrucomicrobiales bacterium | reverse complement strand
TTTGGTGTCAATGTCGGTCGCCGGACCGAGATCCAGCTTCCGGTGAAAGCGGTTCCAGCGAACCTGGGGTGGCTCCCATCCCTCGGGGGGCTCGATGCTGAACCAGGTCTGGGCATCGTCCTCCGTCACCAGTTCACGGTAGTTCTTGAAAATGATCGCGGGAGAGTTCCCGGCTTCCAGGGCCACTTGGTTCACGTCCTGGATCAGGGCGACCCGGTAGCTGATGAAGGAGTGACGCAGCACGTTCCGGGGCCAGCGGACGCCCAGCTTCCTGGCGAGCGCCGTGGTCTGACGGTAGAGGTCGGGGTCGGGGATGACCGGTCCCTCGCGCTCCACCAGGTTCAGCCATGCCGCGAGATTATCGCTGATGGGAACGATGCGCCGGGAGGCTGTCTTCGCCTGACCCGCGCGCAATTCGATCATACGCCGATCCAGATCCACCGCACTCCAGTCGAGGCGGGACAGCTCGGCCGAGCGGAGGCCGGAAAAGGCGCCGATGGCCAGGTTGGGGATGAGCCGTGCCGGCGCGGCCAGCAGCAGCTTTGCAATCTCCTCCGGCTGGAAGATTTCGGTCTCGGTGTCGCCGGTTTTCACCTTCCGCACGGAATCGGCTTCCGTCGCTTCGGACTTCGGCAGATAGCCACGCTGCTTGGCGAAATTCATGAACACACGGATCACGGTGAGCCGGTTGTTGCGCGTGACCGGAGCAATGTCGCTTTCGCGGAGCCAGCGGTCGATCTGGTCGCTCTGGACCCGCATGATTTCGCCGGGGAACGCTTTCGCGAACAGGCCGAGTGTACTTTGGAGCTGGAGCTTGTAACGCTTGCTCATTCCGTCCTGCTCCTTGGCCTCAAGGAACTCCTTCACCGCGTCCGGCACGGTGACGCCAATCGTCACGCCGTTCATCCGGCGCAGGAACTCCTCCACCGCTGAAAGCAGGGGCACGTCGCCAAGCCGCTTGCGGCATTCGGTGTATTCCTCGATGGCCGAAACCAGGGGAACCGACACGCCCTTGAGCAGCTCGGTCGCGGCAAGGTAGGCGTCGCGCTCGGCTGGCCTCAGGTCGTTGTTCTCCTGGTATCCCTTCTGGATGTTCGCCGCCGCGATCTTTGCTTCGCGCTTGGCGTCCTCCAGCTTGGTGAACATCCGGCGCACCCGTTGGCCGTTCCGGTAGAACGCGATGGTGTATCGCGTTTTGCCGTTCACGGGGCCGGAGTAGATGGGGACCGAAGCGGATCCTTGGCGCACGGTGCAGAGGGGCGCGCCGCGTTTCCTCTTCGAGCCAATCTGCTGGCCCTTGTCAGAATTTGTCAGAAATTTGTCAGACACGTCCAGGGAAGGACGTCAACCAACTGACATACACTCTGCGTAAGTCCCTGATAGTAAAGGAAGTGGGCAGAGAAGGATTGCCTGCGGCTGCGCAGGTTGCGAGCCCTTGGCTCGGAAGTCTGAATCGCTTCGCGATCATAAGCACTCGAACTTCGTTCTTCATCCTTCTTCTCCCATAACGTCAAAGCCCCTCAACCTAGACAAGCTAGGCTGAGGGGCTTTGAAAGTGGGCAGAGAAGGATTCGAACCTTCGAAGGCATAGCCAGCAGATTTACAGTCTGCCCCGTTTGACCGCTCCGGAATCTACCCAAAAGGTTCGCTGGTTTCGGGAAATCAGCGAGGTCGGTAAGGTGGCGGGAAGTTCGCCGTTTGCAAGGAAATTCTTATCCCGGCAGGAATTGATGCCGTTACATCAAGTCTTCCGCCACAACGGAGTTCTGCTCGCGTGTGGAGAGTGCCTTGGCCTGAGCCACGACGAAGTCTTCGCCGATTTCAAAGCGATAGGCGTGGCAGTTAGGACAAATGTTCACCTTCGAGGCAACAATCGAGTCACAACCCATGCAGACTTTATACAGAGTGGGGTTTTTTACGATACGACGAGCGCGTTTCGCGCGGTCAGCTAAAGCGGTGTCTTCCTTTGCCATATGCATGGTAAAAATACGCTGAGGACTTCCTTTTGCAAGAATGAAATTACAAAATTGCAATTTTCTCATAATTTTTAGAAAGGAATCAGTAATTTTCGGGAAATTTAGGCGACTTTTCCCATCTCCGGGACGCATCCCTGCAAGAAATCGGGGGCACTCGCACCGACAAAACCGTAACTGTCTCGATAAATTGCGGGCGAATTCGGGTTTTTATCCCGACGCTTTGCTTTAGTTTGCCGCTCTTTGAAAAACCTGACTCAGAATGAGGCTCTCGATGCCTTGATCCCTTCCTTGAACCGCAGTCCCGCCTTGTTTTCAGGCCTGCGCGGGGTGGGTCTTGCCACGCCCGAGAATCCAAGCTGCTTTGATCATGTCTCGGAAGCCGGCCAACCGCTTTACGTGGCGTCTGTCATCAATGCCTTTCGTGAGTCAGGAAAGCCGGATGCCGCAATCTGGGTGGTCTGTCCCCACGTGAAAGCGCAGGAGGTTATGCAAACCGAGCTCGGTTCCTGGGGAGAGTCGGCTCTTTTTCTTCCGGAGTATGAATGGGCGGGCTTCGAAGAGTCCTTACCTGATCCGGAATCCGCTGCCGAACGCCTTGCCGTGCTCAAAGAACTGCACGAATCGATCCTCGCCCTGGAAGGGCCGATTATTGTCCTGACCCGTGACGCTCTCGATGAAGTCGCCCCGCCCCCGGGGACCCTCTCGAGGCAGGCGGAACTCATCAAGGTCGGGGATCAACTCGACCTCGCGAAGCTGGCTGAATCCCTGGAGGAGGCCGGCTATGATCAGGAAGCTCAGGTTTACCAGCGGGGGCAGTACGCCCTGCGCGGCGGCATTGTGGATGTTTTTTCCTGGCAGGCGCTGCATCCCGTCCGCATCGAGCTTTTCGATCAGGATATTGAATCTATTCGCGAATTCGACGTCGACGCTCAAACTTCAATCCGCAAGGTGGAGAGCTGCGACATTCTCCTGAGCGAAGCGAATTTGGAGCACAGCGGACGGATCTCTGACTACCTCGGAGAGTCAGATCTCGTCATCGCGGTGGAGTGCGAAACCGAACTGGCTCACGTCATCCTTTCTTCCGGAGTCGCCTCCCCTGAACGGGGTGAAGCGGAAGACTTTTCCGGCGCCTGCTACGACAATCCTCTCGGCGAATTCGGGGCCGGTGACTTCATTCTTCAGGAGGCAAGACGGGACGAATTTTCCCGACAACTCCGGGACTGGCGGAAGGAGAAATGGAATGTCCTCATGGCGTTCCATTCCGACGGGGAAAAAGAGCGTTTCGCGGAGCTCGTTTTCGAGAATGCCTGGGACGACGGTTTTCTCAAGCCGGTCATCGGTAACCTGAGTCGGGGCTTCACGATCCCGGATGCGAAAATCGCAGTGCTCAGCGATGCCGAAATTTTCGGCCGATATCAGAATCAGAGAGTGCAGCGTCGCTACCGGCTCGCCAAAGAGCGGGAGTCCAGCCAGCAGGTCAGCAGCCTTCGCGAATACAACTACGGCGATCTTGTCGTTCATATTGATTACGGGATCGGGAAATTCCGGGGCATCAAATCGAAGGACACACCTGACGGAACCGAAGAGGTCCTGGAAATCGAGTACGATGAGCAGGCCCGCCTCTATGTCCCGTTGGAACAGGCTCATCTCGTGTCGAGATACATCGGGTCCGGAAAGAAGGCGCCGAGGCTCTCGAAACTCGGAGACAAACGCTGGTCGCGACTGCGGAAGAACGCCGAAAACTCGATCATGGATTACGCAGCGCGGCTGCTTTCGATCCAGGCCGAACGGGAATCGCACCGCGGCTTTGCCCACCCCCCCGATAACAAATGGCAGTGGGAATTTGAAAATGCCTTTATTTACAAAGAAACCCCGGATCAGTTGCGCGCGATCGAGGACGCGAAACACGACATGGAAAGTCCCCGCCCCATGGATCGGCTCATCTGTGGCGATGTCGGCTTCGGAAAAACAGAGGTGGCGATCCGGGCGGCTTTCAAAGCGGTCATGTCCGGAAAACAGGTCGCCATGCTGGTGCCGACGACCGTACTGGCGGAACAACACTATCTGAATTTCCGGGAAAGGATGTCTGACTTCCCCGTGAAGATCGAGACCCTGAGCCGGTATCGAACGACGGCGGAACAGCGTCAGACCCTGCAGAATCTGGCCACCGGAAATGTCGATATCGTGATCGGAACCCACCGGATCATTTCCAAAGATGTTGTTTTTAAGGACCTCGGCCTCGTCGTGGTTGATGAGGAGCAACGCTTCGGTGTGACGCACAAGGAGCGATTCAAGGAGCTTTGGCGCTTCGTCGATGTCCTCACGCTCTCGGCCACGCCCATTCCGCGGACCCTCTACCTTTCGATGATGGGCGTTCGTGAAATGTCTGTCATCGACACTCCCCCGGCAAGCCGCCGCCCGGTCGCAACGACAATCTGCCCCTACGACGAACGCATCATTCGCTCGGCCATTGAGAAGGAACTCGCCCGACAGGGGCAGGTGTTCTTTTTGCACAACCGGGTGAAAACGATCCGGGGAATGAAACGGCGCATCGAAGACCTCGTCCCCGGCGCAAAGGTTGAGGTGGGGCACGGGCAGATGGGAGATGAAGAACTGGAGGATGTCATGTCCCGTTTCATCAAAGGCGAATTCGATGTTCTCGTCTGCACAACCATCATTGAAAGCGGCGTCGATATCCCGAACGCTAACACGATCATGATCGATCGGGCGGATCGTTTTGGTCTCGCCGATCTCTATCAGATCCGCGGACGGGTCGGACGCGCTGACAGGCGGGCCTATGCCTATCTCATGCTGCCCCCGGACATGTTGACGGTGGGCGACGCGAGAAAGCGCATCAATGCGATCAAGCAATACTCGTCGCTGGGGGCAGGCTTCAAAATCGCGATGCGCGACCTCGAAATCCGGGGAGCGGGCAATCTTCTCGGAACGCAGCAAAGCGGACACATCGCCGCAATCGGCTTCGATCTTTACTGCCAGCTTCTCAAGCAGTCGGTCGGAAAACTGAAAGGCGAACCTGTCGGCGATCGGATCGATGCCTCTTTCCACATCGATTTCCTCTGTACGAACGAGTCTCACTACCAGAAGTCGCCCGATCACTGCCTTCCCGCCTTCATCCCCGGCCACTACATGCCGGAAGCGAGACTTCGCATCACAGCCTATCGCGAACTTGCGGAATCCAGCAGGGTGGAAGATCTGGACCGGTTGAGAGAAATCTGGGCCGACCGCTTCGGCCGCATTCCGCCCCCGGTGGAGAATCTCCTCATTTGCACCGAGGTGAAAATCCGCGCTGCGCTCAAGGGTTGCAGTTCGATTGAAATTCAGGACCGGAAGCTGAAACTCAGCAAAAACGGGAAATACATTCAAATAAACGGCAAATTCCCGCGTTTAATCGGGGACGACGAGGAGGAATGGCTTGAGTCCGCCCTCGACTGGGTCCTAGACTTATAGGTCGACCTGCACTTCAGTCCCTTAAAGACGCATTGCTCATGATTCTTCAGAAATCACTCCTTCATTCATTGATTCTGATCGGAACCCTCCTCGTGGCCGGTCTTTCTGCCGCCCGTGCGGAACCTGTTGTTCTGAACCAGCTCAAAGCGGTCGTGAACGGGGAGCCGATCACGCAGAACATGGTCGATCAGGCAGTCCGGACTCAGGTACAGGTATGGATCATGGGCAACAACGGCATGGTGGGACGCTCCGAAGCAGAGCGCGAAATCCGTAAAATGGAGGAGCGCGCGCTCGATGATTTGATCGACCGGAAACTGATTCTCTCGGAATTCAAAAAAATGGGCGGGGTCATTAAGGAGCAATATGTTGATGAGTCTGTGAATCGCTTCGTTAATGGCCGCTTTGGGGGGGACTACGACAAATTTCTCGCCGAGTTGAGCAAGAGCGGTATGACCATTTCACAGTTCCGTGATGTTCAGGAGGAGAATATTGCGGTCCAGGCGATCCGCTCGGAAAAGACCGGGAAAGACGCCATTCCAAACACGCCGTGGGAGCTGCGTCGTAAGTATGAGGAAATCAAAGGCGACTTCGCCAGCGACGGCCAGCCCAAGATCCGTATCATCTCGATTCCAAAGGAAACGCCCGACAGTTCTGCTTCTCAGCAGGAGGCGATCCTGAATAAGGTGCAGAGCAGCCTGCGTAGCGGGGCAGATTTCGGCGCGATCGCCAAGGAGTATTCGGCGGACAGCTTTGCGGACAAAGGTGGCTATGTCGGCGTGATCGGACGGAATCAGCTGAATTCAGGCCTCACCCAGGCAGCCTATTCGATGGGCCCGGGTCAGGTCAGCCCACCCATGGACGACGGCACGCACTGGCGCATCATCAAGGTGGAGAGTCGTGTCGGCCAGAAGGTTCCTTCTTTTGATGAGCTAAAGGAGGATGTGGACAAGCGCCTCACGGTGGAAAAGCAGCAGAAGAAGCTCGAAACCTGGCTCACGAAACTCCGTCGTGACGCCAACGTCAGAATCTACTGATCCGAACTCGATCGGTTGCCGGGGCATCTTTGGTCATCTTCACGAAACGGGTGCCTCTCGCAAATTTCGGTGTAACTTCGGTCTGTGCGTGTTCTTTCCATCGACCCCGCTTTGCGGAAAACCGGCTACGCTGTCATCGAGTGCTTTCAGGAGGCAGGTCGCAAGCCGGTCTACCGTGCGGTAACCTACGGGGTGATCAGCAATGCGGCGAAGCTTCGGCAATCCGGCTGTCTCATCTCCATTCGTGAACAACTGAACGAGGTGATCCGTGAGCATCGCCCGGAAGTCTGTGCGGTTGAGGGTATTATCTATGTGCAAAGCTTCAAGACGGCGATCACAATGGGAGCCGCACGTGGCGCCGCGATCATTGCGGCCGCGGAACACGGCCTGGAAGTCTTCGAATACGCCCCGAAACGGGTGAAGCAGGCCGTGGTCGGAAAAGGAGCTGCAGACAAGCAGCAAGTCGCCTTCATGATTCGAGCTCTCCTTGGGCTCACCGAAACCCCGCCTCCGGACGCCGCCGATGCCCTTGCCATCGGGATGGCTCACTTCTACGCGAAAGACCCCGGCCGGGTCACCGCCATCGCAGATCAACCTTCCTCCCTTTGACCGCACTTCGCCCCGGCATGAAATCGGAAGATATTCGCAGAATTATGGTACTCCAGGCCATCGAGCAATCCGATGAAACCCGGTCGCTCCTCAGCGACTCCGATTACCGCGAGGCGGCATCCAATGCAGGGGCACCACTTCCCGAGAAAGTCGGAACCGGGGAAGAGAATGTCTTTCTTTCCCGCCGGGCGGAGACCCTTCTGATCCGGTTGACTTCGCGATTTCCGGAGGCTGGCAAATGGGCCAATCCAATGCCCTCAAAACATCGACTTGGGCTCTTTGCCCTCGGGCTGTTCGTCCTCGCCGCCGTTGCCGGGTTTCTCACCAACGAACTCGGTCCGGAAAAGCGGATCAACATTCTATCTTTCCCGCTGCTTGGCATCATGCTCTGGAGCCTGGTCGTTTATCTCCGCGAGATCGCCCTTCTTTTGAGAAAGAAGCCATCTTTGAGGGAAGGAGGGAAAATGGCTGCGCTCGTCGATCTTTTACAGCCATCACTTCCCCACGGTCCCGCCCCGGATTCGACGGAGAGAACTACCCTGGAAGGCGCGAGGGGCATCTTCGAGAAACGATGGAGAACACTGAATGCGCCGGCGATCGGCGCGAGGCTGAAATCGATTCTCCACACAACGGCCATGGTCCTCGCTGCCGCAGCCATTGCAGGAATGTATGTCAAAGGACTCGCGAACGAATATCGCGCAGTTTGGGAGAGTACCTTCTTTGCAGACAGCGCACAACTCAGGCCGTTCCTGAACTTGATCCTCGGACCGGCCAGCGCTCTCACGGGTGAGGCAATCCCTTCGGTGGAAGCACTCGACAAGATTCATTGGCAAGCCAATGAATTCGAGATGGCGGGCGAAAATGCAGCGCGATGGATTCACTGGTATGCGATCACGATTGCGCTTTTTGTCATGATCCCGCGGGCCCTGTTAGGATTTTTCTGGAGGGTGAAAGCGAGCCGCCTTGAACACACCCTGCCATTCCGTGAAGTTTCGCCGGACTACTACGATCATCTTCTTGCTGTATCGACGGGCAGTTCCCTCACCGTCAGCTTGGTCCCCTATCCCGTGAGCCCATCCGACGGAGCGCGGCGCCAGATTCTCCGGGCCCTTGAAGAGCATTTTGAAAAACCGATCGAAGTCAACTGGATGGCAGCAGTTTCCTTCGGCGAAGAAGAGGAACCCGTCCCGGGCCTCGAGGGGGAAGTCATCCCCCTGTTTGAGCTCTCCTCCACCCCGGAGAAAGAGACGCACCTGACACTCTACCAAACCCTGTCGAATCAGTCAGAGAACCCTGTTCGATTCGCTCTTCTCGAGACGACTTCCTTCGACAGGAAAATGCTCTCGCTCCCTGATGCCGGGGAAAGACAGGAGGCCCGCAAAAAAGCGTGGGAGAATCTCTTCGCAACGGTCAACGTTGCGTTCCTCATGACGACGACTTCGAACCCCTCTGAAGCAACCTCAACGCCATGAGTGAAAATCAGTCTGATCAGGAAGTTGTCCTCAGTCTCATCTCGCACACCAACGTGGGAAAGACCGCCCTCGCGCGCACCCTGTTGCGCCGTGACGTGGGGGAAGTCGCCGACAGTGCTCATGTCACCGTCATTCCGGAATCCTTTACCCTCATCGAATCCGATGGCTATCTCGCGCGACTGTGGGACACCCCGGGATTTGGCTCCAATCTCGCCAAACTCGCGAAACGACTCCGCTCCAGCAAAAACCCTGTCGGCTGGATCCTGCATCAGGTCTGGGATCGCGCACAGGACAAATCGCTGTGGTGCAGCCAGGAGGCCGTTCGAAATGTGCAATCAGATGCCGATGTCGTCCTCTACCTCGTTGACGCTTCACAATCCCCTCATGCCCTCACTTATGTCGACCTTGAGATCGAGGTGATCGAATGGATTGGGAAACCGGTTCTCGTGTTTCTGAATCAAACCGGTGCGCCGGATGAAACACAGGACCGACTCAACGAGGCGGAGTGGCGGGCCCACCTCTCGAAATACCCGATCGTGAAAAGCGTTTCCACGCTCGACGCCTTCACCCGCAGCTGGACACAGGAGCACGACATTCTCGGTAAGGCAGCTGAAGTGCTTGAGGGAAGAAAGCGAAAAGCGGCAAAGCACCTCCGGAAAGCCTGGCTGGAACGCAATTTGGAGATCTTTGATCAGTCGGTCGAGAAAATCGCCCAACTGGCGCAGTTTTCACTCAGTGATATCGAACCCCTTCCGGAAGAGGGGCTTCTAGAAAAGGTCAAAAAACAGATTCTTGATCGCAAAGAGCACCGCAAGGAACTCGAGGAAATTCAGAAGCGGATGTACGAGCGGCTCGCTGCGGAAACTCAAAAGACGATTAATTCCCTCATTTCCCTCCATGGACTCGATGGAGAAACCGCTTCGCGACTGGAAGCGGCCTCAGGCGATAAGTTCAGTATCAAACGCAGCGTTCAGGAGTCATTGCTCGCCACCTTCGGCGGAGCCGTCAGCGGCCTGGTCGGGGGGCTCTCCGCTGATCTCATTTCCGGAGGTATGACTTTTGGAGGTGGCGCTTTGGTCGGAATGCTCCTCGGAGGGGCAACGACCTTCTCGCTTGCCTACGGCTTCAACCTGACCCAGGCGGGCCGGAACATGGTGCGCTGGTCCGAAGTGCATTTCATGAATCAGGTGGAAACCATCATCATGCTCTATCTCGCGATCTCCCACTACGGTCGGGGTCGTGGTTCCTGGCAGGACCCGGTTAACAATCCCGGTCGATGGCAGGAATTGGTCAAAGCAAAACTCGAGGCCGACCGGGGATCGTGGAGTAAGATCTGGAAGAAAGGTGGCATCGGCTCGGAGCCGGGAGAACTCCAAAAGCCACTCGAAAGGCAAATCCGACCGCTCCTGATCGAAGTCTTTAGCACCCTCTATCCGGA
Organism: Verrucomicrobiales bacterium; assembly: GCA_029233965.1. GTDB lineage: Bacteria > Verrucomicrobiota > Verrucomicrobiia > Verrucomicrobiales > DEV007 > Arctic95D-9. Next base: position 94,770 of record JARGOP010000010.1, on the reverse strand, counting down.
GAGCAAAACTATCTTCCGCTGAAAATCAGGCCTCGCGAACAGCAGATTCAGACACGCCACGCAATGCGAAGACTTTCACAATGGTGTCTTCGATCAGGTTGCTGGGACAAGACGCGCCTGCCGTAATCCCGACTACAACCTCCGTCTGCTTTTCAAAGACTTCCGAGTAGCTCGTCACTTCTTCCTCCTGATGAAGATCGTAGTGAACAATCTCCTCTAGAGAGACAAGGCATTCGGAACTCCGAATGAAAAATGTCGGCAACTCTTTCTCACCAATCTCAACGAGGTGCGTGGTGTTGGAACTGTTGTATCCCCCGACCACGATGAGCATGTTCATCTCGTGCTTGAGGAGCTCAAAAAGCGCATCCTGCCGCTCCTGAGTTGCGCCACAAATGGTGTCGAAAACCAGAAAGTTTTCATCGGAACCTTCGTCCCGTGCTTCGATCGCAACCCTGACCCGCCGTTGAATTTCCTCAGTCTCGGACTTCAACATCGTTGTCTGATTCGCAACTCCGACCCGCCGAAGGTGAACGTCCGGATCAAATTCGGGAGACATTCGTCCTTCGAACCGCTGGAAAAACAGTTCGCGATCCCCTCCGTCCCGAATGTAGTCGCAGACAAAATCGACGTCCTCGAGTGTCAGGACGATCAGATACCCCCCTTTTCCATCGTCCCCGGCGGCACGTGAGGCCGTGGCACGGGTCTCTTCATGATCCGCCTTCCCGTGAATAATGGAAGTCACTCCCGCTTTCGCAAATCCGCGGACCCGTTTCCAGACCTTCATGACGTCTCCACAGGTTGTATCCACCGTAAGGCAACCCTGGGATTCGACTTTGTCCATGAACGAAATCGGGGCTCCAAACGCGGGAACGATCACCACATCGTCTTCCCCGAGATCGTCATATTGGTCATCCATCTCCCTCCAGGGAAGGGACACGATTTTCATGTCCTCGAGCTGACGATTCACCTCAGGATTGTGGATAATTTCACCGATAAGGAAAATACGATTGTCCGGGAAGACCCGCCGCGACGCGTAGGCGAGATCAATAGCGCGCTCAACGCCGTAGCAAAACCCGAACTGCTTCGCGAGGCGGATCGTGGTGTTCCCGATCGTAAGGACGCCATCCAGGGATTTGACCCGCTCAACGATAGAACTCTCGTAATGGCTGGCGACTTCAGCCTGGACGCGCTCCATCACTTCGGGAGTGCGAACGTTGACGCGGCGTTTTTTCCGGGGGGCTGCTTCCTGCATAAGATTTTTCCTCGCGCACTGAGTTACGACTAAAAGAGAATGTCAGTCGAATCAAACGGCGCATCCGTGACGAGGACCGAGCGGGGGTGGTCAGGCTGACTGTAGTCGGTCGGTCGCGGAACATTCTGCCCGAGCGTCGCGTCTTCGGGAAGGCTGTTCGCGATATGAATCGGGGTTCCCGCTTTGACGAGATTGAAAAAATCTTCCGCAATGGTGCGGTGCAAACGGAGACAGCCTTTCGTCCTTGGCTCAGGCCAGACTGCGCCGGCATGGAAACCGTAGCCCGCCTTGAACTCCACCCACCAGGGCATCGGATACCCGACATAACGATATCCGGAGGGCATCTGAGAACGTTTCCCCGGAATGATTTCCTCGCCCTTCACATAAAAACCGTAGGTGTTGGATCGCTTTCGCGGAAGGCGATTGTAAGCCTTGAAACTTCCTGTCGGAGTTTCGTCGCCCGCTTTACCAATCGCAACCGCCGCGACAAAGCGTGGCTCGTCGCCTTCATAAACGTAGACCGCCCGGGCGTTTAAGCTGACCCGGACATTGACCTTGGAATAATCCTGAACGGTACCATACCTCACCGCCATACTGGCAGGGACATCATCCTCAGGCTTCGTCACGCAGGAGGTCAACCCCAGAAGGAGAAGGGTGATCAACAAGCCAGGGCCAGCAGCCGGGCCGGAAAATAAGAACGATTCGAGATGTTTCATCAGGCAGGAAAGTTACACCAAAGACGATTCGGAGCTAGGGAAGTTAAAAAAATCGTAAAAAATTAACTTTTTATTCCCAGACTGTTGACAAAACTTAATTATCAGCTATTCTGAAACTGGTTACTTTCTCGGTAACTGTCTGTTTGTGTTTCGTGTTTCGGAGCCGCTCAGCCTTCGGGCTGAGCGGTCTCTGTATTTACAGGGGTAACGTTTTTACCGCCGTGCACAAAAAAGCGGCTCCGGCCTGTCGCCGGAACCGCCTCTTCTGAATGATCTCCAGTGAAATTACGCCCCGGCAGTCGGAACCTTCCATTCGCCGGGAATAGCGATGTTGTAGTTTCCGTCCTCGCCAGGCTTGACCGGAGCTTCCGCATTGAAATCGAACTCCTCGGGCATGATGGAGAAATTCGATGCCACGGCATCATCCCATTTGATTTCCTGTCCACTGTAGGTCGCGAGTCGGCCGAGAACGCTTGAGAATGAACTTTTCGCTCCGTAGTAGGCGTTGTTCAGAGGGGTATCCTCTTTGATCGCCGCGTGAAGTTTCTCGTGCTCGACATCATACGGATTCGGGTCGCCGCTGCGCGGGGCACGATACTGCCATTTCACCTCCCCTTTACGGTCGGTGATTTGTCCATTCCCAAGATAAAGAATACCCTCGGTGCCGTGAATTTCCTCAGCCACCTTGCGCATCGTTCCCTTGATCTGACGGCACTGGCTGTTCAAAACCGGGTTTCCGTATTCGGCGCCATAGCGGAACTCGACGTAGTGGTGGTCGAAAATCTCGCCGACACTGCGAGGCTCCGTTCCGGCACGCCCGCCCATGCCCTGTGCTGAAACCGGATTGCCTCCTGCCACGGAATCACCACTCACAAACCAGTTCATCACGTCAATATTGTGAACGTGCTGCTCGGCAATATGATCGCCGCAAAGCCAATTGAAGTGATACCAGTTACGCATTTGATATTCCATCTCCGTCCAGCCCGGTTGACGCTCCACGATCCAGGGGCGGCTGCCGTTCCACCAGGCCTGGGCTCCGGTGATCTCACCGATCATTCCTTCATCGTGAACTTTCTTGAAGGCTTCAAGATAGACATTCTGGTAGTGGCGCTGAAGGCCGACAACCACCTTGAGACCTTTTTGATCGGCCTGCTTCGCGGATTCAATGATTTGATTGAAGCCTTTCGCGTCAACGCAAACAGGCTTCTCCATGAAGACATGCTTACCCTGCTTTACCGCGTAGTCGAAGTGGATCGGCCGGAAACCGGGAGGAGTGGCGATGACAACGAGGTCACACTCGTCGATCACTCCTTTGTAGGCATCAAAACCGGCATACTGGCGGCTTTTCGGGAGGTCTACCTGACCGGCCTTTCCCATTTTCTCAAGCTGATCCAACACCTTGGGAAGTCCGGAGGCCCGGGGTCCGGTTCCATCGATTTTATCCTGAAAAGCATCCGCTGCCGCAACGAGGCGGGCACTGTCGTTCGCGGCCAGGTTCTGGACAATCGCCCCGGATCCCCGACCGCCCATGCCGATCATGCCGATTTTGACGACATCGCTACCGGCTACCTGGGCACTCATTTCAACGGGCAGCATTGTCGCAGCCGCTCCTGCCGTTGCGGCCCCGGCCACAAACTTGCGACGGGAAAGCGGGGTTTCTTTTTTAGTGTTTTCTTCGCTCATAAAATTCGATTGGGGGTTTTTGCACAATTAGTTCGGGCAATGTCAGTGAAAAAATCGCGAATCACAACCTGCGCAATCCTGCTTCACCGGAGAATGCTAGCGACTTCAAGCTGCTGAGGCAATCATATCCTGACTCCATTCAACCAGTCTCACCGAGCCGGAGATTGGGGTTTATATCGGTGTTGAGCGGGGACCGCGGAACTCCGGCACGACGACGCGCTGCCGCCGCGAAAGCAATCATTGCCGCATTGTCAGTCGAATAATCAGGCGTCGCCAACCGCAGCACAAGTCCTTCTCTTTCTGCAAATTCGCGGCAGCGCTCACGGAGGTTGCTGTTACAACTCACTCCTCCGCTCACCGCAACGCAGGCGGCCCCGCTTCGCCTTGCGGCCCGGCGAAGTTTTCCCACGAGAACATCCACCACTGCAGCCTGAAAGGAGGCGCAAATGTCATTCAACACCCCATCGCCGAGGGGCCGGGGCTGCTTGTCGATTAAGTAGCGGACGGAAGTCTTCAGCCCGCTGAAACTGAATTCATCATCGCCGCTGTCCAGCATGCTTCGGGGAAAATCGAAGGCGGCCGGGTTTCCCCTTTCCGCTCTCCTTGAGATTTGCGGCCCTCCGGGATATGGCAACTCAAGCATCTTACCTACCTTATCAAACGCTTCACCGGCAGCATCATCCTTCGTCGATCCGAGGATAGTATATTTCCCTACCGCGTGAACTTCGATGAGAAGGGTGTGTCCTCCGCTAACAATCAGTGCCGTATGAGGAGGAATCTCACATCCATCTTCAATAAACGGGGAGAGAAGATGGCCCTCCATGTGATTGATGGAATAGAACGGACAGTCGAGCGCCGCCGCAACCGCTTTGGCGGTGGTGTCTCCAATCAGGAGCGAGCTTGCGAGACCCGGTCCGGAGGTTGCGGCGACGATGGAAATGTCTCCCCATTCCAGACCGGCCTCTTTCAATGTCGCAGAAACGAGCGGCTTCAAGTCGGCGCTGTGATTTCGAGAGGCCAGTTCGGGAACGACCCCACCATAGGGCGCATGCAAGGCGATCTGTGAAGCCACGCGGCTCACAAGGATCGAACCATCAGCATCGCAGATCGCAACGGCCGTCTCGTCGCAGGAGGTTTCAATCGCGAGAACGAATTCCCTGGAGCAACCGGTCATTCAGCGAGTCTTATTCAGCCGCCTCGCCATCTCCTTCATCAGCAGCCTTCGGCCCCGGCTCCGTAGCCGACGCATTGCCGGGCTCACCCTCACCCTCACCCTGAATGGACGAATAAACCAAAGCACCTTTCATCGCATCGACTGCTCGAATCAGTTGAGGGTCCTGGAAGCGCTCGACTTTCTTTCTCTCATCCGGCGGGAGCGTGTCCCTTCCAAACCATTGGGCAAGGTTAGCTTCCTCAGCCGGGGTGAGCGTTGCAATAATGTTAGGAACGACGCCGTTTTCATGAATTGTTCGATGGCTTGGCGTGTAATACTTCGCTGTCGTCATGCGAAGCGCTTTTCCGTCACCAATGGGAATAATCGATTGAACGGATCCTTTTCCAAAAGTTGTCTCGCCTACGACGACGCATCGCTTCAAATCCTGCAACGCCCCCGACACCACCTCCGCGCCACTCGCAGACGAGTGATTAACGAGGATTGCAAGCGGGTAGTCACGGTCGCGTCGCTTGCTCTCGGCACTCGTCCGATAGACTTTAATCTCCCCGGATCCGGGTTTGCCCTCGGTCGTCAGGACCACCGTCCCGGCCTTCACGAATTCACCGCACACATCGATCGCACTTCCAAGAAGGCCGCCGGGGTTATTCCTCATGTCGAGAATGAAGGCGTCCATCCCTTTCTGCTCAAGCTTGTCCAAACCATCGGCAAGTTCTTCCGCAGTCGGCTCGCTGAACTGCAGGATCCGTGCGTACCCCATCCGGTAGGGTGCCGTAAGCCCGGTATTCAGAATCTTGATGTCCTTTACCGAAGACTGCTTGATCACTTCTCGCTTCATTTCAAATTCCAGAAGTTGCTGAGTTGCGGGACGACGCACCGTCAGCTTCAGCGGTTCCCCCGGCTTACCTCGCAGGAGATTTACAGCCTGCGAAATCCCGACATCCTCCGTAAGCTGATCGTTAATTTTGAGAATCTGATCCCCGGGGAGGATTCCGGCTTTCGCCGCGGGGCCGTCCTCCCTTGCCGTCACGATTGCAAGAACGTCGTTACTCGTCGAAATAGTGACGCCGATTCCTTCATAGGTGCTGTCCGTATTCCGCTTCAACTGTTCCAGCACCTTCGGCTGCATAAACTGACAATGAGGGTCAAGGTCCGCCAACATTCCCTCAAGAGCACTGTTGATGAGTTGCTCGTAGGTGACCTTTTCAGGATCCACGTAACTCTGGCGAATTGTCTCGAGGACCTCGGTGAACAATTCGATCTCTTTGAAGCCGGAATCATCCGGAGCATCATCTGCCTGGAGGAAAAATAAGCCGCCTGCCAGAAAAGCAAAAAGCGGAAGGGCAATGGCCCGCGCAGAGGACAAATGACAATTCATAGAGGGAACGATCCGACAGCCTGAAAAGTTTTCAAGGCCGGTATTACCGTCCCCTTTATCACGATCGCAGAAGCAAAATCACGACGAACGCCACTTTGGTGAGGATGTGCAACCACTGATCGATGGCGAACGAAGTCTTCCCTTCGCACTTGAGCGCATCGATCATCCAATGAAGGACAAACTCGGCCAGAGCAAAAACAAGATAGCCGCTGATGATCCAGACGAATCCTGCGTGGATGAGGCAGTGGGCGCTCATGAGATAAACCCACAAGTCCCCCGGATTCGCTTTCCCGTCCGCCAACTGCGGAGGAGTTCCGTTTCTATTTTTTCCCCGGGAGAGAAAGTCACCCTGAAGGGGGAAGTCCGCAAGAGCGTGGCCAATCAGAAGAGCAAAAAAAAGGGCGAATGCAGAACCTAATCCCGTGACGGGACCAAAAGGAATTGTAAGAGGTTCAAACATTATTTCTGAAGCAGGCCTCAACCCCGGATCGCGAATTCCGACGATCTCTGACCGACTCAACGTATTAATCAGAAAGAATCGAGCATGGCTTCACGGGCCATTGCCACTTTTTCATTTGTCTTCCTGAGACGCTTGCTGAGTTGAGTCGAAACATTCACGAGGAATCTTGCAGCAGATCGGGGATGGGCCTCAAGAAATTGCTCCAGACTGGAACGATCAATCTTCCAAACTTCTGAAATCGAACGACTCACCACGCTGGCGCTGGCGATTCCGGGATCGAAGATATTCACCTCTCCAACCGTGTCGCCGGCCTTCATTGATCCGAGCAGGACAGGACGCCCTGTCACCTCAGTCTGAACATGAAAGGTTCCCATGATGATGAGAAACAGGGAATTCTGTGGCTGCCCCTCTTCAATCAGGACATCACCGTCATTCAACGAAATGAACTCCCCAAAACCGCCCAGTTGCTCCCTTTCCTCTTCGTCAAAATCTACGGCGAATCCCATTTCGGGAAGAATGGTGCTGGAATCAGACATAAATAGAGAGAGTGAAAACTGAGTGTGAAACAAAAACTAGTACCCCCCGCCCATCTGACCCGGAAAGCCGGCCTGACCTTCCCACGACTCCGGCATGTTGTGGGGAATACTGCTCAATTTCTCCCTCTCAGGCTTCGGCCCGCTGTCAACTGTTTCACAGGAAACGAACGCGAGAGCAAAAAAAGGAAGGCTCAGGACTGAGAAAGCACGCAGTAATTTCATGGCGGAGAGAAAAGTAAGTCGTTTAATTCGTAGTCTCGAAGATGACCTTATCGCCGGGCTGAACCTCAATGCCGCGAACGACAGACTCATCAACCACATCAGCAACCGTCGTGGTATCTTCAAGATTCACGATTCTGAGGCGGGCAATCCGGGAATTCCCGCGCTTCACGAGAAGCGATGCATCGGCACCAACGCCGTGCTGGCGCCCAGCATTCACCATGACAAAGCCCCACTCCTTGTTCACAGCAATGACCGTTGCTACGAGTCCGTTCACCGCGAGCTTCTGCGCTCTTTGCACCTGATACTGCTCTTCCTCCTTGACCTTGGCGACCTGCACCTGCTTCGTCTGGTTTGCCGCTTCAACCTGAGCCATCAATTCGGTCTTTTTGGACTGCTTCTCGGAAAGCGTATCCTTGAGCATGGACAGCGTCATCGTGAGGTCCTCAGCAGACTTGATGTTGCCGTCAGGAAACTGTCGACGGACTGCAAGGTCGATCTCTTTCTGCTCGATCTCCACTTTCTTCAATTCGGCGGTGACATCTTCGAGAGAACGCTCAAGCTGTTTGAGATTCCCTTTCACTCCTTCCACGGCGGCAGCGACCTGATTGCGTGAATCTTTTGCCTGAGTCTCGCGCTCAACCGCATCGTCCCGCTTGTCCTCCGCCTCACCGAGCTTCTCGGTCGCGTCTTTCACCTCCGCTTTCTTGGCCTCAACCAGATCAGTGATTTCATCGAGGTCATTCTTATTGATGACTCCGACAACCATAGCACCCAGCATCGCAAAGCCCGCCAGGATCATAATGAATTTTTTCATACCTTTAAACTTTTAATCGAGAATCAAGTTGTGCCATCAGTGCCTATCACTGAAACGGGTCAGGGGTTGCGGTGTCGTCAGCAGGAGCCATGGGGGCACCACCGAAGGGATCCGGAGCCGCAGCACCATCGGCAGGAGGATTCGCCGGCGCACCGCCGAAAGGATCCGGAGCCGCACCGGAGTCCATGCCGCCACCGAAAGGATCCGGAGCGCCACCTGCGTCCATCCCACCACCGAAGGGATCCGGAGCCGGAGCCGGAGCGGGGGCCGGAGTTCCGGCAGCAGGCTGAGGGGCCGCAGCCCCCCCGGCAGGAGCGGCGGCAGGAACAACCGCGGGAGTCTGAACACGAACCGTGCTGACAACGGTGTCACCTACCTGAACCGTCTGCCCCGGAGCAAGAGAACCGGGGATGATGTCTGCAGCGGACTGCCCCGGCTCAACCGAGGTCACGAGTAGCTTACAAATGGGCTGACCGCGGCGGTAGACGTCGAGCTGGGCGCGATTCACGACACCCTGATCGGTTCCGCCTGAAACAATCACGAAACCCCACTGATTGTAGGCCTTGTCGATTCGTGACTGAAACTGGCCCCGAATAACCCCGGCTTCCTGATCAGTTCTGAGAGCAGCCAACTCGGCCGCCACCTTCTCGAGGCGGTCACGCTCAACCTGCGCGGAAGCAACCGCTCCCTCCGCCTGAGTTACCTCGATCTCCGCTTCTTCAATTTGAGTACGAATCTGAAGCATTTCTTTCTGGAGCGCCTCCACCTTCTGGATATTCCCCATCAGCTTCCGGGACTCCTCCAGCTTGGCACTCGATTCGGCAAGGAGCGCCTCCTGAGCTTTCATATCGGACTGCGCTTTGAGGACCCTCGTATCCAAGTCAATCTTCTCCGTCTCAAGTGTCTCCGCTTCATCGAGAAGCATCTGGACGGACTGTTCAAGTTGGGCGACTTCCATTTCGGTCTCCTCCAACGACTTCAGGCGGGTCTCAAGCAACTGAGTCTGCTCATCCGCATCGAGCACACGCTGCTGCATGGTCCCCATGTTTGTATAACTGAGCCAGGCCGCTCCAAGAAGGACGACAGATGAGATAACGAGCAATACTTTCCACATGACTTTTAGTCTGGTGATTTCGGTTTACCGCCGGGGAGAAATGAACAATTCATTCGAACGAATCGCAAAGTTAACTCCCAAAGACAGCTATATCCTTCACTTTTAGAAAAAAATGATAACAAAACAAGCAGTATCTGGCGCTAATTTTCCTCTCTTTCAAGAACTTAGGTTCAACTCATCATGAAGAATTTGGTATTTCCTGATGGCCTTGAGGTAGGGAGATCCCATTGGCGGCAGGGAATCCGCCCCCTCCAGCGCATACCAAGCGCCCTTTTCCATCCCGTCCAACTCCGCAATCAGAGCCGGCGTGAGAATGAAAGTACGGAGAGAAACTTTGTATTTCGTAATCGCATAATCGAAACGAAACACTTCCGCGAGATCAGCGATTTGAGCCGGCGTCAGTTCAGGAAGACGCCACAGACCCAGTCGCCGTGAACCTTCTTCGGGGGCGAGAAGTATTCGGCCGCTCTTCACCCCGATCCCAACGAGTTCTTCACGAAGAAGCGTCTTTGCCCGTTTCCTCTTCGCGGGAATGATACCGGTTGTCCCGGTCCGGTGTGCAACACAATAACTGCTCACCGGACATTCCCCGCATTGCGGAGAAGCCCGAACGCAGACCCTCTGTCCCAATTCCATGATCGCAGAATTGTATTCACGAACCTGGCGATCAGGGGTCATGACTTCCGCTGCCTCCCAGAAAAACCTCATCGAGACTGAACTGTCCACCGCTTCTCTCATCCCGAAGACCCTCGCAAGAACGCGGGTCACATTTCCATCCACGATGGGAGCTTTTTTATTGAAAGCGAAGCTGAGAACCGCTCCTGCAGTGTAGCGACCGACGCCTGGCAAAGCGAGAATCTGTTCATACTCCGCCGGAAACACCCCTTCGTGCTCTTCGAGCACAGCGATTGCCGTCTTCTGGAGATTCCTGGCCCGGTTGTAGTAGCCCAGTCCTTCCCATGCTTTCAGGAGTTCGACCTCCTCCGCCTTCGCGAGCTCCTGCCAGCCTGGAAAGCGGTCCAGCCATCGTTTATAATACCCCTTTCCCAATACCGTGGAGATCCGGGTTTGCTGCAGCATCAACTCGGACACGAGGATGGCATACGGGTCCGTCGTCTCCCGCCAGGGATAGGTCCGCCCCTCGGATTCAAACCATTGGATCAGTAAATCGCGAAACGAACTCAGGGCCGACGGCAACGGAAAGACCTCCTCGAATCGTCCACCCTCATCAGGCCCATTTAAATTCCCGTTTCGCGCCATCGGGGCATTCTGTGCCTGAATCAGGTAATTTCACCCAATTAAGCAGACATTTGCGACAGAATAGGCACGAAATCCGCTTACTGTTGGTGGAAAATCTACCTTATCGTTTTGTCCATCAACGAGTGGCGACATATTTTGTCCGAAAGAAAAATTTGCCACAGATGCGATTAAATCGAGACTGAGCACCCAGCACCAACGACCCTCGACCATGTCTACGACGATCACCAAAAGAGACCTCGTTATCCGAATCAGCAATGAAACCGGCCTCACGCAGCAGGAAGTATTCAACGTGCTTCAGTCGTTCATTGAGGAGGTGACGACAAGCCTTTCAGCGAATGACGACGTGGTCCTGCGGAATTTCGGGGCCTTTCAGGTCACGAAGACCAAGCCGAAAATCGGGCGGAATCCGAACAAACCGGAAGCCGCAGTCCCGATTCCCGCCCGCGCTGTGGTAAAATTCAAGCCGGGTAAAGAACTCAAAGAGCGAGTCGCTAAAGTGCTTCCCGAGCTCGAGGCAAGCGACTCCTGACCCGTCGCGGTATCAGCAGGACCTTCCGCCCTCGGCGGAAAATCCCGACGATGAAAGCGGTTCGAGTTGTTCCTCGAGCACCCCTTTAGCCTTCGGCCAGGCAATCAGTGCTTCCGCGATCATCCAGATCTGAAGCGCCAGGGTAGCCAACCCGATGCCGACAAGGAGCCAGTTTCCCGCAGCGAGAAACGAGTTTTCCCCCGCGAAAATCTGGATGCTCATCGCCACTCCGGGAAGAATCAGCATGAAGACCATGGGGATGGCGATAAACCAGACCGGAAGCCTCCTTCTCCACATCCAGAACGTGATGACGAGGAAAGCCAACCCTGCGAGCAATTGATTCGTCGCTCCAAACAGCGGCCAGAGAATGAGTCCACCGGTTCCGGCCGGCTTGCCCTCACCTCCTGGCATCGCGGCAATAAAGGTGGCGAGAATTACCGCAAAAATCGTCGCGCCGTGCTTGTTTGTGAGCCAGACGAATGGATTAAAGGCAGCGCTGCCATCCTTCTTCACAAAGGTGGAAGCAAGTTCCTGCACCACATAGCGCTGCAATCGACAAGCGGTATCAAGCGTCGTCGCCGCAAAACTCGCAACGAAGACGCCCATCAGGGCAATCGCAAAAGCAGGGCTGACCCCGAGAGCTTTAAGAAAATTGGCGGAGCCTTCCACGAAAGCCCCCACCTTGGCCCCGAGACTGTTCGCCCCGCCCCAGGTCGCATAGCGCAGTTCATACGCCGCCGTCCCGAGCGCGATATTGCCGTCGGCTCCGGCAATTCCGAGCCCGAGCCCGGCAACACAGGCGAGAATCACAAGCACTGCGAGAAAGCCCTCTGTCAGCATCGATCCGTAACCGACAAACTGAGCGTCAGTCTCGCACTTGATCTGCTTCGACGAGGTCCCACTGGAAACGAGACAGTGGAATCCGGAAATCGCGCCGCAGGCAATCGTGATGAAGAGGAAAGGAAAAATCCACGGTGCTCCTTCAGGGGCCCAGCGAAATGCCGGGGCCGCAATTTCCAGCGCAGGTCGACCGGCTCCGGGAGTCACCGGCGCCCCGCCGATCAGTCCCGCGACAAGGAGCCCGATAACTACCAGCGCGAGCGCGCTCAACAATTGAAGACTGTTGATGTAGTCGCGCGGCTGCAGAAGCGTCCAGACCGGAAGAACCGAGGCCACATAGCTGTAGAGAAGAAGAACGATCACCCAGGTCATGACCGACCACTCTGCCAGAGACGTGTTGAATGACCCGAGGAAACCGACATTTCCATAGAACACGGTCACGTACATCACGACGAGAGCGATCAGTGACGGGATCAAAATATTCATCCCCCGGCGGTGAAGATAAACCCCGATAAAAACCGCGAGCGGAATCTGAACAAGACAGGGGAAAATGGAGGCTGGGTATTGCTTGAAAACCGCCGCGATGACAAGGCCGAAAATCGCGAGGACGATCGTCAGGGCCATGAAAAGAATAAGGAGAAACAAGAGACGGGTCCGCTTCGTGAGAACCCGGCCGGCAATGTCCCCGACAGTCTGACCGCGGTTTCTCATCGAGACAACGAGGGAACCGAAGTCATGCACCGCCCCGATGAGAATCGAGCCGAAGAGGACCCACAGGAGGGCGGGAACCCATCCCCAGATCACCGCCACAGCAGGCCCCACAATCGGCCCGGTTCCTGCGATCGAGGTGAAGTGGTGACCGAAAATAATCGATTTCTTGGTCGGGACATAATCTTTGTCGTCATTAAGCGCCACGCTGGGAACGAGGGCATCGGGATCGAGCTTGAATATTTTCCGTGCCAACCACTTTCCATAGGTGTTGTAGGCGATGAGATAGAGAACGAGAGCTCCGACAGCGATAAAAAGAGTTTCCATTGATCCACGGCAAGAATTAGAGGAAGGCTTAGAACCCGCCCAACCGCAGGATGCTGCCTTGGGTGAGGACGAAACGCAACGATCATTTTCCCGTATGGAAGTCCATCTCTGGCAGCAGATTTTCACTGTCGCGATTGTCGTGGCCGTGTTTGTCGTGCTCGTAAAAGAGTGGATCCCGCCCGACCTCGCGGCGATGGCGGCCTTCCTCTCACTCGTCCTCATCGGGGTTCTTTCGCCCTCCGAGTCTCTCGCCGTATTCGGAAGTTCCGCTCCCGTCACCGTGGCCGCGATGTTTATTCTCAGTGCCGTCCTGGAGAGAACCGGGCTCATCGATTTGCTGGCCGGCAAATTCGAAACGCTCGCCGGGAGCAGTCCGGTGAGGACCATGGCAGTGCTTCTCCTGCTCGTCGCTTTTCTCTCTGCCTTCGTGAACAACACCCCCGTCGTAGTGGTATTTCTACCCATCATTCTCGCCCACTGCCGGAAGTTCGATCTCACCGCCTCGCGGTTTCTTATCCCGCTCAGCTACGCGGCCATCGTCGGGGGGACCTGCACCGTCATCGGTACGTCCACGAACCTGATCGCTTCAGGCATTGCCGCAGATGCCGGCATGACACCCTTCGGTATGTTCGAGATCAGCAAGCTCGGAATCCTCTTCGTCATCAGCGCGATTCTTTACGTCCTCCTCGGCGGATGGCGTCTCATCCCTGACCGCGTCACCCTCTCGACCCTCTTCGACGGGGAAGCTTCACAGGAATTCCTGACCCAGGTCTACGTTTCGAAAGACTCCCCCCTAATTGGAAAGCCTTTCCCCGAAACACCGCTCGCGAAGCGCCGGAACCTCCGTATCATCGAAATCCTCCGCGAAGGCCGCCCTCTGCCTGTCCCCCTGAATGAACTGATCTTTGAATCCGGCGATCAAATCACCCTGAAAACCCGTGCCTCGGGCGTCGTCGAGCTCTCTGAAACCACCGGCGTCGATCTGCTTCCTGACAGTGACCTCGGTCTCAGCCACGTCCGCACCGAATCGGCGGTTCTCATGGAGGGCATTGTCGGACCGGAGTCGAGAATGGCGGGGCACAGTCTCAAGGAGTTGAACTTCCGGCAGCGGTTCGGCGTCGTCATCCTTGCGGTCCATCGCCGTGGCGTCAATCTGCGCAACCGCTTTGAGGAGGTGAAACTTGCCTTTGGCGACACCCTGCTCGTCGAGGGCCCCGTCGACCGGATGAATGATCTTTTCACGGAAAAAGACTTCGTGAACCTCAGTAAGCCGAAGGGCCGTTCGATTCGCCATGGGAAGGCCCCTATCGCGATCGGTGCGCTTCTGCTCTTCATGATCGGGGGCGCCGTCCTTCCCGCCTACATTCCTATTTTCGCTCTGACGGCTGCCTTACTCACCCTCGTGACCCGCTGCATCGACCCTGAAGAAGCCTATGAAGCCGTCGAGTGGAAAGTCATTTTTATGATTTTCGGCATGCTGGGGCTCGGGATGGGGCTCGAAAATACCGGCCTCGCCCGGCTTCTCGCCGGGCAGGCGGCGCACTGGTTCCAGGATCTGGGACCCTACGCAATCCTCGCAGCGCTCTACCTTCTTTCCGCGATCCTCACCGAGTTGATCAGCAACAATGCCGTGGCGGCCCTCCTCACCCCGATTGCCATCGGGATCGCGAGCCAGCTTGGCGTCGATGCGAGACCCTTTGTTGTCGCGGTGATGTTCGCCTCTTCCGCAAGCTTCGTTACTCCCATCGGCTACCAGACCAACACCTACGTCTATGGCGCCGGTGGCTACAGGTTCACCGATTTCAGCCGGATCGGTCTCCCCCTCGCGATCGGGCTCTGGATCATGGCGAGCTTCCTTATTCCCCGCCTTTGGCCGTTTTAGCCTTTATGGTGGAAACGTTGGATTCCTCTTGCGGGAGCGGTTCGAATGCTTTACAAATTCCGCCTTTCAGAGGGACGAGTGTGTTCCCGCCTCGTTACATTAAGCATTTCCCCACCCCAGAAGCCAACGGTCATGGCAAAGAAAGCGGCGACAAAAAAGGTTACGAAGAGGGCAACAGCCCCTTCCAAAAAAGCATCCAGCAAAAAGGCGGCTCCCGCCAAAAAAGCAGTGAAAAAGAAAGCAGCACCCGCTAAAAAAGCGCCCGCTAAGAAAGCCGCCCCGGCCAAAAAAGCGCCCGCCAAAAAAACAGCCGTGAAAAAGGCTCCCGCCAAAAAAGCTCCCGCCAAAAAAGCGCCCGCCAAAAAAGCTCCCGCCAAAAAAGCCCCTGCTGAAAAGGAAGCGCCGGTGAAGAAGGCTCCGGCGAAGAAGGCGGCTTCCAAAAAGAAGTATGACGCAAACGCCCCGGCTAACCAGACCCCTCTGAGAAAGCGAATCACTGCGAAGAAGCGCCCCATGATGCCTCATCTCGCTCAGCGCAACCTTCCCTCTCCCGCACCGACAAAGGGCGGCAAACCTCAAAAACTTTCGGCGACTTTCCTCAAAAATCAGCGCCAGAAACTTCTCGATCTCCGCGATATGCTTGTCGATCAGATGAACGGTGTCGCCCGGGATACGCTGGGCCGCGGCGAGGACAACTCGGATTCCTCCGCCTTCGGGATGCACCAGGCAGACGCCGGCTCAGATTCCTACGATCGCGATTTCGCTCTGAATATCCTCTCTCAGGAGCAGGATGCGGTGAACGAAATCGAAGAAGCCCTCATTCGCCTCGATGCCGGCACCTACGGTGTTTGTGAAGGTTCCGGCGAGCCGATTCCCCCCGCCCGCCTCGAAGCGATGCCTTTTGCGCGCTGCACCGTCGACTACCAGGAGAAGCTCGATGAAGAGCAGGCTCAAGGCATTCATCGCTCACCGGTGACCTCCCTCTTCGGGCTCGACGAGAAAGAAGTCTCCAAGGCCTCATCCGAGGACGAATAAAATATTCGGTTGAGAAATTTTAAGATCCGATTACATTTCCCGCCCTCGCGAAACACACGTAAACTCGCCCAGTCATGCCCAGAGAAGTTATCATCCTTGAATGCACGGAAGCCAAAGAAGAAGGCGCCCGTCCTTCCATCTATGTTTCCACCCGAAACAAGAAGAGCCTTCGTACTCCGGGTCGACTGGAAAAAGTAAAGTTTAATCCCTACCTCAAGCGCCGCACTCTCCACCGCGAGAAGCGCTGATCCCGAAAACGGTAGCCCTAACCAGACAATTCTATGATTGGACCGAAAACAGAAGAGCGCGCCATGAACTTTCGCCGCGCCAACCGCAAGATGCCACGCCGCCGTCTCGACGTGCCTCTTGAGAAAGTGAATTACCTCAATCCCGACTTCCTGAAGAAGTTCACGACCGAGTCCGGAAAGATTTACCCGCGTCGCACGACAGGGGTTTCCGCGAAACTCCATCGCAAGATCACTCGCGAGATCAAGCGCGCCCGCGCCATGAACCTGATGTAGGAGCCTGTCTCTCTCCGTTCAAACTTTCCCCAACAGGGTTAGGTCGATGACCTAACCCTGTTTTGTTTTCCGGAATCGCCGATCCCTTGCAGGATTCTCTCGAATGACCGACAAAAGTGTCCACTACCGTAAGGGGATTCGGGGAAAATTCCGCGAACGGGCCGCGTTTCTCTATGAGGAAGCATTCGGCCAGAAGTTCCGGGGCGCGATCAAATCACTCGGGAAGAGAATCGAGCTGCTTCGCGAATCGTTTTGCCTCGACTTCTGTATCGGAGCATTTGAAGGAGGGGAACTGATCGGGATTGCCGGCTTTAAGACAGGAGAAGGATCGCTCACCGGCAATATCACCTTCAAAACGTTGAAGAAGACGCTGGGCTTTTTCCCTGCTCTCCGGGCCGCCGCCGTATTCACGCTCTACGAACGGCCACAAGCTCCAGGAGAGCTTCTCATGGACGGAATTTCCGTCACCCGGTCTCATCAAGGCAGAGGCGTCGGCAAGGGACTCCTTGTTGAAATCGAGAGGCACGTGAACGAAAAGAAGCTAAGCTCGATTCGACTCGACGTCATTGATGTGAACCCGCGGGCACGCAAACTCTATGAGCAACAGGGATTCGTAGCCGTCAAAACAGAAAGCTTTGAGTATTTGCGATGGCTCCCCGGGTTTGGCGGCGCAACAACCCTCGTTAAAAAGGCAGGGTGAACCATGTGCAATCTCTACGACATGGGAAGGGCTCTGCGTCACCGTTCGCGCGATGACTGGGAGGAAGCCGTCGCCCGCGCCCTCAAGGATTCGCGCAAGGCCTGGGGCATTCGCAAGACCGATCCGGGGCTCGTTGTTACACTGGAGGACGGATCGCCGACGGCATCGACGATGCGCTGGGGCTTTGCGAGGGAATTCAATCCTTGCGTCAACAATGCGCGATCCGACAAGCTCGATGGGATGTGGTCCGGCGCCTGGCGGAACCGGCGGCGCTGCCTCATTCCGGTTGCCACGTTCTACGAATGGACCGGAGCTGCCGGGAACAAACAGACCTACGCATTTGAACCTGCCGGGGGTGAAAACCTCCTCTGGGCGGCGGGTCTCTGGGAACCGGCCCCGTCCTCCTCATCCCTGGCAACGGCGTGCTACACGATGCTGACCACCCGGGCAAAAGGTTCCATCGCCACAATCCACGATCGCATGCCTGCCTTCCTCCAACCGGAGCAGTTCACCGAATTCCTTGAGAGCGCCGACCCGCGATCCCTGCTGGATTCCGGCGACGGAAACCTCACTCTCTTTCGCTGCGAGAATCCGCTGAAGAATCCGGATCGCCACGAAGGTCCCGTCAGGCAGGCGATGCTGCCCGGTTTTGAAGAATAGAGGTCCGTTGAAAAGAGATGACACTCAGGGTGCGGCTCAGTCGGTGAGGTTGTTTTTTACAAGAATCGATTCATCGTCGGGCAGGAGGAAGGGCTCCGTGTTTCCTTCCTCCCTGCGACCGATGTCCGTTACCAGATTGCCGGTGATGACCAGGTTTCGTGTGGCTTCGTCCGCAGTGATCGCAGCACCATCGAGTCCCGTAAACGTGTTCCCGGAAATGGCGTGGTGGCTGGTTTGTTCGAGGACGATGCCGGCGCCCGCGTCGCGTTGGATCGGCTTCTCGTGCTCGACAGGACGCTTGATTTCCCCGTTCCCGATATAGCTGTTGGAAAACGCGTTAGCCGAGATTGCGATCCGACTGCTCCCCGGTCCCACGCGAACGCCGAAACCATGAACAAGAGTGAAGGTGTTCCCGGAAACGCCGCATCCGTGCGCGTCGCGAAGGTCAATGCCGCCCTTCATGTCATGCGCGATCACATTTGCGGAGAGAGTGATTCCGTAGCAGTCGCGATCGAGAATGATCGCAGTACCGTTGCATTCTTCGATCATGTTTCCCGAGATGACCGAACCGTAGGTGTTTTCGATGACGACTCCGTTGCCGAGATGATCATCGAGGTTGTTTCCGTTCATGCAGAGATTGAAACTGTCAACGCAGTGCACCGCGTCATTGTTTTCTTCGAAGTGATTGGCGTTGACGACGATGTCATGGCCCGCGTCGATGAAGAGACCCGCCTGCTTGTTGTAGGTGAGAATGGAGTCAGAGACCCGCGGGTCTTCATAGCAATCGATCAGGGCGATACCGTGACCGCCATGATGATCAATCGAAACACCGTGAATGAAAATTTCCTGGATCCCGTTTGCCCGGATCCCGTCTCCGCTCTTCTCCGTTCCGGAGATACGAAGGTGGGCCACCTCAATCCGCCAGAGTTTTGCCTTGGGGTCGGTTGCCCTCAGAGGTGATTCAAGAATCAAGGCAGGTTGACCTTCTTCGTTCTTGTTCTGAATGTGGGTCGATGGCCCCGAACCGGCGAGCTTGGTTTCCGGGGTGGAAAGGCGGAGTGGCTCTGTGATTTCAAAATTACCCGGTGGCAAACGGACAATGCCCCCGGCCCCGGGTAGCGCGTCGATCGCTTCCTGCAGGGTTTCAAATTCCGCCGCATGAATTTCCGCCGGGGGCGATTCCTGTCCCTCTCCTTTTGAGATGAAAAGAGCCAGTAAGAGCGCAATCGTGAGTCGTTTCATCTTTTCATGCTATCAGATTCCTTCGTCCGCATTCGGTACGTCAAAACGGTAAATCAGGATGGACCTGAACTCCGTTTTTTCCGGGAATTTGTCAGCAGCGAACCCGGGATATCTCTGCTGTCGCCCCGGCAATTAGAAACATCCCCGGGGCTCACCGAAACTAGACCAGCTTGTAGCCGACCCCGTGGACGGTGAGGAGATACTCAGCGGTGCGCCCGTGGTCCCCGATCTTTTTCCGGACCTGGGCAACGCATTGATCCAGCGTCCTCGTGGTGCCGAAATACTTCACTCCCCAGACCGCCTCGAGGATCCGGTCGCGACTCAGGACCTGCCCCCGATGCTGCAGCAGGAAAATAATCAGTTCGCGCTCCCGCGGGGTGAGAGCCGCAGTTTCCCCTTCGAGATTCACAGCGTAGTTTTCGAGATCGATCTCCGCGCGACCGAGCGGAATGACCCCCGCCTCACCGGCGGCCGCCTCACTGTTTCCCCAGTCGCAGGAGCGTCGGAGCAGTGCATTGACCCGCGCGAGCAATTCACTGATCCCGAAGGGCTTCGTCACGTAGTCATCCGCCCCGCTGTTCAAGCCGGCCACCTTGTCCATCTCCTGCCCCTTCGCGGTCAACATGAGAATGGGAATCCGGCAGCCTGTTTTGCGGAGTTCCGCAGCAATCTCGTAGCCACTCTTACCCGGCAACATGACGTCGAGAATGATGAGATCCGGCAGCGCTTCTCCAATCCCCTCAATCGCAACCCCGCCATTCCCGCATGAGACCACTGAGAAGCCCTCAACTTTCAGGATCTCTTCCAGCCCAAAGCGGATGCTGGTGTCATCTTCGACGATAAAAATGGTGATATCACTCTTCTTCATGGGGGTTCCTCAGGGGCAGTTCAATGACGAAAGAACTTCCGCCGCCGTCGCGCGGTTCACACCGGATTTCACCGCCGTGCTTTTCAACCAGTTGACGGCTCAGCGCCAGACCGATACCCGAACCATCCACCCCGGCATGGATGGAATCGTCGATCCGGTAAAACTTTTCGAAGACCTTCTCGCGCAGGCTCCGGGGGACCCCTTTCCCGCGATCCTCAACGCGGAGCACCGCTTTCTCTTCGCCCGGGGCGGCAACGACGACTCGAATCTCTCCTCCATCTGCGGCGTATTTCCCGGCATTGCTGAGGAGGTTCAAGATCACCTGTTCGAGAGCATCCTGATCCCCGATGACGACCAAAGGCTGATCCACTCTCTCTTCGATCTGAATATTCATCGCATCGGCTTCGAGCTGCATTTCAAAGGTCGCAACACTGTCCTTCACCAGTCGGCTTAGATCGACCGGACCAGCCTTGAGAGTCATCTCGTCGCGATCCAGGCGCGAAAAATCCAGAAGCCGATTGATCAGGCGACTCAATCTCTCCGACTCTTTGTGCACGATTCCGGCGTAGTTTCTCGTCTTTTCGAGATCCGCTTCCCCTCCCCTCGCAAGCAACTCGGAAAACATCCGGATGGAGGTCAGTGGAGTCTTTAATTCATGACTCACGTTGCTCACGAAATCCGTCTTACGCGTCGCCAACTGCATTTCGTAGCGCACCGCTTTGAGGATCAGAAAGCTCCCCACCGCGACCGCAACAAGCAGCGAAACCACGATCAGGGAAAGGGTCCAGCGAAGGGTCCTCGCCGATTCGTTGAGGGAATCAGGATTCAGAAAATAGGTCGCGACCTCCCAGCGCGGCAGAATCTGCCCCACTTCGGAAGCCACAAACGGGAGGCTCCAGTCTGTCGTGAATCCGGGCTCTGTCTGAGTGACCATTTCACCGTCCGAATCCAGAAGGGCGACGGAAACCGCTTCCTGTGAGGCAAACGGGAGTTCCGTAAGAAGGAGTTCAAGATCTTCGCGGATCGTTTGCAGATCCAGCTCCGTCCAGAAGGTGTAGCCCGGAAGACGCGGACTCTTTTCCCACAGCAGAATATGAAGCTCTCCATCGATGAGCCGACTCACGGCCCCTGACTCCGCGGCAATCAAATCAGTTGATTTCACTTCGGCAGCGCTCAGTCGCGAAACGTTTGTGGTGGCCTGAGTCTCACGTGCTTCCTCAAGCAGGGGAGAGAGAGATTCGCTCAACGGCACGGATGACTGAGTCGGCATCACGTTCCGCTGCTGCATTACTTTCGGAGCAGCGGCCGGAACCCGCAATTCCGCGACATCTGAGAGTTCCGGCCCTGATTCTTTCGAAGGCTCCTCGAAGCGGAAGCCCTCCAACTTATTCTGGACGATTCCGACTTTGAGTTTGGATCGCTGCGGTTCCCCGGCGACGGAGGCTTCCGCATCCTCAAGAGATCGTGAGGGGGCAACTTTGGAAAAAGAACCGGCCGCACCTCTCGAAGCGGAATTATCCTCGACGATCGATACTTCACTGTTGAGCACTGGAGGAGCCTGGTAGACCTCGACGGTGCGCTCATTCATGAGGAAATCCCGATGGTTTGCAAGAAAGGAATCCGCGGCGGCTGACTCACCAACGAGAGGAGAAATGATGATGCCCTCACTGCTCACGACCGCACCAACCGCAGCCTGAGACCATGCATCCGTAATCGCCTCGTCGAAAGTTTCGACCAACCCCGATTTCTGACGTCGGGCGAGTTCGTCGATGAGCTGCCCGTGAAAGACACGAACTTCATCCATGAACAAGTTGATCTCAGCGGCCACGGAATCACAGGTCGACTGATAGAACATCGCCCGCTGACTGTTGAGGATCAGGGACTGATCGCGAACTGAACGAATCGCCATCACTGCCAGCAGAATCGAGGGCAGCAGAATCGCGAGGAAGAAGACCAGGGCAATTCGTTTCATGGTGGGGAAGCCTACCACGCTTCGACAAAGATCGCTTCACGGAAAAGGGCGGGCCTGCTGAGACCCGCCCGCTTGCGTCACCCGGCATCAGCCTACTTCGCGTTGCGTTTCAAAAAGGAACCGATCGAGAGCTTTTTCCGCTGCTCTTTGGAGAGGCTGTCCGACTCGAGATCTTTCTCGGTGTCTTCGAGAGCGCTGATTTCCTCCCGCAGGGTCGCCTTTTGAGCCTCCGGGGCGGCGGCATACACCGCGTTCAATTCAGCCTTCTGCTTCACGATATTCGCCCGGGAAGCTTCGATGTCGCCGGAGTCAGCGTAGGAGAGAGTTCTCTCGGTTTCGACTGCGTTGGCGTAGATCACCGATTCGGCGCGAATCGCCTGGTTCACGCTCTTCCCGGCGAGCTCTGAATCCTCGGTGTAGCCGACGACCACGGTCCGGTCATCAATCCTTGCCCTTTTCCCCTGCTTGAGGTCTTCGAACGCGGCAGAAACGACCGCAATTTCCGTAAGACTACCCTGAACCTCCGGACTGACTTCGCACTCAAGAAAGAGTTCACGCGTCTGACCGCTCGCGAGCGTTCCAAAGGTGAGGCTGCCCGTCTGCGACTTGAGTTCGTCAGGGCGACCGAGGAAGCGAATCGGACGCACCCCCTTCGGGCAGCGAATCTCGATGACGAAGTCACGGGCGACAAGACTCTTCAATTCGCCCAGTTCGTTCCGGAACACCTCAGGAAGGGTCTCGACATCGGCCACGTAGTAGTAGTTGGCATCGCTCGCTTCAGCGAGTGCCGTCATCAGCGCTTCGTTGTAGTCGCCGCCGAGACCGATCGTGGTCACGGACATGCCCTCCCTCGCGAGACGGGAACCCAACTGCGCGATCTCGCGATTGCTACCCGGCCCGACGTTGGCGATGCCGTCGGAAAGGAGAATGACACGGTTGATTCGTTCTTTGGAAAGGAATTCACTAAGCTCTTCCCCCCCTTTCTCCACCCCTCCATAGAGGGCCGTGCTGCCTCCAGTCTCAATGCGACGGATGAGGCGCTTGATCTCAGCATGGCGTTTTCCAATCCGCCCGGCGGAGAGAACGACCTCAACCTCCGACTCGTAAACCACGAGCGAAAGAACGTCATCGCTCTCCAATTGATCCACCAGCATCTCCGCGGCCTGCTTCGCCTGCTCAAGCTTTCCTCCCGACATTGAGCCGCTGCGGTCCAATACGATCGCAAGATTGAGCGGCATTCGCTCACCAACCGGCATTTGCTCGCCGGTGACTTCGATTTTAATGACCACTTTCTGCTCGTCTTTGCTCTGATGAATGAGTGGTCGATCGACCTCGGTCTTCACCTTCAAAGGCAGGATGTCACCGTGTCCTGAGACGAAAGGATTCATGCCCGCGAGCATCACTGCCCCGAGCGCCAACATTGATTTGATTCGGATCTTGTCCATGCAGAGAAGATCGCGCGGTTTCCGAATCAGTTGTCATGGCCCTGTAAAAGGGTTGTCAGGAAGTTGTAAAAGCTCACCGGAAAGAAAAAAGGCGCCCCGCTTCCACGGGACGCCTCTCATAAGATTCCTGTCTACCAAGGGGAGGAAAAAATCAGGCCACGTATTCCTGAGAAACCGCAGCCACCGCCGGCTTGCGCTCAAGATCTTCAAACTCGCGGGAAGTCATGGTGCGCTCTTCCGTGACACAACGGGCGATCCACTTTTCGAAGCGGGCAAAGTCCGTGTTCTCTACCGAGGAGGCCGCGACATGATTCCAATCAAAGCTGGGCTGGGACTGTGGCGTCGCGTAGCGGCGGATCTGAAGGAGTCCCTGAATCGAATCAAATTCATCAGGAGAAAGATTTTCAATCGCGGCCGGCTCCGGCATGTCGTCAAGGATGTCAGCATCAAGACCGAAGCTGATCACCCCGACTCCGTAGCGGGAGGCGAAACGACGAACCTCTTCGAGGAGGCGCGCATCGTTAATCGGCGCCGCGATAAGAAGTTCCCCGGAGTTGGCCCATTCCGAAGTGGCAAGACACTGATAAAGGTCTTCAAGGTGCGAAGCATGACTCAACTCGAGACGAAGCTTCACGCTGGAAACGCGGAAAGGCGCCTGACCGAGACGACGATGCACCTCCAGTTTCTGCTGCTCGAGAATCACCTCGTTGTCCACTTCCCTGGAGGCGACCCAATCGACCACAGCCATGTCAGGGACACGCCAGCGGTTGGCATCGGCATCCGACGAAAACGACTCGTTAAAGGTGAAAGGAAACTGCTGCACCGATTCGAGGTAACGCTGAACCACGGCACGGAACTTTTCAGCGCGGGCCAGCGCTACGTCAACATCCACTGAACCCATCGAGCCTTCATCAGATACCCCGCCGTAGTTCTGATGAAACAGATTCCTTGCACTGTTGACACTGTGAATCGTCGAGGTTCTCAAATAATATCCCTGTCCCTGCTCAACCTTGGCAATCGGTGAGGATGGATCACAGGACATGATCGAAAAGTGATAACGCAGTGTGGCGTCCGAATAATCCTGCTTAAGCCGATGCTTCACCATCTCGATGAGTTCGGTGCCCTTGATCGCCTGGGCCGGGTTTCTTGGCAGAATGTCAGGAAGAATTTCTTTAAGCTGGTCGCGCAGGTTCATCTAGGTGGTAAAAACTTGAGTTGAGGGTCACTAAAAAAATGAGGGTAAAGCTGGAAGCAGGCCACAATTTTTAAATATCCAGACAGCATCTTGACACAGGGTCAAGCGATTCGTTCAAAAAGTTGATAATTAAGCCCTCCATAATTTTAATTTTTGACAATTTTATAATTTCCATGAAGGGAGGCGGGCAAAACCTTACCTTACTCAGCTACGGGGAGATTGCGCCAGACAATGTTTCTAAATTGTGATCGGGTTTGAAAACTTGCCAAACCGATCGGCACAGAGAGTTCAATATCTCCCGGCAACAGGCTGATTTTTCTATCCTTCAGCGCAAGATTGACCATTTGGTCGTCGTCGAGCCATGCCTCAAGGCGATCATCGGTGACGCGAACTTTGATCCGATACCACCGGTCATTCTCAAATCCCTCGATATTCATCGTCTCATTTTCCGAGGCATTGAGATCATCCACACTTGAGATCCCGACGACGCCTCCGCCCCATCCTCCAAGAACATAGGTGGCATAGCTGTCTTTCACCGGGAAAGTGAGAGCGCAAAAGAAGTCGTATCCGTCGAGTTTCATCGCCTCCAGAGTAATTTCATAATTGCTCCGCGCCGGCACTTCCCCGGTCCAGTTGACGCCGGTAATGACCGCGCCGAAACCGAATTCAAGGTTGCCCGCTTCATTGACGAAGACATCCCCCTCGCCGCCATACTGCGTCGATTCCCACTTCCCGAGGTCTTTACCGTTGAACAACGAGATCTCGCTTTGCTCCGTCTCCCCGGCAGGAATGGCCTCGGGAGCAGGCGCTGCCTCCAGCGGCTCTTCTTTCGTCACTACTTCGCTCCCGGCCGGTTCGGGCTCCGCGTCCTCCGGAGTACTCGCAGGAGTCAGCGTCGTTCGGGCAAATCCCTTCGAACCGGTTTCCGGATTCTCCTGCAACGACCAGACAAAGATTCCCAGGCTGTTGTAGAGCACCTGATGAATGACCACGCCCGACAGAGCGAAGACGACCAAAAATATAAAAAGTCCGCTAAATTTTTTCACCCCCCAGCGTTCACCGTTTCCACCGCTGACTGCAAGAAAAATTGCCTCCCCTGATGAAAGTGGATTGGAAATTGAAGCATCCCGTTGAAAAGCCACTTTTTGACTTGCCTGTCACTCTTCCAATCCAAATACTCCTCAAACTCCCCGGATCTCCGGCGAGGCTTGCAAAGCCCTCTTTCCGAATCACATTTTACTATGTCAGATACCATCGCCATCCTCAGTCACGTTGATGAATATCTTCGTCTCGCGCAGGAATACAATGTCTCCGATGTCCACCTCGCTCCGAGCACGCAGCCTAAGTGGCGACGCTTCGGTCTTCTTCAGCCGATCTGGGAAAATGCAGACATCATCAGCCCTGAGCAAAGCGAAACACTTGCCCGAAACTTTCTGCCCGAGCAGGAAATGAGGCGTCTCGAGGAAAAGGGGGATGTCGACTTCGCCTATGATCCGGGATTCGGTCGTTTCCGCGCCTCTGTCGTGAAAACCCGCCTCGGATGGGAAATGGTGTTCCGCGTGATCGACACCTCTCTTCGTACCATGGACGAGCTCGGTTTGCCGGATGCGATCAAACCTCTCCTGGAGTATCACAACGGACTCGTTCTCGTCACCGGAGCCGTAGGTTCCGGAAAGTCCACGACCCTGGCCGCCCTCGTCGATGAAATCAATCGTCAGCGCACCGACCACATTATCACGCTGGAAGACCCGATTGAGTATGTCATCGAGTCGAAAGACTGCCACGTGAACCAGCGGGAAGTGCACACGCACACGGAGAGTTTCTCTCACGCCCTGCGAGCCGCCCTCCGGGAAGATCCGGACGTAATTATGGTGGGTGAGATGCGGGACCTTGAGACCATTTCGCTTGCGATCACGGCAGCGGAAACCGGTCACCTCGTCCTTGCAACGCTCCACACCGGCAGTGCGGCCCGTACCCTCGACCGGGTTCTCGACGTGTTTCCGACCGAACAGCGGGAGCAGATCCGGATCATGGTCGGTGAGTCGCTTCGCGGTATCATTTCTCAGCAACTGGTTCCCAAAGCTGACGGGAGCGGGCGCGAACTCGCTCTCGAACTTCTCGTGAACACCCCTGCGGTTTCGTCGCTGATTCGGGAGGGAAAGACCTTCATGCTCCCGGGTGTCATGCAGACCGGTAAAAAAATCGGGATGATCATGATGGATGACGCCCTCATCAAACTCTACAACGAGGGCAAAATCTCGAAAGAGGAAGCGGTAGGACGCGCCATTGATCCCCCTACCCTCAGAGCCGCGATCGGAGCGTAACCCTCAACAACCCACGATTCTTACACTATGGCTGTCATTGACCAATACTTTCAGCACCTTGTCGCCACCGGCGGTTCCGACCTTCACCTGAGTGAAGGCCAGCCACCCAAGCTTCGGGCGCACGGAACCATCCAACCGATCTCCGAGGGAATCCTTGAGCACGAGACGATCCGCGCCATGCTCGCGGAAATCTGCGACGAGAAAGCTTTCGAACGCTTTCTCGAAACCGGTGACCTCGACTTTGCTTACGAGATGGACCAGGAATCCCGTTTCCGCTGCAACTACTTCAAGCAGAAGAACGGACTCGGCGCGGTCTTTCGTCTCATTCCAACCAAGATCAAAACGCTTCAGGACTTGAAGGTCCCGGACAGCATCGAGCGCTTCGGCGACATGCGAAGCGGGCTTGTTCTCGTCACCGGCCCTACCGGTTCCGGAAAATCCACGACCCTCGCCGCGTTGATCGACTACATCAACCGGACCTACTCCCGTCACATCATCACGATTGAGGAGCCGATCGAATTCGTTCACAACAACAAAAAATCGACGATCAGCCAGCGCGAAGTTCCGGTTCATTGCCCTTCCTTCGCCGACGGCTTGCGCGCCTCCCTCCGTGAGGATGCCGATATCGTTCTCGTGGGCGAGATGCGCGACCTGGAAACGATTTCACTCGCGCTGACAGCTGCAGAGACAGGACTGCTCGTCTTTGGAACACTGCACACGAACAATGCCCGTAAGACCGTTGACCGTCTCGTCGACGTGTTCCCGTCCGATCAGCAGGCACAGGTGCGAACCATGCTTGCCGGTTCACTCCGGGGGGTGGTTGCGCAGCTCTTACTCAAGACCGAAGACGGAGGACGAACCGCCGTGAACGAGATTCTCGTTTCCACGCCGGCGGTGAGTTCTGTCATTCGTGAAGGTGCGACTCAGAAACTGTTCGATATCATCACCGGCGGCAAAGAATACGGCATGCAGTTCATGGACGACTCGATCTGGTCGAAGATGCTGGAAGGCCGGGTTTCCGCTCTGGAGGCCTACATGAAAGCGATCGATAAGAGCCGTTTCAAAGCAGCCCTGCCTCCGGAATATGCTGAGCTCGGAAACTCCGGCGGCGGCACGACGGAAGATTAGGGACGGCCGCGCCGGGCGGAGCGCCCGATCTACCGGGGTTGAGTCAATCCGTTACCCTGTAGGACGACGGCTCCGCTTGCTCAATATGATTGCTATTGCTGTCCCGCCAGCGCCAGAAGCCGACGAGGAGGCTGCCGATGAGGCAGTGGTACACCGCGCTGATGGCACAGGGGACCGGGGCGACGGTGCCGGGGAAGTGCTTCCCGGCGAGGGCTGCCCCGAGTCCGGAGTTCTGCATTCCGACCTCAATCGAAATGGTCCGACTATTGGCCTCGGCGAGACCGAGAGCACGGGCGACCAGGTAACCGAGGCCGAAACCACCGACATGCAGCAGGGCCGGCGCGGCAAGAAGTCGCCAACCGGCTTCAAGAATGATCTCCCGCTGGGCCCCGATGATGCTGGCGACGATGAGAACGATCGCCACGACCGAAACGAACGGCGAGTACGGCTTCACGGTGCCGCTTAATCGCGGGAGAAACCGGTTTGCAAGCAATCCCAGCGTCAGGGGAAGAAGCACGACCTGAATCGTGCTTTTACAGAGCCCCCAGGCATCAACTTCGACGAGAGTTCCGGCATACCACTTCGTGAGAAGCGGAGTCAGGACAATTGCCGCGAGCGTCGAAACCACGGTCATCATCACCGAAAGCGCGACATTGGCCCGCGCAAGGAAAGCGACCACGTTCGACGCTGTCCCGCCGGGACAGCAGGCCACGAGAATGAGGCCCACCGCGAGCATGGGATCAATCTCATCGAGGCGGAGCATTTTCGAAATTCCCCATCCCAACAGAGGCATGATCCCGAACTGGCATGCCACCCCGATAACACCGGCCTTCGGAAGCTTGAGCACGCCTTTAAAATCGTCAACGGTGAGTGTCAGCCCCATCCCCAACATGATAATTCCCAACCCCCAAACGATGAGAGGTCCGCGAAACCAGGTGAACCATTCCGGGAAAAACAGAGCAAGGACACTGCAGACCCCGACCCAGAGAGGAAAAGCGTTCGTAAGTTGGCTGAAAAGGCGCTGCATGCCGTAACCAACGACAACCCTGCCCAAATAGACAAGTGAAATCGGCTTTCTTGCACAGTTCCCCCTTGCTTCCGGTTCCAGCCCCCCTATTTTCCGGCCTCAATTTTTAAACCAACAGGTATGGACACACGCAGAGTTCTCGTCGCCGATCCCATCGCTGAGCGCGGGATCGAATTACTCAAGGAAGCCGAAGGCATCGAAGTCGATGTGAAACTCGGTCTGAGCGAGGAAGAGTTGATCTCTCTCGCCCCGAACTACGAGGGCATCATCGTGCGATCCGGCGTCAAAATCACCGCGCCGATCATCGAGGCAGGCTCCGGTGTTCTTCGTGCCATTGGTCGTGCCGGCGTCGGCGTGGATAACATCGACATCCCCACCGCAACCAAACACGGCGTCGTCGTCATGAACACCCCCGCCGGAAACACCATTTCCACGGCGGAGCACGCCTTCACCCTCATGATGTCACTCGCGCGTCACATTCCGCAGGCCCATCAGTCGGTGACCGACGGACGTTTCAAGGAAGGACGCAAGGCTTACAAAGGTGTCGAGCTCTACAACAAGACTCTGGCAATTCTCGGAATGGGCCGTATCGGGGGTGAATTCGCCCGCCGCGCCATGGGCTTCGGCATGCGTGTTGTGGCTTACGATCCCTACATGGCCGCGAGCAAGGCGAAGAACATGCGCGTCGAGCTTTGCGCAACCGTGGACGAAGCCGTCGAGCAGGCGGACTTTATCACCCTTCACATGCCGAAGACTCCGGAGACGACTCACCTCATCAATGCCGTGCGCATTGAACTCATGAAGCCCGGCGTCCGCATCATCAACTGCGCCCGTGGAGGTCTCATCGACGAAGCGGCCCTTCTTGAAGGTCTCAAGAGCGGTAAAATCGCCGGTGCCGCGCTCGATGTCTTCGAAGACGAGCCTCCTTCCGCCGACTATGAACTTCTCTCGCGCGAAGAGATGGTCTTCACACCACACCTCGGAGCTTCCACCGAGGAAGCGCAGGAAAATGTGGGAATCGAGATCGCCGAGGCAATCCGTGACCGCCTTCTTCATGGCGCGGTGGTCAATGCGGTCAACATGCCGAATCTCGATGAGAACACCCTCAAAGAGATCGGCCCCTACCTGAAACTGGCTGAAACGCTCGGCAAATTCGCGGGACAAGCCGGGCCAACGCAACCCGATGCCTTCCGCGTCGAGTATGTCGGAGCGGTCGGAGATCTCGACACCACTCTTGTGACGCGCTCGGCGCTCAAGGGCTATCTTGAAACCGGCGGAACCTCGGGATCGGCCAACTATCTCAATGCCCCGTCTCTCGCCGAGGATCGCGGCATTCGTCTCACCGAAAGCCGTCCTGCGGAGGAAAGCGACTACACGGACCTTCTCACCGTCATCGTCGGCAACGACAAGGAGAGCATTCACATTTCCGGAACTTTCTTCGGCTCCCAGCCGCGCATCGTTCGCATTGATGAGCACAATATTGATGCCTATCCGGACGGGAATCTCCTGATTTTCGAAAACAACGACACGCCGGGCGTGGTGGGAGCGCTTGGACAGCTTCTCGGCAAAGCCGGAATCAATATCGCCAACATGTCGCTCAGCCGAAACCAGGTCGGAGGCCAGGCCCTCAGCATTCTCAACGTCGACTCCGCGATCAGCGACGAGGTCATTGCTGAAATTCTGAAAGTGGAAGGCATTCAGAGCGCCAAATCGGTCGAGCTTTAGGCGGCTGCCTTCCCGGGGTAGGTCGTAAGACCGGTCAAAACAATGGTTTTGACTTACCCTCCCCCGTGAACCGGTGTTTTCGTCGCCTTGAGAGCAGAGGAGGCTGAGAACCCTTGGTTTTCACCGCTTTTTCATCCTCCCTTCACAGGGATTTCATCCACGAAGACGATTCTTCAGGTGCCCGGTAGCGGGTCCCTGAAACATGTCGTTCTTCTCATCCATCGCTCAACACAGTCACGGACTTCTCCGGGGGGAGGATCGCTGCTGCCTTGAAACGCTCGAGGAAAAGGACCGGCGGTCCACGCTCATTTGTCTTCTCCTTATTTTTCTGGGAGTCGGCAGCTACGGGGCATCCATCGGCATTTGGCAGGGACCGATACAGGCCTGTTTCGTCGCGATCAAACTTCCCTGGGTGATTCTTCTCACCTTGCTGATGAACGCGATTCTCAACGGCATTCTCGCGAGCCTCTCTGGAGTTCGACTCACCTTTGTGCAGACGACGCTCGCGCTGCTGAGTGCCTTTGCGGTGTTCGGCCTCATTGTCGGTTCACTGTCCCCGATTACCTTCGGGATGGCCGTCGATGCACCGGCTCCGAACGAACCGGGCGGGGAAGAAACCCATCGGCGGCTTATCCTCGCGCACACGCTGCTCATCGCATTTGCCGGCATCATTTCCACCGCCCGCCTTTACCGCGTGCTCCTCCACTTTGCAGAATCAGCGAAAGCGGCCCGTCACTCTCTTCTCGGCCTGCTCTCCGGCAACCTCTTCGCCGGTGCCCAGGTTGGATTTCTGCTTCGCCCCATCTTCGGCCAACCGGGACTGAAGATCGAATTTCTCCGCCCGGATCTCTTCCGTGGAAACTTTTATGAATCCGTCTGGTGGGCCTTCAAATACGCCCTCTGAATCATCTCCCAACCTAACCCAACCCACTGATACGATGAGCAAAAATGAAACCGATAAAACTCCCGCACCGGCGACACCTCCGGCGCTGCCGAAACAGGCGGACCGCCTGAGTTACGAAGCAATTTCCGGCGAGGCTGGATTCGCCGCCGTCATCGACGCGCTTCTCAAAAGTCCGGGACGACTCCTCTTCGAATGGGAGGAAGGGCGCGGGCGTGCCGTCTTGAAACACCTCGCGCTGATCGCGAGCGGATCC
Organism: Verrucomicrobiales bacterium; assembly: GCA_029233965.1. Classification (GTDB taxonomy): domain Bacteria; phylum Verrucomicrobiota; class Verrucomicrobiia; order Verrucomicrobiales; family DEV007; genus Arctic95D-9. The sequence continues at coordinate 62,879 of JARGOP010000010.1, read as the reverse complement.
TTTCTCATCTTCGGGTTCCTCCTCGGCCTGTTTTCCGGAGGCACCCAACTCTGGGCCGTGCCCTTGAAAGTCTTCGGCGGATCCCTCCTCGCAGCACTGATCACGCTTCCGAGTCTCTACGTCTTCAGCAGTCTCGGAGGGTTCGACTTCACGCTCAGGAAAGCGGCGGGCCTCCTCCTCACGGGGCTCACTCTGATCGGCGTCATCCTCATTGGGCTTGCGCCGGTGCTCTGGATCTTCACACAGTCGACCGACTCGATCGGATTCATGGGCTTCCTCGTCCTTGTCTTCTGGATCGCCGCGCTCGGTTTCGGAATTGATACGATCACGAAGGGTGCCAAAGCCTTCGGGGATCACAGCACGACCTACCTCACCTTCTGGTCACTCATCTTCATCGTCGTCACGTTCCAGATGTCGACCTCCCTCCGCCCTCTCCTCGGGCCCGCCGAAGAAACCTTTCTCCCGACCGAAAAACGGTTCTTCCTGGAGCACTGGGGACAGGTTTTCCAATCGCACTACGATTGAAGAACCCCGCAAACAGTTCCTCTCAAACGATTGCGATGCCTTCGTTCCGAAACGGCTGTCTCTGCACTCACCTAAGACCTAAAAAGGAATATCGTCTTCCTCGTCGCGGATCGGCTCGTAGTTTTGCTGCGGTGGCGCCTGCTGTTCTGGCGCAGCCTGCTGCGGCGCGGATTGTTGAGGAGGTGCCTCCTGATGCTGGGGATGGGTCTGCTGATACTGAGGCTGTTGTGGCTGCTGCCGGGGTTGACCGCCGCCATACGACTGGCCGCCACCACCTCCACCCCCGGCATCATCACGTCCTCCGAGAAACTGAAAATTTTCCCCGACAACCTTCAGTTTGGTTCGGGTCTGACCGGAAGTCTTGTCCTCCCACTGGTCGAGATTGAGACGGCCTTCGACGTACATGGGACGGCCCTTTTTCATATATTCGCCGATGACTTCCGCCTGGCGGCCCCAGAAAGTGACATCGACAAAGGTGGTCTCTTCCCGTCGCTCCCCGTCGTCGAGGGTGTAATTGCGATTGATCGCGAGACCGATGTCGGTCACGGCTGAGCCCTTTGGCGTGTAGCGCACTTCCGGGTCCCGGGTGAGATTCCCGATGAGCATGACTTTATTGAGATTCGGCATGCCTAAACTTTATAGGAGGGTGAAGGCAAATATCCAGCGTTTCTTTCAAGTCATGCGTTCTTCCGGCGTCTTTGACGCGTCGATTTGCCTCGCATTTCCGACGACGAGGATGGAGGCAATGATCAAGCTCACGCTGACAGCGGTCATCACCGGAACGTTGGCCCATTCGACGAGAAAGAACCCGAGAAAGGGCGCCGCCAGAATCCTGAGACCGGCCAGAAAGGTGTGGACCGACATATAATCAGCGATGTGTTCACCCGGGGCCAGCTTCGTCACAAAAAGGTTAAACATGATCTCACCGCCGCCTCTCGCGAGCCCGAAAAGAGCGCTGCCGACAAGAATCAAGCGGACGTCGCTCCAGACGAAATAGAGGATCACACCGACAAGGAAGACAAGATTCACGGCGATCCGGAGCCGGAAGAAATTCACCCGATCAAAAAGCCATCCCCAGAAAAACGTGGAAACGAGTCTCACGATCGAGGGAACGATTCCGGTGATGAGGCTCACCGTTTTGACGTCGAACTCGAGGCCGTGAACCGGATTGACGAGGTAATCAACGCGTAAAGCGTTAGCGGAAAGCACTCCCACACCCATGATCATGGCCGCGACCAACAAGCGCACAAACACTTTGTCCTCCCGACTGATGTGAATGGATTCCCAGAGGGCGTGACGTTTCCGGCGTGAACTCCGCAGCGCTTCCGACGGCACCAGAAAGTGGCAGAATGCCGAAACGAGTGCCGCGCCGACCATGCCCCAGAGAAGAACCGGATAGCGACTGAAGTCTTCATCCAGATAGACTCCGAAAACCCAGCTCACGATCATGGCGGTGAGGGCTCGGATAAAAATCGTCACCGAGAAAAGTCGCCCCCGGTTTTTCGCCGGATAATTAAGCCGGAGATAATGGGTCTGCAGCGGAATGGCCATGCCGATCATGCCGATCCCGATCGAAATACCGACCACAAAACAGGTCTCGTTTCCGGCTCCCATCGCGGAAAGAAGAAAGCCACTCATGCTCACGAGGCTGATCAGCGCGGCGACCATGCTGGAGCGGATCTGCCACCTGATTGCGAGGGGAACGATCAGAAAACTTCCCAACAAACCCAGCGCGGGACTGGCGAGAAGAAAGGATTTCAAGGCGGCGCTCGACTGGAACTGATTCACCGCGATGAGCACGGCGAAAGTCGCCAGCGCGGTCTCAATGATCCCGGCGCTCACGGCCCGAACCGACTCGGCGAGAAACGTTCGTTTGACCAGATCACGGTGAGGTTTCGCCTCGCTGCTCACGGATCGCTGCCTTCCTCTGGCTGAGCCGGGGCGTCTTCAGCGACAGGTGCATCTTCAGTCGGCTTCTCTGCCTCTGCTTTCGCGGACGCCTCAGCAGCCGCCGCCTCCTGTTCCGCTTTTTTCTTCGCGATGAGGTCCTCCCATTCGTGAAGAGCGAAGCCTTCGCCGATTCCTCCGATCCCATCCATCAGCTCCTGACACCTCGCCTGCCACGCAGCGAGATCGGGCGGCCCCTTCGTCTCATCGCGGGAGCCTGGAAAAATAAGGTAGGTCACCGTCAAATCACTGACGGGGCGATTGTACGGGCTCGCGTTTTCACTAAGCGTTTTCGCGACTCGAAGAGAAGCCTCCCCGAACTTCCAACTCGGTCCCGCGTCCCCGGCAATCATCGGATAAAGTTTGTCTTCGTGAATGATGACACCGTAGTCCCCGATCGAAGGCGCAAACTCATTTTCATCGCCCCGACCGAGAAAGGAGAGCGGCAGGACAAAAAACGGGTCGGCCTCGGCAATGAGATAACTTCGTGCTTTCATGTCAGCCACTTCGCGAGTCAGGGTTTCGATCTCGGTGCGAAGATAGCGATTCCTTTCAATGGAAAGTCCGGGGATGGCGAACTCCTTTTCGTATTCCGCGAGCCTGGTCTCCCACCGCTCCAGAAGCGGGTTCGGCGTGCTGGAGCGCTTCCCCCATCCATAACTTGTGAATGGCTGATAAAACTGCGACATGGAAATGTAATCGTCGAGCATAGGCCAGCGATCTCCGTCCGAACCATCGGTGACCACATCCATTTCTCCCTGGACGAGAAGCAACTTTTGGCCTGTCCCGGGATGCGCAACCTGCAGCACGGTCTCGAGATCGTAGAGGTTGTGCCGCGAGAGAATCCTGTCAATCCGCGTGACCCGCTCCTGGATGTAGTTTGTTTTCAGCTCATAGAGATGATGAAAAAACGGTGAGACTTCCGCCCTTTCGACGAGCATTTCAAAATCATTCAAAATTTTCGGCAGGTTGTTGTTGATCGCGCTGAGCTCCTTCGCGGACTTATTCGGTTTCGGCACCGTCAGCTTGAGCTTCATTTCGATCTCGTAGCTTTCGTCCTGCTCCCTCACTTTCGAGGCGATATCGCCCTGCTCGGAAACGACCTCGGTTTTTATCGGGATCTCGCTCCATAGTTCGGCGACATCGACCTTCTTCCAGGAGACGTAGCTCGACGGCATCGGCGGAATTTTTTCGACCTCGACGATCTTCTCGACGACTTTTTCCACCACTCTCTCGACCGGCACTTCGACGATCTTTTCCCGGACCACGGGCTCGGGAGCTTCCGTTTCGCCTCCCAGAATTCCGATCAGCGTTTTCTTCACCGCCCCGCCGGAATTTGTCATATCGATGATCACGAGAATTCCAACGAGAAAAGCAAGGCCGAGAACTGCCATGAGAAGGAAGTGCCCGAAACATCCGCGCTTCTTTTTTCGGGACGTCGCGCGGCGGGGAGGCGAGTCCTCGTCCGAGATGAAAAACTCTTCCTTGTCATTCATGAGTTTCGGGAGCAGGAAATGGGATCAATCGTAGAAGAACTCCGGTTTCGGGACTTCGCTTTTCTGGCAGATTCTCCACTCTCCTTAGCGGGGAAAAGCGCTATTCTCAACGCAATTTAAACGAAGAACCTTTCACCCATCATAGACTTAGATGACGGTCAATCAAATCGCAGAACAGGAACCGTTCACTACTGCGGACGGCTCGACAATCCGGAGTATCCTCGACCGCACCAATGCTCCTGTTGAAGCGCAGAGTCTCGCGGAAGCAACCCTTCCTCCCGGCGGAGCCACAGAGCGTCATTACCACAAAGTGAGTGAGGAGTTTTATTTCATTCTCGAGGGCAATGGAACAATGGAACTCAGTGGTAAAACGAAACAGGTTGGCCCGGGAGATGCGATTCTCATTCCCAAAGGCGAATGGCATCAGATCACGGCGGACGGCGAACATAAACTGCGACTTCTCTGCTGCTGCGCTCCCCCCTACTCCCACGAGGACACGTATTTCTCGTAGATTCCCTGAAATTTTCCCTTGCGAACCGCGTCGGAAACTGCACATCTCTTCTACATATCCATCACCGATGAAAACTCTTTCTTTCTTTTTCGTCACTTGCCTGGCAACAGCGCTCCTGACTTCCTGCGTCCCCGGCGAGAACATTGAACTGGGCGGTGCGCCAGGATGGATTGTCGGCGGGGCAAAACTCGAGGACGAGCCGGATCCCGTGGCTCCCGATCCTGCCATCCTTGAATTTCAAGAGGAAGGTGGACCGGTGGAGCTGAAGGTCGTTACGGATAAGAAAAAGTATGGTCAACCTTCGCAGCCTTCCCGATCCTCTTCTTCGGGACAGTCCCGCCAAACGGATGTCATCGAGCCCGGACGCGATTATCGGATCAAGCGACTCTTCCGCTGACCGACACTGCGGTTTCTTCCAAAGCTCATTCCCGAAACGGAATGAGCTTTTTTGTCCCTGTCCATCATGGCCGATTACAGCATTTTCGAGAGCCGCGTCGAAGTGAGACCCGACGACATCGACATGAACCAACATGTCCACAATTCGAAGTATCTCGACTACGTCCTCGCCGCCCGCTACGATCAGATGGAGCGCTGCTATGGCATGTCGATGGGAGCATTTCTGGAACGGGGTTTCAGCTGGGTTGTGAGGGCTTCCTACATGGAACACAAACGCCCCCTTCATATTGGGGATGTTGCCCTTGTGCAAACCGGGGTAGAGGAGGTGAAGCCACGTGGCGTGAGGGTCGGTTTCGAGATTCACAAGGAATCCGACAGGAAGCTCGTCGCGAAAGGTTGGCTGGATTATGCGATGATCTCACTGGAAAGCGGTCGACCGCAGCCCATTCCCGAAGATATTCTCGAAATCTATTCCATCTGACCGGCATGACGAGAGACGAAGCGATCCAGAAAATTGAAGCAGCGTGCAAAGTGATTGCTCTCGAGATGATGAAAGTCACTCCCGCAGCGAGACAGCTCGGCGATGAGGAAACCACCGCTGATGTCGTTAAAGCTTCCTATCAACTCACGATCGAACTGGAAGTGATCAAGAAGAAGCTGATCAAGCTGAAGGGGCGTGATGACTCAACCGAGTTGTAACCGGCTCCTCACGTGGCGGATAGCGCCGACCTTCCAAACGCAAAGCCCCTTACCCCGGAAACCCGGCAGGTTCCGCTGCGGGCCACTCAGCCCCGGAGCTTTTTCAGAATTAATTCAGTGACCTGCTTCGGATTCGCCTTGCCCCGGGATAACTTCATGACCTGGCCGGTCAGGAAATTCGCCGCCTTGTCATTGCCCTCGGTAACTTCACCGGCCGGACCGGGATTGGCAGCAATTGCCTCGTCGATGAATCCTTCCACTTCGCCGGAGTCGGCCGGCTCGAATCCCTTCGCCTTCGCAATCTCAGCAGGGCTTTGATCCGGATTCTCAAACAGGTCCGCAAAGACCTCTTTCGCCTGATTGTTCGATATCTGGCCGGCCTCAACCAGATCAACGAGAGCACCTATTTTCGCCGCTTCGACCGGACATTCGCCAATTTCGAGGCTGCGTTCGTTCAGTTCAGCCAGGAGGTTATTGATCACCCAGTTCGCGACCTTCTTCGCCGATTTGGCTCCGGCAGCCGCTGTCTCGTAGTAGTTCGCGAGCGATTGCCCGGCTGCGAGCACCGAAGCGTCGTAGTGCGTGATCTCGTAATCCTTCTCGAATCGTGCCACCTTTTCGTGAGGCAGCTCGGGCAGGTCCTGCTGCACGCGGGCAAGCATCTCCCCGGTTCTCACCGGCAGGAGATCGGGGTCGGGGAAGTATCGATAGTCATGCGCATCCTCTTTCGTCCGCATGATTTCGGTCTGACCGATTTCGTCATTCCAGCGCCAGGTCGCCTGGGTCAGGGTTCTCCCCGCTTCCAGTTCCTCGATCTGACGTCCGATCTCATATTGAATCGAGCGGCGAACCGATGAAACAGAATTCAGGTTCTTCAATTCGATTTTGACGCCCAGCTCCTCCTCATCCGCAGGGCGCACTGAGATGTTCACATCACAACGCATCTGCCCTTTTTCCATGTCCGCATCGGAAACGCCGCTGTAGACGAGGATCTGACGGAGAGAGTTGAGGTAGGCCACGGCTTCCTCCGCGGAATCGATATCCGGCTCCGAAACAATCTCCATGAGCGGCGTTCCTGCGCGGTTGAAATCGATCGTCGTGTAAGTCGAGTGGTGCGTTGATTTCGCGACATCCTCCTCCAGATGGATCCGGGTGAGCTGAACCGCCTTGCCCGGATTCACGATCGATTTCTGATGGTCCTTCGGATAAGCCAGTTCATAGAGCGGCACGGCTCCTCCGATGCAAAGCGGCAGATCAAACTGGGAAATCTGATAGTTTTTCGGCATGTCCGGATAGAAGTAGTTCTTCCGGTCCCACTTGACGACAGGTGGCGTTTCACAATCCAGCAACTGCCCGGTCAGAATCGTTCGCTCGATCGCTCCGGCGTTCAGCACCGGAAGTGCTCCGGGAAGCCCGAGGCAGGTCGGACAGGTCAGAGAGTTCGGCTCTTCACCAAAGCTGACGGCACAGGAGCAGAACATCTTGCTCTCTGTCTTCAACTGCACGTGAACTTCGAGACCAATACAGGGGATGTAACGGGATTCGGACATGGGATCAATTTGCGTCGGCCGGCGCAGGAATCTCAAGAGGCTTGAGAGAGGCAACAAACCCTTCGAGAACAGGCTGAAAATCAAGCTGCTTCAGTTCCTGCTGAGCCGGGAAAGAAGCTGCGTAGTCTTTGATCGCGGGGGCGTTGACAAGGGAAAGTCGCTCCTGCGCCTTGAGCATCTCCGCAATCGTTTCATCGGCCGAAAGCCCGGAAAGTCCCGGTGCTTCAATCAGAGATGCCGTCGCGGGAAGTGTCTTGAAATATTTTTTCAACGCAACCGAGCGATCAACCATCACGAGTGCTGCCGTGTTCCGGTTTGCCCGGTTCGTAAGTGGATCAATCACATCGAAGATCTCAGGGAAAAGAGGAATACTTTCAATGGCGTTCCTCCACTTTGCGGAAAACGGGTATGACGGCAGTTTGGTGATCGTGTTCGTCACCTGAGGCTGACAGAGGGTGGCCACGTAATTGAGCTCCAGAACCGTCCCCGCAATCCGGGTGCAACTGAAGAGAAAAATCACGATCACAAACGATGGAACAAACGAGACAACTCCGCCCGGAACTCCATCCGCCATCCAGTGAAACCAACCGTCTGGACCCAGTGCCCCTTTTAAAATCCATCCGAAGACAAAGCGGCTGATCGTGTAGGCAAGAATCGCGATCACACAGGTGACCCCGAGAGTGACTTTCCACGTCAGTTCAACATCAAGAAACGTTTGCCCGAGCCAGGGCAGAAACTGGATCCCCAGAATGAGAATCACGAGCAGGACGAAGGCTGCCATTCCGGAAGCCAACAGCTTCACCACCCCGTTGTTCATCGCTGAAATGAACGTAAGTACAATGATGAGAACGGCGAGAAGGAGCGGGAAAAAATCAGTCATGATCTCAGCAATCTGAATCCCCCGTGAGAGCCCGCTGGCGCAGCATGTGATCGACGAGAACGAGGGCCGCCATTGCTTCCACCATAGGGACGGCCCGGGGAAGAACGCAGGCGTCGTGTCTGCCGCGCCCCTTGAGCTCAGTGTCTTCGAGGCCGGTCGTCACCGTGTCCTGACCCGTCATGATCGTTGCCGTCGGCTTGAACGCCACCCGGAAGACGATGTCTTCTCCATTGGAAATTCCACCCTGAACTCCGCCGGAACGGTTGCTCGTGGTGCGGACCTTGCCGTCGACCATGCGAAACGGATCATTGTGATCACGACCGGTCATCTCCGTACCGGCAAAGCCCGAGCCAACCTCAAATCCTTTCGTCGCGGGAAGGCTCAACATCGCCTTCGCCAGATCCGCCTCGAGGCGGTCAAAGACCGGCATGCCGAGACCGACAGGAACATTCCGGATCACACATCCGACGACGCCACCGATTGAATTACCGTCACCGCGAATCTCCTTGATCTTGTCGATCATCTCCTCAACCGAATTCGGGTCACCGGTGCGAATGATATTGGATTCGATCATTTCGCGAGTCACCGTCGCCGTGTCAACACTGGCGCGGATCGTACCGATGGATTCGACGAAAGGCAGGATTTCAAGGTCCGGGGCAAAACACTGCGCAATCACTTTTTTCGCAATCGCCGCAGCCGCGACCCGCCCGATCGTTTCGCGGGCACTGGAACGCCCTCCCCCCTGCCAGTTCCGGATTCCGTATTTGGCCTGGTAGGTGTAATCGGCATGAGACGGACGAAACTTCTCGCTCATCTCTGAATAGGCTTCGGGACGCGCGTCCTTGTTCCGCACCAGCACCGCGATGGGTGATCCGAGGGTCAATCCTTCGAAGGTGCCGGAGAGAATTTCGGCTTCATCCGCTTCTTTCCGCGGCGTCGTCACTTCACTCTGGCCGGGGCGACGGCGATCCAGGTCGATCTGAATGTCTGACTCGGTCAGCGGGATCTGTGGCGGACACCCATCCACGACAACACCGACCCCACCGCCGTGTGATTCTCCCCAGGTCGAGAGTTGAAAAAGCTTTCCGAATGAAGATCCCATAAATTTTGGGGAATGAACGGGAAACGGCGTCTCAGTCAACCGACTTCCTCGAAAGTCAAAACGCCTCCCGACTACTTATTGAAACGGGCCAGTTCTCGTTCCACCTCACGATTGTGGGCACGCTGCTTGAGATCCTCGCGCTTGTCACGCTGGTCTTTTCCTTTCCCCACTCCCAGCTCGATCTTCACTCTTCCGTTCTTCCAGTAGAGACGCAGCGGAACAATTGTCGCCCCTTTCTGCTCCGTGAGCACTTCGAGGCGACGGATCTCCTTCTTGTGAAGAAGGAGACGGCGGTTCCTCAGCGGCACATGAAACTCGTGACTCGCCTGCTCGTAGGGGCGAATGTCGCACTGATAAAGCCACATCTCCCCCTTATCGACGCGGGCGAAGGCTTCGCTGATATTGACCTTACCGGCGCGGATTGACTTCACTTCCGTACCTTTCAGCTCGATACCGGCCTCAACCTTGTCAGAAATGTGAAAATCCCGTCGGGCTTTCCGGTTATTCGCAATATCGCTCATAGAATCCTTCCGCTCAGCGCGGGGTGAAGGTTCGTCGAAATTCGTCCTCTCCGCAAGTGAGCTGCGTAATCCGGGCAACGCAGGTTTTTCCGGAAAAGGCGTCACATCGGTTTCGAATACGACAATCCTGATTGAGTTTGGCCTCCTCCAAACTCAAAAAAATACCCCGGTACTGCTTGCGCAGTACCGGGGCCCTCCTCCTTAAGGCGAAGACACCGAGCTTCAGGAATGAAGTTCAGCTGCCCTCGCTAAGTCTTTTCTAGTCAATCGGGAGTGGGGCAGCAAGAAAATAAATTCCCTTTGCTCCCAATCCCGCTGATTTTCCTACAAAGTCTTGATCCGGATATTTTTCCAGGCGACATCAAAAGGACCGGTACCCTTCTTAATTCCGTGAACCTGAAGACCGATGTGTCCCTTCGGATGCGTCTCGTAGATTCCGCCGTCGGTCAGGTCGGCAACTGCGTTTCCGTTGATGAACGTCTTGATGTTCGGCCCCTTGGCAACAATGCGGATTTGGTTCCACTCGCCGTTCTTCATGTAGTCATGGGAATGTTCCTTGTCCGCGGGCTCCGGTGAGATCCATCCGCGACCGGTTGCCTCGCCGTAAATGTAAGCAGACTGACCGGGTGATGATTCAAGCTCAACCTGCGGTCCCCAGAACCGGTTCAGATCTGTGGCCGGCTTTCCGTCTTTGCCGGAAATCGCGAGATCTGCCTCATTCTTTTCGCGGGAACGGATCTGACAACCTGAATTGAGACTGTCGTGAACTTTCACTTCGAACTCGAGTTCGAAGTCCCCGTATTGCTCTTCGCTGAGGAGGAAGGTGTTCGGGCTGCCCTCGACGGTCTTGCCGTAGATCGTGCCGTCGACAACGGAATATTCAGCCGACCCGAGAGTCGAAGGCTTCCAGCCATTCAGCGTTTCCCCGTCGAAGAGGGAAACCCAACCATCATCCTGTGCTTCTGCTGCTTCCGACGCCTCAGCAGATTCGGCCGGAGCTTCCGACGCGGTTTCGGTGGGTTCACTGCAGGCACTCAGGAAAATTCCTGCGCTGAGCAAAGTAAGATATGGGAGTAATTTTTTCATAAGCCCCCATCGTAATGATAGACGGCCCTCTGTCGAACCCTGATTTGCGCGATCCGACACGGATTCAGCGACGGCGCCAAACGGAGGTCTGGGCAGTGCTGAGCTGCAGTTTGCGCTGATGCTCCCGAATCAGAAAGGGAAGCTCACTGACCTCCCGAAATTCGAAGGTGGCCGAAAGGCAATCTTTCAAATAATCGAGGGTTGGACCCGGTGGAAAGTTCGCCCGCGGCGTGTAGGCATCCATCCAGGTCGCCGGAGTCGCCATCACGAGGGTGCCGCCCGGATTCACAAGATATGGAAGACGATCCAGAAACCGTTCCGGCTCCGGGAGGCGGCAAAGCAAATTGGCGGCGTGGACGAGATCGAAGGATCCGAGGTCCTCGCGGAGATTCATCGCATCGCCCTGCTCGAAAATGACGCGTTCCGGTTTGCTTCCCTCCGGCAACTTCGCGACCAAGTGATCGCTGAGATGCATTTCAAAGTAGCGCCGGTAGAGCGGATTTTCCCCGCGTCCGACCTCGGCCGCTACATTCACAAAGCTGGCGGAAAAATCGATACCGACGACCTCGCGGCAACATTTCGAAAGCTCGAAACTCGACCTTCCGACCGCGCAGCCCAGATCCAGCGCACGACCGATTTCATCGTCAATCCCTGCCGCCTCGACTGTGGTCACCGGAAATTCAAGACAACGCTCAGGAAGACTGGCGGGCTCGAAGGCCACGCCTTCGAGAATCTCTTCTGCCGTTCCAAAGTGAAACAGCAGATACCAGTCGCGGAGGATGTCGCTTTCGTAACTCATGATCTTCGGGCCTTTCGAACCGGCCGCGGTCTCAATACGTCAGTAAAGCCTCAACCCGGACATCGGAATCGAGATTTTTCCGACCGTCGAGAAAGACGAGCTCAATCAGGAAACTCATGCAGACGATCTCGCCGCCGAGTTCTTTCACCAGTTTGATTGCCGCCTCTGCGGTGCCCCCCGTCGCGAGCAGATCATCAACGAGAATCACTTTCTCCCCGGGCTTGATCGCATCTTTGTGAATTTCGACGTGAGCTTCTCCATACTCGAGCGAGTAGGCCACTCCTGTCGTTTCCCACGGCAGTTTTCCCTTTTTCCGGACCGGAACGAATCCCGCTCCGATGCGGTCCGCGAGCGCCGCCCCGAAGATGAAGCCGCGGGCGTCGATCCCGATGACCTTGCTCACCGATTCGCCGTTGAGCGTATCCGCGAACGAGTCGGTCGTGAGCCGGAAGAGTTCCCCGTCGCCAAGAACCGGAGTGATATCTTTAAAGACAATCCCCGGTTTCGGGAAGTCATGCACGTCGCGGATAGCCGCATCAATTCGTTTCAAATTTTCCTCGTTCACGCGGCACGCTCGCCAGAGAAACCCCAACGGTCAAGATGGGATCGGAAAAGTTGAGGGTGAATTTCGCGGAAACCCTGCCGGGCGACCGCTTCGATAAGAAATCCGTGATTGAGTCCTTCCGTCTTGCGAATCCTTTGACTACTGTTCTGCCGCATGAAGTTGAAGGGAAAAACGGCCATAGTCACAGGAGGAGCGCGGGGAATAGGTTTCGGGTGCGCGGAAGCTCTCGCGAAGGAAGGAGCATCTCTCGTTCTCGCCGATCGTCCCGGCAGCGGGGATCTTGACCCTGCCGCTGAAAAACTGCGAGCGCTCGGTGTCGCCTGCCTTCCGATCGAAGCCGACGCCTTCTCGCGGGCAGGCTGCGAGACCACTCTCAAAGCCTGCCTCGATCAGTTTGGAACTGTTGATGTTCTGGTGAGCGTTCCCGCTTACAACCGCCGCGCCGATTTTCTGGATTACCATCCGGACGACTTCGAAGGCATCCTCAATTCCGCCCTTCTCGGCAGCTTTCACATCTCTCAACTCGTTGCCCGTCAGCTCGTTGCCGAATCAAAGCCGGGGAAAATCGTTTTTATTTCCAGCGTTTTGGCCCGCATCCCGAACGCCCGCTGCGTCGCCTACAGTGCCGCCAAGGCAGGCCTCAATTCCATGATGCAAACCATGGCGATCGAGCTTTGTGAACATCAGATCAATGTCAATGCGATTGAGCCCGGCTGGATCGATACTCCGGGTGAGCGCCAGCATTACGACGACGAAACCATGGCCGCCGAAGGCAGAAAGCTCCCCTGGGGCCGCCTCGGATTGCCGGAGGAAATCGGTCACGCCGCCGCTTTTCTATCCTCCAGCGAGGCTGACTACATCACCGGAACGATTCTTCCTGTCGACGGCGCCTACCGTCTCAAACACTGCCGGGATATTCCGGAGGAGACTGCGTGAAGACTCTTTTTCATTTTCCTGCTCTTTTTCCTTATCCCCGAAAACCTTTCCATTTCCCCCTCCGGGAAAATGGAAAGGATCTTTGACCCACAACCACGAGCCTCCTTTTGAACTCCTGCTACGGTTTCACCGTCTAAGCCGTAACTAATTGTAACTATGTTTGCCCGACTCCTCATTCTTTTCATCACCATTCCGGTCCTCGAACTCTGCATTTTTCTGATGCTGGGCTCGAAAATCGGCATCCCGACGACGCTCGCAATCATTGTCATCACCGCGGTTCTCGGTGCCTGGCTGACCAAATCCCAGGGTCTCAAGGCCTTGACCAAATACCAGGCGGCCCTCTCGCAGGGGCGCCTCCCCCATGAAGAAGTCATGGATGGTCTTCTCATTCTGATCGCCGGCGCCGTTCTCCTCACCCCCGGGTTCCTCACCGACGCGATCGGATTTTCCCTCCTCGTTCCGACCGTAAGAGATTTCGTAAAGAGCATCGCCAAGGCCTACCTCAGCGGACGAGTCACCGTCGTCGGCGAAACCATGGGCGCTCCCCGTCCTCAGCCGGGTGCCTCCAAAGTGATCAATATCGAAGCGGAAGTCGTTGACGATTCCCCGCGCTCTTCGAGTAGAACCGGCGATACGACCGACCCCTCCTGATCCGCGAAAACGTCCTCGCGCCGCCCGCCGAAATCTGACAATCTTACTTCTGCTTTGAGTTTCCTCTTTCCTCTCTATCTGCTGGGTGCGCTGGCCATCGCCGCGCCCATCCTCCTGCATTTGAGAAAACGTCCGCCGAAAGAGCATGTCCCCTTCAGCTCCCACCTCTTTCTCGAGAAGACCCCGGAGCGACTCACCCGCCGGACCCGTCTTGATCGATGGCTCCTCCTCGCGCTACGCTGTCTCGCAATCATTCTCCTCGCCCTCGCCTTCTGCCGCCCCTTCTTTCGATCCCTCTCCCTGCCCGGGGAAGAGGACGCCCACGCCCGAGTCATGATCCTCATCGACCGAAGCGCTTCGATGCAGCGCGAGGATCTCTGGGAAAAGGCAAAACGTACCGCCAGAGAGGAGATCGCCAGGTTCGACGGCAGCGACGATCTTGCCGTGGCCTTCTTCGATGAATCACTCGATCTCGCCGCCAACTTTGCACTCTGGGGAACCATGGGGAAAAACGCCCGCACCGCTGCCTTCGATGAACTCCCTGCCGAAGCCGGTTGGCTCGGGAGCGACCTCGGCGCCGCGATGATGCAAAGCGCTGAACTTCTCCTCGCCGAGGATACCGATAAACCGGTGAGCCGACGCGAGCTCATCGTCATCAGTGATTTCCAGGAAGGTGCCTCGCGCGACCTCCTCCAGTCAGGGGCCTGGCCCGAAGAGGTGTCCGTCCGCGCGATTCCGCTCGCTACCGAAACACCCGGCAATCTCTCGCTCAACCTCGCGGCGACTCCGGCGCGGGCCAATGTCGAAGAGGAGGAAGTCTACCGGGTCCGCATACGCAACGCCGCTGACTCCGACAACGCCGAAGCGACAATGCGTTGGAAAGGATTCCCCGAAACCTCGATGCCGACCACCGTCGCTCCCGGCACGAGCCGCATTCTCACTTCGGCTCCCCGCCCCGCCGGAGCGACACGCGGCATTCTTGAGATCACGGGAGACGCGCACACCTTCGACAACGAAATCTACGTTTCCCCTGTTTCGGCCCGCCCCCTGCGCGTCCTCCTTCTCTCCGAAGAGGGCGTCTCCGACGAGGCCGGTTCGCCGCTTTTTTATCTGCGCCGCGCCCTCCAGCCAACCCCGACCCTGGAGCCGATCGTCTCCGCAGCAGGATCCCTCAGTGAAGCGCAACTCGCGGAGAATGAAGTCATCATCGTCACTGGAACCTGGGCCGGAGATACCGCCACCCGCCTCCAGGCATTCGCCCGCGAGGGGGGGCTCGTCATCGCGATTCCGTCCGCCAAAGCCAGCTCCGATGCCCTTGCGAATCTCACCGGCGAAGCGGACTGGACCCTGAGCGAAGCCGAAGGCAAAGACTACGCTCTCCTCGCCGATCTCGATTTCGATCACCCCGTCCTCCAACCCTTCGCCCGCGCCCGGATCCGTGACTTTACGAAAGTCCGCTTCTGGAAACACCGCGTCCTCGCCGGAGTTGAGCCGGGCCCCGAAACGAAAGTGATCGCAACCTTTGACGGCGAGTCACCTGCCCTCGTCGAGCAAACCATCGGCAGCGGCGCTGCGTTTCTCTTTTTGTCAGGGTGGGAGCCTTCCGAAAGTCAGCTCGCCCTTTCCTCAAAATTTGTCCCCCTCCTCTTCTCAATCTTCGAGCACACCGGCTTCAGCATCCGCTCTGTTGCGACGCTTTACGTCGGCGAAACCGAATACGGCAAACCCGGTTTCTATGAGACTCCGGAAGACGAGCGTTCCCAGCTCAAAGCCGTCAACCTCGCCCCGAATGAGGGCATCACCGAATCCTTCGATCCGGCCTCCGTTTTCCCGGACTGGGGCATTCCGCTGATTGATCTCTCCGAAGAAATCGCCAGAGAACAGCTCACTGAAACGCAACTCGCGCGCCTCGAGTCGGTTGAAAAAGAGGACAACCAGAAACTCTGGAAATGGATCATTCTCGTCGTCCTCCTTTTACTGATCATCGAATCCTGGGTCGCAGGATCTCCTTTGAAACGCCATCGCGCCGCGAAGCAGGACGGCACGAGCCCTGCTCCTGCAACGTAACTCCACACCACCGGAAACCATGATTGAGACTCTCCTTGCCAAATGTCTGCATCCGGTCCTCGAAGCCGAGATTCAACTCCGCCGTCGACGGATCACGATTGCGGTTCTCAATGCCGGCGCTCTCGGGTTTCTCATTCTTCTCGGGCTCGCGATCTGGACCGACTGGTGGTCATGGCCCTTGATCCTCGGGTGGATGGCCCTCCTTTCCATCGTCTCGATCACCGGCATTGTCCGCGCAGGGAGAAAGCCTGACCTGCGAACTCTGGCTAAACAGGTCGAAGAAAGTCACCCTGACCTCCAGGCAGCGCTTCTCGCAGCGATGGATCAGAAGGTCGAACCCGGAGGGGAACTCTCCTTTCTTCAGCGTCGCCTCATGTCCGACGTCTCGGAGCATGCCATCAAGCATCAGTGGGTGCGTCAGGTTTCGGCAAAGCGCCTCGCCCTCACCGGCTGGGGTCAACTCGCCGCCGTGATTGGATTCTGCCTCTCGATCTGGTTCCTCCTCGGGCATGCCCCGGGCGCGGGTAACCTCGTCCAGGTTGCCCCGGAAGAGCTCAAGCCGGCTCCGAAAAAACTCGCTGAACTCACCGTCTCCGTTCTTCCCGGCGACGTCGAAATCGAAAAAGGCTCGCGGCTCGTAATCGAAGCCAGTTTCCCTGATCGCGCTCCCGCCACCGCAATGCTCGTCGTGAACAATGCGGACGGTGAGCGAAAGATCCCGATGACGGTTGGTCTCGATGACAGCGTCTTCTCGGCGCTCCTCCCGAAGGTCATCCTCGAAAGCGATTACGAAGTTCGCTTCGAAGACAAATCATCCGACGAGTTCAAAATCGACGTCTTTGAATTTCCAGTCCTCGTTCAGGCCGATGCTCTCATTACTCCGCCCGCCTATCTGAATCGTGAACCGGAGGAAAAACTCGACACACAGAAGATCACGGTGATGGAAGATTCCCGCGTCGATTGGAAGATCCGCGTGAACAAACCTCTCGCTGCGGCCGAGCTTTTCGGAGAGGACGAAACCTCCATCCCGCTCATTCCCGATTCCGAAGACCCGACCCTCTTGAGAGCGACACATAACCCTCTTGAGTCGCAGCGCTACCGGCTTCATCTCGTCGACGGGAAAGATCGCGGAAACAAGCAGCCTCCGTGGTTCACGGTCAATGTGAAGCGCAACGAGCCGCCCGAATTGAAACTCACGTTTCCCGGACGCGACTTTGAGGTTTCCGCCGTTCAGGAGCTGCCCATCGAAGGCGAAGCCTGGGACGATGTCCAGATCGAGCGCGTCGGTTTTGCGTATCAGTTAGGGGAAGAGGAAACCGAAATTGTCCTCTCGGAAGAATCGCTCGCCGGAGAGGAGACGCATGAGCTTTCCACCTTCATCGACATCGAGGAACTCGGTGCCGAGCCGCGCGATCTCATCACGTACTACTTCTGGGCCGAAGACCTCGACCGCGAAGGCAAAGTCCGCCGCACCACCAGTGACATGTTTTTTGCCGAAGTCCGTTTCTTCGAGGAAATCATCCGCGAAGGCCAGCCCCAGTCCGGACAGCCCGGCGAGCAGCAGGGAGACTCCGGTGAACTCCTCAAACTTCAGAAAGAGGTCATCAACGCTGCCTGGAAACTCCGTCGCTACCACGACCTGAACCGTCCCTTCGAATCTCTCGCCGGTGACCTTGATGTCGTGCAGGAATCTCAGCTCATCGTGCTTTCCATGATCGAACCGGTCCTCGCGAAAGTGGAGGATCCGGAACTCAAAGAAATTTACGAAGCGGCCAAAGTGCTCATGCAACAGGCGTCAGAGGAATTCCTTCTCGCCGCGAATGAGCGCAACGGAGCGCTCATCAGCCCCGCACACCAAACCGCCCGGGCCGTTTTCGCGAAGCTCCTCGAAGCCCGTGATCGCGAGTCCGAGATCTCCATGTCAAAGCAGCCGAGCCAGGGCCAGGGCTCTCAGCAGGAACAGCGAAACATGAATCTTGAGCTCAAACAAAACGAACTCAAATACGAAGAGCAATCCCAGGCTCAGCAGGAGCAGGCCACCGCCGAGCAAAAGGAGAACCTCGCCGTCCTCAACCGCCTCAAGGAACTCGCCCGTCGTCAGGAGGCCATCGCTGAGAAGATCAAGGAACTCGAAGAGCAACTCCAGAATGCAAACGAAGAGGAGCGCGCCGAGATTGAGCGCCAGCTGAAACGATTGCAGGAAGAACAGCGCGATCTCCTTCGCGAAGTCGATGACCTCTCTGAACGCATGGACTCCGATGAGAACCGCGCCAACATGAGCGAGGAAAAAGAGAAGCTCGAAGAAACCCGCGAGAACATTCAGGAAACGGCTGAAAAACTCGAGGCCGGAGAACTCGCCGATGCGGCCAACTCCGCGACCCGGGCTGAGGAGGAACTCAAGGAAATGGAAGAGGAATTCCGCGAGCGCACTTCGAAGAAGTTTGCCGAGGAATTGCGCGGACTGCGCCAGCGCGCCCGCGACCTCGCGGAAAATCAGGAGAGCATCAGCGAAACCCTCAACGAACTCGCCGCCCCCGACGCGGAAGACACACTCTCGACTGAGGGTCAGCTCAAGCGAAGCCAACTCGCGCAAGAGATCAGCAATCAGGCCAACGAACTGAGCGATATCGTCGAAGAAATGAAGAGTCTCAGCGAACAGGCTGAGCCCTCCGAGCCCATTCTCTCGGACTCACTCTACGACGCGGTCCGCAGCACCATGATGAACGGGGTTCAGGACTCACTCGAAGAGGCCCGCGACTACACCTTTTACAACCGCCCGACCCAGGCGCTCGAGCCTCAGGAGGCGGCGACCCGCGGCATCGACGAGCTGAAGGAACAGGTCGAAGCCGCTGCCGAGAAGGTACTCGGGAACGAAGGCGACGCCCTCCGTCTCGCGCGATCCGAACTCGATCGTCTCATCGAAGAGAGCAAGCAGGAAGCCCGGCAACTCGCTCAAAAGGAAGGGGAAGCATCCTCCGAAGGTCAACAGGGTCAGGCACCGGGAGAGTCTGAATCCAGCCCGCAGGCAGGTCAGGGCGAAGGTCAGCCGCAGGAAGAAGGAAGCGAAGGCCAACAGGCTTCCAACGAACCCGGTGAAGGAAAACCCGGGAACGGGGAGCAGCCGGGCGAAAAACCCGGACAGGGAAAAGGCAAAGGGGAAGAAAAGGGCAAAATGGTCGGCAAAGGAGAAACTCCCGGAGAAGGTGAGGGTGAGGGTGAGGGCGAGAGCCAAAGCCAAAGCGGGCAACCCGGCAAAGGGAAAGGCAAGGGTCAGGGACAAGGCGAAGGCTCTCTCGCCGAAAGTGGCCAGCCCGGACCCGGTCAGGGCGAAGGTGAAACGCCCGGCGAAGGTGGCGAAAAGGGAAAAGGTCAGGGCAAAGGAAAAGGACAGGGCGAAGGCGAAAGCGGTGAGCCATCCGAAGGCGAAAGCATCGCCGGAAGCGGTCCCCGTGGCGGCGGTGGATCCCTCAGCCTCGGCGGAGATGATCGCGGCAGCAGTGTCCCGAACGGAAACGGAAAAACTGCCGCTCCCCTTTTCTTCAACCAGCCGTCCGAGGAGCGTCAACCCGGCCCCATCACCGGCGAAGGCTACAAAGAGTTTCGCGACCGCCTCGGCAACATCGAAGAAATGATCCCGCAGGAAGACCTCAGGAATCAGGCCGCCCGCGTCGCCGACAATGCCCGCGAGATGCGGGTCGATTTCAGTCGCGACAATCTCCCCCCCGGCGCCGGTGCGATCGATCAGCGCATCACCCTGCCACTCATCGAGCTGCGCCAGCGCCTCAGCGAGGAGATCGCCAAATTGAATAGGGAAAATCCGATCTCCCCGATTGATCGCGATCCGGTCCCCTCCGAATTCCGCGACCTCGTGCGACGCTATTACGAAGAGCTTGGTTCAGGCAACTGATTCCTGCAGACTGCCCTATCGTTTCGACCATGCCCGATTTTTTCCTCATTTCGCTGTCCCCGCTTCCCCTGGCTACGATCGCGTTCGCCAACGAGTCCTGGGGCTGGGTCGCCATCACCCTCGGCGCCGGTTCTCTTCTCGTGCTCTTCCTGAGCTATCGAAACTCACCTCTGCGGGGCGGAAGCAAGTGGTTCGCGCTTGCGCTCAAAGCGGTTGGACTCGTCCTCCTTGCCCTCGCCCTGATGGAGCCCGTCCATCTCGAAGAGCAGCCGAAAAAGAACGCGAACGACCTCGTCATTCTCGCCGACAACTCATCGGGTCTCGCCATTCCCCTTTCCGCTGAGGAGCAACTCTCCTCAGCTCAGTTAAAAGAAGCGCTTACGACCGATGACCCCACCCTCTTCCCCGACTGGATCGAATCTCTCGGCGATACCTTCCGTCTCCAGACCTTCCTCTTCGACCGGACCCTGCGCCGGACAACCGACTTTCACGACCTCGAATTTGATCGTCCGAACTCCCAGCTCGGCAATGCCCTCGCCGGCATCAGCCAGCGTTTTCAGAATCGCCCTCTTGCCGCGACCGTCGTCCTTACCGATGGCAATGCGACGGATGCCGCCGCGCTTGCGCAATGGCTCGCCGACTTGAAAGAGAACGGGGAAAAAACCGCACCGATCTATCCGGTCGTCATCGGCGAGCCGAACCCCGAAGCGCACGATCTTGCCCTGGGGAACATCGACGTCGAGACCAGCCCCTTCGAGGATGCCCGTGTTTCTCTCACCGTCGCCGCGCGCTCGATCGGAAAGGCAGGCACTACCGCTGCCGTGGTCGTCAGCAACGAGAACGATGAAGAGATCGGCCGGAAGGAAGTCGTCTTTCCCGCGAACATCGGAGACCAGACTCTGCCGGTGCGACTGCGACTCGCCGCGATTCCTCCCGGCGTTTCCTTTCTCAAAGTCCGGATCGAAGACACAGCCACTGAGCCGAAGCCCGAGCTCACCGACCGGAACAACCAACAGGAAGTCGTCGTCAACCAGGGTTCCGGCCCCTATCGCATCCTCTATGTAAGCGGGCGGCCCAACTGGGAATACAAGTTCCTCCGTCGTGCCTTGTCGCAGGACGCCGAGATTGATCTCGTCGGACTTATCCGCATTGCGAAGCGCGAGCCGAAATTTGAATGGCGCGGCCGCACCGGTGAAAGCAGCAATCCGCTCTTCCGCGGCTTCCAAAGTGACATCCCGGAGGAAACCCAGCGCTACGACGAACCGGTCTTTGTCCGTCTCAACACTTCGGGACCGGAGGAATTGCGAAACGGATTCCCCAAAGCCGAGGAGGATCTCTTCCCCCGCTACCGCGCGATCATTTTCGACGACGTCGAGGCCGAACAGTTCACGCAGGAGCAGCAGGAACTCGTCGACCGCTTCGTGACCCGGCGCGGCGGAACCGTGATTATGTTAGGGGGACAGGAATCCTTTCAGGCCGGAGGATGGGAAAACACTCCCATCGGCCGCCTTCTCCCCGTCTACCTCGAAGACCTCGGGCGTGGTGCTCCTTCGCTCGAAGCGGCCTTCAATCTCACCCGCGAGGGCTGGCTCGAATCCTGGATGCGACTCCGTGCAAGTCAGGAAGAGGAGTACAATCGCCTCGCCTACATGACGCCCTTTTTCGCCGTCAATCAGATCCGGGCGATCAAACCCGGCGCCAGTGTCCTCGCTACCGTAAACGACAGTGAAGAGCGGTCCCTGCCTGCCATCATCACACAACGCTACGGCGAAGGGAAAACCGCAGCGGTGACCATTGGCGACTTCTGGCGCTGGGGCATGAAAGACGCCGAACAACAGGGAGCCCTCGGAAAAACCTGGCGCCAGCTCCTGCGATGGGGCGTCACCGAAGTCCCCGCCCGCGTCAGCCTGGAAAAGGAGGAAATCGATCCCGGCGGCATCCCCCTGACCAAACTCTCCGTTCGCGTCCGTGAGAAAGACTTCGAGCCACAGGACAACGCCACCGTCCTTCTCACCGTGACCGACCGCGAGGGCAAAAACACGCTCATCACTGCCGAACCATCGCTCAATGAGCCCGGTCTATTCACAGCCGAATACGCGTCCGAAGAAAGCAGGGGCTACCGCATCGAGGCCACAGTCGTCGACGGGGATGGCGTCGAGATCGGCCGGGACGAAGTGGCCCGCGCCCTCAATGCTGAGGCCAACGAGTTCGCCGGACTCGGCCCCAACCTCGCGCAACTGCAGGCCATCGCCGACCTCACCGGAGGACAACTCCTCGAGCTCACCGGGGTCGATCAACTTCCCGGCCTCCTCGAAAAACTCGACCTCCCCGTCTCCGAAGTCCGCCAGCACCCTCTCTGGCACACCCCATGGCTGTTTCTCCTCGCTCTTGCCTTCTTCGTCGGAGAATGGGTCGTGAGAAGAAGGCAGGGAGTGCTGTAGCCGGAGACGAACTTCACTCCTTCCGTTTCATCGACCCCTCGCCTCCTTTTGCATGACATAAGTCGCACGCTCCTACGTCGGATTTCGCTTCCCGGGCGGTCTGGAAAGACGCCTAAATTTTGCGTGTTCCCAAGTGGTGGAAGAGGCTATCTTCGATTTGAGCCATGATTCGCCTTTTTGTTTTTCTCCTCACCTTCGCCCCCCTGCTCCATGCCGGGGCGGAAGAAGCGTCTCTTCGCATTATCACGGTGGTGGGAACCGGCGGTACGGATACCTATGAGAAAATCTTCGCGGAATCGGCGGAACGCTGGAAGGCAGCGGCTGATCTGGGCGGAGCGGAATTCACCCTGATCGGAGCTGGAACAAAGGACTCGGAAACGAGTGATCACGATCTCCTCAAAGAAGCGATCGAAACGGCGGCGGAACCGGAGCTGTGGATCGTCCTTATCGGCCATGGCAGCTTTGACAGCCGGACCGTGAAGTTCAACCTGCAGGGACCGGACTTCACGGACAAGGATCTCGCGAACTGGGTGAAGGCCTACCCCGGAGCTCTCGCGGTAATCAATACCGCCTCGTCGAGCGGCTCCTTTGTCCGGACACTTTCGGCACCGAACCGGACCATCATCACGGCGACGAAGAACGAAGCGGAAGTGTTCTACACCCGCTTCGGAAACTATTTTTCCGAAGCGATCGGTGGCCTCGGGGCCGCCGACCTCGACAATGACAATCAGGTCTCTCTTCTCGAGGGCTTTCTCTACGCCTCACACGAGACTGCGAAGTTCTACGAAGACGCCGGACGACTCGCCACCGAACACGCCATGATCGATGACAATGGGGACTCCCTTGGATCCCGTATGGAATGGTTCGACGGAACCACCGCGATCGAGCTCGCCGCAAAAGAGGCGAAACCGGACGGTGACCTCGCCGCCCAGAAAGTGCTCGTGAGAAATGAATTCGAGCGGCGCCTTACTCCCAAACAACGGGCCGAGCGCGATCAACTGGAACGGGCTGTGAAAACCCTCCGCCGGAAAAAGGACTCGCTCGACGAAGACGCCTACTACGAGCAACTGGAACCACTTCTCCTCAAGCTGGCTCAACTGTACCGGCAGGTCGGCGACAGCTGATCGGCAGCCCATCGCGAATGGTTTCCCGGCCTCATGTCTGATCCTTCCTCCAGCCCCTCCGCGCTCATGAAGCGCTCGCAACTCAGTCGGGGAGGACGACTCGTGGCCGGATTGGGATTTACGACGATTGCCATAGCGGTTTTCTTTGCCAACGTCGAGCCGCACTGGATGAAGTGGCTCATCTGGCTCGTGACCCTGAGCGGCCTCATGGTCATCACTTTCTGGAGAGCGCCGGAAGAACCGACCCGGGACGAAGATGATCTCATTGAAGTGGCCCGTCAGGCGATCAGGAACGAAGCAAGCCGACTCGACAGCAAGCGGGCCAACCTGGAGAAGGTCCTCATGTCCTACGGGGAATGGATGGAGTTTCCGGACTACCAGCTGCTGCAGACGATTGACTGGGCCGATGAAAATCATGCGGTCATGGACGAAAAGGTCGCGAGCCTCCTTGACTCCGAGGCCGACTTGATGCTGCAACGCTTTTCAAGCGGAGTCTATTGGACTGATGGAAAGTTCGATGGACGACAGCTCCTCCTCGACCTCGTCAGCTTCACCGAGGCAATCGCCCGCATCTACTGCCCTGATTCAGACCGTCCCCTTCTTGAGCTGAACCTGGAGAGTCTCCTCAAGGCGCTGAACCGGGCCTCCGTCCAGATCATCCTGCTGCTGGAAGAACTTCCCATCGTCGAGGTCCAGCAGATGAACCTGAGAAAGATGTCCGACAACATCCGGAAGGCGAGCACGGTCTATAAAAAATACGAAGAGCTGCAGCCCTACCTCAAACCGGTTCGCTATCTCTGGCAGGGCAGTAAAATGCTTCTGACCTCCAATCCCCTCCTCGCGGCCGGCTGGATCGCCGGATCAGAGATTATCTGGAAAGGCGGCAAGCATCTCGGCAAGAAAGCGATGGACGCCTACCTTCTCAGCCTCGTCCGCCAGACCATGGGAATCATCGCCTGGGAGACCGCCGGCATCTACGACCCGACGCATCGATACCGCAGCCCCGACTGGATCTACGGCGTCGAACTCGCCCACCTCCTCAGCAAGTTTGATGCGACCCAGGAAGTGCTGCGGGAAACCTTCCGCGAACTCGGCCGCCTTCCGCTCAAGAGCAGCTACGACCGGATTTTTCTTTATCGGTGCATCGCCCAGAACGCGAGCCCGAAACCAAAGCACTTCGCGCAGCCGGACCTGCTTTCCCTCGAAGTGCGCGAGCAGCTCATGAAGCAGCTCATCGATTTCTACGAGAAGAATATTTCAGCAAACGCCGAAGCGGAGAATGAAGAAACCACCAAATGGCGCGTCGGCTTGAAAGAGCGACTCGGCTTGTAGCCGGATTGTTCCACCGCCACAGAGAATCAGCGCAGCGAAACTCGTGGGAGTTTCGTCCCATGACCCGGAAACCTATCTGCCTAATCCGGGTTTTCCGTGGTTCCAAAACCGCATCGTCTCTCAAGGAACTCAGGCTGCGCCTTGCGAATCACTCACTCTAACAAAGCATTAATCTTCTCGACCACCGCCGGATTATCCCCGGCGATATTGACCGTCTCCAGAGGATCGGCCCGCTGATCGTAGAGTTCCTCCGCCTCAATTCCGCCTTTCCTGTTCGTCCATCGAACATAGCGGTAGTCGTGATTCTTCACAGCACGCCCGAAGTATCGCCCTTTGTAGCGTTGGTAGCTCGTAAAGACTTCGGATTTCACCTCCGCCTCCGCGTCCGAAAGGATCGGAGTGAGGACATCACCTTCCAGATGGGCCGGCTTCTCCAATCCTGACAAATCACAAAGCGTCGGGTAGAGGTCGACGAGTTGCGCAAAAGAATTCGTGCGCCCCGCTTCTTTTCCGGGAACGGAAATCAGAAAAGGAATTCGCGTGCCGGTTTCATAGTTTGTCATTTTTCCCCAGGCTCCCATTTCGCCGAGGTGCCATCCATGGTCCGACCAGAAAACAAGGATCGTATTTTCCCGGAGGCCGCTTTTCTTGAGTTGCTCCATGAGCCGCCCGATCTGCGCATCGACGTAGGAAATGCAGGCCGCATAGTGCCCGAGGAGGTCGAACTGGAGTTCTTCAGAGAGCGGCCCTTCGCAGGGAACCCCGAGGTAACTCCGCATCTCGAACCCATTGAAGGCCATTGCAGGTGCCGGAGCCATCCTGTCCGGCATCGGCTCGCCGAGCGCTTTTGCCATGCCGACGTAGCCATCGGAGTTGAACCAGGGAAAAAAGGGAACCCCTGCTGGAGCATCCGGATTCGGCGCGAGCCACGACGCATCGGGTTCGTAGAGATCCCGGTACTTCTTCGGGGCAACGAAAGGCAAATGAGGGCGGCGATAACCAACCGCGTAAAAAAAAGGCTCGTCGCTCTCGCGGGCGGCAAGGAGAGCGGTGACCTCGTTGGTCATCCGCCCCGCAAAAAAATGATCATCAGGCACGTCGGGGGACTGCATCACAGGACAGGCCCGCCGGTCGGCGATGATCGTTTCGCCACCCGGGTCCTCTTCATCGAAAACCTCCCACATTTCCCCCTCGCGCCCGGGCCGCGGCGGGGCGCTCCAGTCTTCGGGGATATCCCATCCATCGTGATCAATCTTGCCGAAGCTTCGTGTCTCGTAACCCAGATCCCGGAACCAGCGTGACATCGGCACCGCATCGGCGCGACGCTCGCGGAACGCTTTGACATTTTCCTCGCCATGATCGTAGACCTCAATCGAAGCAGGACGAAGCCCCGTCATGAGCGACAAGCGGGAGAGACCACACTTCGCATAGTTGCAGTAGGCATTCTCGAAAAGCATCGACTCGGAAGCGAGTTGATCAATGTTCGGCGTTTTGATCCGATCATCCCCGTAGCAACCCAGCATGGGACGAAGATCATCGACCGCGATCATGAGAATGTTCGGTCGCTCCGGCTCATCGGCATGAACGAAACCGGCGACGAAAGAGGCGAGTAAAAAAAGGAAAACTCTCATAACTGGGACAGGTGGAAAAACATACCCGCGATGCTTGCGGTAATCAGACTCGCGATCGTGCCACCGATCATCGCTTTGAATCCGAGGGCGGCGAGGTCACTGCGGCGCTCTTCAGCAAGAGCGCCAATCCCGCCAATCTGAATGCCGATGGAACTGAAGTTGGCAAAACCACACAAAGCAAAAGTCGCCAGGAAAACACTCTTCGGGGTGAGGGAACCCGCAGTGCTCAACTCGCCCAACTCGAGATACGCGACAAATTCATTGGCCACCATTCGAATGCCGAGAAGCTGCCCCAGTTCCAGAACATCACTCCATTCCGCACCAATCGCCGCGGCAATGGGAGCGAAAAGAAATCCGAGCATCGCTTCAAAGGAAAGTTGTTCAAAAACCCCGCCGCTCGCCGTTTCGACGAGTCCGTTCAACCATCCTTTTTCCCCACCGACTCCACCGATCCAGCCGAGGATACCGTTGAACAAAGCGATCACCGCTACAAAGACAATGAGCATCGCGGCCACGTTCAAAGCCAGTTTCAAACCTTCGGTCGTGCCACGTGCGAGGGCATCGAGCGTATTCCGCCCCGCCTTCCCTCTCGGAACCAACAATTCTTCGTTAATTTCCTCCCGTTCCGGCACTAACATTTTCGCCACCAGCAAAGCCGCCGGTGCATTCATCATCGATGCAGTGAGGAGTTGGCGCGCAACCGCGACCTGAGTCTCAACATCGCCGCCGCCCAGAGTGACCACATAGAGGCCGAAAACACTGCCGGCGATCGTCGCCATCCCTCCGGTCATGAGCGCCATGAGTTCCGACTTCGTCATGCCGGAAATGTAAGGCTTTACGATGAGTGGAGCCTCAGTCTGCCCGACAAAAATATTGGCCGCCGTCGCGAGGCTTTCCGCCCCGGAGAGGCGCATAAGCCGTTTCATGACCCAAGCGAATCCAACCACAATCCACTGAAGCACCCCGAGGTAGTAGAGCAGCGAGGTCAGTGCCGCAACAAAGAGAATCGTCGGAAGCACTTTGAAGGCAAAGCCGAACTGACTCGCATCGATCAGCTTTCCAAACATGAACTCGGCCCCGACATCGGAATAGCCTAACAGTTTCACAAACCCTCCTGAGATCCACTCTACAAAACCACCGAACGGAGTTGCAAGAATCAAGATCGCGAGTGCCCCCTGGAGAAACAGCCCGCCGGCGACGAGGCGCCAGTTGATCGACTTCCGGGCGTTACTGAGGAGAAAGCATATCGCCAGCAGCACAACCACTCCGATGAATCCCCGAAAAATGTTTTCGATCATGAAGGAATGTTAGAATTTGATTTCAAAGTTGCATGCACTTCGCTCTCCCGGATGTGAAAGACGGGACACAAATTTTCGAAGACCGGATTCGTTTCATTTTTCCCCATCCCCTCTTCATTGGCGTGACCTATCAGAGCTTCCGAAATATAATTTCCTCTCCCCCGTTTCCGGCAGACTTGAGGCAGGCGTCGAGTACGCGCTGGGTTTTTAGCGAAATCTCAGGCCAGTGCGAATCAATCATTCCACCGAGGACAAGATTTCCGAAATTCCGAAACAGCTTTGTTTCCTGCGAACTTGCATGGCTGTCGGAATACTCCCGCACCGTGACACGTCGCGTATGCCGCTCCATATGAAACTGACAAAGGTCGGTTTCAAATTGAGCCTGTTCGACATCGAATCCGAGCTCGGGACCATGATAGGGCAGGACGAAATCGTTCACTGCGATATGGCCCTTCGTTCCACTGATGTTGATCCACTGCTGATGCTCGACTTCGAAGCTGCAGTAAAACGAAGCCGTCACTCCACTCGCAAAAACCATCTCAGCAGAGAGCGTGATCGGAACCGAGTCATCGCTGCCAATGCGTCCCGTCTCACGAATCATGCGGGCTTTTAAAGAAACCGGCATCTCATAGTTCAGGGTCCACAAGGTCATGCGGATGCAATACCAGCCGAGATCGCCGGGACTACCGAGAGGTTCGAGATCGGAGTGCATGCGGATGTTTCCATCAAAGTCCGGTGGCGCCATGAAGCTGAATTGGGAAGCAATGCGCTTGATCTCGCCAACGGCTTCTCCCCGATCCAACTCGTCCCGAATCGCCGACAGCCGGTCACTGTGCATGAACATGACACCATCCATGAACTGAACGCCGGCGGCGGAGCAGGCGTCGACGATTTCCCGCACTTCGTCACCATTCACCCCGCAGGGTTTTTCACAGAGAACGTGTTTCCCGGCGGCGGCGGCTTTGAGAACAAATTCTTTCCTGAGACCCGTCGGGAGTGGAATGTAAATCGCGTCAATGTCGTCCGCCGCGATCATTTCGTCGTAGCCGGCAATGGGACGGGGAACCGGAGCATGCGGCACCTGGGACTGATTTTCCGTGATGTAGTCCGAGGCCCGTTTTTCGGTGCGGCTCGCGACGGCAACGAGCTGTCCGTTCCCTGAATTCCGGATCGCCTGCCAGTTCTTTCGTGCAATTCCGGCGGTTCCCAGAATCCCCCATCGACATTTCTTTTCGCTCATCAAACGATGGCTTAACAGGGTTGGGTCGGAGATTCAACCCTGTTGCGTGCAAATCGATCCTGCGACTTCAGCCGCGGCAAGGACGCGGCTTGCAGTGCGCGCCATTCCGGCGGATGAATTCATCGCATGGATTACCGCGATCTCCTCGAACAGCATTTCGGACACTCCGAATTCCGGGCCGGCCAGGTCGAGGTGATTGATTCGCTCCTTGCCGGGAGATCGGCCCTGGCTCTCTTCCCGACCGGCGGGGGGAAGAGTCTCTGCTACCAGCTCCCGGCCCTGATCTTCGACGGGCTCACCCTCGTGGTCTCTCCTCTCATCGCTCTGATGAAAGATCAGGTTGAGGCACTTCAGGTGAAGAATATCGAGGCCGCCCGCCTCGACTCGACGCTCGATCGTGCCGAAGTGAACGGGATCTACGACAAGATGGAAAACGGCACGCTAAAGCTGCTCTATGTCGCCCCGGAGCGCCTGGCCAACGATGGCTTCATCCGGCGCCTCCGGCGCTGCCGGATTGACCTCATGGCGGTTGATGAAGCGCACTGCATTTCGGAGTGGGGTCACAATTTCCGGCCTGACTATCTGAAGTTGGCGGAACTGGCCGGGTCGTTGAAAATTCCACGGGTTCTTGCTCTCACGGCAACCGCAACGCCGCGCGTCGCCGGGCAGATCCGGGAGCGATTCGGCATTGGCGAGGACGACCAGATTCAGACCGGATTCTCACGCCCGAACTTGATCTTCGGAGTCTTCCCGTGCGCTGAATCCGAAAGAGACGATCTTCTCGTCGAGAAAGTTTCGGGGCAGGCCCCGGGAGCATCGATCGTGTACGTGACCCTCCAGCAGTCCGCAGAACGGGTCGCCGGGGTTCTGAAACGCGCGGGACTGAATGCCCGCGCCTATCATGCAGGGATGAAAGATGAACACCGCGCTGAAGTACAGGATGGTTTCATGGCAGGCTCCATCGAGATCGTCGTCGCCACGATCGCCTTCGGCATGGGAATCGATAAATCCAATATCCGCCATGTCTATCATTACAACCTTCCGAAATCACTGGAGAACTACGTACAGGAGTCAGGCCGAGCCGGACGGGACGGCGAAACCGCGACCTGCAACATCCTCGCCTGCGCTGATGATCTTACCGTGCTCGAAAACTTCATCTTCGGCGACACGCCATCGAGCACGGCGCTGAAATCCCTTGTCGAGCACGTCATGCTCCAGGGGAGAGAGTTTTCCATTTCCCGCTACGACCTCTCGGTCTCCCGTGACATTCGACCATCCGTGGTTTCGACGGCGCTGACCTACCTGGAGCTTGAAAAAGTTATCATCCCGAAAGGTCCCTTTTACGGTGGCTCCCGCGTGCAGTTGATTCGGAATTTCGATGACGTCCTCGCCGGCCACACGCCGGGGCGTCAGCATTTTCTGACCAAACTTTTCGAGACAGGGAAGAAAGGATGGCGCTGGCACACTTTCGATATTGCGGAATCTGCTCACGAACTTGGAGAGACAGAGGAACGGGTTCGCAAGGCGATCAACTACCTCGCCGACATGGGCGATGCGATTGTGCAACCGTCAGGACTGCGGCATGCCTATGCCCTCGCCGCCGAAACGGATCATACTGTCGCCTCACTCACGGAGATGCTTGTGGAACGATTCGAAGCCAGTGAAGCGGGAGAAATCGAACGCCTCGGTCTGGTAGTCGAACTCTGCGAGTCAGGCGAATGTCTTCAGGCACAGCTCGTCCGCTACTTTGGCGACGAAATGGAATCCTGCGGCCAGTGCGGCGTCTGCACCGGCGAGCATACGGGCGGCACCCTCCCGCAGTCACGCCGGGTCGAAATCGATCTGGAGATGGCTGCCATCATCCAACAGACAAAAATGGAGGGCCATCCCGCCCTACGCCAACCGCGGCAGATTGCGCGCTTTCTTTCCGGCCTGTCCAGTCCGGCGACGACTCGCGCCCGCCTTCAGCGCGATGAAAGATTTGGAGCGCTCGCCGAGGTACCCTTTCTCGACCTTCTCGATCATATTTCGGCGCTGTGACGCAGAACCTGAGCCAGCACGGGCAAGCCTGCACCGGATGCCGCGACCTCCTTCAAGCGGGCCTGCGCCGTCGGGATGTGTTCCAGAAATTCCCGCTTTCCTTTCACTTCACTGAGAAACCCGTAGGCTCCCATTGCCTGCATCAATCGCTGCATTGCACACTTCGCAACGCGGTCTGAGAAATCAGCGAAATCCGCCCCGGTGTCAACATCCTGACACAGCGAGAAATAATAGCGGATCAGGTGATCCCGTTCCTCCACCGAAAATTCGGTGTAGGGGTCGTAGACAAGTGACGCGAGATCATACTCCGGCAGCCCCCAGCGGAGACCCTGATAATCGATGAGAAAAGCTTCGCCGTCGATCATCATAACGTTGGTGCTTTGGAAATCCCGATGGAGCAGAGAGCGGGGAAGGCTCGCGAGAGAACTCGCGAGATCTTTCAGCGATTCGTCAACGAGCAGATCCGAAGCGATTCCTTCGGGGAGAAAACGCTCAATAAACTGATGAATGAAGTACTCCTGCTCCCACCGGTAAAGCGATTCGTCGAACGGGATTTCCAGTTCCGGCAAATCCGATGGTGCCTCTTCTTCGGAAATCCGATGCAGTGGAAAGACGGCCCTCAATGCTGACTCGTAGGCAGGACGACGGACCCTGTCCCAGTCACTCTTTGCCAAATCACCGAGGTCCTGCTCTCCGAGGTCCTCCACCCAGAGAAGGTTTTCGGCAAGGCGCCGATCAATCACTTTGGGCGCAGAAATGCCATGACGGTTCAAAAAATCGGTGACATCAGCGAAGCGCAGATTGTCAGACCGCTCGTCCGAATAATGCATCGTGATCACGGATTCCCCGAGATCGAGGTTCTTTGCTCGCACGAAAACACGGCCTGACCCGCCCTTTTCGATCACAGAAAAATCGAGCCGGGCATCATTCCATCCGGAAAGTTGTGTTCGGGTCCGCTCTTCGACTTCGTTGAGATTCAGTAGCATGAGAACCGCACCAAACCACGGATTAGGACGCGTAAAAGTGATTTTAATCTCATTGCGACATGGTCCTGCTTTGCCTACATTCTCCTACTGCCTTCTTATGCCGGAAGACAACCCACAGCCACCTGCCAATCCAACGACCGACGGAGCGGCGAAGAAAAAGATCGGCTCTCGCTTTCGCACCGAAGGTCGCCGCGTCGGCCTTGTGCCCCAAAAAGGCTGGGCACGCCGGAACTATCAATATCTGAGCGGAAGTCTCCTTCCTGCTCTCGTTCAACCGCGCGAGGCCACCGGAACCCTGGAGCCGCCGGTCTTTCGACCTCTGGAAGCCGACGAAATCGAAGTCGTCTGGATTGGACATGCCAGCTTTCTCGTCCGCACCGCCACTTTCAATGCGCTCATTGATCCTGTCTGGGCCAAGTGGATGGGTCCCCTGAAGCGGCATCGCGACCCGGGCATTGATATCGAACACCTTCCGCCCATCGATTTGGTCCTCATCACGCATGCCCATTTTGATCACCTCTGCCGGGTGACCCTGAAGCAGATTGTCGACGGGAGTCAAACCGTGATTGTCCCGAAAGGAGTCGGGAAAGTGCTGAAGCGCCTTCCCTACGATTCCATCCATGAAATGTCAGACTGGGAATCGATCACCTACAAGAATTCTGAGATCCATTTCACCCCGGCCCATCACTGGGGAGCCCGTTATCTGCACGACACTCACAAAGGCTTCGGCGGGTATGTGATCAACACTCCGGAGCACAAAGTCTATCACTCAGGAGACTCCGCCTACTTCGACGGATTTTCGGAAATCGGGAAGCGGCACCAAATTGACACCGCCCTTCTGCCGATTGGAGCCTACGACTGCCCCAGCGGGCGGGAAGTGCACATGAATCCGGAGGAAGCTGTGCAGGCATTTCTTGACCTGGGAGCCCGCCGCATGATTCCGATGCATCATGCCACTTTCCCGATCAGCAATGAACATCGTGCCGAGCCGATGATTCGCTTGAGGAATGCGATCATGGATCATGCCATTGACGACCGGGTCGTCGCTCCGGGGGAAGGCGAACCGGTGATTCTCTCCTCACGCGTGTGACGGACCGGGATTACGGAAGCTCGGGAACCTCGACCTGACCGGCGACAGCCCGCTCTTCAACACGGGCGTCGGGGAGAACTCGACGAATTCCATCCCCGGGGGTGAGTGCATCAAGTGCTTCCATTGGAATGCCGTTTTGCTGCGCAATCAGCTTCCACTCTGAAATAGTCCGCAGCCCTTCCCGTGCCGCAGCCTCATCGCGGAAGGCCGATGCTTGCAAGGACTCGGCGTAGGTTTCCTTCGCCAGCGCCACCTGGCCGTTTCTCAGGTAATGCTCAGCTTCAGCGAGCATAAGATTTCCGTAGAGGGGAGCCCATTGACGGGAGTTACGCAACCGGTCCCGGGCACGCTGTTGCTTGCCAAGTTCATCGAGAACTGCCACGTGTCCAATCGCAGCAAAGATGTCCTGCGGGTAGAGCTGCTCCGCACGCGAAAAGTAGAGGTCCGCTTTCTCCAGAGCCTGCCTCCGCTCAGCTGTCGGCATCTCAAGATCAATACTTCTCACCTGAGCATGGGCACTCAAGGTGTGCACATAGGGATTTTTCGGATCGAGATTCCGCGCATGTTGCAGGTGGCGGTACTGCTGAAAGGTCTTTCCTCCGCTTTCGAACCCTTTTCGTGCCATCTCATAGTGGTACTCACTTTGCACAAAAACGGCACCGAGGACCGCGAGAACGAGACCGCCGCCGAAACTCACCGCCCGAACTCCGAAAAGAAGTGTGCCGCCCGGAATCACCGGATCTGTTTCTTTATTCTTCTCCACCTGAGCCATGGGATCGGGAACCGCAAGAATGGCAAGAAGCACCGTCGCGAGAATCGCAATGACGGGAAGATGAAAAATGAAATCAAAGGTCGCGGCAGCGCTCAAAGCCACCAGGGTCGAGGTCGCCCCCGAGGCGAGCGCGAGAGGATTGGATTTCGGGATGAGGTTTCCCCTTGCCGGTTTGATCCAACGAAAAGAGTTCAGGAAGCGGAAGCCCGTCGCGAGATGAATTCCTAAAAGACAAGTGACAAGGATCAGGCCAATCGCTCCGTAGTCGCCGAGCATCTGAATAAATTCGTTATGAACAAACTCCGACTCCGTTGCGCCAACCCCGAGATCCTCCGTCCGGAAAAGGCGTCCGTAAATCCGGGAAGTGCGGCTTCCGGTTCCGATCATCGGAGACTCAGCCGCCTGCTTTAGTCCCACTTTCCAAATAGAGAGTAGTCCGCTTTCACCGCCGGAGAAGAAGCCATGCCCCAGTGTACCCAAGGCAGCGCCCCCGCCCAGGAGGAGAGCCGTCATGAAAACGCTCAGGGCTGATACCACCATTCGTCGAACCGGTATCTTGAGCCTTGGCCAGACGAGATGAGCAGTCAAAGCGCTCAAACAAATCACGCCTGCACCGAGGGTAATCCAACCGGCAACACTGCCGGAAATCGCCAGAAAGAGCACCGATAGCGCTGCGAGCCCCATCCAGAAGAACCGGAAAACACGGCTCTCACGCCCCTGAATCCCCATGGAAAGCCAGAGAGGAACCAGGGCGGCGAGAAAAATGGCAAAGTGATCAGGCTGATTGAACAGCCCTCCCATGGCACCTGTCATCGTCCGCCCGTATCCCGGCAGGAGCCAAATCGCCGGATCCACTGCCATCTGAAGAGGCGCAAAACACAGATTCACGAGCACTAACCCGGCAAACGTCAGGGCCACACCTTTCCTCCATCTCGCTGACGAGCAGAGCGATATCACTGCGGCATAAGCGATGAAGCAGGCGATAATCATCATGGCATCCCCGCGCGCAAAGTAGGCAACGGGAGACTCTGCGGCTCTCGAAAGAAGAAAAAAGACGAGGAGAAATAACGAAACCGTCGTCCACTTCGGAAGCGAGAAAGAAACGTGCTGGAACAATGCCCCAATCGAAAGAATGCCCGCTATCCCGATCATGAGATATCCCGGCCAGACAAAAGTCATTGAGGTTGAGGTGCCCAGCAAGCCGGTCAAAAAAAGACCACCAAGAAAAGCGAACACGATTATGGCGCGAATACCGGATATCATCCTCAAAAGCCCGATCGGTAAGGCCAGGCAGAATTATGCAGTCATTTTAGAAAAACCAAAATCTTATTTTACTCAAATATTCAGTTATTCTAATGATTTTCCGGCAGCCTGATGATTTCAGTTTGCCATTGATTTCCCGCATCGTCTCTTGCAGAATAGCTACCTGCGGGTGGTAATTCTGAATTACGGGCTATGAAATCGATCCTTACTCTTCTCTCTCTGGCGTTTGTCCTCATGCTCTCACACAGCGCAAACGCTCAAATTCAGGTAGAGCTGAAGTTGGATCGCACCCTCTTCGTCGCTCACGAACCGATCACGGGCACACTCACCCTGGTGAACCGCGCCGGTCAGGATCTGATCTTCGGCGACTCAGGCGGCATGAGCTGGCTCGATTTCACCGTCACCGACGGACGGGGACATCTCGTTGTCCCCGTGCGGAATCAGCTCAACGAGCGTCCGGTCGTTTTATCTTCGGGGCAGACTTACGAGCACAAAGTCACGATCAACCGTTATTACCCGATGTCGACAGTGGGCCAATATCGCGTGCGCGCGAATGTTTCCTTCCCCCAAATCAACCGGGTCTTCCAATCGAAAACACTCAGTGTTCAGGTCACCGAAGGTCAACCCATCTGGAGTCAGATTGTCGGCGTCCCCCAGGGACACCCCCACGCCGGAAGTTACCGTGAGTTTTCACTCATGACCTACTATCACGGTGCCCGAAGCAAGGCGCTCTATTTTCGACTCAAAGACAGTGACTCCGGCGTGGTCTACAAAACCTATCCAATCGGAGACTATATGTCGCTGCGAAAGCCGACCTACTCGATCGATCGTCAGAATCAACTCCACGTTTTGCACATGACGGGACCTCAGAGATACAAATACACCGTCGTGAACATCGATGGTGATCCCGTTCGCCAGGAAAAGTATTTTGAAAAAAACGGAAATCGCCCCGAGCTGAAATCCAGTGACTTTGGTGATGTTTCCGTGGTGGGAGGCTTTACGGAAGAGGAAATGTCCACTCCTTACGAGCACACGGAGTTCAGACGCATTTCCGAACGTCCCCCGGGACTTCCCAATAACTGAAGCTTCTCCGGCTACCCTAAACTCTCTCATTTCGAGAGAGCTAACTGGAAATTCAGCAGCAAGACCCGGTCGGCTTGCTGAGAAAGGACGAAAACCTTTGAACATTATTGTTCAAAGTAATACAGATACTTTAAATACTTGTAATTCTTAACAATTCGGTAAGATATCATGGAAAATCGAATGCCCACTCATACTCATCACTCGATTCCCCTCGTTCTGCCTCCGGCAAACTGCTTCACCGTTCTCGTTATCGATGACATGCTGCCCAACAGGATGCTCCTCGGGAAGTTTCTCAAAAACGCGGGTTATGCGGTCTTCGAAGCCACCAACGGTATCGAAGCGCTGGATTTACTTCGCGACAAAGTGATCAGGCCCGATCTTGTCATCACCGACGTCGAAATGCCCATCATGGACGGAATCACGCTTATTGAGCAGATCCGCTACCTTGATTCATCGATTGCGACCGTCCCGATCATCACTGCCTCCGGCAATGCTGACGAACAAATGCGGCGCGAGGCGCTTCAGGCCGGAACTGATGTCTTTCTCACGAAACCATTCGATCTGAGAGTCCTTCAAAAAGAGATCGCCGGACTGCTCAAAGCACGACGCCGGGCAGCCCGCCAGCTTTCCTGTGATTCTTCACTGGAAACACAAAACCGGGTCGAAACCGATACCGGCCTGCGAGTCGAGAAATAGCCTACAGGGAGGTTTGGCTTTCCCTTTTGCATTTCCGGCGTAGTTTCTGCGTCCACCGAGTCCACCTTCGTATAGCTCAGGACCAGGTGTTTGAACCCCTGATTCTGTCGCTTTGACTAAGAAAACTTTCTCCGAACTCGGACTTCCCGAAAACCTCGTCGCCGCCGTTGAAGAACTCGGCTACGAAGAGCCTTCCGCCATTCAGGAAGCCGCCATTCCGGCAGCACTGGAAGGCCGTGACATTGTCGGCCTTTCCGAAACCGGTTCCGGAAAGACGGCCGCCTTTGCCCTCGCCAGCCTGGCCCGCGTCGATGTCGGAAATTCAGCCCCTCAGGTGCTCGTAGTCTGCCCTACCCGGGAGTTAGCCGTCCAGGTCTGTGGCGAAATTCAGCGCCTCGGTGCGAAAATGTCAGGACTGCACGCCACTCCGATTTACGGGGGCGCCCCCATGGATCGCCAGGTGCGGGCGTTGCGGAACGGGACGCAGGTTGTCGTCGGAACCCCCGGTCGACTCATTGACCACATTGAACGGGGCACTCTGAAGCTCGATCAGGTCGGAATCGCAGTCCTTGATGAGGCAGACCGCATGCTCGACATGGGTTTTGCCGAGGATATGGAAAATATTCTCCGGGCTCTCGCCGATAACCACCAGACCCTTTTCTTTTCCGCAACGATGAACTCTGCGGTGCAGCGTCTCATCAAGAAATTTGGAAACGAGCCCGAGACGATCCAGATCGAGCACAAGAGTGCCACGGTGGATTCGATCGAACAGGTTTGCTTCGAAGTGCGCCAACGATCACGCATTGAGCTGGTTTCACGAGTCATCGATCTCGAGCAACCCAAGCTGACGATCATTTTCTGCAATACGAAGCGCAGCGTCGATGAGTGCGCTGAAGCACTCCTCGCACGAGGCTACTCTGCGGACCGTCTTCACGGCGATATCGCCCAGACGATGCGGGAACGCGTCCTGCGTCTTTTCCGCGAAGGAGTGGTCGAAGTCCTCGTCGCCACCGACGTGGCCGCCCGCGGTATCGACATCGACGATATTGATCTCGTCATCAACTACGAACTGCCCCAGGATCCGGAGGATTACGTCCACCGTGTCGGACGAACCGGTCGGGCCGGACGATCCGGCAAAGCTGTTTCCTTCATCTACGGACGTGATGCCTATCGCATCAAAACGATCGAGCGTTTCATTCGCCAGCAGATCCCCAAGGGCGTCATTCCCACCCAGGAAGAGGTCAATACTCATCTCGCCGATCAACTCATCGAGTCCGTTGCCGTGCAACTGGAAGAGGAACCCAGCGAAAACCACCTTGCGCTGCTGAACCAGCTCAAAGAAAAAGGGCACGAATGGGAGAACATTGCCGCAGCTCTCATGGCGCTGCTTCAGGAAACGACCGCCCGTGACGGCGAGGAAATCATCGAGGACAGACCGGGCGGCGGCCGCAGTGACCGCAGAGATGATCGTCGTTCCGACCGTCGTGCTGACTTTGATCGTGGCGGTGACCGCGGTGATCGTCCTCCCCGCCGCCCCAGAGAAGAGTATAGCGGTCCTGAAGAGGGAATGGTGCAGCTCTTCCTCAGTCTCGGAAAACGCGACAATATCAGCCCCGGAGACATCGTGGGCATGCTTCACAATGAGTGCCAGCTTGAGCGGGGCACCGTGGGACGCATCCGGCTCATGCCGAATTTCAGCTTTGTTGAAGTCGCTAAGGACAGCGCGCCGAAGGCCATCGACATGGCGGGACAGGCCAAGCTTCGCGGACGCGAATTCAAGCTCGACTTCGACAAGGGCCCCCGCGAAGGCGGAGAAGGTAGTGACCGTCCACGCGGTGGCGAACACCGTGGCGGGGGCGGTGGATACCGCGGCGATCGCCAGGGCGGCGGGGGCGGATACCGTGGAAAACGCGACGATCGCGGTGGCGGGGGCGGAGGACGCAGCGGCGGTTACCGTGGTGATCGTCAGGGTAGTGGTGGACGCGGCAAACGGGAAGGCAATCGCAGCGACCGAAGTGATCGCTACTAATCTTCCTCTTCAATCCCGAGGCTTTTTTTCATCACCGAAACCCCGGTGGTCGGAAGCCGGCACGCGAAATCCTGACAGACATAAAGGGTCGCCTTTCCATCGAGAGGCACCTGAAACTCCGTGTAGGGAGCGAGGCCGGTTAAGCACTCGGCGTTTTCGCCGGTTCGATGAAGGACGACCTTGTTGGGAAGAAAGGGCTTTCGAATCGCTTCCAGCATTTCCCCGGGATCATCCCCGCTGATGACGATTTCAAACGACGGTCCGAAGTGAAAGTCGAGCGCGGTAAGGACTAGCGGATACACCATGCTGTTCTTCTCCACTTCCCCGGAAAAGGCTCGAATCAACTCCTCTCCTCTCGTCGCAAAATGCGGCTGCCCCGTCATGCGGTGAAGCCGCACGAGGTTTTCCATCGCCACCGCATTGCCGCTCGGAATCGCCCCGCCATAGAGTTTTTTCGCCCGGACGATGAGTTGCTCGGCATCATCGGCGACAGTGAAGTATCCACCCTCCATCTCATCCCAGAAAAATTCGTCCATGACACGCTGAAACGTGATCGCCTGGTCCAGATAGCGAACCTCGAAGGTCGACTCGTAGACATCCAGCAAAGCCGCGATCATGAAGGCATAGTCTTCGAGGTGCGCCGTGAGCCCCGCCTCGCCCTGTCGATAGCGCTTCAGGAGACGTCCCGCCTCGTTCGTGAGCGTCTCCAGCACAAAGTCCGTCGCCTTCGTCGCCGCCGCGGCATAAGACGAATCGTCAAGCGTCTGCGCCGCTTTCGCGAACGCCGAGATCATCAAGCCATTCCAATCGGTGAGAATCTTGTCGTCCTTGAAAGGATGCACCCGCTCCTCCCTCGCATCGTAGAGCTTCTGACGGAGCGTCTCGACACGATCAGCCGTTTCGCCGCTGAGTTCACTTTCCAGGTGCGGAATATTCGATCCCGTCTTCTGCTGCGTCACCTCGTCGAGAAAATTGCCCTCCGCTTCGAACTGAAAGGTCGACTGAAAAAAAGCGGCATCCTCCTCTCCAAGAACGGCTTTGACCTCTTCGTCGGTCCAAACGTAGAACTTCCCTTCCTCTCCTTCGCTATCGGCGTCCTCCGCCGAATAGAAACCGCCCGTCTCACTCGTCATGTCGCGCAGGACGTAGGTGAGAATCTCACGTGCCGTCTCCGCATAACGTTCCTTACCCGTGACCTGATAGGCCTCGAGGTAGATCCGGGTGACGAGCGCCTGGTCATAGAGCATTTTTTCAAAATGCGGTACGAGCCACTCGGGATCGGTCGAGTAGCGATGTATTCCGAATCCAATTTGATCGTAGATTCCTCCCCTTCGCATTTCAGTCAGGGTTTTTTCCACCATCTCTAAGGCGGCTTCATTGCCGGTGCGATGATGATACCGCAAAAGAAACATCAGGTTCGGTGGCACGGGAAATTTCGGGCGTACGGCGAAGCCTCCGTGTTTTTCATCATAGCGTTCTGAAAAGGCTGCGAAGGCCGTGTCGAAGATGGTCGGGTCCAGTTCTCCACCCGGAGATGCCCCCATCATTCCTCCCAATTGCCCGGAAATATTCAGGGCAATCGATTCGGCCTCCTCGCGACGCTCCACCCAGAACTGATGCATTTCCGGTACGAGCCGCATCATTCCGGGACGTCCGGGGCGAGACTCTTTCGGGAAGTAAGTCCCTGCAAAGAAGGCGTGCTTTTCCGGCGTCATGATCACTGTCATGGGCCACCCACCGCCACCGGTGATCGCCTGCGTGATCTGCATGTAGATTTCGTCAATATCGGGACGCTCCTCACGGTCGACTTTCACCGGAATAAAGTGCGCGTTGATGAGAGCGGCGACTTCGTCGTCCTCAAACGACTCGTGCTCCATGACGTGACACCAGTGGCAGGTCGCGTAGCCGACACTGAGGAAGACCGGCTTATCGAGACGCTTCGCCTCGGCAAAGGCCTCGTCACCCCAGGGCCACCAGTCGACCGGATTCCTTGCGTGCTGCCGCAAATACGGGCTCGGCTCGAAGACAAGGCGATTGAACTCCTCCCCTCCGTTCGGAGGCAGTGTCGCGATCACCTCAGGGGCGGGCAGCGGGAGGCGAACGTGGCCCTCTTCGGCGTGAGACATGGCGGCTAAGAGAACACAGAATGCCGGCAATGGGAACGGGAATCGGAAGGAAAGGCGGAGCATAGAGGTAGATTACGCGATCTGTCGTTCTTTAGCGATGCCCAAAGCTTCGGCCTTGCTTTACACTGCTTTCGTGTGCATTTTTATGGTGCCATGAAAAATATTACTCTCAGCGCAGACGAAAACCTTATCAGAGAGGCGAGAGAGGCGGCGCGCTCGCGAAAAACGACGCTGAATCAGCTTTTCCGTGAATGGCTTGTCGAAGTCTCGGAGCAGCGGGAGCGTTCCCAACAAGTTGATGAATTGCTGGATCGGCTTCATTACGTCGAATCAGGGGGATCGTTCTCAAGGGAGGATATGAATGAGCGCTGAGCCATTTCTCGATACGAATGTGCTTGTTTATATCTTTGATCAGCAATCGACTGAAAAGGCAGAGCGTGCCCGTCAACTGACCCGGAACAAGAATTGGCAGACCAGTTGGCAAGTCCTGCAGGAATTTTCGAACGTCGCCCTTCATCGTTTCAAAACTCCGATGAAGGAAGAAGACCTCGATGCTTACCTTAAGTTGGTTCTCTGGCCAAGATGCTCCGTTTTCCCGAATGCCGAGCTGTTTTCGCAGGCGTTGACGATTAGAGCGCGAACCCAGTATCGACTCTATGATTCGTTGATCGTCGCCTCGGCCCTGGTCAGCGGTGCTGAGATCCTCTATTCAGAAGATCTTCAGCACGGGAGGGACCTTGGGGGCCTGACGATTCAAAATCCGTTCCTCTAACCCTCACCCGAACATCGCCCTGCAAATGACGACGGCAGCGATGACGCCGGCAAGATCGGCACAGAGACCGGCCGCGACCGCGTGGCGTGTCCTTCTTACCGCGACAGAGCCGAAGTAAACGGCAAGGACGTAAAAAGTCGTCTCGGTCGATCCGAACATCGTCGCGGCGGTGTATTTGATCGTTTCGGAGAGCCCTTCGTTCGTGAGAATTTCAACGAGCACGCCCTGGCTGCCACTGCCGCTAAGCGGACGCATCAGAGCCATCGGCACGAGCTCGGGTGGAAACTTCACGAATTCGAGGACCGGCCTCAGCAGGTTCTGGAAGAGAAAGAGTGCCCCCGAGTTTCGCAGGATCGCCAGCGCGGCCAGCATCGCGACGATGAAAGGCATGATCCTCACCGCGACCTGCCAGCCTTCTTTCGCTCCTTCGACAAATTCCTCGTAAACCGGAATGCGCTTCAGCGCGGCGAAGACGATGAAGAAAACGAGCACAAACGGAATCGCCGCGAGAGAGATGGCCGAAACGGTTCGCTGCCAGAAAGGTTTCGCTCCGTCATCCGTCTTTTCATCGAGTGATGCCCCCCCGGCATCGAGCTGAATTGCGACCTCGCGCAGGCCCAGGGTTTCCTGAATCGCGATGCGCTGTTCCGGGTAAACCTCCAAAGCGACGATCCCCGCAAAGAGCAGGACGACCGCCGCCATGATGATTTTGCCGCGGGTCGAGAGACTCTTCGGGGTGACTTCATAATCGACCGCTTCCTCTTCCAGTGAGGAAACCGGCGCCTCGACCCGGTTGAAAACCGGCATCTTCTCGAAGGTTTTCACCGCAAGGATCGCAACAGCTGTGGAAAAAATCGTCGCTCCGATCGTGGTTCCGACAATCGCGTAGGGCTCAGCGATCCCCTGCGCCGCAAGAAGCCCGATGGCCGTCGCCGGAATCAGGGTGACCGAACTCGTATTGATCGCGAGAAAGGTGCACATCGAGTTGGTTGCCGTTCCTTTGTTAGGGTTCAGCTCATCAAGATGCTGCATTGCTTTGAGGCCAAGCGGAGTGGCCGCGTTGCCGAGCCCCAACATGTTCGCTGCCATGTTCATGACCATCGCGCTCATCGCGGGGTGATCCTGAGGAACCTCGGGGAAAAGTCGCTTCATGACCGGGCGGACAAAACGGGACACCGCGTGAATCATGCCCGATTTTTCCGCCAGCCGCATGATCCCGAGCCAGAGCATCATGACCGCGCTGAGCGGGATGACGATATTCACGACGCCCACCTTAATCATCGAAAACATGCCTTCGACGATGCCGTTGGAACCGCTCAACTGATCCAGCAACGCCGCGACGACGACGCCGATGACAATCATTCCCATCCAGATCCAATTCAGCATGCCGCTATCTAACGACAGAAAGCCGCTGCGAAGCAACTGGTTTTCGGAAGACTCAACAGGGTTGGGTTATCAGCAAACACTGTCAGGGCGGTGCAGCCGGCCTCTGTTAGGCCGGAAGGCGCGCTTATTTTCCATTCGCGCTGCTCACGCTCCCGCAGCCGCAGACCAAAACTGGATTTACGCCATTGCTGCCGCTCCTCTTTCCTGCCACGCTGCCATGATGAAATTCGCGACTTTCGCAACCCTCTTTGCCGGCCTCCTCCTGCCATTCACAATTCAGGCCGAAGAACGCCCGAACTTCATTTTCTTCATCACCGATGACGTTGGATGGAATGATCTCGGCGCTTACGGGAATGAATTCGTCAAGACGCCTCACCTCGATGCGATGGCGGAACGGGGCCTCCGTTTCACGAACGCCTACCTCACGATCAGCAGCTGCAGCCCCTCACGATGCAGCATCATTTCGAGCCGCTACCCACACAACACCGGCGCTCCGGAGCTGCACACCACGCTTCCGGATGATCAGTTCAAATTTCCGAAAGCCCTGCGCGAGGCCGGCTACTACACGATGCTCTCGGGGAAAAACCACATCGCGAAACTGACCGAAACCTTCGACGTGATCAGCAACGGCGGAAAGCCGAGCGGCAGTCAGGACTGGGTTTCTCTCCTGCAGAAACGCCCGACCGACCAGCCATTCTTCGCGTGGTTTGCCTCCGTTGATGCCCATCGTGACTGGGAAATCGACGACGATAATCACATCTATGATCCCGCTGAAATCGAAGTCCCCCCCTTTCTCTTCGACGGACCCAAGACCCGCCAGGATCTTGCCGATTACTATCACGAAGTGAGCCGGACCGACACCACTATGGGAAAACTCGTCGAGGAGCTGAAGCGTCAGGGGATCGAGGAGAACACCTACATTATTTACATGACCGACAACGGCCGCCCCTTCCCCCGCTCAAAGACACGGCTCTACGACAGCGGCATCAAGACCCCGTTTCTCGTGGCCTGTCCGGGTAAGATTAAACCCGCGGTGGTCGATTCTCTCATCAGCAGCATTGATGTCGGGCCCACCATTCTCGAACTGGCCGGAGTCGAAATCGACGAGCGGGCGCAGGGCGTGAGCTTCGTTCCCATCCTTAAGGATCCAACCGCTGTCGTTCGGGAAGTCGCCTTCGCAGAGCAAAACTGGCACGTTTATCAAGCCCACCAGCGCATGGTCCGGACCGGGGATTTTCTCTACATTAAAAATTCGTTTCCCGACCTGAAGGCCCTCAGCAAGGAAAGTGATCCCACCTTTCCTGCCGGGGAAGAGCTTTGGGAAAAACATGCCGCGGGCGAGCTGAACGGGAATCAGAAAGACATTTTCGAGCAGCCGCGCCCGG
Organism: Verrucomicrobiales bacterium; assembly: GCA_029233965.1. GTDB lineage: Bacteria > Verrucomicrobiota > Verrucomicrobiia > Verrucomicrobiales > DEV007 > Arctic95D-9. The sequence continues at coordinate 18,547 of JARGOP010000010.1, read as the reverse complement.
AAGAGGAACTTTATCAGGTGAGCGACGATCCCTATCAGTTCACCAATCTTGCCGGAACGGCAGAGTTTGCGGAAACGCTGAACGATCTTCGCGGTCTTCTTGGCGACTGGTCTGAGGCCACGGGTGATACCGTTCCGACCGATCCGACTCCCGACCGCGACGACATCAACGGCAAAAAAGACAAGAACCACAAGCACCTCGAGTTCCCCGGCGCAGCGTCCCATGCGACTGAGATCAACGCAAAGGGTCCGGTCATGCTTCCCTGAAAACCCCTTGCACTGCCGTCGATACGGGATTGAGTAGGCGCCTATCTTATGGGGAAACGAGCAGTATTGATGTTTGCCGGCCAGGGCGCCCAGACCGTTGGAATGGGTCGGGACCTGGCGGAAAAGTATGACGCAGCCGCTGAATTGTTTGCGAAAGCAGACGAGCAACTCGGCTATTCGTTGTCGGATAAAATGTTCAACGGCCCCGCCGAAGAACTGACCCGCACTTCGATCTGTCAGCCTGCGCTTTACGCTCATGGCCTTGCCTGTCTCGAGCTGCTGAAAAGCGAAGTTCCCGACCTCGAGATCGCCGGCGTTGCCGGACTTTCCCTCGGCGAGTTCACCGCTCACGCCGCCGCCGGGACCTTTGATTTTGCGACCGGTCTTGATCTTGTCGCCAAACGCGGCAGCTTCATGGAGGAGGCCACCAGTGCCGTGGAAGGCGCCATGGCGGCTCTCATCGGAGGTGAGGAGGAAGGCATCCGCAAACTCGCCGCCGAGGCTGATGTCGACGTTGCCAATCTCAACTGCCCCGGCCAGATTGTGATCTCGGGATCGACCGAAGGAATCGACAAAGCCGTCGCCTCTGCGGAAAATTACGGCGTTCGCATCGCACAGAAACTCGACGTGGCGGGTGCCTACCACTCCCGCCTCATGATGTCGGCTCAGGAAAAGCTCGCCGGAGTGCTTGCCGATCTTGATTTGCATTCTCCCGCTCTTCCCGTCGTCTGCAACGTGGAAGCCCGCGAAGTCAGCGAAGCCGATGATATCCGTAAGACGCTCGAAGCGCAGGTCAGTGGCTCAGTCCGCTGGAGTGACTGCGTCCAACACTACATCAGTAACGGGGAAACCCTCTTTATCGAGTTGGGCCCCGGACGAACCCTCGCCGGCATGATGCGTCGCATCGATCGCAGCGTCAAAGCCCTGAGCTTCGGAGATCTCGACGGTTTCGAAAAGACGGTTGAGGCGCTCAACGAAGGGTAAGTTTCGTGCCGCTGCGCCAAGCCTTTCGGCTTATTCCGTCCCTATCGGGATTCAAGCACGGAATACACCGAACACAGGAAACCGGGCTGGAGCTGGAGCTGGAGCTGGAGCTGGAGCTGGAG
>JARGOP010000010.1:0-17075 GCA_029233965.1 Verrucomicrobiales bacterium | reverse complement strand
GCTGGAGCTGGAGCTGGAGCTGGAGCTGGAGCTGGAGAATGGAGAATGGAGAATGGAGAATGGAGAATGGATTCTACTCCCGTAGATACAAGTCGATCACCGCTTTGACGCGGGCGAGATATTCCCTCAGCCGGACACGGGTTGAGTTTTCGAGTTCGATGGGGGCACTCTTCATCGCAATTGCCTCAAGGCCGAGCCGGTCAGCGATGAACAGAGCCCGGGCCACATGAAAGTCATCGGAAACGATCACGAGGCGATCCAGCCCGTAGACTGATTTGGCACGGGCTACCGACTCGAGGGTGTTGACCCCCTCATTATCCGCGAGGATCGCGTCCGCAGGAACCCCGGCTGACTTCAGCTTCGCAGTCATGTCGAGGGTCTCGTCGTAGTATTTCGAGTCCCGATACCCGCTCACAAGAAGCGTTTCGGCCTTACCGGTCTTGAAAAGGGCCACCGCAGCGGCGATCCGGTTATTAAAATGTCGATTCGGCGTGTCAGGAGCGACGTTTTTCGACGTCCCAAGGACTAAAGCGACCGGCTGTGCCTCGATATCTCCCGCCGAAGCGTAAATCCGACCGTGCGTGGACATGACGATCCACAAGTTGCATCCCAGAATTCCTGCGACGAGCAGGAAAAGAGGCAGCTTGATCAGCCAAAAAATGATGGAGTGCCGACGTTTGCGCGCCATGGTCTCTAGGAAGACGGCGGAGAAATTCCGTCCGGTCTCAACGTATCCTGACTTCTACGAGTTTTAAACCTTTCTTCTTTCATGCCCACCGTTCTTCGCGTGCTTTCCTACCTGAAACGCTACCCCATGCTGGCTTCTAGCCAGCTGCTCTGCGCAGTCCTGATGACTCTTCTTGTCATAGTTTTCCCGACAGTTACGAAGTGGATCACGGGAGAGGTGATTCCTCAGCGGGACTTTGATCGACTGATCCCGCTCGCACTTCTGGCGGTCGGCGCCTTCTTCCTCACGAACCTCTTCAACGCGCTTCGCATCATCCTGAACAATACGTTCGAGCAGAAAGTCATCTTCGATATCCGCTCCGATCTCTATCACAAGATCCAACGTCTCCCGATGTGCTGGTTTGATAACAAGCGAACGGGAGACGTCATGACCAGGGTCACCGAGGACGTCACCGCAATGGAGCGGGTCCTCATCGATGGCATTGAACAGGGGGTCGTCGCCATCCTCCAGGTTGTCGTCGTCGGCGTTTTCCTCTTTCTTCAGGACGCCCGCCTCGCCGCTGTCGCGATGACACCAATGCCGTTTCTTATCTTCGGGGCATGGACTTACACGAAGACCGCTCCCCAGCGCCACCGGCGGGTTCGCACCGCAACGAGTTCAATGAATTCCCTTCTCCACGACAACATCGACGGGATTCAGCAGATCAAGGCCTTCACCCGCGAAGAGGCCGAGCATCGCAGCTTCAACGAAGCGAGCAATCATCTCCGCGAAGCAACCCTCCATCTCATGCGGGTCTGGGCCGCCTACAATCCGAGCATGGAATTCCTCCGGAACCTCGGCTATGTCCTCGTCATTGGATTCGGTGGCTGGTGGGTCATGCAATCCCCGACCGAAGCGGAGCTTCAGGCTCAGATCGGGGTTTTTGCCGCCTTCCTCGTCTCTCTCGGGCTCTTCTACGAACCCATCACTCGTCTCAACGGGCTCAACCAGATCATTCAGGCAGGGCGCGCCGCCGCGGAACGCGTCTTTGAAATCGTCGATGCCGAGGAGGAACCGGACGTAGACGAGGGTGTCCTGTTGAAAAAACCCGTTCAGGGCGAAGTCACTTTCGAGGATGTCCGTTTTTCCTACGGAGACAACATCGCCACGCTCAAGGGTATTTCAATGAATGCCGAACCCGGAGAAATGATCGCCCTGGTCGGCCATACCGGCGCCGGCAAGTCGACGATCATCAATCTGCTCACACGATTCTATGAAGCGGATTCGGGAACCATCCGCGTTGATGGACAGGACATCGCCAAAGCCAAGAAAAGTTCTCTGCGAGATGCAATGGGCTACGTGACGCAGGAAAGTTTTCTCTTCAACTGCAGTGTCCGGGAGAACCTTCAGGTCGCAAAAGAAGATGCGACAGAGGAGGAAATGTGGGAAGCCCTTCGCGCTGCGAACGCCGCGAAATTTGTCGAGGCCCTTCCGGAGAAACTGGAGACCAGCGTCGGTGAACGGGGGGTGAAACTCTCCGTGGGAGAGAAACAACGCATTGCCATCGCCCGCGTCATTCTAAAGAACCCTCCCATCCTTCTTCTCGACGAAGCCACTGCCAGTGTCGATACCGAAACCGAAAAGCTGATTCAGGAGGCGCTTGAGAAACTGATGGCGAACCGCACCAGTCTCGTCATCGCGCACCGACTCTCGACGGTTCGCAATGCCGATCGGATCTACGTGCTCGACGAAGGTCAGGTTGCAGAGCAGGGAGACCACGAATCACTGATCTCCAAAGATGGAATCTATGCGATGCTCTGCCGTCAGAGTCTCATGGCCGATCAGGAACTGCGCGCCTGATCGCGCCCGTGTTTTCTGATCGTCAAACTTTTCCCGATAGCGCAAAGTGATACCGTTCGACTCTTCATGCATTTGACCATGATAGCCGCCATGACCCGAAATCGGGTCATTGGCACCGGAAGCGGGAAAATTCCCTGGCACCTCCCGCGCGACACAAAACACTTTCGTGATTTCACGAACGGAAAACATCTCGTTCTCGGGAGAGTCACCTTTGAGGAAATGTCCGGATGGTTCACCAACCAGACACCAATTGTCCTGACCCGCGATAAATCTTATACGCCGGACCATGGATTAAAGGCAGGCAGCATCGACGAAGCGATATCAGAAGCTGCCGGAATGGGTGCAGAAGAGATTGCCGTCTGCGGAGGTGCTGAAGTCTATTCGGAGGCACTGCCTTACGCCGATGAACTTTTCCTGACATTGATCGACGCATCCATCGAAGGAGGGGCATATTTCCCCGACCATGAGGACGGAATCGAGTGGGAGGAAATCAATCGTGAGGCCTTTCCTTCCGACGATGAGAACGAATATGCGATGACTTTCCTTCACCTCCGGCGCGTCCACCCGTCATCCCTGAGACCGCCCCGGCTTCATCGGCTCTAACCCGCTGTGTCTTCCGGACACAAAAAAGCCGTCCCACTTTCGCGGAACGGCTTTTCGTCTACAGGGTTGAGCCAAACGGCTCGGGAATTAATAGCGGTAAAGCTCGGGCTTGTAGGGACCTTCGACCGGCACGCTGATGTAGCTCGCCTGCTCCGGAGTGAGCTGGGTAAGCTTGGCTCCGATCTTCTCGAGGTGAAGACGGGCAACCTCCTCGTCGAGGTGCTTCGGCAGGACATAAACACCGGGTGCGTAAACCTCCTTGTTCTTCCAGAGATCGATCTGAGCGAGCGTCTGGTTGGTGAAGCTGCAGGACATTACGAAGCTCGGGTGACCCGTCGCGCAACCAAGGTTACTGAGGCGGCCTTCCGCGAGCATGAAGATTTGGTTACCACCGGGAACGGTGTAGCGATCGACCTGTGGCTTGATGTTCTCCTTGGTCACGCCTTCTGCTTTATTAAGCTTGGCGACCTGGATCTCGTTGTCGAAGTGACCGATGTTACAGACGATGGCCTGATCCTTCATGTTGAGCATGTGCTCAAGACGAATGATGTCCTTGTTACCGGTCGTCGTGACATAGATATCAGCCCAGCCGAGGGTATCCTCAACAGGGAGAACGCGGTAGCCTTCCATCGCCGCCTGAAGTGCACAGATCGGATCGATCTCGGTCACAACGACCTGAGCGCCGAAGCCACGAAGCGTTTGCGCACAGCCTTTACCCACATCGCCGTATCCGCAGACAACCGCAACCTTACCGGCGATCATGACGTCAGTGGCACGCTTGATGCCGTCGACGAGGGACTCGCGGCAACCATACAGGTTGTCGAACTTGGACTTGGTCACGGAGTCGTTCACGTTGATCGCAGGAACACGGAGCTTTTCCGCTTCCGCCATCTGGTAGAGACGATGAACACCGGTAGTGGTTTCCTCGGAAACACCCTTCCAGTCTTTCATGTAGTTCGTCCACTTGATCGGGTCCTGACCGTGGATGCGGCGGAGGAGATTCTTGATGACCTCTTCCTCTTCGCTCTCGGACTCACTGTCGATGAAACTCGTGTCGCCCTCTTCGAGCTCAGCGCCCTTGTGAATGAGGAGAGTCGCGTCACCACCGTCATCGACGATCATCTGTGGTCCCTTGCCGTCAGGCCAGGTGAGAGCGGCCTCGGTGCAGTCCCAGTATTCTTCGAGGGTCTCGCCCTTCCAGGCGAAAACCGGAATACCGGCAGCAGCGATGGCTGCAGCAGCGTGGTCCTGAGTCGAGAAGATGTTACAGGAACACCAGCGGACGTCCGCCCCGAGTTCAACGAGGGTCTCGATGAGAACGGCGGTCTGAATTGTCATGTGGAGTGAACCCATGACACGGACGCCATCGAGTGGCTTCTCTGCCGCATACTTGGCTCGGGTCTGCATGAGACCGGGCATTTCCTCCTGGGCTACTTCAATTTCTTTCCGTCCAAATTCGGCCAGACTCATGTCGGCCACTTTGTAGTCTTCTGTGATCGCTGTTGTTACGCTCATTTGCTAGTTTTCAGTTTTCAGTTCTTAGTTTTCAGTAAAGTGCTACGGCGCTGGAGCGCCGGAGTTGTTATTTTTCTCTTTCAATCGCATTGACGAGTCCCTGGAGCATGGCGGAAATTTCGCGTGTCTCTCCAATGAGTTCGTCAGGCACATCGAGGCCGGGACGATTGAGGCGTTGGGATACTTTTCGGGCGAGGTAGAGTTGCGTTCTCAGTTCGGCACAAGAGCCTTTCGAATAGCGAAGGAATCGGATGAAATCACCAGTGGAGCCGCGTTCGGAGCCTTCTGCGATGTTGGAGGGAATGGATATGGCGGAACGTTGTGCCTGATCTTTGAGCGTAAAATTTTTGCACTCATCAAACTCAACACAGACTTCAACCGCGAGGCGGCAACTCCGCTTCCAAACTTCCAGATCCTCAAACGTCTGCAAAGCCATCCTTCAAACAATTCGTTTCTCGCTGAACACTGAAAACTGAACTCTCTCAAACTCAGCTGCAAGCAGAGCGCAGCGCCTCAACTTTATCGGTTTTTTCCCAGGTCAATGACTCGAGATCGTCTTCGCGACCGAAGTGTCCGTAGTTGGTGGACTTACGGTAAATCGGACGGAGGAGATTGAGGTCGCGAATAAAATCAGCCGGCTTGAAGGAAAACACGTCCTGCACGGCAGAAACGATTTTCGCCTCGTCGACGTGGTTCGTGCCGAAGGTGTCGACGTGAACGGAAACCGGGTCGGGGAAGCCAATCGCGTAAGCGAGCTGAAGTTCGCAGCGATCCGCAAGACCGGCGGCGACAACGTTCTTCGCAACGTAGCGGCACATGTAGGCCGCAGAGCGGTCCACCTTACTTGGATCCTTTCCGGAGAAAGCACCGCCACCGTGACGGCCCATGCCGCCGTAGGTGTCGACGATGATCTTACGACCGGTCAGACCACAGTCACCTTCAGGTCCACCAATGATGAAAAGACCGGTCGGGTTGATGTGATACTTGGTGTCTTCAGTGAGAAGATCGGTTGGAAGCGTCTTCTCGATGAGTTCTTTCTTCAGGATCTCACGAATCTCAGCCGTCGTGATCTCAGCCGCGTGCATCGTGGAAACAACCACGGCGGTGATGCGGTTTGGCTTGCCATCGACATACTCGACGGAAACCTGAGTCTTGGAGTCAGGGCGGAGCCAGGTCTGGGAACGATCCTTGCGTAGCTTGGTGATGTTTTCCCCGAGGCGGTGGCTGTAAGCGATCGGCACCGGCATGAGCTCAGGCGTTTCGTTACAGGCATAACCGAACATGATGCCCTGATCACCGGCACCCTGCTCTTCGGTCTCCTTGTCGGCGGCGGCGGCGGCATCGACTCCCTGAGCGATGTCCGGGCTCTGCTGGCCGAGGAGGTTCATGAAAAAGAAATTCCGAGCATCGAACTTGCAGGTGTAGCTGTAGTCGGTGCCGTTCGCATACTCGCTATCGTAGTTGATCTCAATGAGCGCGTCCTTCACCACTTTGGCGTAGTCGAACTCAGCTGCTGTGGTGATTTCGCCGCCAAGAATGACCGCGTTATCTTTCACCATCGTTTCACAAGCGACGCGGCTTGCGGTGTCCTGCTCAAAGCAGGCGTCGAGGATGGAATCGGAAATCGTGTCGCACACTTTGTCAGGATGACCTTCAGTGACGGACTCGGATGAGAAAATGAATGAGTTTGCCATATCGTATTTACAAATCTTGATAGGTTGATACAATAAATCCAATATTTATGTCGTCAACGCTGAAAACGCTCCGATTAATCGCAGACTCCACCCGGGTCCGGATTCTGAATCTGCTCCGCCTCGAAGATCTCTCGGTCGTTGAACTGCAGGAGATTCTCGGCATGGGGCAGTCCCGGATTTCGACCCACCTCTCGCAGTTGCGGCAGGCAAAACTGGTTTCCGACCGCCGATCGGGGAAGCACATCATCTATGCCTTCGGGGACGAAGACGGGCAAATTGATTCCCGACTCCTTCAGACCCTTGATCTCGCGCTCGGCGATGTGGAGGAAAAGGATGACGACGAGGCCGCGCTCGCTCTTGCCATTGGAAAACGCCGCGACAAGGCCCGGGCTTACTTTGATGCGCTCGCGGGAAAATTCGGGAAAACCTACTGCCCCGGTCGTTCCTGGAAGGCGCTCGCGGAGACGCTTCTGAAACTGATGCCCCCCATGGTCATCGCCGACCTTGGCGCGGGTGAAGGCACCTTTTCCCAACTCCTTGCACAGCGGGCCGAACGGGTCATCGCAGTCGACAGCTCCGAAAAAATGGTCGAATTCGGCACCGGAGTCGCGAAGGAAAACGGCTACACCAATCTGGAATACCGTCACGGGGAGATCGAAAATCCACCGATCGACGACGACTCGATCGATCTCGCCTTTTTCAGTCAGGCCCTGCACCACGCGGAGAAGCCGGAGGAGGCGATCGCGGCGGCTCATCGTATTCTCAAGCCGGGCGGGAAAATCGTGATCCTTGACCTTTTAAAGCATCAGTTCGAAGAGGCTCGTGATCTCTACGCCGATACCTGGCTCGGATTCTCCGAACTGGAGATTTCTCGCTTTCTCACCGCGGAAGGCTTTCAGGAAATTGACATCTCCGTGGTTGATCGGGAGGCGGATCCGCCGCACTTTCAGACTTTGATGGCGATTGCCACGAAGTGATTCCCACCCCGAATGAGATTTTTCACCGCCGCCCTGCTTTTTTCCCTGCCTTCGGCGGCTCTCGCTCAGTGGAAAGTCACCGACAATTCACGGGCGGCGGACCCGGATTCACCGCTCATCTATGAGCGCAAGACCGTCTCACGCGAGGGCGACAGCAGCTTCTTTGCCGCAAAGCAAATCGATCTGGTCTGGTTCAATGCCGAAACCCACACCTTTCGCGTGATCGACAACGGGGGAGGTGATTCGCCGATTTTCCCCGATCTCGTCACCGCCCTGAAAAAGAACGGCTGTCTCGCGGGAGTGAACGGGGGCTTCTTTCTGCAAAATGATGCCCCCTCGGGCCTTATGGTGGCTTCCGGCACCGAAACGGGGAAATTCGGGACCGGCGGGCTTCTCAGCGGCGTCCTCCTTTCCAGCGGAAACCGGAATCCCTACCTGCTCCGCCGCGCGGAATATAGCGGATCGAAATACAAACCCACCGATCTCATTCAGGCAGGCCCCTTTCTTATCGATCAGGGGGCGACGGTTCGGGGGCTTTCTCCTGAAAACTCACGCCGCCGCACTTTCGTGGTTCACGATGGCGGAAAATGGTTTGGCATCGGATTGAGCGATTCCTTCACCCTTGCCCAGCTTGGTGAAGCCCTCGCCTCCCCGGAGTTTTCGCCGTCGCGGAAGATCCATCGGGCCCTTAATCTGGATGGCGGCACCTCAAGCGGATTCTATCTCAATCGTGGAGAGCGGGCCGAGCCCATCCACGTCGAGCCGTTTAAAAAGGTTCGGAATTTCGTCGGGATCGTGCCGCGGGAGTGACCGGCGATCACTCGATCCCGGTCCCCTCTCCCCTCCTGTGTCGAAGAAACCACTCGTAAAGTTCGGGATTGGCATAGGTCCGTGTGTAGGAGTCGTGCCCCGTTTCAGGATAGCGGGTCAGTTTCGCCTGCCCTCCGGCCGCATTGACCGCTTCCACCATTTCGATGGATCGCTCCACCGGCACGACGGCATCCTCATCGCCGTGAAAAGCCCAGATCGGAAGATCGCCGATCGCTTTGCCCCACTCCGGATTCCCGCCTCCGCAAATCGGCGCGGCGGCGGCAAAGCGATCGGGGTGTTCGGCGATGGCGGACCAGGTGCCATAGCCCCCCATGCTAAGGCCGGTGAGATAGACCCGGGCCGGATCGATCTTGTAGTTCGCCAGAAGGTGATCGAGGAGAAGCATGAGATCACCGGGTCGCCACGAAACCTGCCAGGCGTGATTCGAAAGCGCTTGAGGCGAGGCGACGACGAAATCGAAGTCGTTTTTCAAATCCAGCACCGGCGGGAGCCCGTTCGCTTTCACCGCTTCGATCTCGCGACCGCGACGGCTGCTGCCGTGGAGATAAATGAGGAGCGGGAGCTTCTCCCCACCCGCGGCATAGCGCTCCGGGAGATAGAGCCAGAACCTGTCGTTGAGGTTGTCGGTTTGCGAGGCGGTTTCAGCGGGTAATTCCTCCACCGTTTGCCGGATGATCGCCTCTGGTTTCTCACCGCTTTCCTTCTCACTCCCGGAGAGGGGGGAGGACGCAGCGATGAGGGTAACAGTGACGGGAAGGAAGAAAGGGAACAGTCGTTTCATGCGAGCAGGGCGGAGAAATCCGCTCATGGTGCCTTGCAGGGAACGGCGGTGTCAATATTCCTTGCAGCGAAGACTGGCGGGCAGGCCCTCGAAAATTCGATCTATTTCGACCCGGTCGCGGTGCAATCGAAGCGCTCAACCCTAAGGCCGACACGACGCGAATCGGTTCGCTCATGTTCGGAATCAGCCAGACCACCCTGAGTCTGAATTTCATCCCCGGAATGAAGGGCAGCCATCACGGCGTCTCGCATCATCGCAATGTCACGCAAAACCCGGACAGCACATTCGCTGTAAGCCCGGCACTCCGCTCGGCAGTCTGCATCTGACCCGGCTCGACAAATTTGGTGTCGAGGCGGGGAAATTCGGCAACCGCCGCGGGCTCATCGGTGAGTTGGGATAACTGCTCCGCAAAAGGGCCTGACTTGAAAGGAGGGAATCCAAGCGGTCCCGTTTGCAGGAAAAGATCCTGTCACAACACCGCCCTCCCGCGGTATACCACAGTAGTGACGAAACCCGAAACAGAGAGCGATCTCGTCCTTCGCGTACAGGATGGAGATCTCAGCGCCTATGAAGAGCTCTTGAGCCTTCATAGCTCGCGACTTCGTGCCTTCGTTGCAATGAAGCTTCCGGTTCCTCATCTCATCGACGAAATCGCCCACGAAACCTTCGTCTTTGCCCACCGCCACATCGCCGATTTCGAAGCCGGCACCGATTTTGGAAAGTGGCTTCGCGCGATCGCCTTTAATCTCATTCGCAAGGAAACCCTCCGCTATCAGCGCATTACACAGAACAAAGAGAAATTTCTTGAGCATTTCCTTGTGGAGCAATCTTCGAAGAACCAATGGTCACCGGAATCACAGGCCGTGATTTACCTGGAGGAATGCCTCGAACGCCTTCCTGATCAGCAAAAGCTTCTTCTTGAGCACAAATACACGCTCTCGGAAACATCCCGGGAGATGTCCCGTGCGTTCAACCAAAGCGAAGCCTGGGTACGAACCACCCTTTGCCGCGTCCGTACTGCTCTTCGGAAATGCATAGAGCAAAAACTCGAATCGTCCCCTGAACCCGCCTGAATCGTGAACGCAGAATTTTTGGAAGCCTACCTCGCGAACGAGCTCGATGAGCACGGTCGCCGCCGGGTCGAGGATGCTCTCCGCCGCGATGCTGAGCTGCGTGAATGCTTTCTGCACCAGGTGCAGCTCGATTCGGCCCTTCACTATCTGCTTCCGGTAGCTGGATCCGCGACAACTGACTCCTTTGAATCCGCCGTCATGGCCCGACTTCAATCCGAAGGAGCCGATGAAGGCCGGAAATTTGCCAAGTCCGTGCTCACGGAGATCGTGGAAGAGCGGGAGGAGATCAATCCGCTTCGCTGGCCGGATCTGGTGAAAGCCGGCCTCATTTCAGCGGCTGCTTCGATTGCTCTGATGTTCGGGCTTCAAGAGATCATTTTCTCTCAGCACCCTTTCGGTCATCGGGTCTCTCAAGATCGCCTCGCCGGCCCTGATTACGTGGCCCGGGTTGAGCTGAGCGATGACTTGATCTGGTCTCAGGAAACGGCGAGGACCGTTCGCGAAGACGGCTGGCTCACGAGCGGTTTGATCGAGATTGAGTCAGGCGATGCCTTGATCGCTTTCAACTCCGGCGCGACTGCGACTGTCGAAGGCCCGGCCGCCCTGAGCATTGAATCTTCGAACCGCATTTTCCTGAACAAAGGCAAGCTCACTGCTGACGTTCCGCCGCCTGCCTCCGGATTCACCGTCAACACTCCGCGACTGAACGCCGTTGATATCGGAACCCGTTTCGGGATTGATGTCGATGCAGAGGGGAACTCCGAGCTTCACGTCATGGAAGGCGAAGTGGAAGCGAGCCGCACGAGCGGAAACTCAGTCACTGTTCTGGTAAGAGAGGGTCTTGCCCTGAGAGCGGATGACCGCACCCGGAGCGAGCTTTCCCCGGTTCCTTATGCCGGGGAACAGTTCGTGTTGCAAATTGGCGCTCTCGGGTCCCCGGCAGCACTGCTTCGCTATTCGTTCGATGAGTCGGTCGGTGCGGTCATCGAAGACACTGGCACGGCGAAAAAGTTTGATGTTCCCCTGGTTGCTGAAGGAGAGTTGGATAACTCCCCACGTCGCGCCGCCGGATTCATTGGCGGAGGTCTTGTTTTTCAACCGGGCAGTAAACTTGAGATCCCGCTCTCCCGGGAGTTCCGCCTCGAGAATCATCATACCGTTAGTTTCTGGATGAAGATTCCGCCCAAGCTGGGAAGCCGTTCGGGGCATGAAATTCTCGAATACGGGAGGGACGGAACCGGATGGAGAGTCTCCTGTGATCAAGGTTCGAGTCGAGGGGCCCGGGGGGCTCTGCGTGTCGAGTTCGATGACGGGTTCGTCGTCGGCAGTACCGATCTTGCCGATGGGAACTGGCATCACATCGCCTACCGCTTTATCGGGGGGGAAAATGCAAACATCTCCTCCCACGTTCACCTTTTCGTCGACGGGAGGCCCGAGACGATCAGCGATTTTGAGCCCGGTGCGATCAATGACGGTCGTGCCGGCAGCCTGAAGCTCGGCGGTGACGAAGCTCGAGGTCTCGACGGATGGATCGATGAACTCCATTTCTTCAACGAAGCAATCCCGACCCCTGCCATTCAGAGCCTGTCAGAGTAATCCCCTTTCCAAAACCAGAGTAAAAACCATATTTGGGATCGAAAAGCTGTCACAACTTTGCTAGACTCCGTTATCCATTTTTACGATCAGCCTTCTTTACACAAACCTTCTATGAAGACCCGCTCATTCTATCATCGCTTATCCCTGCTCCTGGCAGGATTTGTTTTCTCTACTTCGGTCGCGTTAGCCGAGTCAAGAACCTGGACCTCAGCTGACGGAAAGACGCTTGAAGCAGAGTTTGTCGGAACAGTTGGAGCCGGAGCCTCGGCAATGGTGAAGCTCAAGATGGCGGATGATTCCATCATCAACTACCCGGTCGCAAAGCTCAGTGAAGCAGATCGCCTTTTCGTAAAGGGGAACCTCCCGACGGATCCGGCAGCGCTTGCAGGGGAGATCGACAAACTCGTCGTGAACAAGCTGAAAGAATCCTACTACGGTCTTCGCGACGAACTCGCCGCTCTGCCCGGAAAGACTGATCTTTCCAACGAGGAGAAGGCGAAACGGAAAGAGGAGATCGAACGCGAAATGCAGATGTGCATTCCAAACGATCCAACCAACGACAACCAGTTCCTTCGTCGCATTTACCTCGACATCGCCGGGCGCATTCCCACTTTTGACGAGGCTGAGGAATTCCTGAACAATCGATCCGCCACAAAACGGGCTGATCTCATCAATAAGCTCCTCGATTCGCCGGCTTTTGCGATGCGGATGTATAACTATTATTCCGATCTTTTCCGCATTCGTGATGGGGTCGTCATGATGGGCAATGGTGACCTTCGCGCCGATCCCTACATCGAGTACATCAAGCACAGTATTCGGGAGGACAAGCCGTATGATGAGATGGTCACAGAGTTGCTCACTGCTACCGGCCAGCTCTGGGAGGAGCCTGCGGCAGGCTATCTCCTTGCCGACTCAGGCATGCGTCTCTGCAACCTCTCCAACACGTTCACCGTCTTTATGGGCACTGAGATCACTTGCGCCCAGTGTCATGACCACCCCTTTGAAGAAGTTTATCAGATGGACTTCTACAAGATGGCTTCGTTCATGGGTGAAACTGAGACCCGCGTCCGTGGGAATCAGGCGATGGGAGATTCCATGATGATGTCCGGTGGTGACACCCGTGCTGAAGTCGCCCGCATGAGCAAGCTGCTCAAGGATGCCGGCAAGCTTCGTGAAAACGAAACAATCGATAACAACCTTCAGCAGTGGCTGGGAACCCGCAGCATCGCCGTACACGATGACGGAACCAACGCCGTTGAACTTCCCCACGACTACAAATACGACGATGGTGAACCAAATATGAAAGTTAAGCCTTCGGCTTACTTCGGAGATGTGGTGAACCTCGAGGAATACGAGTCTCCGCGCGAAGCTTTCGCCGTCTGGGTTGCCTCCCCCAGCAATCCACGCTTTACCATCAACGCAGTAAACCGTTTCTGGAAGCTGGCTTTCGGTCTCGCGCAGATCGAACCGGTCTACAACATTCCGGGCCACCTCGATGGTCAGGCCCAGAACTACGAGCTCCTGATGTTTCTCGAGGAAATGATGAAAGATCTCGACTACAGCGTAAAAGATTTCTTCCGTGTGCTCTACAACACTCAGGCCTATCAGCGCGAAGCGGAAACACTCTCCCCTACGCTGACTCAGATCGATAAGGGCACCTACCATTTCCCCGGACCGATTCTCCGCCGCATGACCGCAGAACAAATCTGGGACTCACTGGTTGCTCTGACCACTGCCGATCCTGAAGCGGTGACACGCTCAGGATGGCAGCAGTACCGAGAGTGGATGAATACCGACACGACCCAGCTCAAGACGGCTGATGAAGTCATGGCTTTCAAGGAAGCCTGGAGAGACATCGGCAAACTCACCAACTACAACGGCCAATACGTTTCACGGGATGACTACGTCGACGGAGTGGAAATGTTCCGGGCTTCGGAGCTCCGCCAACCAATGCCTGACGGACATTTCCTGCGGATGTTCGGCCAATCTGACAAGCAACTGATCGAGAACCAGTTTACCGAGGGTTCCTCTCCTCAGGTCATGGCTTTGCTCAACGGCACCATCACGAACAAAGTTCTGACGAGCCCTGATGCCTACCTCATCAAAGAAATTGCGATGGGCCGTGGATCGAAGCGCGATAACATCGATAAGATTTTTCTCAGCGTTCTGACTCGTTATCCCTCATCCGAAGAGAAGTCTATGGCTCAGTCGGGAATGCGTGCCAGAACCAACCGTGACATGAGCGAGCAGCAGAAACTTGAAGTCGAAGCTGATGCGATCGGCAACGTCATTTGGGCTCTGGTGAACACCCGCGAGTTTCTCTTTGTCCAATAATCAACAAACTCACCCGTCCGGAATCCAAACTGTAAGAACTGAAACCTATGAAAGACCAACTGCGAAACCTTGATCAACTGAGCCGACGCCAGTTCGTCGCCCGCACGGCGAAGACTGCTCTCGGAGTCAGCATCCTTCCCATTGCCGGAGCCTCCACGAAAGTCCTCGCGGCTGGTGGTGGAAAAGCCGAGCACTGTATCTTCTTTTACATGGCGGGTGGAATGACCCACATGGAAACCTTCGACCCCAAGCCGGGTACTGAGACCGGAGGAAAAACCAAAGGCATTCCAACGGGAGTAGCCGGAGTTGAACTTGCTGAATACATGCCCAAGCTGGCGAAGGGTTTTAAAGACATTGCCGTGGTTCGCTCCATGACTCAGCAGACAGGAGATCACCGCGGTGGCTCCTACTGGATGCACACCAGCTATCAGCCACGGGCAACAATCATCCACCCGTCAATGGGACCATGGGCGCAGACCCTCCTCGGCAAGAAGCACGAAACGCTTCCCGACTCCGTCGTTATCGGTGCTGGTGGTAACCACCCGGGCGCAGGGTTCTTCGGCCCCGCGCTTGCCCCGCTTCCAATCGGGGATCCTGACAAGGGAGTTCAGAATGCACGCCCTTACAGCGGCGTCGATGAGGACCTCTTCGAGAAGCGTTTAGATCTCATGAATACGTTTGATGAGAGTTTCCAGCGTAAGTTCAAGAACGATGATGTGACCGCTTACACTCAGTTCTACGAAGAGACCCTGAAGCTCATGAAGAGTGAGGATCTTGATACTTTTGATCTTTCGAGAGAAGACAACTACGAGGAGAAAGCCCGTCGTTACGGAAACTCCCGTGTTGGCAAGGGTGCAATGCTCGCGAAGCGTCTCGTCAGTGCCGGGGTTCGTTTTGTCGAAGTTTCGGCCGGTGGCTGGGACATGCACAACGATCTCTGGAATGCAATTCCAAACACGGGTGGAAGCCTTGACCAGGCGCTCGCTTCGCTCATCGAAGACCTCAAAGCAGAAGGACTTTTTGAGAAGACCCTCATCGTTCTCGGTACCGAGTTCGGCCGGACTCCGAAGATCAACGCCAATGGCGGTCGCGATCACCACCCGCGTTGTTTCTCGACGATGTTTGCAGGTGGCGGTATCACCGGCGGACAGGTCTACGGAAAAACGGACAAGCTCGCCATGGCTGTGGAGGAGAATCCGGTCACTCCGAAAGACTTCAATGCCACGATTGCTCATGCGATGGGGCTCGACCTCAACAAGGTCGTTTACGCTCCTTCAGGCCGTCCGTTCCTTCTCGCCGGTCACACCCACGATCCGAAAACGAACGAGATTGTTAGTGAAGGCCATCCCATCATGGAGCTTTTCTCCTAAAACGGAGCCCTGTTCCACTTATTCAAAGAAGCCCGGAAGAAATTCCGGGCTTTTTTGTGTCCGTACGCAAAAAACTGCAAATTTAACCTTTCTTAACTAATAGCAATAGAGTAGATAAATAGTAGGGCTTCGGCTCAACACCATTCCACTCACTCGTTCCAGCACCCGCTCATGAGCCTGGCCACTGCCGCCTCGCCAGCAAAGCATCACGCATCGCCTTCTTCGAACTTGAAGCAGGCCGGCATAATCGTGATCGAGGCACGGGCCACCACTCCTCTGGGACCGAAGATTGTTTTTGCGAATGAGGAGACGTCGAGATTAAGCGGCTATCAACTGAGTTCTCTAATCGGTTCTCCTCTCGGACTGATCTATGATCACAAGGATCTGAGCAGGCTGATTGAAAAACTTCCATTGATTGCCTCGACTCCGGACTACTGCTGGATGGAGCGCAACCTGGTCTGCAACGGGGGAAGGCGGCTTCCGGTCCGGTGGACGATTCGACCGACTCAATCAAAGGAAGGCAACTCCGGACATTTTACGTTGACGATTTCCCCGATTCAAATCGAGCCGGTTGATCCCGCCACGTCAACGACCGAAACCGCAGATATTTCGGTCGATACTCATATTGAGGAATCAAGGAGCGAGTCCCTCGCGCTTGCGGCAGGAGGAGTCGCTCACGATTTCAAGAACGCACTCCAATCGATCAAGACAAATCTGGAGTTGGCGCAGCGTGCCTCACGATCGCTCGGCACCCTTGACGAGTATCTCGCTGACGCAGCGATAGCCCTCGGGGACGCTGAAACGCTTGCTCATCAGATGCTGGCCTTCACCAAAGGGGAGGAGCCCAGTAGATGCGTATTCAGCCTGCTTGACTCGGTGAAGCGAGTCTCTCACCTTTGCACCGCAGGCTCAGGTGTTCGTTGTCGCATGCGGATCGATCCCGGAGCGAGACCCGTGGAAGGGGATCCAAATCAGATTTACCAGGTCTTACACAATCTCGTCATCAACGCCTGTCAGGCGATGCCGAACGGGGGAACCCTCGATCTGTCAGTGGCCAATATTGATTTCGACAGGTCACCCAACCAGTTTTCGGTGAAAGAGGGCCGTTATACAATCATTTCCGTGAGGGATCGCGGATGCGGAATTCCCCGCGAGGTTCTCCCGCGGATCTTCGATCGAACCTTCACTACGAAGGCCAATGGGAATGGTTTCGGACTTGCCTCCTGTCGGGCCATCGTCGAAAAACACGGCGGAACCATTAAGGCCGCCTCTAAACCGGGAGTGGGGACGGAGTTCCTCGTCTTTCTCCCATCCGCCCCGGAAGGCAGTGAAGTTGCCGTCCCTGCCGAAAAATCCGCTATTGCTGAGCCGGTTTCGAAATCAAAGCCGGTTGAGAACCTCCGGGTTCTTGTCGTCGAGGATCAGCAGGGTGTCGCTAAGGCTACCTGCAGAATGCTGGAGTTTCTTGGGCATCGCCCGGTCGTCGCCGAGACGGGTGAAGAAGCGATCCGAACCTATCTTCACTCCCTCAATGCTGAAGACCCCATCGACATCGTCCTCCTCGATATGACGCTCCCGGGCGGTCTTGATGGACATGACGTACTCACCGAACTGCGAAAGATTGACCCCCGCGTCATTGTCATCGCAACCAGCGGCTATTTCGAAGAGGGCCCCGCAGAAGCCATCGCCGATTCAGGTTTCGATGGTATCCTTGCAAAGCCCTACGCAATGGACTCGCTCGCGATCACTCTTTCGCAGGCCGCAGCGTCCTAGT
>JARGOP010000078.1:15458-16572 GCA_029233965.1 Verrucomicrobiales bacterium | reverse complement strand
GCCTCATGCCTCATGCCTCATGCCTCATGCCTCTTTCCGACTCACCGCGCGCACCGCCTCAACAAAACGCTCCGACATTTCTTCGAATGAATATTGTTCGCGAATCCGTCCTGAAATCTCCTCTCCTGAGGCAAAAGTAATCTCTCCACGAAGGATCTCCCCAATAGTTCCCGCCCACTCCCGCACCTTCCCGGAGGCGATGAAGCGCGTGTTGAAGCCCTCTTCACACATCGCGACCTCGGGAGAATGCGGCTCGTTTCGTGAGACGAGCATCGGTATGCCAAAGGCAAAGGACTGCATTGCAGAAAGTCCAATGTAGCCGGGCGAGAGAGAAAGACAGGCTTCGGAGTACAAGCGCTCGAGGCACTCTTCGTCCGCGATGTGACCCATGAGACGGACGCGATCCCCGCATCGATGCTCTTGGAGAATCGTTTCGATGACCGGGCACAGGCTCCCTACGCCCACGAGATACAGGAGCGTCTCGGTATTAAACCCGGGATGGTCCGTTGCCTCCAGAAATGCCCTCACCGCCAGCAAAGGTTTCTTGGCCTCTTCGAGGCGCCCGACATACAAGACGTGCTTCCTCCTTTTGGAGGCCTCGTAGCGGATCCGTGCGCGGGGAAGACAAGCATTCGGAGCCGTGAAGGATCGAATCTCCGGGTGCATGCGGGCAAGTCGTCTCCGCTCCTCTTCGGTGTAAGTGATGAACCCATCACAGAGTCGCATCATGAGGTGGCGGACGTGATGCAAGCGCCGATTCCGACCCGAAATATGTCCCCACAATAAAGTGGGGCGACCCATCACTTTTCGACAGGTCGCGACCACCCAGCTTGAAAGAACGCGGGTATTAAAATTCAAGACCACGACATCCTTTCTGAGACAACGCGAGACGACCCCCCGCTGCCAGAGAAGTGATCGATTGACCAAAAAAACATTCTTTACCGTGATCAGCCCACGATACGCTTTCCGCGTCTTACGGATACCCGGGAAGAAATCCTCATCCCCTGAAATAATAACAAGACCGGGTAAGGATTTCTCAACAAGAGGAAAGAAGCCATCCCGATAGTCAGGGACAACAGGCTGAACAACAATCCAATGAAAACCCATTCAAATA
>JARGOP010000078.1:0-15358 GCA_029233965.1 Verrucomicrobiales bacterium | reverse complement strand
AAAAAATCAATCGGAAAAAATCAATCGGAAACAACTCTGACCCAACGCACTATGAGAGCCTTTGATTTCGTTAAAGGAAAAGCGGCCGCTCCATTTGCAAAAGACTTGATTTACCTGTTCTCTAAACTTAACTCCAATGGAATGAGAGTCACGTTCACGTTACTAATCGCTGGAGCCTTTGCCGTCTGCGGGTGCAAGAAAGCTGAATTACCTGCGCAGCCCCGGAAGGGACCTCTCGAGGGAACGGTTCTTTTCATAGGCGATAATCTCACGCACTCCGGTGAATTCATCGCCTATCTGGATGCAGTTCTGTATGCGGAGTCAATCAAATCACGACCAAAGTTAAAAAACGAGGTCGCCTACGTTGACTTGATCAACTTAGGGATGCCTTCTGAAACTTGCAGTGGCCTTACCGAGTCGGAGCTGGATACGCCACGTCCAGTGGTTCATGAACGTCTCGGTCGCGCTCTGGAAATGATTAAGCCCGACACCGTTTTTGTCTGCTATGGGACCATCGATGGCATTTTCAGTCCGTTTAGTGAAGAAAGATTTGATGCGTTTAAGAACGGGATCAACTCGATTGTCGAACAGGTTCACACCGCAGGCGCCAGTGTGATCTTGATGACCCCACCTCCCTTCGACATGGAAAGGAATCGCCCCGAGGGCAAGCTTCGACCTGCCGATGCCGGGGAGTTCGGTTACTTTAAAGTTTACGAAAATTATGATGAAGAAGTGATTGCGAAATATTCCGCATGGATCCTTCATCAGGAAGGCAATGTAGAACAGGTCATTGATCTGCGTAGTCCCCTGATTTCGTATCTGAGCAGGAAGCGTAGCGAAGACCCCGCCTACACCTTCACGGGCAATGGTGCAAGACTTGACGACGAAGCTCACATGGTTATTGCGAAGACGATATGGTCTTCGATGGGGAGGGATGCGGGATTGCTCGATTCGGTTTGGCGACGCCATCGTGTCCGATCTGAGAAACGCCAGGAGATCCTGCATCCTGCCTGGCTCAGTCATGTCGGCTATTCCATCACGGAACGCCCGAAAAGTTTGCAGGAGGGACTCCCACTCGAGGAGGCCATGGCCCGGGCTGACGAAGTGGCGTGGGAGGTTGAACGGGAGTTTAGACAGGAGCGCTTAAAGCAAAACAGTGCAGGTGCCTCGAATCTGCCGAACTGAAGGATAGGGAGAGTGTCCGGTAAGGAACAGATTGGCTCTCGAGGCGGCAAATTGATGAGACCACTGAATCGTTTCTTCGACTGGCTGGATCTCCTTTTCCCGCCGATTTCGGAGAAATTTCACCTCGCTGCGAGAAGAATTTCCCCGAACCGGATTTCCCCCATCCGCCGGTTGATTCGCATCGCGGAAAAACGGGGCGATCGGGGTTCGGTGTGCGGGTTCATCGGCGCGCTCCTGGAGATCGAGCCGGAAAACCCCGCCCACCGGCTGGAGAAGGCCCGGCTTCTGTTTGAAAACGGGCGTAATTCGGAGGCCGAAAAGCTCTTTTGCGAGATCCATGAACGGAATCCCGATCACCCCGGCGCCTTGCGCGGACTTGTTCAACTGGCGCGGAGGAACGGGGATCGCGGGACAGAACTCACCTGGATGGATGAACTGCAGCGTGTGAGTCCGCTTGCTCCGGAAATGCTCTCGAGAAAAGGTGTCCTTCTCGGCGAGCTGGGAGAATGTGAAAAAGCCGAGAGACTGCTTGCCCGGCTCATCGAGAAGCAACCCGACGAACCGTCTGCCCTCAGGGCCCTGGCCATTGTCGCGGCAACAGCAAGAAATTACGACCTCGCGCGGGACAGGTGGGAAAAGCTCTGTGAAGTGGCCCCTCGGGACACCGATGCCCGGGCGTCTCATATCAGGAGCCTGATCAAGACCGCCGAGCTCGACGAGGCGCAGAGCATTCTCGATCAGCAATCGAAAGCACTCGGACCCGTGACCCGGGCGCTGCTCCAGTCCGCGCTCCAGGAAGCTCGTCTCGATTGGGGCCCGGCGCTGGAGACGATACAGGCGGCTCGAGCCGAGGCCCCTGGTTCACTCCGTCTCGCCCTCAGGGAGGCCCGTCTCCGGATGATGATGGCCAAACGCTTCGGAGCCCCGCTCGAACCGGCCGAGTCGCTCATCAGGGAGGCGGAACAGAGGTTTCCAGCGGACAGGAATCTGAGGACCGTAGCGGCCGAGCTGCACCTGCTGCAGGGAAACCTTTCCGCAGCGGCGGCGGAGATAGATCGGCTACCCGATACCCGGGAGCAGAGGATCATGGAGCTGAAGGCCTGGCATGCCCATTTTCGGGGCAACGAACATGAAGCCAAACAAATCTGGGAGGAGATCCTGCGCACTCACCACGTCCCCCACGTGAAACCACCGCGCGAAAAAGCTCTGCGGCGCGAGGACTCCAAGCCCCTGTCGATACAAAAAGGCGAAATTCTTCTTTTCACCGTTTTCCGTAATGAGAAATGGAGGCTCCCGTGGTTTCTCGATTACTACAGATCGCTCGGGGTCGATCGTTTCTTCTTCATTGACAACGACTCCGGCGACGGTTCACGAGAATACCTTCTCGAACAGCCGGACAACGTGCATGTTTTCTGGACTTCCGACCATTACGGAGAGGCCTGCTCCGGAATGCAATGGATCAATGAGCTGGTCAAGATTCATGGAAATGAACACTGGTGTCTCCACGTCGACGTCGATGAGGCCCTCGTCTTCCCCGGGGTAGAGGAATCCAATTTGGCAAAACTGACCGACTACATGGAAAAAAAGGGCCACGAGGCCCTCTTCGCTTTCATGAATGACATGTTTGCGGAAAAGGAACCAGTCGTCCCGGAGACTGACGGGCACGTGGACTTCATCGCCGACTACCCCTTGTTCGACAATCATTACCACTTCAGCAACGTCCTCTACTGTCCTTATCAATTCGTCTCCGGCGGGGTGCGAAGACAGTTCGGATTCGGTGAAATCCTTACCAAGACCCCGCTGATTCGCGGTGGGCGGGGAATCAAATTTCTAATGAGCAGCCACCGAATCACCCCTGCTGTGATTTCCGATGTGACGGGAATTCTGCTTCACTTCAAGTTGGCCGGAAACTATCGGGAAACATTCCTCGCCGATGCCGGGGAAAATACCCGCATACCGGAATGCAAGCGCCGTCATGCGGCCTATGCGAAGGGGCTCAGCCAATGGGGGGACCGCCCACAACTTTCCAGCGATGCGACGCTGCGCTATTCTTCGAGCGAGCAGTTATTGGAGCTGGGGTTGCTCAAAAGCTCCCCGGAATTTCTTCCCTGAATCGCATGGCATGCTTTGATCGCAAAAAACCGATTTCGAATACCCCCGAAAATTTTTGAATCCGACCGATCCCAAAACACCACTGGATGTGACCCGCAAGGGATATCAAAAGTCCGCGAAGGCCTTCTGGGAGCGTGAGAATGCGCAGCAAACCCCGTCGCGGAGACCTTACCAGCTCACGGTCTGTCATGATCCGAAATTTCTCTGGTTTCGCAACGCGAAGGTAGGGACGTGCTCCATCATCGCTCTCCTCGCAGACGCCGGCATCGAATCTGCGAGAAAACGGAACTATCACTGCCACTACCCTCCCGCCCTGTTTCGCGACTATTTCAAATTCGCTTTCGTGCGGAATCCCTGGGACCGTCTCGTTTCGGCCTGGAAAGGCAAGGTAATCCGAAGCCGAGACTTAGGCTTTCGTAAGGGTTCGATCTGTACGGGTCCGGCTGACTACGCGAGGTTGAGCAAATTCGAAAACTTCGTCGATTATTGTGAATCTCAGGATCTCGACAACTGCAACGTACACATCCGCCGTCAATCGTGTTTGATCGACCTGAACCACATCGACTTCCTGGGGCGATTCGAAACTTTTGAGCGGGACCTCGCCCGGATTTCCGACCACCTCGGCCTCGACCGCGGACACGGAATTCCGCACGAAAATTCCTGCACCGAGAAAAAACCATGGCACGCATACTACACCCCCGACCTTCGGGACCGCGTCGGAGAGATGTACCAAAAGGATATTCAGATCTTCTCCTACGAATTCCCGGACTCCCCGTGAAAGCCTCCACAGTGTTGCGCGAGCCTCGGGAAGTCCGGCTTCCAGAGAGGATCCCTATGCCGCTATGAATGCTGGAATCAAGAAAGGGCGCGACCTCGCTCGTCAGGGACTTTTCACGGAAGCAGAATCCGTTTTCCGCGAACTGGCCCGGGCCCACCCGAACGACCCGGCCCCGCTGTGGGAACTCGTCTATCTCGCCCGGGAGCAGAAAAGCTACCCGCGAATGCTCGAATATCTCGAGAGGATTCTCCACCTTGCCCCGGATCTGCTCGAGGCGAGAATTCTCCGAAGGCGCCTCCTCGCGATGCGGGGGGAAATGGCAGGGCTTCTCGGGGAACTGGATACATTTTTCGCGCTTTCGGAAAAGGGGCCGTTGACCCACGCTGCCGCGGTCCAACTGTTTCGGGCGATCCAGTATTGCTGCACCGGCAGTGACAGGGTTCTACGACTCAGAACGCTACTGAGGCTGGTCCGGAATACCGAAGCGCGCGAAACCGCCAAACCCCTTCCCTTCCGGGTTCTTTCGGCGGAGATACTCCTCGCTCTGGGCGATTACGCGGAGTTTTCCGAAATCGTGAATGAACTTTCCCGGAGCCAATTTCGATCGAGGAAGATTGATCAACTACGCCGCATCTCGGAGAAATGCATGGCTCCGGATTTTCCGGATTTTTCCGCGGAGAAAGTCTTCGGGATCGGATTGAGCCGGACGGGAACCAGCTCTCTAACCGACGCCCTCTCGCGCCTCGGCTATCACGCGATCCATTGGTTCAACCCCCACAGCCTGACACTCATTTCGCAAAGCGACTTCTGTCTCTTCGATGCGTTTGCCGACATTCCCGCAAGCTGCCAATTCGAGTTTCTCTACCATAGCTTTCCCAATGCCAGGTTCGTTTACACGACGCGCCCGATCCCGTCATGGGAAACATCAATCACCCACCATTATGAGATGACGCACGGGATCAGCAGTCCAGCGGAGCTCCGCGCGCCTCGACTCGCCCACCGATTCGATTTTGCGGCAGGCCGGGTCGAGTCTAACCTCTACAGTCGGTTCCCGACCTGGTCCGAGGCTTATCGGTCTTTTGACTTTCGGGTGAACCACTTCTTTGAAGACAAACCCACTTCCAAACTCCTGAAGCTGGGCATCTGCAGCGGGGAGGGCTGGGAAAAATTGTGCCCGTTCCTCGAGAAGCCGATTCCACCCGATGCGTTCCCGAACTCGAACCCCAGCCCACCGGGACCGGGTTCTCCGGCATCCTGATACCGCCTCCTTACCATCTCCCCGGGGTTTTCCTGCGATTGCGGAGCAGCGGGAGAAGGGCTCCTGGTTCGTTGGTCCGGTTCCTCGTCTGGAACCCCGGGGCCTGTTTTTCGGGAACCGGAATCGAGGAGGGGAGACGAAAGCCTCGCTACATCACCTGCCATCCGACGGTTCGTTTCACTCGAGCAAGTCAAGTGACGGAAGCCAGCTTTTCGGGAATCCGTTCGCACCGAAGTACTGCTCCATATAGCGGTAGGTGGATTCGAGGGACCTCGCTATTTTTCGCCTCGACTCGAGGCTGATCGAAACGTGCCTCGTCGCATTTCGGGCGGTGGGGTCGACGGCTACTTCCGGAATCTCGAGGAACCCCGCGACAAGGTCCAGACCGCCGGGCGAAAACAATTCGTCAGTCGTCATGACCAGGGATGGAATGGTGGCATCCAGTGCCGTGATTTTTTCCAGGACCTCCCCGTATCGGCTGCGAAATGTGAGTTTTTCAAGGTAGTGATCGACCAATCGATCAAGGGCCTCCGTCTCAGAGCCGTTGAACCCGCTCAAGCGCCAGCCTTCCAATTTGGGTAGGGACTTGGTTTTCGCGTTCTCTACATGCATCGAGAGTTGCGAAACGGCTCGTTCAACAGGGTCACGCATGAACATCATGCCCCTAGCCTCCAATTCAAGGCCGCGGAAGAGCCCGGCCAGATCGCGAAAATCTTCAGTGCTGAGGAATGCGCCCAGCGAGGGTGTAAAATCGGCCAGGACCGACATCGTGGGGTCCGAGTGCACAATCCGTGCCTGATTCCGCAGAAATTCATCGGGTTCCGAGCGCATTTGGTAGCGCAAATCGTCCTCTTTATGATTGCCGGTATCGATGTATTTCAGCTTCCGGGTCGAGGAAAAATACCAGGGGAAAAACCGCCATTCTTTGGCACCGGCGTTGGTGACATGGGAAGACATGCCGAGATTCCGGTCGAGCCAGGTCGTGCCACACTTCTGAGTACCAAAAAGGAATGCGAACTTTTTCATGGGAAGTGTCTGTTCAGGAGTTCTGGTTTTTTCTCAAGGCGAGTGGGTGGCGTTCGGCCTGCAATTCAGTCACTGCCCGCAAAGCCGTGATCTCGCGCGAGAATTGCACATCATCCATCATCCTTCCCTTGTTTTGTCAGCCTCCGGTGCAGATTCCACCAGAGACGCGGCACGTCGAATTCGCCAATTGTCGAGCTCCAGTTCCAAAAAAAAGGAGATTCGTTCGACCGTTCCGAGAGGATCTTCGAGCAGGTCGTCATACTCGATCTCAATCGCGGGATGCTTCCTGTTCCGAAAATACTTTTCACAGGCGTCGAAAAGCGTTCGCTGAATTATTTCCGGCTCCTCGAACCAATCCCGTTTCTCCAGCTGCCTGATGGAAGTTTCGAGAGGGCGTGATGCCCTGATCGCTTTGAATTCCGGCCCCCACGCCCTGTCCAGGTCCTCTGCGCTCAGACACAGCAGCGGATGCTTCGCACAGACGAGGTCGCTGGAAGCCTCGTGATATTGCGCCCACAGCCGCAAATATTCGACCCGGCTCTCCCACCCCACAGTTTCGACGAGCTCGGGCTCACTCCACCAGGCTCGCAGTTTTTTCCCGAGATTTTTCGACTCAAAATGGGAGTGCCAGAGCGGTCTGCCGATGTCGGCGCCCAGATCTTCCACAATTCGAGAAAGAATCGAGGAACCCGAGTTGTATAAGCCAATGATAGCGGCGCGCATTCCGGAAACGAAGACTCGCCGTCAGCTTAGTTTGTCTCCCACTCGGAGCAACCGAAAAAACTCACGGAGAAGGCCCGGAAAAAGTGCCGAAGCCGGGAGGAAGGATGCGACACTCTCCCACCGCCATTGTTGCGAATCACCATTCCCTTCCTCGTGGCGCACCCGGTCTTCGGTTGCCGCCCTCGAAGCGATCCGTCTCCGGAAGCTTTCGGGAAAGCGTTTCGTAACCGGCTTCGCTTCCGAAAGCACTTGATTCTTTTCCAGCATCGTGTCCAACTCCCTATCGCCGCCGCTGCTGTGAAATCGGACAAGACACTCCTCGTTTACCTCGGTGCCCAGAAATCCGCATCTACCTGGTTGTGGAGCTATTTCCGTGAGCACCCGCAATGCTCGTCTCCTCCCCTGAAGGAACTCCACTTCTTCGATGGCAACCCGGATCACCGTTCCGACCGTCTCGGTCGATACCTTGACCGGGTCGAAACCCAGATGGAGTCGGCTGACGAGCCTGCGGATTCCGAATTCCTGCAATCGAAACGGCGCTTTATTTCACACTACCGAACAGTCCTCATAGGCAACGCGAGCGAAGAAGATTCCTTTCCGGAGCTTGTTTCGTGGTCCGCCGACAAGGATACGCGTGTTGTCGGAGAATTCACTCCGGCCAACGGTATGGTGGCTTCGGTTTCCCAGTTGAGAAACCTTGCCGGTCTCGACCCCCCTCCCAAGTTTCTCATGATCCTGCGTGACCCCGTCGACAGAATCTGGTCGCAAATCCGAATGCAGGCTTCGTTCGGTCTTTCAGACCGGAGGGAAATTGAAAAGGAGGCCTATTTTCTCCTCGAGAGATTTCTTGAGGGCAAAAATAATGTAACACCTGTCAGGTACGATTATTCACTCATGCTGAGAAAAGCGCGAAAGTCTATCCCTTCCGAACGATTGCTGATCGATTATTTCGAAAATTTCATCAGCGAGGAACGAATCTCGAATCTCTGCAGGTTCCTGGGAGTCGACTATTTTCCTCCGAAACTCGACGAACCTCGCCTCCGCAGTGCTTCAGTTCCACTGTCCGAGTTCGACAGGAAAAGGCTTCGCGATACTTTGCTCAGGCAATATCAGGCTGTTGAAAAGCTTCTCGGATCGTTGCCACAGCGTTGGAGGCAAACTCTGGCACTATGAGGTAATGGGCTCTTCCGGGAGACACTCCCAGAAATTGAATAAAACTCGCCTGACGTTGAACCTGAAAACTGGCGTGTTGCGAGATTGGGGATTTTCGGATGACCGGGAAATAAGGAGATGGGGGAAAATGAAGCAAGGCCGCTGCAGTCCCGGGCAGATCATTTACGCTCTGAAACAATTCGAGAGTGGAGAGAAGGCGGTGGGCATCTGCCGCAGGATGGGTGTGAGCGAAGCAACGTTCTACAACTGGAAGAAGAGGCATGGGAGTGCCAGAGGTCCGCGAACTCCGACAGCTCAGTGAGGAGAACACAAGGCTCATGTTTCTCCTCACGAAATCAAACCTTGAGATTGTTTCTGACTTCCCTTCTTTTTCCGCCCCGAAATCCGACCTCTTTGGCTTTCCAACCCGTCATTAAGATCCAAATTTGCGAGCGATGTGTTCCCATCAGAGAGAGAAACGCCTTATCCTTCATGTCGGCACCGAAAAAACAGGGACGACCTCGATTCAGAATTTGCTCGCGGTCAACCGCAAGCGTCTGCGTGAAGAAGGATTTCTCTTTCCCCAAAGCCTTGGACCGGTGAACCATACTCTGCTCGCGGCCGCGTGCCTTGATGACGGTGTCCTCGACAATATCAAGGCCCACAACCTCGCTCAGAACCGCTGTGATGAAGAGACCTTTCGCCAACGGCTGAGAGCTTCGTTCGAAGACGAGCTTACCTCCGGAGAGCCCTGGCACACCTTGATTGTGAGCACCGAGCTGCTACACAGCCGATTGACTCAACCCTCCGAGATGGAGTGTCTTTGGGACTTTTTCCGCGCGTTTGTAGAAGAGATCAACGTGGTCCTTTTCTTAAGACGTCAGGATGAACAGGCATTGAGTCGTTACTCGTCAGTTCTTCGGGCCGGACATTCCGGGTTTGACGATGTCTTTGAGGACCTCGGAGCCCACTTCTATTTGAGGCGGCCGCCGGAGCGCAATGTCAATGACTTTGAACAGTATTATGACTACCGAAAGTTAATTGAACGATTCTTGCCGGTCGTACCTCCGGAAAACATCCTCGTGAGATCGTATCATGACTATCAATGCGGAGATGGCGTCGTGAAAGAATTTTTAAATCTTGCCGGTCTAACTGATCTTCCATTGGAATCCTGCGACCTTGGTTTAAACCGCCCCATGAGTGCGAAGGCCCAGTATATTATGGGTGCCGTCAATAAAGCAGGCAAACCCTGGCATCGAAATGGTTTGCGGAATCTCTATTACAAATATTTACAAGGGACGATTGAATCAGAGAATCCAGGCGAACCCCGAAAAATTTCCCGCGAGGAAGCGAAGCGCTTTCTTGAAAACTTCAATGAATCAAACGAATGGGTCAGATCGCACTTTTTTACGGAACGGGTCTCCCTTTTTGATACTGATTTTTCAAAATACCCTCAAGAGGTGGACTATGCACCCTTTGAATCCGAACTGCGGAGGGAAATCATCTCCTACCAAAGAAGAGCTTTGTTCTCGCCATTGCTGGAAATAAAGAGAACAGCAATTGGGCGGGCCTTCGGATGGCTTAAAAAATCGAGAAACGCCTCTCATCGGTTCACCACGCAAGCGGCAAGTGAAGCCCAACATTTTATTCGTTGTCTTCCCCGTGCCTCTCCCTTGCCCCTGAGGGGATCCAAGCCCGAGTTCCGATTCGCTCTCGCCCGTATCCTCGGAAGTGATCATTTTCCCCGACACAGTTCGAATCAGACTCTGACGAATTTACGTTTCACCCTTGAGAACGAACCTGACTTTCCCGGATGTACGAAGTTTTTCATCGTGAACCGTATTTTTGATAAGGACACTGAGAAGGCGATTATTGAGCTT
Organism: Verrucomicrobiales bacterium; assembly: GCA_029233965.1. GTDB lineage: Bacteria > Verrucomicrobiota > Verrucomicrobiia > Verrucomicrobiales > DEV007 > Arctic95D-9. The sequence continues at coordinate 5,244 of JARGOP010000078.1, read as the reverse complement.
CTGAATTCGCACCAAGTCGAATATGTTCAACTCCCCTTCGAGGGATCTGAATATGCGGCCGCGAACTGGGACACCACCCCTTTTGGAGGTGATGCTTACTTTTCATCTTCCCGGTTTAAAGCAATGAAACCAACCTTGAGGGAACGCGACCTGTGCTTTGCCGCTGCGCCCAAGGTGCGATACGCGATGAATGTGAACGGGGCGCGAAATGCGGCGCTGGAAAAGGGGGCGAGCCTGGCCGAATGGGTTCTTGCCCTCGACGGCAACTGCATTTTAACGGAAGAATGTTTTCGGAGAATCGAAAAGTCTGCCTCGAGCTATCCCCATGTCCCTTATCTCGTTTTGCCGATGCAAAGGCTGATTGAAAACGAAAAATACTTTTCAGAGGTGGAGCCCAATTCCGGCAAAGAAGAGCCTCAGATCGCGTTTCACCGCTCTGCCTCGGAACGGTATAATGAGCGGTTACCCTATGGATTCCGTGATAAAGCAGAACTATTTATTCGCCTGGGCATTCGAGGCCCCTGGCAGAGCTGGAGTCGTCCATTCTGGCATCCTGAAACAAGACAAAACGTACCGGAAAGAGGATTATACAAATGGGTCAATGCCACGGTTCTTAGATTGTCCTCTGGAATGAATACTCTTGATGCACCTGCTTCTGGTGAGAAGCGGTATAGCGCGCGAAGCAACGCGATTCTGAAATCGTTGGATTACCTCGATCAGAAGTATGGGTGCAAAAATAAGGAAGTAGAAAAGATCATCTTCGGGATGGCTCAAGACAACGAGGAAAATTCTTTCTAATCCATTCGAGGAATAGTCATTTCTAGATCGTCTCGTTTTGATCAAGGCCGCCCTCTTCTGAATCCGCATTGATTGTGAAGGACCCTGATCCAAGGTAGCCTTTATCTCCCTGTAACACTCGCGACAACAACCGAGCCGCGTCCCGTTCGCGGAGCAATAGGGTCCATTTGAAGAAAACGTTCTCGCTCTGAAAAATACTAAAGCGAAGCGCAAAGGCGAAAAGAATGAGGAGGACGGGATCTTTCCCATCGAGCCAGCCATCCGAAGCAAGATAGAAAACTGAGACCATCATCACCGCCGCACCGCCACTAACCAGCCACGAAAGTTTGCTTTTCAATTCTCGCGGCTTTCTAAAACCGCTTGATCGAATTCGATCAACACGATTGTTTTCATAGGATTTCACGACGTTTTGGGATTGCCCCTTACCGCCGACGAGCCTTTTGACGAGCTTGTCGAGGTCCATTTGCGCCTCCCTGAGCGGAGGGTTTCCCTTTGATTTTTTGATGCGAAAACAAAAGTAGAGAAGAACGAGAATTCCCCCACTCATCATCAACCCTCCGACAAGGGGCAGGACCCATGTCACCAACGTCATCAGAATCGCGATCATGACACCGGAGGCGGCCAAATCCACGATATTGACCAGGATCGTCGACCACTTCCTGACGAGACGAGCCTCGACCTTCCTGAAGTTTCTCGCGACTTTACCCCTCTCTTTTTTCATCAATTCTCTTGCCCCGAGAAGGTTGTTCGCGATGAGACGTCGGACGATTCGAAGCGAGGTTGTATGCAACGCAATGAAGACCTTGTCTCCGGTCCAGCGAATCAAACTGGAGAGAGCAAACGTTGCCGCTAGAGTGAGGGCGATCGCCCATCTCCATTCCGGCTCTATTTTCCCGGTGGCAGAAGCCAAAATCAGTTTGATGGCAAGCCCAAACGATCCCAACATCGCGAGTCGATTCAGCGCCGGCATGAAAAGAGCAAGGACACTCAAGCCCTTCTCCCCGGGAGTCATTACCGTCCAAATTTTGGCCAAATGGGCCGCTGGTAGAATCATTGCCATTGGCTTCTCAAAGAGGGAGCGCACAACCCAGGCCCGGGGTAGAGATTGCGAACCAATGTTAAAAAGATCTGAAGTTTTTCACTCATTCCGCTCCATTCAATCAATGATTGTAAACATTGCCGATGAAACGAAAGTCTCGCCGTGTCTCCTTTCGTGTCAATTATCGTTCCTGTTTATAACCAGTGGAATTTGGTTTCAGATCTACTGTTGTGCATCGAGCGACAATCGTACCGGGAATTTGAGCTTTTATTAGTCGATAACGGGTCTTCTCAAGGTCCTGCGTTGGATCAACTTTCCGAAGGCGTCAGGCAACTTTACTGTGGAGCACCGGGGTCTTACGCGGCCCGGAATCTGGGAGCGTCTGAAGCAAAGGGAGATTTGCTTGCCTTCACAGACGCTGATTGCATGCCCTCTTCTGATTGGCTGGAAAGCGCGGTCCAGCAGTATTCTCGAGGAGCGAACCGCGTCGCCCTCGTCGCGGGCGCGGTCGAGATGTTGCCGGCGGATGCGACCGCTCCCACCCTCTTTGAATTGTATGACATGGCCTTGGGGATTCCACAAGCCCTGTATGTGAAACGTGGCCACGCCGCGACCGCCAATTTGCTGGTTCCGAATCACTTGTTTCGGGACTTAGGCGGATTTGACTCAACTCGCTTTTCTGGAGGAGACACCGATTTTTGTCGCCGGGCGATCAATTCCGGGGCGGAATTGATCTATTGCCAAGAGGCCCGCGTTCAGCATCGTGCTCGGAGCAGTCTCGACGCCCACGTGAAAAAGGTGCAACGGATTAAAGGAGGACAGCTCCTCCATGGCTCAGCTCGAACACAGTTCACCTCAGCAGTGCGGTCATTTTTGCCACCTCTTCGCGTTTGGTCGCGGATTCTCCGGAGCCCTCTTCTGGGGGTACGAGAGAAATGGTCAGTCTGCGGATTGCAATTTCGGCTTTGGGGAGCCGAAATTTCAGAGGTGATTCGGTTGACCCTATTGAGGAAAGCACCACGCCGGTAGTTGCGTTGCCCTAAACGATTGGTGATGATCAAATACCGCGGCGCTTATCCCCTGTGGAATCCCACTCACGGGGTGAGTTCCTCAACGCCGACACTTCATCCCTCTTCCCCCATGAGCACCTACTGCGAGATCGCTCCCGGTCATCCTTTTCACGGATCCTATCACGATGAGGAATACGGTTTTCCCATTGCGGATGACAATCGTCTTTTCGAACGCCTCGTTCTCGAAATCAATCAGGCCGGCCTCTCCTGGCTCACGATCCTGAAAAAGAAAGAGGCCTTCCACAAAGCGTTCGACGGATTCGATCTTGAGAAAGTCGCCCGCTACGGGGGCAAGGATCGGGAACGACTTCTGAACGATCCCGGCATCATTCGCAACCGCCTCAAGGTCGATGCCGCGATCCACAACGCCAGGCAGGTCCTGGCCCTGCGGGAGTCTCATGGATCGTTTTCCAAGTGGCTCGACCACCACCACCCGCTGCCCAAAGAGGACTGGGTCAAACTCTTCAAAAAGACCTTCAAGTTCACCGGCGGCGAAATCACCGGCGAATTTCTCATGAGCACCGGCTACCTGCCCGGGGCGCACGCGGAGAGTTGTCCGGTTTTTGACACGATCAGAAAACTGAAACCACGCTGGCTCGGGCGGTGACTTTGCGAAAGTTTCCTCGATGAGCCGACCCTGAGCTGCAGCAAGAGGTTTCCAAATCGTCGGCACGGTTTACTTTGTCTACCCAATCCATGTTCGAAACCGAAGGAGAACTCCCCCTGTTGCGGCAATTGCGCCGCGAAATCCTGTTCGCCCGCGAGCGGGTCTACCAGATCGCCCGGCCGACGCCGCTGGAGCGAATCGATGACTTCGGAGAGGCTGAGGTTTTCATCAAGCGCGAAGACCTTTCGCCGATCAAAGCCTACAAATGGCGCGGCGCCTACAACCGCATGGCCATTCTCGCGCCGGAGGAAAAAGCGCGTGGCGTCGTCACCGCCTCCGCAGGCAACCACGCCCAGGGGGTCGCTCTCGCCGCGGCCGCACTTGGGATCGATGCTCTCGTCTACATGCCGCTCACGACACCGTTGGTGAAACAGCGCGCCGTCATCAAACACGGAGGCGACCGCGTCGAAGTGATTCTCTCAGGCGACTCCTACGACGAAGCCTGCAGCGCCGCCCTCGCCCGGGCGGCAGAGGACAACCTGGTCTACATCCACGCCTACGACGACCTCCACGTCATGGCCGGTCAGGGCACCCTCGCGGACGAAGTGGTCATGTCAGGCGAAGGCCCCTTCGATGTCGCCTACCTGCAAATCGGAGGGGGCGGGATGGCCGGAGCCGTCGCCGCCTGGCTGAAAACCTACTACCCTGACATTCATCTCGTTGGCGTCGAAGGAGTGGGGCAGGCCTCGATGAAAGCGGCCGTGGAAAACGGCGCGCCGACCCGACTCAGCGAGCTCGATATTTTCTGCGACGGCACCGCGGTGCGTCAGGCCGGGGAAATTCCCTTCGCGGTCTGCCGGGAGTTGATCGATGAATTCATCACCGTGACCAACACGGAAGTGTCCGAAGCGATCCGGCTCTGCTGGGACCGCCTCCGCTGTCTCGCCGAACCCTCCGGGGCGATGGGACTCGCCGGGGCCTGGAAACAAAGGAAGCTTCTCGATGGAAAAAAGGTCCTCGTCGTCCTCTGTGGCGCGAACATCGACTTCAACCGCCTTGCCGCGATCGCCACCGACGTCGGGGAAGGCGACCGGAGACAGCACTACTTTCGTATCCGGATCCCGGAAAAGAGCGGCACGATGTTGCAACTCCTCGACGACGCTTTCGATGGAGTCGCGATTCGTGCCTTCCAATACGGAAAGAACAATGCGGACACCGCCTGGCCGCTTTTCGGCCTCACTCTTTCCGAAGTCGATTTGGAAAAACTGCAGCACTCCCTGCGGGAAAGCGGCTACGCCTTTGAAGAGTTGGAGGACCCTGAGGAGATCAGCTACCGGCTCATCCCGCTCCGGGCCGATCTCCTCACCGCCCCGCTCTTTCTCGATCTCGAATTCTACGAACGGCCGGGCGCCTTGCATTCCTTCCTGACGAAGACGATTCGGGGTCGGGGCAGTTTTTGCTATTTCAACTACCTCTACTCCGGCGAACGGGTGGGACGGGCCCTCATCGGAATCGACTTTTCTTCGGAGAAGGAACGCGAAGAATTCGCCCGGGATCTACCGGCCAGCGGCGAGGGTTTTCGGTCCTGTCGTCCTCTCGGAGAAGCGGCCGCTGCTCACTTGCCGGGTGGTTGAGTCGTCCCCCCCGTCGGAACCTTGGCAGGTTCCGCTACCTCCCCGTAGCGGAAGGGGCCACCCTTCCGACCTGCGCCCCCGTCGGAACCTTGGCAG
>JARGOP010000077.1 GCA_029233965.1 Verrucomicrobiales bacterium | reverse complement strand
GGACTGGCGGGACTGGCGGGACTGGCGGGACTGGCGGGACTGGCGGGACTGGCGGAGGAGGAAGCTTTCCTCCCCTGTTCGGGAACAATCTGGAAGATTTCTACCTCGGGAATCTCGGGTCGGATGATTTCGCGCCGGATGACCGGACGAGCAGTGATTTGCGGCGGGAGCTTGAGGAACTCTACACTCGTCTGGCTCTTTCCACCGATTTCACCTATGAGGGATTTGATCGATACGGAGCTGATGGTGAAACATCCGACGGAAATTTCCTTTACGGCCCCGGCGGTGAACCAATTGACAGTTCCTTCTTCACGAATGGTTTTGAGACCGAAAACACTTCCAGTGAAGACGTGTTGAGAAGACTACGGGAGATGCTTGAAGAGGAGGCTGAAGCGAATTCTGCCGGGGACAGCGCTTCGGACAGCGAAGGGCAACCATTGGCGAATCGATAGTCCACCGTGATGATTATCTCCTCCCGATCACCAGCAGGTAGGGAGGGGAATTCCTCTGATTTAGAAACTGATACTTCGCCACCCCGAATCCTTCCTGTGGCAGTTGGCGACTCCACTCTTCGAGTGCGGTCGCTTCCTGTTCGCCTCCGGGATGCCCCCCGTAAACGGCGATGGTGATTAGCCCGCCCCCGGACAGTAGATTCGTCGAAAGGTTGAGTGCTTTGATCGTGGATTCCGGACGGGTCGTGATGGATTTATCGCCGCCCGGCAAATAGCCGAGATTAAACATGACTGCCTGCACGCCCCCGGTAACATATTTCCCGATCGACTCATGGCTCTCCACATGCAGAGTGACATGGGGGAAACCAGAAGCCTTCGCCGCTGTGATTTGGATTGCCGTCTCCTGAATATCAAATCCGATCACTCGCCCCCCGGCTCCGACGATTGAGGCCAGAAACACGGTGTCGTGACCATTTCCAACTGTGGCGTCGACTGCGGTATCGCCCGGGGAAAGTCGCTCGCGAATCAACTGATGCGCAAGTTCGATGGCGGTGGGAAGACGGGGGCGGCTCATCAGCGTTCTAAATCAAATTTCCGCGGATATCGGCTTCTTGAGGAAGCGGCTCGCTGTCGATGAGGTGGGCCGCAAGTCGCGCTGCATGCCACGGCCCGTTCACGACTCCTTTGGACCCCAGACCGTTGAAGTAGGCAATGGTCGGGTAAGCGGGATGAATTCCGCAGAAAATCTGGCTTCGTCTGATGATGGGGCGAACTGCGCACTGGTGCCCGATGATTTCGAAAGGCAGGGGCGTGACCGTTTTGAGCTTTCCGGAAATCCCGGTCCGACCGGTTTCGTCGGGAATCGTGGAGGTAACATTATGACGATAGTTCGAGCCGGTTTTGAAACGATCACCTCCGAGAGGGAGGAGCCATGCGCCGCGGTTTACGATCTCAGAGAGGCCAGTCAGCGCAGGGATTCTCACTTCAAGGATATCCCCCAGTGCTGAATGCATTTTTATCCAATCGAAAAACCTGTTCGAACGGCTTCTCCAGCCCTCCGCAAAAATAATTTTCGAGGCCTCAATATTTCTCCAATGAGCAGAAGTCTGCGAGGTGGTCACCTCGTCGGCGTTGACCCGTCCGATTGCGTAAGCGGCCCGCTCGAGGAGATGCTGTCGGGTCGCTTCCAGGAAAACCGGAACGTTGAGCCAGCCTCCACCGTTCATCTTCAGTCCTCCGTGTTCTGAATGAAGTAATCCAGGTGTCAGCCCAAGCGGAGCAAGGTAGGGATGAAGGGGCTTTCCTTCCGAAGTGTCAGAAGATAACCACGCTTCAGCTTCGGTCTCGTCGCGAAAGAGTTTCGCGATTGGAAGGTGATAGAAAAAGCGCGCTCCGGTTGTTTCCTCCGCATCCCAGTAAAATTTTTTGGCAGTCAGCAGTCTTTCCTCAAACGCCGGTGTTATTCCCGGTCGTAAGCCGGTCAGGGGAGTGACGAGCCCTGCCGCGACTTTGGATGAAGTGACTTCTTCATCGCGGTCAACCACGAGTATGCGCTTGCCCCGCTCAAGAAGTTGCCAGGCGATGAGTGATCCGGCCAGGCCCTGGCCAACGATGAGGTAATCGATTTTCACGGGCCAGAGTCTCCTTCAAATTCATGGATTTACCAAGCAGGGAAGGGAGCATTTCCAAAAGAAGTGAGATCAATTAAGTAAACTTAGATGTTTGATTTTATAAAATAAATGATTGTCATGGCTGTTATTTCAAGCCAAAATGTAAATAGTCGAATTATCATATTCAATTGATTTATGAAGGATTTAAATTTCCCCATGTTTTTAACATCTATGGCTGTCGTTCTTGCGGTTCTCGCAAGCGGATGCAGCGATCCTCAAAAGCAGGCACGAAAGGCTCTTGAGGAAAAAGGCTATGGAACCTCGGTGAAAGACATGATCATTGCGGCTGCTGCCGGCGATGTCGAAAGCCTCGACCTCTTTGTCGGAATGGGAATGGATATTGATGCGACAGACAGCGTCGGAAACACCGCCCTTATCAAAGCCGCTGGCGGAGGTCATTCCCGGGCTGTCGAGCGCATTCTCGGTCTGGGCGCAGATCCCCGCCACCGGAACAGCATGGGACGCGACGCTTTGATCACGTCGTCGGCGAAGGGCTTTGAGCATGTCTCGAGAATGCTCCTGAGCCGGGGAGGGGATCTTGAGGTCAAGGATGCAGAGGGGTGGAGTGCCCTTTCCATCGCCGCTTTCAACGGTCACGCAGACGTGGTTTCGTTACTTTCGAGTCAGGCTTCGCCCTCGGCATTGGATGATGCGCTGCTCGTGGCATCCTTCAATGGCAGTGAGGAAGTGATTGGACGTCTTCTTGGCGCAGGGGCGGATATCAATACGAGGAGTCCTGCGAGCATGACCCCGCTCATGATCGCGGCAGAAGGTGGAAAGCTCGACGCGGTTCGGACTCTCCTCCGGAATCAGGCGAATCCCTATTCTGAGACCAACGATGGATTGACGGCTGCGGTTCTTGCGGAAAGAAAGGGGTTCGACGATGTCAGAACGCTGATTATTTCCCCGGAGGAATGGGGGTCAACTCCGGAGAGCGAGGAAGTGCTGCGTGAAATGGCTGAGGCCCAGAATGCATTGATCGCGGATGCAGCTGTCGAAGAGACGTTGCAGGAATCAGAAGTGGAGGAAGTAGTCCCGGAGGATGCCACGGTCGATGAGGACGAAGAGCGGTCAAGTCCTGCCGAGTTGGCGAATGCATCGACGACGATCGAAGCAACCCGCCCTGCCGCAGCGAAGGTCAGGGAGCAGGCAAAATCGAAGCCGATCGCGGCCCTGAATGGTTCCACCATTCATTCGCGAAGCGCCGAAGAGGCACCGGTGAAGTCGATGATTCTTGCGTCGTATCACGAGGAGCCGCTGCCGATCACGGTCGCGAAGGTAGAGGGGAGCAAGGCTGCAATTCGCCGACTCGATCATCAGTCGGAGGAACCCGTCGAAGTTGAGGCAGGCTCTATGATTCCGGGGACCCCGTACACCGTCAAAGAAGTGACGAGGAAATTCGTCAGTTCGAAAGAGGGCAAAGGTCGAATGGTCGACGTTTCACGGGTGAAGGTTGAGAATACCGAGAACGGGACGACCCACCTTCTCGTGAATGATATTTCGGGAAAATCTTCCGACACGTATGCAATCCTTACTTCTGCGGACAGCAAATACCGCTACGCCGTGAAGTCCGGTGACGTGTTCCGCACCTCACAGCCCGGCGCTGGAGCGCGTGACTACCAGGTCCTCGATATCCGCGCGAGCGGAGTCGTCGTCAAAGACCTTGTCACTGAGGAGGTCATGACAATCGCCCGGGATGGAGTGGTTAGCTCCTATTAGGAAATTGATTTCCGCGAAGCGGTCAAACTACCGTTCCGTCAGGAATTGAGATTCCTTTCGGAATCACGACGATACCGTCGCGGATGTGGCACCATTCGGTGTCCTCATTCACCCGGTCGCGGGGGTGAATGACCACGCCGTTTCCAATTGTGGCATTTTTATCAATAATCGTGCGATGGATCTTGGAGTTCTCACCAATCCGGATCGGAATATCCTTCGGCTTACCGCCACCCTCAGGAACCACGGTTTTATTGTAGAAATCCGATCCCATGATGATTGACTCGGAAATTTCGCAGCCCTTCTCAATCACGGAGCGAACTCCGATGATGGAGCTTCGAATCGAAGCGCTCGTGATGATGCATCCATCAGACAGGAGCGCCTCTTCAATGTGCGCCTCGTTGATTTTACTGGCCGGAAGCAGTCTTGATCTGGTGTAAATCGGATTGGCCGGATCGAAAAAGTTGAAGGCCGGGACAATTTTGGTGCACTCAATGTTGGCTTCAAAGAAAGACTTGATCGTTCCGATGTCCTCCCAGTAGCCCCGGAAGATGTAGCTGTAGACATTATCACTCTCAATGATGGAAGGAATGACGTCTCCTCCGAAGTCTTGCAGATCATTGTCGAGGGCTTTCTCAAGAACCTCACGGTTAAACAGGTAAATGCCCATTGAGGCTTGAAATCGCTCGTCGGATTCCTGCAAGCCGGCTGATTTCAGCAGGGGTGCCGGCATCACTAATTTGTCTAAAGCGTCGTCGTCGTCACCGGGCTTTTCTGCAAACTGAGTGATCCGGCTGTTCTCGTCGGTGTGCATGAGTCCGAAAGCCCGGGCCGGATCTCTTTCCACGGGCGTCGTCGCAATCGTGAGGTCAGCTTCGTTTTCAAGGTGGCGTTTCAGCATCTTGCGGAAATCCATGCGATACAACTGGTCGCCACTCAGAATCAGAAAGTGTTGATAAGGTTTTTCGAGAAAATAACTGAGGTTCTGGCGCACTGCGTCGGCCGTACCCTGATACCAGTTGTCATCCCCCGGGGTCTGCTGAGCCGCAAGAATGTGAACGAAATTTTCTCCGAAGTGATCGAATTTGTAACCGCTTGTGACATGTCGGTTGAGAGACTCACTGTTGAACTGCGTCAGAACATACATCTGACGGATGCCCGAGTTGATACAGTTACTGATCGGAATGTCGACAATGCGGTATTTTCCGGCGAGAGGAACAGCGGGCTTCGAGCGACGGTGCGTAAGCGGAAAGAGGCGGCTTCCCTGGCCTCCTCCCATGATAATCGCCAGTGTTCCCTTGAGTGACTTTTCAGTGGACGGTTTAGACATGTTGCTTTGATAGATTAACGGAAGATTAGAGAGATGGGGACTGTTTTCGTGACAAATTTTTTGATTGGTGGAGCTTTCGAACTTAGGCTTCCTTGAGTTTTAGTTATTATAATAATTATGTGCGGTATCATTGGGTACGTCGGGAAAGCCTCAGCGGCTCCCATCTTGATCGAGGGACTTCGTCGCCTCGAGTATCGGGGGTATGATTCATCGGGCATTGCGGTGCTCAATGGTTCGAATACAATCGAAATGCGGAAGCGCAGTGGTCGCCTCGACAATTTGAAGGAGCTCCTTCTTGAAGATCCTGCTACGGGTAGCTGTGGAATCAGCCACACCCGTTGGGCTACGCATGGTGAGCCCAGCGATGCCAATGCACACCCGCACACAGATCAGAGCGGGCGACTCGCGGTTGTCCACAACGGGGTGATCGAGAATTATAAACTGCTTAAGGATCGTCTCCTGAACGAGGGTCATGAGTTCGCCTCGCAGACAGATTCGGAGGTTCTCGCCCACTTGATCGGCAGGGCCTATGATACCAGCCCGGTCGAAGATCCGAAGGGGCGCCTTGTCAGTGCCGTTCGCGAAGCGCTCAACCAGGTTTCAGGAACTTACGGAATTGCGGTTCTGCATGCGGACATACCCGAATTTCTGGTCGGGGCCCGCCTCGGTTCTCCTCTGGTCCTTGGGCTGGGAAAAGGGGAAAACTTTCTCGCCTCAGACGTGGGAGCCATCGTCTCGCACACGAAGGACGCGGTTTATCTTCAGGATCGGGACCTCGTCTGCCTGACCCCCGATGATTTCCAGGTCGAGAAAATCGACGGTGCTTTGTCTCAATACGAAGTCAGCACGGTCGACTTCACGCCGGAGCAGGCGGAGAAAGGGGAGTATCCGCATTATATGCTCAAAGAGATTTTTGAGCAGCCCACTTCGATTGAGAACGCCTTTCGCGGACGTCTCGTCGACGATCAGGCCTCTGCACTGCTGGGCGGCCTGGGCCTAACGCCACGCGAACTGAGAGACATCGATCGCATCGTCCTTTGTGGATGCGGAACCGCGTCACATGCCGCGATGGCCGGAGAGTACATCATCGAGTCTCTGGCCCGCATTCCCACGGAAGTGGAAGTGGCGAGTGAGTTTCGCTATCGCAATCCGCCACTCGACAAGAACACTCTCGTCTTCGTGATCAGCCAGAGCGGGGAGACGATTGATACCCTCGCCGCGATGCGTGAAGGCCAGCGGAAAGGGCATCGTGTTCTCGGCATCGTGAACTCGGTCGGATCCACGATTGCCAGGGAATCCGACGGCGGCAGTTATCTTCACTCGGGGCCTGAAATCGGAGTGGCCGCGACGAAGTCCTTCACTTCACAGGTGACGGTCCTGGCCCTGCTTGGCTTGCTCCTCGGTCGCATGAAGCACCTCTCCGTCGACTACGGGCAGAAGATGCTTCAGGAACTCCGGGATCTCCCCGCAAAGGTGGAGCAGATTCTTCTGCAAAGTGAGCGGATTCGCCAGATTGCGATCAAATACAACAACGCCCCGGCGATGCTGTTTCTGGGACGACAGTTTCACTATGCGACAGCCCTGGAAGGCGCTCTCAAGATGAAGGAGATTTCCTACATTTTTGCAAGCGGCCACGCCGCCGCTGAGTTGAAGCACGGCATCATCGCCCTCGTCAGCGAGGAAGTTCCGAGCGTGTTCATCATGCCGAAAGATTCTGTCTACGACAAAAACGTAAGCACCCTGGAAGAGGTCAAAGCGCGGAAAGGTCCAACCATTGCGATTACGACGGAGGGCAACACGGAACTGGAGGGACTGGCTGATGAAGTGATCTACATCCCGCCGGTGATGGAATGTCTCAGCCCGATCCTGGCGGTGATTCCTTTGCAGCTCCTCAGCTATCACTTTGCGGTGGAGCGCGGCTGTGATGTCGATAAGCCCCGCAATCTCGCCAAAAGTGTCACCGTGGAGTAGCGGGAGTTTTGGCCTGACAAGGCGGCCAAACCGGTCCATCTTCCGGGGTTCAAATCAACATGGATAACGACGACGATTCCACTTCCGCAAAGACCAAAGACGGCACTTCAATCCGTCAGATCGCAGTTTTTCTTCCGAACCGGCCCGGGGCCTTCGTTTCCATCCTTGATCTGCTGAAAAGCAATCATGTCGTGGTCCTGGGGCTCTCGGTTCAGGATTCGATCGACAACACCGTCGTGCGTCTCGTCGTGAGCGATCCGGAAACCGTCGAGACGGTCTTCATCGAAAAGGGGATTCCGTTCAACTCGACCGATCTCGTTGTCGTGGAGTTGCGGGACGGTGCCGAGCAGATGCCTGCCTGCCTCAGGACTTTGCTGAATGCGGAAACTAACATTCACTTCATCTATCCGCTCCTGACCCAGCCGAACGGGAAAGCCGCCCTCGCGCTCTGTGTCGAGGATAACCAGTTCGGCGATTCAATTCTGTCGAAAGCGGGATTCCGCGTTCTTCGGCAGGAAGATCTGAGCCGCTGAGATCCTGATTCAGACTTTTGCCCGCCGGAAGAGGGTATCGACGACGTTGCGAACATACTGTTCGTCGGAGAGTCCCCCGGTCACCTCATCGGGAAAATCGGCCACTTCGCGGAAGTGATCCGCGATTCTCGAGAAAAGAGTAAGCCGGCTCTCCGGGTCAAATTCGTTTCGACGTGACACTGCATCGAGGGCGATGCGAGCTTCCTCCGGGGTGGTCTTCTGACGGAGCCGTGCTTCGAGGAGAGGCTGGGTCGAAAAGGAATTCTCCCCGAAGAGAAGCACCTCCTCTAATTGCGGCGCCCGCGGTGTGATTTCACGTATGACAAGCGTTCCGGCCGCGATGTCGCCGATCCTCTGACAGCGCTTCGTGAAAAGGCAGGAGACACTGCCGATGAGGTAAAAGGTCGAAGGCAGGATGTCGAGAAGGCGAAAGAGATTTCGGATCACAATCTGTTTGGCCCCGAGGGCGAGTCCGCTCTCATCAATGACCCGGAGCCGGAAGAGCCGCTTGCCTACGGTTTGCCCGGACCAGAGCCATTCCGTAATCATGCCGTAGAAGGTGAAGACGAGGAACTGCAGGAGAATCGTCGCTCCGGCTCCGAAGTCACTCAGGATCGGCCCGATGAGGGGGATCTCCGAAACGGAACTTTGGAAAATACTGATGACCTGCGAGATCAGCAGGGTCAGCGCCACGACGACGGCAAAATCGACCGCGAGAGCAAGGCAGCGGCTGAAGGGGCTGGCGATGGGTAAAGAGAAGCTGACTCCTTCAGGGGTCCGGACTTCGAGGCTGGTAGTTTCTCCAAGCATCAGACAGCAGGATCGTCGCTTTGGCTGCGGCGGCCGGCGAGGGTGAGAAAGAGGATCAATCCCATCAGTTGAATCGCGCCGAATCCGATTTTCCAGGGATAGAACTGAGCTGAGTGATACTGGGAAAGAAACGATTCCACAATGCCTGCCCAGATCAGCATGACCGCAGCTCCGGTAATGAGCGTGAGGAGGTCCCCGCGGATCCGGCTGAAGCGCTGGCGGAGTTTCAGGTTCGTGCCCCAGCCGAACATGGTCCTCGCGATGATGAGTCCTGCCTGCCCGCCGATGAAAATGGCGGGCAGCTCAAATGATCCGTGCGGCAGGAGCCAGGCCGTCAGGAAAACACTCTGGCCGTCGGCGATGTAGTCGAACATGACTACTCCAATGAGGGTCCCGTTGTAGAACAGGAGAATTAAAGTGAAGACTCCCCAGAAGAAACCCGTGACCATCGTCATGATCGTTACCTTCGTGTTGTGAGTCATGAGCTGGGAGGAAAAGGTATGCCGTCCCTGGAAGGCATCGAAATCCTGCTTCTCTTCCCGCTCGACCCGTTTCGAGGGTTTCTCGTTGAGATGACTGAACCGGGCCGGAATGAAGTCAGCCTTGAGCTCGTAGTTGAGAGAGAGCGCAGTGGCGCCGAAAGCGCCCCCGATACAGAAGGTGCCAATCGAAAGAACGAATGCGAGCCAGTGTCGTCGGAAAGTGCATGGAAATGTTTTCGTGAGCCACTGAAGGGGGCGGAACGGGATCGCCTCACCGCCGGTTTCATGAAGTTGGCTGTAGGCTTTCGCAATGAGGCTTTCCAGAAACCGGACGGTTTCCGCCTCTCCCGCAAAGGTTTTCAGCTTAACGAGATCGGCACCGGTTCGCTGATAGAGGTAGTGGAAACGTCTCGCTTCGTCGAGCGAGGGTCGTCTCCCGGGATCTTCATTCTGGTGACGAAGAAGCTGGCTCAACTCGTCCCAGAATGGCTTCTCTTTGGTAATGAACTTGTCGAGATCCAAAATCACAGGGGGACTATGAATACAGGAGGCCTGTCAGGCAAGGGGCGAATCACCTTACCCGGTGCAACCGTGAGGAAACGGCGGGGTTGACTCAAAGACCTTCTCCCTGTCATTCTCTGCCTTCCACCATGTCTTTGATTCCTCTTCTTACCAGGGTCTCCCTCAACAGTGGCTGTGCCGACGCCCTGCGTTGTGAAGCCGTTCTTGCCGAGGCCGCCGCAAAGCACAGTTCCCTCATTGATGCGCTCTTCGATGCAGGAATCGTCGAAGAGGAATCATTCGCCGCCCAACTCGCGGAGGAATCGCGCTTGCCCTTCATCAAGGATCCGGTCGCGGACGAGTCATCGACCCTGCACCGGAAATTCCCGGCCAGGGTGGCGCTGAGACATCGCTTACTGCCTGTCGTTGCCGATGACGGTGCGTTGACTCTGCTGACCTACGATCCCTTTGATCTGGAAGCGCGGCAGGCGGTGGGGCGTGAGTGGGCTCACCCCGTGAGCTGGGCGGTCGGAACCCGGTATCGAATCCTTGAGGGCTTGCGACAGGGATACGGGGTCGGCGCCGAGCAGTTCGATGAACTCATCGAAGGGCGGGATCCGAATGCGGATGACGATTTTGAGCAGGAGGTAACTCAACTCGACGAGGAAGAGGAGGAAGCCTCCGTCATGAATTTTGTGAATCAGATTTTCCGAGAGGCCTTGCGCGAGCGGGCGACAGATATTCATATCGAGCCGCTCGAGAAAAACCTCCGGATTCGATATCGGATCGATGGCGCTTTGCAGGAAGTGACGGTTCCTCCGGACATTCGCGCCTTGCAGGCTTCGCTCGTTTCGAGACTGAAGATCATGGCGCAGCTCGATATTGCCGAGCGTCGCCTTCCACAGGATGGACGGATCAATCTGGAACTGGACGGCAACCCAGTCGATGTTCGCGTGGCAACCATTCCCTCGGTAAACGGGGAAAGTGTCAGCCTTCGTCTCCTCACGCGTCAAAATTTCGACATGGGAATGCTAGGTCTCGATGCGGAGACTCGCGCGACGATCGAGGGCCTTCTCAAACAACCCAACGGAATCATCCTTGT
This sequence comes from Verrucomicrobiales bacterium, assembly GCA_029233965.1. Classification (GTDB taxonomy): domain Bacteria; phylum Verrucomicrobiota; class Verrucomicrobiia; order Verrucomicrobiales; family DEV007; genus Arctic95D-9. The sequence continues at coordinate 6,392 of JARGOP010000077.1, read as the reverse complement.
GACGGGGCCGACCGGCTCGGGTAAATCGACAACACTCTATACCTTTCTGAAGCAGCTCAATACGAAGGACACCCGGATCGTCACGGTGGAGGACCCGGTGGAGAACCGCCTCGACGGCGTCGTGCAAATCGCGATGAAGCCGGAGATCGGGCTGACTTTTGCAACCGGACTGCGGGCGATTCTCCGAGGCGATCCGAATATCATCATGGTGGGTGAAATGCGGGATCTTGAAACAACGGAGATCGCGGTTCGCGGTGCCCTCACGGGGCACCTCGTTTTCTCGACCCTGCACACCAATGATGCTGTGTCGGGAATCACCCGACTCCTCGACATGGGCGTGGAGCCGTTTTTGATCGCCTCATCGGTGCGGGCATTTTTGGCGCAGCGCCTTGTTCGCAAGCTTTGTCCGGAGTGCAAGCGGCCTGCGGATCTTGAGGACAGTTACCTTAGGGAAGTGGGTTTCCCCATGGAGCAGAAAGAAGGGATTTACGAAGCGGTAGGTTGTCGTTCCTGTCGCGGTACTGGATACAGGGGGCGAATGGCGATCCTCGAAATTTGCAAGATCAGTCCGGCGCTTTCAGAATTGATCACTTCGCACGCTTCTTACGCGACGCTCAAAAAGGAAGCGCTCGCCGGCGGGATGACGACCCTGCGCGACTATGGCTGGAGCAAAGTAGCCACCGGAGAAACTACGATTGAAGAAGTTCTGAGCAACGTGGATCATTAGGGCAGGAAATGGGGGAAACGCTTCTGCTTGTGGCGAAAATTCTGTGCCTCGTCATCGGGTCCGCCGTGACAATAGCATCTTTGGCTGCTCTGACGCTGACGAACCGCGATCTGACGGGCGATGAACGTATCTCGAACAAGCGTCATCTGGCGGAAATTCTCGGCTCGGTTTTCTTCGTCAGCCTCGCGATGATTTTTCCTTCGAGTGAATTCATCAGCAGTGCGGTTCTACTCGGCATCGCGCTCCTCTTCATTTTTAACTGCTCAAGACGAAGCGAAGACATCGCTCTTTTCAGGGAAAACTGGCGTACGATGACTTCAGTGAGATGGGTTCTCCTGAGCGGCGTCGCCCTCGTCTCAATCGGAGTGACGTTGTCAGTAATTTTTTAAACGGAAGAAGCCGGTGGAACTGATTGTGAACGGAAACAACTGAAAACTGAGGGACAGACCTCCAGTTTTATTCCATGGCAACTGGGGGACAGACCTCCAATAGTTCTTCTTGATGAGAAACTGGGGGACAGACCTTCAGTTGTTTTTGAGCTCGGCTGTTTCTTTCTTGAAGTGTTCGCAAGAACAGTTTATGAGTAGGGCATGAGAATGGCTAGGTTGCTTGGGGAAGGGCGTTCGTTTTACCACGTCATGTCGCGAGTTGTTGACCGGCGGATGGTCTTCAAGGCGCGGGAAAAAGAGGTCTTTCGCAAGATCATGCGGAGTTTGGAAGCTTTCACCGGAGTCCGGGTGGTGACTTACTGCCTGATGTCCAACCACTTTCATCTTCTCCTCGATGTTCCGGACCGCGAGGAGTTGAAGCCGCTCACCGAAAACGAACTCCTTGAGGTCCTGCCGCTGCTCTATGACTCAATGACGGTTATGCGGGTGAAGCAGGAGCTGGAACGGTCACGAGAGTCAGGGAATGAGGTTTGGAGGCGGGAAATCCTCTCCCGGTATGAAAAACGACGTGGCGATATGGGGCTCTTCCTCAAGGATCTCAAGCAACGCGTCACGCTTTACATGAACAAGCGTCTCAATCGCACGGGGACGCTTTGGGAAGGGCGATACAAGAGTGTTCTCGTGGAAGGCCGCGAGGCAGCGTTGATCACCGTGGCGGCCTACATTGATCTCAATCCGGTCCGCGCGGGGATTGCTTCGAATCCGGAGGACTATCGCTGGTGCGGCTATGCCGAGGCGGTCTCTTCATCGCGGGGAGCCGCGAAGGCTCGGGAGGGACTGGGGATTATCCTGACTGAGTCACTTCAGGATCCGGACTTCCGGAGTGACTGGCGACGGACTCAGAATCGCTATCGCCTCTTCCTCTACGACGAAGGCCTCGAGCAGAATGCGGATGCATCCCGGGGCGAACGCGGGCGCCGAGGTTTTCGCGAGGAGGAGGTCGACAAAGTGGTCACTGAAGAAGGCATGGTTCCGGTGCGAAGAATCCTGCGACACCGGGTTCGATATTTTTGCGACGGCGTGGTCCTGGGGACGGCGGAGTTTGTCAACGCGGTGTTTTTCCGCGAGCAGGAGTTGCGCGGTCGCTTCGGGAAGAAAAGGAAAACGGGAGCACGGAGGATGCGGGGGGCAGACTGGGGCGAACTGCGGATCCTGCGGGATTTGCGGAGAGAGGTGATCGGGGGGACTCCGGGCTGATGCTTTCCCGACGGGTGGCACGGGCACGGGTTTCCTCTACAGGCAGATAGCTCCCGGCGCTCCATGCCGCATTACCCGGCCTTCCCTCTGCGAAAAAGACGATTCCGAAACCGGAATGCTCCGAAAATCGCCAGCGTCAACAGTCCCAGTGCCCCGGCGATACCGTATTGCCGGAGAGAGTATTGTTTTTCCACCTCTGCAAAGGTCATCGCCGCAGCCCCTTCGAGCAGTTCGATTCCATTCGGCTCAAGCGGTTCCCAGAATCCTTCCCCGTTTTGGCGAAGCCACATTCGAAAGCGGGACCCATCAGCCGGAATATCAGAGTGGCCGGATGGTCCGGCGAGGCGGGTTTTCCGTATGCTCCAGCAGCGGATATCGAGCGAAGTCTTTCTTCCGATGAGTTCCTGTCCTTTCTCAACCGAGTCGATTTTCACTCCGAGACGCACGAGGTAGGTCGATGCACTGGGACGTCGGTGAACAAGGACTCTTGAGGCCAGCACTTCCCCGGTGATAATGAGTTCCGCCGATTCTTGCAACTGGTCCGCTGAGCGTGGGGGCAGGGCGGCAAAGGCCGAGGGGGAAACGGCCAGCGCGAGGACTGCCGCGAGGAACCGTCTCACGTCCCGGCCTCCCGTTTGGCGAGTCCTTCGCGGCATTCGTTGCTGCAGAACAGGCCATGTTCTTCGCGGCAGCCCGGACACACGAAAATCTGCTCGTTGCATTCCGGCCACTTGCAATTGCCGTAACGCGGTTCTTCTGTCCCGCAGTAGCGGCAGTGGGAAATCACTTTCCGGGTTTCGGTGCGATTCACTTCGACGCCGACGCGTTCGTCGAAAACGTAGCAGAGTCCCTCAAAATCCCGGCCGCGGACCTCGGGGTCTTTTCCGTATTTCACGATGCCTCCGTCGAGTTGATAGACGTTATCGAAACCTTCTTTCCGGATGAGGCCGGAGAGCTTTTCGCAACGAATCCCACCCGTGCAGTACGTGAGAATTTTTTTCCCGCGGAGTTCTTTCGCATGGTCGCGGAGCCATTCGGGGAAATCCCGGAAGTTGTCAATTTGAGGACAGATTGCATTTTTGAACCGACCCAGTTCGGCCTCGTAGTCGTTGCGACCGTCGATTATGACGACTTCCTCCTCCTGCATTTTGCGGTAAAACTCGGCAGGGGAAAGCCGTTCGCCTGTGACCTCATTTGGATCGATGTCGAATTCCTCATCCAGTCCGAGCCTGACAATTTCATCACGAACCTTGATCGACATCTTGGGGAAAACGTGGCCCTCAGCGTCGTCGATTTTAAACTCCATCTCGGCGAAGCGCGGGTCGTCATGCATCGCCTCGATGTATTTTCCCGTTGCTTCGGTCGGACCGGAGACGGTGCCGTTGATTCCTTCGTCCCCCACAATGATGCGACCTCTCAGCCCGAGCGACTCGCAGAGCTGGCGATGTTCCTTCAAAAAGGCTTCAGGATTCTCAATCCGGACATAGCGGTAATAGAGAAGGACCTGGAAGGGCGTTGCAACAGGGGGTGACAGTTCAGATTCCACCTGGAAAGGGTATGGATTTTTCCCCATCTCTCAAGTCGCTCGTCAGGAATTGCCGAGCCTATTTTGCGCAGGTGATTCTCAGCGTTTGGAATTATTTCAAAATTGACAATAATTTCTGGATTTTTTTTATGGAAAAAAGTCTAACTGTCAGAGTGAACCATCTCGGAGTCAGCGCACGCGACCGAATCATCAGCAGGGTCTGCTTTTACCTGCTTGTGCCTGGCGTGGTCTGGACGACGAATTATCTCCTGCCTGACTGGGAGGCGATCGAGCGGGAAAAATGGGAGGCGCGCGGCGTGGTACCTCCTTTGATCGCAGTTCCGCTCTCGGAGCTTTCCTCCCGTCTCCCTGCCTCGCGTAAGGGCGGGAGTTTTCAGGACCCATGAGTTTGGAGGTGCTGTATCAGGATCAATGGCTGGTCGCGATCAATAAGCGGGCGGGAATGCTGGTGCACCCCGGACGTGAGCCGGAACCATCGGATCAGATCGCGATGAAAGTGCTGCGTGATCAAATTGGTCACCGCGTCCAGACTGTGCATCGGCTCGACCGGCCGACTTCCGGGGTCCTGCTCTTCGCCCTCGATGAAAGAATCGAAGCAAATCTGCGGACGCAGTTTGAGCAGCAGAGCGTCTCAAAAATTTACCGGGCAGTGGTATCCGGTGAAACGCTGCAAGAGTGGACCTGTGAAGAGCCCCTTCAAAAAACGCCTGGAGAACCTTATCGAACCGCTTCGACTGCTTTCTTCCGCACGGCCCTGACTGAAATTGGAGGGGAAGCGTTTTCGGTCTTGAAGGTAGTGCCCTCGACGGGGCGGCATCATCAAATCCGGAAGCATCTCGCGCTGGAGGGGTTTCCCATCGTCGGAGACTATCTCTATGGCAAAGTCGAAATGATGGATCGTTTTGCGACATTGACGGGACAATCCCGGCTCATGTTGCATGCCGGTTGCCTTTCCTTTGTCCATCCGGTCGAAGGGCTTGAAATGACCATCTCCTGTCGGCTCCCGGAGAGGTTCCGGCCTTTTGTGCAAGGGTGACGTTGTTGCGGTTTCAGGAAGGTTTTTCTTCTCCGGAAAAACGGTTACGATCCGACCATGAAATTACGACGGGCCCTGCTCCCTGTTCTCCTGATCGCCATGAATCTTGAAGCCGACGAAGCGAACTACGACGAATCGAAAGTTCCGGAGTTTGTTCTCCCTGAAGTTCTGAGGTTTGAAAACGGTGACCGGGTTTCCACTCTGGCGGATTGGGGGAAACGTCGCGGCGAACTTCTGAGTCTTTTTGCAAAGCACGTCTATGGAATCACGCCTGAAAAGGCAGTGTCTCAGAAACTCGTTGCGATTGAAACGCAGCGCATCGCCGATTTTCTCGGGGGGAAGGCAACGCTCAAAGAAGTGAGCCTCACTTTTCCCGGTCGTGAAGGCGGGCCGGTTCTGCATTTGCTAGTCGTGACGCCGAATCCTGGCAAGCCGGTTCCCACGTTTCTCGGTTTCAATTTTCGCGGGAATCACACAATTCACCCGGATCCCCGCATCACGCTTTCGGAGTCGTGGATGAGACCGGACAAGGAGGGGCGGGTCGTTGATCATCGTGCGACGGAGAAATCCCGCGGGGCTTCGGAAGAGCGTTGGCCGGTCGAGGAGATCGTTGATCGCGGGTTTGGTCTTGCGGTGATTTACTACGGCGATATTGATCCGGATTTCGACGACGGGTTCGAAAACGGAGTGCACTCCATCTTTGGAAAACCGGTCGGGGATGAGTGGGGATCCATTGGAACGTGGGCGTGGGGATTGAGCCGGGCCCTCGATTATCTCGAAACGGATGAAGAGGTGGACGGGGAAAAGGTCGCAGTCTTCGGTCACTCGCGGCTCGGAAAGACAAGTCTCTGGGCCGGCGCTCAGGATGAACGATTTGCCCTCGTTATTTCGAACAACTCCGGGTGCGGCGGGGCAGCCCTGAGTCGGCGCAATTTCGGGGAAACGGTGAAGCGCATCAACACCAGTTTCCCTCACTGGTTCAATGATCGTTTTCCGACATACAATGAATCGCTCAGTTCATTGCCGGTGGATCAGCATCAGTTGATTGCGTTGATGGCGCCGCGTCCGGTGTATGTCGCCAGCGCAGTGGAGGACGAGTGGGCGGACCCCCGGGGTGAGTTTCTCTCCGCGAAACTGGGAAGCGAAGCCTGGAGTCTTTTCGGGAAAGAGGGAATTGGGGACATTGAAATGCCGGGAGTGAACGAGCCGGTGGGGGATCATGTCGGGTATCACATCCGGACAGGAAAGCATGATGTGACTGACTACGACTGGGAGCGTTACCTCGATTTTGCAGAGCGCCACCTGAAGTGAATCCCACGATGCCGTTCCCTGCAATATTGCCATTCGATCGCAAATCACTCATTCTCCTTCTCTTATGAAAGAAAAGAATTCCCCGATTCCCAGACGTCAGTTCATTGCTTCAGCCACCGCCGCCAC
>JARGOP010000144.1 GCA_029233965.1 Verrucomicrobiales bacterium | reverse complement strand
GATTTGCGGTTGCCTCCACCGAGCCGGGTCGCGATTCCGTCAGCGATCGAGTTGCTGGTCAATGTCGCGCCGGAGACGGCGTCCATCTCCGGGTTGGCGGCCGCCTCGTCTTTTCGTAATCCGTTCCACTGCTGGAGGAAGGTCTCGCTCTTGAGGACGACCGAAAGGTGTTCCTTCGTGTCGTCGCTGCTGAGGACAAGAATGCCGAGAATCTTCCGGTCCTTGTCGAAGGCGATCAGCGTGTTGGTCGGTCCGGAGAATCCGATGATATTGTCGGCTTCGGGGGAGGTCTGGAGAACGTAACCGAGCGGCCCCCCGCTTTCGTCGAAGACATTCTGCCCCCCGTGATTCGGATCCCATTCGCTGAGACGGTGCGCTGCGGGATAGAACGGCGAGACCTGCTCCACTCCGACGGGCTGTTTCATCGCCCCCCGTTTCTGTTCCACGAACCAGTCATGCTGGCGGTGAATCATCACGATGAGAAATACGAAAATCCCCACCCGATAGGCATGCAGTCCCCGGCGGCGGAGCCGGGATTGCGAAAGGGAGGGGGTGTTTGCCATCGAGTCATGAACCCTTTCGAAGTTTTCGGACAAGCGCAAATCGGTTCCGAAGTATTTTTGATTTTTCTTTGCGGACCCTCATCCTGTAATCTCTACCCAATCCGCTATGAAAATCCCTCTTGTCGGCTCTTGTCTCCTCGCTCTGTTTGTTTTCTTTGGGACGGTTTCCGCCGGTGCCGAAGACTCGATTGTCGAATCGGCTCGCGACATTCCGGTCGCCTACGACGTTGATGTCGTGATCGTGGGTGGCGGGGTGGGAGCCATCACCGCAGCCGTCGAAGCCTCGAATCAGGGAGCCTCCGTATTTCTCGCCGCTCCCCGGCCCTACCTCGGGGAGGACGTCGCCGGAACGCTGCGACTCTGGCTTGAGAAGGGACGGAAAGCCGAGACCGCACTCGAGAAGCAACTCTTTGAAAGAACCGATCCGATCGGGGGATTTCCGAACCGCCTTCCCTTCACCTACGAAGCCGATCAGGAAGCCAATCGCATTCACAAGGATCCGAAAGGGGAGGTTCTCCGGGACGGCAAGTGGCAGAGTTCGGCTCACGAGTCGGTTCAGTATGACGCCGATACCACGATCATTGCCGATCTCGGGAAAATGGTGCGACTCAAGGAACTCCACCTGATGGCCTTTCGCCGGCCCGGTGAATTCGTGGTCGGCGACGTCGAGGTCTGGACTTCTCCCAATGGAAAGCTCTGGCGCGATCTGGGAACGATCGAGGACGTCGACGTGAGCGGAGGCGGCGATGCCGAAATGCACTTCGCACTGACCGTGAAGCAGCCCTGCCGCTATGTGAAATTGTTGGTCAGAAAGGCGGAGGAAGCGCAGCGCATTCTTCTTGGGGAATTGCTTCTTCTCGAAGAGCGTGATGTCGTCGTCGATCCCGAAGCGGTCCGTCCTCCGGCCACTCCCATGCAGGTGAAGGTCGCCCTCGACGATGCCCTTCTCGCCGCCGGTGTGCAGTATCTTTACGGGGCCATGGTCACCGATGTGCTGAAAGATGAAAACGGTCAGCCCTCCGGTATCGTCATGGCGAACCGGAACGGACGGCAGGCCGTGAAGGCGAAAGTCGTCATCGATGCGACGGCGCGGGCAACTGCAGCGAGAGCCGCCGGTGCAAAGTTCGCGCCCTTTCCTGCGGGAACGCAAACCTTTCAGCGCATAGTCTCCGGAGGAACGGTCAAGAAAGGGGACGGAGTTCGTGCGGAAACAGCGGCCGTAAAGTTCTATTCGAAGGAGGGCGCGCACGATGTGTTCGTCTACAACCTCGATATCGAAATGCCGGACGCGAGCGCCTCGTCCTTCGCCGCTGCCGAGGTCATTGCCAGGGAAAAGACCTTTGATGTCGCCTTGGTCGATGAGTCGGATGTGCTCTTTCAGGTTCCGCCCGACCCGATGGTGGCTCAACTTTCGGTCGAGGGCGATTCGGTCAATCCGGAGTCCATCGCGTTGGCCGCGCTTCAGCCGCAGGGGCTGGATCGGATCTATGTGTTGGGAGGATGTGCCGGCGTCAGTCGCGAAGCGGCGGTCGAGTTGCTGGATCCGCTCACGCAAATGCGACTGGGCACGAGAGTGGGAGCCGCCGCCGCGGAACTGGCTGCGAGCACCTCGATTGCCGGCAGTCCGATTGTTTCGGGGGACCCGGCCAGGGGCTCTCGTGAGGTCGGCGAGGTTCGGGAATTTCTCAACGGGGTCAGGCCGACGCACCGATCGGAGACGGGGGTGAAATCGCCTCGTCGCGCGCTTCCCATTCTCGGCGAATACGATGTTGTCGTCGCCGGCGGCGGAACCGGGGGAGCACCAGCCGGAATCGGTGCCGCGCGGAAAGGAGCGAGGACGCTCGTGATCGAATTTCAGGATCATCTCGGTGGCGTCGGAACCCTCGGTCTGATCTCCAGCTACTACCATGGTTACCGGAAAGGATTCACCTCGGAGATTGATGACAAGGTCAAAGAGATGGGAGGACCGAAGCGCAAGGGCGGATGGAACCCCGTCGCGAAACGGGAAATCTGGCGCGACGAAAATGCAGCCGCCGGGGTGGACGTCTGGTTCTCGTCTCTCGCCTGTGGTGCTCTTGTTGAAGACGGAAAAGTGAAGGGCGTCATCGTCGCAACGCCACAGGGCAGGGGAGTCGTTCTCGCGAAAACCGTGATCGACTCCACAGGGAATTCTGACATCGCCGTGGCGGCCGGAGCCGGGTTCATTTCCACGGACGCCGAGCATGTCGCGATGCAGGGAACCGGCCTCTCGCCGCGCGCCCTCGGGACCG
>JARGOP010000076.1 GCA_029233965.1 Verrucomicrobiales bacterium | reverse complement strand
TGGATTTATTTCATCGCAATTTACTCACTATCAATGTGTTGCGAGATTTAAGTTTGCGCTGATGGGCGCTGGGCCGGCGGCTGGGACGGGAGCGGTACGCTCTGGATGTACGGGAGCGACATGGGATTGTGGGTTTGGAGGCGATCTCCAGACGGGGCATTCTCCCGCGAGTCTCTCACCCCGACGAATCGGGAACTGGCCGCAGAGATTCCTCAGGAACTCTGGGATTACCTCCCGTCAGGGAGTATGAAGGCATTCGAAAAGTATCGAACGTCGCAGTGAGTAACCGGCCCCGGCTCAGATTGGAATCTCAGGTAAGAATCTCCCGCTCCGGCCTTTCGGGCAGATCCTCCGGCAGATTAATTTCCCGAGCCAGGCCAACGGCGGCGAGGAGCCTGACAAACCACCATCCCGGGTCAGCCTGCCGCTCATGCCCGAGCCGCGCTGAGTCGGGGTAGGCGTGGTGATTGTTGTGCCAGCTCTCCCCCATCGTGAGCAATCCGAGCCCGGGAAGATTGAAGCCCTGAACCGCCTGCCCGCGGATGTGCCAGCGCCGGACGCCATAGTTGTGCGCGAAGTAACCGATAAACCAGTGTCCGGTCAGCGAGAGAAATATTCTCCCGGAAACACCCATGAGGACAAGGCCCCATCCGTCGAGCCGGAAGAGAAACAAGGCGATCGGCAGTTGCTGAAGCATCCAGGTCATCTGAAGAAATCGCAAGAAGGGATCATTCAGACGTTTTTCTTCAATCGTGAACCCGGGAGGGTGCTTGAGCCGGAGACGGCAGTTCAAATTCCACCACCAGTCTCTGAGGATTCCCGCGGAGTGGATGTAGAAAGGATGGCAGCGTTCATGACGCTGGGCCCAGTCGCGGATGTCGTGGAGATAGATCATCCCGAAGGGGCCGCCCATTCCTACAAGGGTTCCCAGATACACCAGAAGGCGTTCAAGCCAAAGCGGGCACTTCAGACTGCGGTGAATCAGAAGCCGGTGCAGCCCGACGGTATGTCCGCAGCACAAAGTAACGCCGGTGAGCACCCCGCAGAGCGCCACGGCTTTCCAGTCGAAGAAAAGCCAGGTGCCCAGCAGTCCAAGTACGGCATGGGACAAATACCAGATCGACTTCACAGGGCTCCAAAGGACAGTTCCCTCGACTGGATTCGTTTCCGTCCCAATCGACCGCATTCGTTTGATGACGATGGCACTCATGGTTTTCCTTCGACTGAATTTCACCGCACCCGGTGCGGTCTTCCCATCCAGACCTCGTGCACACCGGGGCTCCACCGGGCGTCGATGAGGCGGGCGGTGCCGGTCCACTTTTCGCGGAGGCTCTCGAGCAGGGTTTGGCTTCGCATCTCGAAGCGATCGAGCGCGCCGACTTTCCAGGGCTCGTGCCAGACGCGGAAGAACTGCGGCGTTCTCCCCGCAGCCGTGAAGGCGGTGTAGCGCTCAAGGAAAAAAGCCTCCAGCGTGCCGGGGACTGCCGGGGTGAGCCGTGGATTTTCCGTTCCCTCAAAAGCGATCTCTCCGTCTTCGCCGACGACTCTTCCGGCACAGTCAGTGTCGTCCCTCAGGTAATCGACAGTAGCAAAATGATAGGGCAGGCCAAAGGTCTTCGGCCCCAGCGCGACGGCGAGCTTTTCATTGAGCCATTCCTTCATGAAAAAGATCCCGGTGCGACCGCGATGATTCACATAGGTGCGGAAATTGAGAAACTGATGGCTCGCGATGGGGCGTGTCATCCACTCCGTCGCCTTCCCGCCGACAGCGGGGCGTATCCGCTTCATCGTGAAGGCGACAAGGCTGACGTAGGCTTTGCCCTCATAGGTATCGAGCGGGAAGGGAAACACTTCCTGGAGCAGATCGCGGTCCACTTCGAAATGGATGAAAACCATCTCGACCCAATCCGCGATGAGAGCGGTCTCGGCGAAGCGGCCTTTCATGGCGAGCCTCGCTTCCTCCGAAGTCGGCCGGTGGGTCCGCTCCTGATTCAACAGAGTTAAGTCGCAGACATAACCCTGTTGGGTCGGTTTTTCTCCCGATCCCCCGGCCCGGCGTCGTTTCGCTTTCGGGTGTCGGTAGAGATCGTGGAGAATCGTCATGTCATTCAGCGGGCAAAGGTTCGGACAAAAGCCTGTTCGGGGGTGGGCGCAGGTTCTTTTGCGGTTGGCCGGAGGAGGTCGGTGAGGGCGTCGGCCAATTCGTGAAACTGGAACCGGAATCCCAGCCCGTGTATTTTGACCGGCAGGCCCCGTCTCCCATTCAAGGCAAGGTCAGGATCGGCACCGATGAGGGGCGCGCCGAGCTTGACGAGCGTTGCCGGAGTGGGCAGTCCGAACGGTATCCCGAGACTCTCCCGCAAGGTTGCCATGAACTCGGCATTCGGCACCGGCTGGAGACCGCTCGCATTGTAGATGCCGTGGACCGCAGGATTCTCGATCGCTTCGACGAAGAGTCGCATCATATCATGGAGATGGATCCAGCTGATCCACTGCTTTCCGCTCCCGATCGTTCCGCCGAGGCCGAGTTTCGCCAGTCTCGCGAGGGCAGGGAGCGCCCCGCCGTCGCGTCCGAGGACGAATCCTATTCTCAGCATGGCCCATCGCATTTCGGGGCGGATGGCGCGACCGAGGGCTTCCTCCCAGGCAACGCAGACATCGGTAGGATATTCGTCAGGGACAAAGCCACTTTCGTCGCAGATCCGGTCGCCCGCGTTGCCGTAGATGGCGAGACTTCCCGCCTGAACCCAGACTTCGGGAACGCGGTAGACGAGACGAAGGCCCGCGCCAAGCGTTTCCGTGGGAGTGACTCTCGAGCGCACGATCCCGGCCCGGTTCGCGGCGGTTTGCCGGCAGTTCACATTCTTCCCCGCGAGATTGACGAGCGCCTTTGCTCCTTCCATCTCCGCGACCCAGATCTCGTCGACGGTTTCCCCGTCCCACCCGACCGCGCGGCCGGGTCCCGTGTATTGTCCGGGATCACGAGTGAGGACGACGACATCGTAGCCCTTCGTCTCCAGCGTCGCCGCAAGGGCGCGCCCGAGAAAGCCGGCTCCCCCGGCCAGGACAACTCGTTGGTCTCTTACCGTATTCATATCGTTTGTTCTTTCCGTGCTCAAAAGGTGGTGTTTCGGATTTCCGTTATTTCTGTCGGTTGAGAAATTCGGACCGAAATCAAAGAAACCTTACTTCGAGATAGCGCCGAGGGATTTGGCCAGTTTGTCGCCCATTCGAATCGCTTTCACCGCTGACTTGGTCGGCAGCTTGTTCATATTTTCGTAAAAATCGCTCACCAGTTCGAAAAATCCGAGAAGCTCTTCGAGCTGGCCCCTGGCGTAGAGATCGCCCTGACCGGTTGCCTGCCCCGCCTCGTTAGCACAATTCCGCAAGTTCACGAGAGTCGGATCGATCTCGCGCTTCTTTCGCTCCGCGGCAATGATGCGAAACATCTCGTAGACATCCTTGATCGACTCGAAATGATCGCGGCGGTCCCCGGGGAGATGCACGTGTTTCACGATTCCCCAGTTTTGTAACTCTTTCAGGCTGTTGCTCACATTCGAGCGGGCCACCCCGAGACGATTGCAAATTTCTTCGGCATTGAGAGGTTCCTCGCTGAGAAAAAGGAGGGCGTGAATCTGAGCCACAGTGCGGTTGATACCCCACTTCGTTCCCATCTCCCCCCAGTGAAGGATGAAGTGCTGTGCGAATGGAGGCAGTTCCGTCATTTCCTTTATTTCTGTCATTACAGAAATGTAAGAAACGAGATTTGCAAGCGCTTTCTGAACGATTTCCGATGATTTCCCCGGTTTACGGCTTCCGGAAGGCCCCGTATAGTTCCGTCAACATGGAAACCATTAAGACTGTCGTCACTCACCCATTTTTCTGGGGCTTCCTCCTCGGCTTTCTCTTTTGCGTGCTTTCTCTCGTGTCCCACTTCAAAACACGCAATGAGCTCAAGCGCCTCAAGGGTCATCTCAGTGACAAGCTGGAGATCGAGGCGGAGAAGATGTCTGAGATGAAGACGCAGATCGAAAAGCTCAAAGGGGAAAACGAAAATCTCCGCATGAAGATCAATTCCGGTCGGGTTCAGAATGATTACCAGTCTCTCGAGCGCGAGCTTGAGATCTACGCCCGTGCTGAAAAGGGCATGGTCGTGAATGCTCCCGGTTTTGCCCAGGCCTGGGAAAAGGCCAAAGAAAGCGCCGTTGGCGAGCTTGAGGCAGAAGAATCAGGAAAGAGCCTGCCGCGACGGATCTTCAAGAAATTTTTCACAAAAGGCGGCACTTCAATTGATGCCGAAGTGGTGGAGGCGCTGCCCTCCGAGTCGACGACAAAGAGTGCATCCTGAGTGGTGTTGCAGACGGGGGAAAGCAGGCAACGGCTTTCCTTGACTGGCTCCTCAACTGGCGCACCTTCCGCGCATGACTCTCGATCTTCCCGGCCGCGACTTCGGCGGCTACATTTTTGATTGCGACGGGACTCTCGTCGACTCAATGCCCCTGCACTTCCGCGCCTGGGTAACGAGTTTCGAACATCATGGCGCACCCTGGAAGTGGACCGAAGACGAATTCTACGCCAACGCCGGGGTGCCGGATCGCATTACGACGATGGAGCTGAACGAGCGCTATGGAGCCTCGATCGATCCGGATTCGGTTCACGACTACAAAGTGAAGTGGTATTCCAGACACCTCGCCGATCTTCAGCCGGTAACGGCGGTCTCGGAACTTGCGAGGCGTTACCATAGTGAGGGGCGGAAGATCTCGGTGGCTTCGGGTAGCGACCTTTCCATCGTCGAGCCTTCGCTGGAGGTGATCGGGCTGCGCAACCTTTTTGAGATCGTAGTCACACCGAAAGACGTCACGCACGGGAAGCCCGCACCCGACATGTTCCTCCTTGCTGCTGAGAAAATGGGAGTTCCTCCGGGGGAATGCCTCGTTTTCGAGGACGGTCAGGCCGGCATTGATGCGGCCGACGCAGCCGGAATGGCGAGCGTCTTCGTAGACAGTCGCGGCGGGTAGGCGAAATGGCGCGAAAATCTCGTTGTTTCCGCCTGCGAAAAAGAAGAGAGTATTCCCGTGTTCCAGGTCATTTTTAACGAAATCAGCGCTGCCGAAATCTCACAGCTCTCCACTCTGGAGCAGCTTGAGGTTTTGAACGAATTTCAGGTCCGCCCCGAGGATCTCGACGGGATTGAGGAAAACGATGCTGATGCGCCCTTCGGCCACATCAAGCGCGACGGAAGCGATCTCTACCGTTACCGTGCGAGCGACGTCCGCATTTATTTTGCGATTTCTGAAGATCATCGATCGGTCATCGTCCACCGGGTCCTCAGCAAGGGAACCTTCCAGGACTTTCTCTATCGTGCCAACCTTCCGATCGGTGAAGATGAGGCGCTGGCTCAGTCGAAACAGTTCTGGGAATTGATTGAGGAAGGAGAGCGCGCCCGCCGTGTCTGATCCAGAGATGACTGATGTGCTCGATCGCATCGACTCTGATGAGGAGTGGAGACGGGCCTCCTTTCCCTGCTGCAGGGATCGTATCTTTCTCGCCCACGCGGCAGTGACCGCAATCCCGCAAGTTGCCGTGGATGCGATGAACGATTTTAACACTGCCTCTTCGACAGGAGAACTGGATTATTCCTACGTTCTCTTAAAACGGATGGACGAAGTCCGCGAGTCGGCAGCCAGGCTGATCCAGTGCGACGACGACGAAGTCGCCCTTCTCGGCCCGACGAGCCTCGGGCTCAGCCTCGTCGCAAACGGGATCGCCTGGAACCCCGGCGATGAAATCATCACCTATCTCGACGACTATCCGGCCAATGTCTATCCCTGGAAAGATCTGGAAAAAAAGGGGGTGAAGGTCGTTTTTCTTCAGCCGGAGGAAGTTGGAGCGATCACTCCGGAGCTCGTCGAGGCGGCGATCACCCCGAAAACCCGCCTTCTGGCGCTCGCGTCGAATAATTTTCTCACCGGCTACCGACTCGATGTTGAGGCCGTCGGAGAGATCGCCCGCCGACATGACGTGCTGTTCTGCCTTGATGCGATCCAGACTGTGGGAGCATTTCCGACGAATGCGAAACATGTCGACTTCCTGAGCGCCGACTCCCATAAGTGGATGCTCGGCCCGATGACCGCCGGGATTTTTTACGTGAAACGTTCCCGCATGGAGGAACTGCATCCCGCTCTGCTCGGCGCATGGAACGTGAAGTGCCCGAATTTCATCGCCGATGACAAAGTGGAATTCGAACCGGGAGGGCGCCGCTACGAACCCGGAGTGCTGAATTCCCAGGGACTCATCGGGATGCAGGCATCGATGGACCTCCTGACCGGCATCGGAATTGATCGGATCGCAAAACGCCTGCTCGATCTGAAACAGCTTATCGTTGATGGCGTCGAGGAACTGGGGCTCTCAATCGTCGGTCCGAAAAATGGCTCCGCAGCCTCGGGGATCACTTCCTGCACCGACCGCAGCAACCCGCAGTCGATCGAGCCACTCTACAAAGCGCTCCATGAGGCGAACATCGTGGCGAGCTTTCGCCATGACCGCGAAGGCGTTCCCCATCTCCGCTTCAGTCCGCATTTTTACAATACCGTTGCCGAAATCGAAACGACACTTACCGCGATCCGCAAGGCTCGAACTTGACGAACCGGCAACTAGGGGCTTGAATCGGAACGATTTTTTCCGCTGGAAACTGGTCCGCTCCTGCATGAGACTGGCGCGGGCTGTGAGCCGCCTATTAATCTCAACCTGAACAGACCGCCGTGGAATTCAAAGACATCAAGAAAATCGTTGAGCTCATGGACGAGCATGGACTCTCGCAGTTCAAGCTCGAACAGGACGAGACCAAGTTGGAGCTGAAAAAAGGTGGAGATGTTGACATCAACGCGATTTCACAGCTTCTCGCCTCCCAGCCGTCTCATCAGTATGCTCCCGCCCCTGCCCCTGCTCCATCAAGTGGCACCGCGCCCGCAGAGATCGTTGCCGGTCCTGTCGGGGAAGAGATCACTTCTCCTATGGTGGGAACATTTTACACATCCCCTTCACCGGACTCCGATGTCTTCGTCAAGGTGGGTGATAAGGTCACTGCCGACACCACGGTATGTATTATCGAAGCAATGAAGGTGATGAATGAGATCAAGGCGGATATTTCCGGCGAGATCGTTGAAATCATTGCTGAAAACGGCAACGCCGTTCAGTACGGTGAGGCCCTCTTCCGCGTGAAGACTGCCTGATATTTTTTCTCTCTGATCCGCGGCATTTCCGCGCAGTGATACCATGTTTAAAAACATTCTCGTAGCGAACCGGGGCGAGATCGCCCTTCGTGTCATCCGTGCAGCTAAAGAACTCGGAGTCCGTACCACGGCGGTCTACTCCGAGGCGGACGTCGATTCGATGCACGTGCATCTTGCCGATGATGCGATCTGCATTGGTCCTGCCGCCAGCGCGGATTCCTACCTGAAAATGGAGGCGATTCTCTCAGCGGCGGAGATCGCCAACGTGGACGCGATTCACCCCGGTTACGGCTTTCTTTCCGAGAATCCCCGCTTCGCGGAACTTTGCGAAAGCTGCAATGTGAAGTTCATCGGGCCTTCCGCCGAGGTCATCACGATGATGGGCGATAAGAACACCGCCCGCGCCACGGCAACCAGGTATGGCATTCCGGTAACCCCGGGTTCCGAGGGAATCGTCGCCACCGAAGAAGAGGCGATCAAGCTCGCTGCTGAGATTGGATATCCGGTCATGATCAAGGCGACCGCCGGCGGTGGTGGCCGCGGCATGCGCCCCGCCCTTAACAAAGCGACTTTCGTCAGTGCCTTTCACGCCGCGCGCCAGGAGGCGGAAGCCTGCTTCGGGAATCCGGACGTGTATATCGAGAAACTGGTTGAGAACCCTCACCACGTCGAGTTTCAGATTGTCGCCGACAGCCACGGCAACGTGAAAGAGCTCGGTGAGCGCGATTGCTCGATGCAGCGCCGGAACCAGAAGATCATCGAGGAAACCCCATCTCCGCTCCTTTCCCCCGAGCTTCGACAGCGCATGGCGGAAGCCTCCGAAACTCTTGTCCGCGAAATCGGGTATGTGAACTGCGGAACGATTGAGTATCTCGTCGACGACAACGAGAACTTCTATTTCATGGAGATGAACACCCGGATCCAGGTCGAGCATCCCATCACGGAGGAAGTCCGGGGATGCGACCTGATCAAGGAGCAAATCCGCGTTGCCGCCGGCGAACCTCTCTCAGAACACGTTTTGGCGAGTTCACCCCGCGGTCATTCCATCGAATGCCGGATCAATGCGGAGGATCCCTACAACAACTTCGCGCCGAGCCCCGGCAAGATTAAGCTTTTCTATGCACCCGGTGGTCGTGGAGTCCGCGTCGACACCCACGTTTACAGCGGCTACGAAGTTCCGCCGAACTACGATTCGATGATCGCCAAGCTCATCGTGACTGGCGCGACTCGTGATATCGCGATCGCCCGCATGATTCGTTCCCTGAACGAGTTCGTGATACGCGGGATCAAGACGACCATTCCTTTCCAGGCTTCCATCCTGAAGCACAATGCTTTCCGCTCCGGCGACTACAACATCGCCTGGGTCGAGAAGTTCCTTGCGTCTCAACCTTCTCCCCCGGACGGTCTGCCGGACATCATGTTGGAGGAGGATTGATCCCCTCGACTCTTTTTCCTGCTCTATTCCCCCGTCTGAGAGAGAGGGACCGGGACTTGCAGAATCAAAAAGAGTTGTGCACAAAAACTCCCGGAAAGATTTCTCTCGCCGGGAGTTTTGTTCCAATCACCGGGGAATCCACGCCCCGTGTCTAAAGATCAGTGATTGTGGCTCGCGTGGCTGCCACCTTCGCCGCCCCATTGCCACTGGAACTGAATCCAGGCGACATGCTCGCTGTCGATCGCATTGCTTTGCACGTTATCGTATTGAAGCCTCATGCGAACACGCTGTGCGGGGTCAATGTAAGTTGTCAGAGCCGGTGAAAAACGGTGCGTATCGGACAACTCCAACTCCTCCAATGCCGAAACCCAGTCGTGACGGAAGGAGAGGGTCGTGCGCTCACTCAATCCATAGGCGAGCAGAGTCGAAAGACCGTAGTCATCAAATTGCTCGACGTCGCCATCCTCATGGATCGCTTCAAGACTCCGGCCGATAAATTCGGAGCGAAACATGAAAGCTTCCTCGCAGAAATCAGGGCCTCCGTTTCCGTGGTCGTGGCCGTTCCAGACTTTCTGAATACCGACCCCGTAGAGGTGCTGATCACCGCCGAAACCGTTCTCACCAGTCGCGACTGAGGCCGAAAGAAGAATGCTGTCATCAAACGGGAGGCGGAACTTGTAGTCCGCTGAAAAGACCCAATCGTTGAACTCCGCATCGTGATAGTCGAAGTGCTCCTCTTCGTGTTCCTCATCATGCCCCTCTTCTTCATGTTCGTGATCGTGGTCATGCGAGTGACTGGCGACGCCGCCAAGGGCCACTGTGAGGACGCCGGCATTAGGAGTCTGAAAGATGGCTTCCCCACCCTGCATGAAGAGGTGCCCCTCATTGAGCATCCGGGTGTTGACGAGGTTCTGATTCACAAACTCCCAGGCATGCACGTGTTGAGTTGACGTGAAACCGAAGGCGTTCAGGAACTGACCGCCACCGATCGCGAAAGAATCATTCACGTGATAGTGAAGGAACGCCTCTTCGAGCTCCGCCTGCCACTCGTGGTCTTCGACCTGGAATCCGCTACCGGCGATGAGACCGGTGACGACATCGTTGATATTCACGAAGAGATCGACCTCAATCCCCTGGATGCCAACATCGTTGAACGGATCGTGAACTCCGGAGGCAAAATCGGATATGTCACCACCCGACTCGGTCACTCCGCCGGTGCCGATGACAAAAAGCTCGGGAAACAGAAAGCCGCCCACATTTGCCCCTTCACCGGTGAAGTAGTTCACTTCCCCGACAGTGTATTCAAAAGCATCCTCCTCAACGCCCTCCTGAGCAGAGGCAAAGGAAACGGAAAAAGCGGTAACAAGAAGCAGGGAGTGAATGTATTTCATCGGTTTTACAATAAGTTTGCTGTTGCAATCGAATTGCAATTGATCCATCTTTTTCACTAACGCAAGCAATTTGCGCAATTAATTTGCGTTAAGCTCTCATGAAACGATTTTCCCTTTTCCTCATCCTCTTCAGTTTTCTTATCTCCAGTCCCGCTTTCGCCGGAGATGTCACCTACCGGGCTAGCATGACGGGGATCGAGTGTTCCGGCTGCAAGAAGACGATCGCCAAATCTCTTGGAAAGCTGGATGGGGTCAAAACGATCCGGATCGTCAAAGGATCGGGCAATAATCATACGCTGACAGTCATCACCGACGGCAGTTCCTCCCTTTCCAAATCGGACGCCCTTAAGGCGCTCGGGAAAAATGCCCCTCACTATCAAATCGTGTCGTGGTCAAAAACAAATTGAGCAGATCGCACGCTCCCTACGTCTATTGATCCAATCACCTTCACTCGCGAAACCATGAAACTTCCCGTCGTTATTCTTCCTCTCATCGCCCTCGCAGTACCCGCTTTCGCTCAGGCCGGGAAACTCGAGAAACCTCTCGTCTACGTCCCTGTACTTCCCTACGAATGGCTCTTTGAGCGCGTCGGCGGCGACTGGATCGAAGTTGAAACGATCGTCGGCGAAGGCGATGACTGCCATGAGTATTCCCCGACGCCGAAGCAGCTTGCCGGCATTTCAAAAGCGAACCTCATTTTCTCGGGCGATCTCGGATTCGAGGGAAACTTCTTTGTGAAACTCGGCGACGGCATCGACGCACCGAAGGAAATCAGCCTGCTTGAGGGACTCGATCTTCTCGAAGGTAGCTGTGAGGTTTGCGAGCATGAACACGAGCACGCGGAACCTGCCGAAGGAGGGAAGCAAAGCGAAGAAGCTCATGACCATCATCACCACGACCACGCGGAACTGAAGGATCCACACGTTTGGCTTTCTCCGAAAATGCTCATGCAGCAGGCGGATCGCGTCGCGTCGATTCTCAAGGAATTCACTGTCCCTGCCGCCGCTGCCGCAATCGATGAGAATGTGGCTGCGCTCAAGGCCGAGTTGACCGCGGTTCACGAAGAACTCACGGTCGCACTTGAGCCGATGAAAGGTCAGACCTTCTACGTGTATCACGGCGCTTTCGCCTACTTCGCCCAGGCCTACGGACTTGAGCAGAAGGCAATCGAAGTCACCGGACGCCGCCCCAGCCCCAAGCAGCTCGCCGGCATCGCGTCGCAGGCGAAGGAAGACAATGTCAAAGTGATCTTCGTCCAGCCTCAGTTTGATCAATCCAGTGCGGCCTCGCTTGCTGAGACGATCGGCGGAACGGTTCAGGAACTGGACCCCCTTGAGAAGGATGTCATTGGCAACCTGCGTGCCATTGCTGCGGCGATCCGGAAAACTCGCTGAGTTTCATTCAACCCTGTTTGGTGACTCATTGAACCCTGTTGAATCAGCCGACATTGTTGTTTCCGAAGGGCTGTGCTTTGGCTATGGCCGACAGCTGGTTCTGGAAGACGTGTCCTTTTCGATTCCCGAAGGCGAATCGCTTTGCATGATCGGGCCGAACGGCGGGGGCAAGTCGACCTTGCTCAAACTGATGCTCGGCCTGCTTGAGCCGAATCGCGGCTCCCTCTCCCTTTTCGGGAAACCGGCCGACGAGGCCTGCAAACAGGTAGGCTACGTGCCGCAGGCGGTGCGCTTTGATCCACTCTTCCCCATCACCGCGATCGACATTGTCCTCATGGGTCGCCTCGATCGACATCGCTTTGGATTCTATTCCAAACAGTGCCGCGAAGTTTCTCTCCAGGCGCTCACTGAAGTCGGCCTCGAAGAGTTCGCGAATCGACCGTTCTCCGATCTCTCCGGAGGCCAGCGTCAGCGCGTCCTCATTGCGAGAGCCCTCGCCTGTGAGCCTGAGCTTCTTCTCCTCGATGAACCGACCGCCAACATTGATCTTTCCGTCGAGGAACAGTTCATTGAAACGCTCGCCTCGTTGAAAGAGAAGATGACGATCCTCATGGTGACCCACGATCTCGACCTGATTTCCGAAATCGGTGACTCGGTTCTTTGTGTGAACCATCGCGTCCACCGCCATTCGCTTCCGCTTTCGGGAGAAACCATCCGGGAAATCTACAGTGGGGTCCGCCGCGTCGAGCACGACCGCCGTGCGCGGCACGTCCATGGAGATCACTCCGCCTGTGATCATGACTGAGTTTTTCGACGCCGTTCAGAATATCCCGCTGATCCGCTATGCGCTCCTCGCCGGGATCGTTTCGAGCCTCACCTTCGGGGTTGTCGGCTCCTTCGTGGTGACCCGGCGCATCGGTTACATTGCCGCGGCGATTGCCCACAGTATTCTCGGCGGAATCGGTGCCGCCATTTATTTCAGCCGCGTCTACGAAATTCCCTGGCTCACACCTATGATGGGCGCCGTCATCGCCGCCCTGCTCTCCGCTTTTGTCATTGGGTGGGTCAGTCTCCGCGCCGGGGAACGCGAGGACACGATCATCGGCGCAATCTGGGCCTTCGGAATGGCTTCCGGCCTCCTTTTTATCCATTATGCGCCGGGCAAAGCGGTCAGTCTCGAGAGCTTTATCTTCGGGAACATTCTCCTAACCTCGAGGAGTGATGTCATCGCCACCGTGACGCTGGGGGCGATCATTCTCGTGCTCGTCGGCCTCTTTTATCACAAACTTGTCGCGGTTTGCTTCGATGAAGAGTTCGCGCGCCTTCGTGGCGTTTCCTCCGATGCCTACTATTTGCTGCTGCTCGCGATCACTGCGATCAGCATGGTCCTGATGGTGCGCGTGGCGGGGATCATTCTTTCACTGGCGCTCCTGGTCCTTCCCGCCGCGACAGCATCGCGATTTTCGCGGAAGCTTTGGGTCATCATCCTCGTCTCGATCGGACTGACCTTCCTCTACAACACTGGCGGTCTCGCCCTCAGCTTCGAGCTCGACGTCCCGACAGGACCTTTCATCGTCCTCGTCGCATCCCTCGTCTACGGGCTCTCATTTCTGCTGAAGCGACTGGTCAAGTAGCCGCCAGGTGATCGATGATTCCCGTGTCGGTTCGAGCTAGACCGGCTCCGTGCACATGCCCATTCTCGTGGCATGAGCACGGACGCTCGTGACATCCGTCCGGATTAGAATCGTCAGAGAAATCGAATGCTTCTCGACAACACCATCTACGCTCTGATGATGAAGATGAACGTTGTGCAGATAGTCGGCGTGATCACTACGCCTGATAGCGGTGTGACCACAGTCGGCTCCATGCTGGTGATTGTGATTGGGGTGGGTTTCGCAAGTGTGTTCGCTCAAGCACTACCAAACCGTTTTCTGTTTCTAACAACAAACTAAAACTGAAGGCCGTTTCAGCAGAGATTTGCAGGAATGGCATTCCTCACACCCTGAAAGGCAATCAATGCGCGACCCCGAAAGCCCGTCATCAATAGATCTTTCCGCCGCCCGCCCACGATCCTCTCGGCACGTCGGTCAGCTTGATAAAGACATTCTCCGGCGCCACATCGAGAAGACGCTTTGAGAGATCGGTAATCTCATCGACGAAGGACTGGGTGAGTCGCTTTGAATAATCCAGCACCTCAATCTCAAACAGGGCTGTCGGCACCACTTTGCCACCGAACATCATCGCGACCTCCGTCTCGGCGGCGGTCATGAAGATAAACTCAGGTTTGCCCAGTTCACGCGCGGCAATCGCGGTCGAGTCGGCAAGCAATTCAGTGAGAACCCTCGGAGGAAGGATGACATTGGTTTGGATCTTAATGAGAGGCATAGGAGAAATAGAACAATCGAAGAAGGACGCTACTGAAACGCAAACGTCGGGAAGCTTGTTAGGTGAAAATTGCGAACATTGCTTTCGCTCCGCGATACTTATCCAAGAAGCTCCTGCGCTTTCGCGATGACCGCATCAGCCTGGTCCGCTGCATTGGGAGCGGCGCCACGTGCCATTTCCGGTTTGCCACCGCCTTTGCCGCCGGCGACGGCGAGCGCTTCGCGGACGATGTCGCCGGCCTTGAATCGATCGGTTGCGTCTTTTGAAACGACCGCACCAAAGTGAATCGTTCCATCAGCGACGACACCGACGGCGACCGCTCCGCTGAACTGACGTGCCTTCACGACGTTCATCGCTTCCTGAAGAAGGGCGGGAGAATCCCCGGGGAGAAGTCCCGCATAGGTATCACCTTCGAGTCCGGCGAGGGTCTCTTCATACCACTGTGACGCGATTTCCGCGGCAGCACCGGCGGACGCCTTCTTGACCGCTTTGTCTGCATCAATGGCGCTGTTCTTCACGGCATCGCGATAGACTTCGTATTTTTTGAGAATCGCATTGGCCGTGGCAAGCTCCCCGGAATCAAGAGCCCTGGACAATTGCTTCGCGAGGTCGCCTTCCGCCTCAACCGTGACGGTCTCTTTGTTCAAGGCCTTCAGCTTTTCATTGGCGGCGGCAAGCTTCGCCGCGGCTTCTTCAAGATCTGCGGTGACGGCGGCAGCCTGATCGGCGATCAACTCCGCGGCGGCATTTCCACAGACGGCTTCGACGCGACGGATGCCGGCGGCGACGGCGCTCTCGCTCTTCACTTTGAAAAAGCCGAGCTTTCCTGTGGTTGCGGCGTGAGTTCCCCCGCAGAGTTCCATGGAGTAGCCATCAAAGGCACCTTCTCTGCCGCCGATCTGAACGACCCGGACCTTGTCCCCGTATTTGTCGCCGAAGAACTGCATGATGTCAGTGTTCTCCTTGATCTCGCTGTGGGGCACTTCCGAGATGGAAACAGGATCATCCGAGCTGATGCAGCCATTCACTTCCGACTCGATGCGGCTGATCTGATCGGCATCGAGCGCCTTGGAGTTGAAGTCAAAACGAAGACGATCCGGAGCGACAAGGGACCCCTGCTGGGTCGCGTCGGCATCGACGACCTGATGCAGCGCCCAGTGGAACAGATGGGTCGCGGTGTGGTGCTTCTCGATTTCACGCCGCCGCTCCGCATCAATTTTCAGGGTCACTTTTTCCGGGGAGGAATCCGGCTTTTTCTCGAGTTGGAGGACCGCCGCCTCTCCCACGCCGGTCACGGAAATGACGGGGATCGACTCACCCTCAGCAATCATGACACCGAGGTCGCCCATCTGGCCTCCTTTCTCGATGTAAAACGGACTGCGGCTCACGATCGCAAAGGTGCCCGCCTCGTTTTCGATCCAATCGAATACTTCCGCTTCGGTTTCGTCTTTTTCAAATCCGACAAAGTCGGTCTTCACCTTCGTTTCGATAGAGACGGCTTCGATTACGGTGGATTTTTGACCTTCGGCGCCGGTGCTCTTGTGTGCGTCGACGAGACGTTCGACTTCGGCCTGATCGGCAGTGAGGGAACGCTCATCAAGGAGGAGCTGCGTGAGATCAGTTGGAAAGCCGTAGGTCTCCCAGAGCTTCACGACGGTCTCTGCGGGGAACCTGGCACCGCTCGCCACTTTCGCCGCGGCATCATCGAAGAGCTTCAAACCGCGATCGAGAGTGCGGTTGAACTGCTCCTCTTCCGCGAGAAGGACGGCCTCGATTTTCTCCTGACGCGTCGCTAACTCTGGAAAGACATCGCCCATTTCCTCCACGAGAACAGGAACGAGCTGATGAAGAAACGGATTCTCCGCATCGAAGCCGAGGATTCGCCCAAAGCGCACCGCACGTCGGAGAATGTTGCGGATTACGTAGTTGCGACCGCCGTTGCCCGGCTCGATCCCGTCGGCGACGGAAAAGCTCACCGTCCGGATGTGGTCACCGATGACACGGAACGCGATGTCAATCTGCTCCTGCCCGGTAAGACCGCTCCTCTTGCCGCCTGCTGGAACGGTCGAGGTGTATCTCTTTCCCGTCAGTTCGCTGAGCTTTTTGAAGATCGGAGAAAAGACGTCGGTGTCGTAGTTTGAGGCCAGGGTGCTGAAATCGGTGAGCCCCTTCGTGCACTGGACAATCGAGCAGACCCGCTCGAAGCCCATCCCCGTGTCGACATGCGTCGCGGGAAGGGGGCGGAAAGTGCCGTCTTCGTTCGCGTTGAACTGAATGAAAACGAGGTTCCAGATCTCGATGCAGCGGGAGTCGTCGCCATTCACGAGGCTTCCCTTCGTGTCGCCGTTCGGGGTGAGGTCGATATGCACCTCGGAGCAGGGACCGCAGGGGCCGGTGTCACCCATCATCCAGAAGTTGTCCTTCTTGTTGCCGTTCACAATGTGAACCTTGGGATCAAGGCCCTCCTTTTCAAAAATCGCGGCCCAGAGATCGTAAGCTTCCTGATCGAATTCAGCAGGATCGCCCTCAGCGGGGGCATAAACCGTCGCATAAAGTCGGTTCGCGGGGAGCTTCCACCGACCCGTGAGGAGTTCCCACGCCCAGGCAATCGCCTCAGCCTTAAAGTAGTTGCCGAAACTCCAGTTTCCCAGCATCTCAAAGAGCGTGTGGTGGTAGGTGTCGTAGCCCACATCCTCAAGGTCATTGTGCTTCCCGCCGGCGCGAATGCACTTCTGTGTGTCAGCCGCGCGCGGTGGATTGTAGGGAGCCGCTTCGGTTCCGAGGAAATAGGGAATGAACTGGTTCATCCCCGCATTCGTGAAAAGCAGGTTCGGTGAGGTCGGCATCAGGGACGCCGAGGGCACGATGGTGTGCTGTTTTTCTTCGAAAAAATCGAGAAAGGACTGCCGGATTTCACGTGAGGTCATAGCGCGGGGATATTAGCGCGGGATGAGCGAGGTGCAAGGCGGGAGGAGGGGCGGGCTTTTCTCACCGGGACGACGATAGCGTTTCCAATTTGCAGCAAATGCAGTTTTCTTTGGCTCATGAGAGTCACTCTCGACATTGCCCCTGACGTCCTTCAGGCAGCGAGGGAGATTGCGGCGAAGGAGGTCTCGGCCGTGGGCGCGGTCTGGTAGCGGGTTTACTTTGTTGATGGAGGCCCTGGTCATGCAGCTTTGCAAGGAGATGCCGGTGGCGGCGGCAGCCCGGATCGTGGGTGAACACGACACCCGGATCTGGCGGGTGGTTCATCACTATGTCGGCAAGGCGCACGCGGCGGAAAG
>JARGOP010000143.1 GCA_029233965.1 Verrucomicrobiales bacterium | reverse complement strand
CCTTCATGATTGCTTCCATGCGATGTCGAGAAAATCGCCAGCCCTTCTCTTTACGGATCACCGTAATTTCGAGGCTAGAGCCCGCATTCCCCTCCTTAGGCCTGAGATGGAATACGCGAGCATCGACGCCGGGAAGCTTGGCATTCCCGTATACGGCAAGGTTGACTTCGGCGCTTGAAGCCCTTCCTTTGCTTTCGGCCGATAGGCCAATCCGTCAATCCCTCGTTCATTGAATCCAGAGATCCGGAATTGAAGGCATTTTTCACTGACTCTCGAATGCTTTTGAGTCAGTTCGAAGGGACCACCGCAAAGCATTACATGAATCGCGCGAAGACGATTCTGAGCTTTCCGATCCGGGGAACAATCAATCGCAAGTTCCAGCCCAGTGAGGGAACAGTTTTCAGGATTTGGTAGTTGTCGCTGCCTTCCGATCCATGATTCTAAAGCACCATAATTATCGTAGAGGTGGAAAATTGACTTTGATGAAAAGACTTTTGAGAACGGGTCTAATCGTTGCAAAAACCCGGCTACTCTCAACCATTAGTCACAACCCGTTAATTTAGAAAGACATACAAGACCTCCTGAAATCGACCGAATCGTGCAATTCGCCAAATTTGTGGGCGAGGCACAAAACCAGGTGCATCGGCAAGACAGGACCTGATCCATCGGGGTGACAGGATTCGAACCTGCGACCTCGTCGTCCCGAACGACGCGCGCTACCAAGCTGCGCTACACCCCGTTTTCCTCGCGTTGAGCGGGAGGACTCTGCCGTGAATTCCCCGCGTGGTCAACGCCGATTTTGCCCGCCTCATCAATCCTGCAACCTCATCATTTTGAGTCGGTCGGAGGCTCAGCATGAAGACGCGATGGCGTCGAATCCTGAGTTGCCCGGTCCCACCGAAATACGGAACATCGCGCCATGATCCGGCGTCTCCTTTTTCTACTTCTTGCGCTTACCTCACCGGCTTTCGCAGGCCCTCAAAAAGTTCTCGATGCTGAGTTCCATCATCTTCGCAATGCGGAACCCCGCGAGTGGTCCCGCTTCCCCGCGAAAGCACACGCCGACCGGCTTCGGGTCGTCTTTGACCTCGAATCTCCCGACTCGATCCGGCTCCTCACCCTGCGTCAGGAGGAAACGAAGCAGCCATGGGAAATCCACCTCAATGGACAGAAACTCGGAAACCTGCCGCGCGATCACAATCACCTCGAACACGGAATCGCCATTCCCAAAGGCTTGCTGAAGCCGGAAGGGAATGTGCTGGAGATTGCAACCAACTCCGATGAGCCGGACGACATCCGCCTCGGCAACCTCGCCCTGCATGACGCGATCCAGGTCCTCGTCGATGAGGACCGCGCGGAACTGCTCTTTCAACAGCGTGGCTACCAACGCTCCCTTCCACCGATGACGGCACAGGTCTCCCTTTCGGCGACGCTCGATTCCACCGGAGAGGGACTGCCCTGCCGTTTCACGATCATCGATGCCGAAACCGGAGCCCTCGCCTTTGTCGGGGCGGAGTCCGATGACCGGCTCGCGGTTCGCGAGGGCATCGTTTACACCCTCGATGGCCAAAGCACGATCCTGCTTGCCGGCGATGCGGAACGCTCCCGTCGCTATCACGTCTACTGTGGCCGGGGCTTCGAATACAGCCTCGAGCACCGGGAAATCATCGTCGACAAGTCCGAAGCGGTGATCCGCTGTGACTTCTCCCTGAGCCACGAAGTTCCCACGACCGGCCTTGTCGCCTGCGATCCTCACCTCCACACCTTCCAATTCGATCGCCATGGGGACTGCAATCTCGCGGAGCGGATCATTTCCATCGCCGGAGAAGGAATCGAGCTACCGGTGTCGACCGCTCACGACAAACACATCGACTACGCGGAAGAGGCCGCCCGCATCGGTGCCTCCCGCTGGTTCACCCCGGTGCTCGGCTGCGAGGTCACGACCAGCTTCGGCCACTTCAACAGCTTTCCAATCGAACCAGGGGCGAAACCTGCCGAACACAAGCTGCGCCCCTGGCCGCAAATCTTTCAGAACATCTATGCGACCCCGGGGGTTCGCGTCTGCATCCTCAATCACGGACGCGACGCTCACCGCGGCTTCCGCCCTTTTGATCCGGAAAATTTTGACCGGGAAAGAGGAACCTTCCGCAGGGGCTGGAAACTGGAGGCCAATGCGATGGAGCTCATCAACTCCGGTGCCCAGCAGACCGACCCCCTCGAGCTGGTCCGCGACTGGTTTGCCCTCCTCAAGAGTGGTCACAAAATTGCCGGGATCGGTTCAAGTGACAGCCACACCGTGAACTTCGCCATTCCCGGTCAGGGTCGCACCTACCTCGAAGCGCCCGATGAGAATGTCGGAGCCATTGATGTGGATCGCTCCATTGATTCTCTTCTCGCCGGTCGCTCGTGGGTCAGCTTCGGTCTCCTCGCGCGGCTCGACCTGTTCCCCGAAAAATCCGAAGCAACCGTCAGCGTCCACGGTCCGGGGTGGAGCACTGCGGATCGAGTCCGAATCTTCAGAAACGGCGTCGAGATCCAATCCTTGGAGATACCGGAAACGGCCGGAGAAAAACCCGGGGAGAAATTTTCCCGGACCTTTTTACTCGCTGATTTGGAGGCGAATCCCCGAGACTTTCTGTGCGCGGTCGCGACCGGACCCGGCATCACCGAAGGGTGGTGGGCAATCATGCCGCCCTATCAGCCTGACTCCCCCGATTTTACCCCCTTCGTCATGGGCATCAGCCCGGCGGTGTGGATCGAGTAAAAGGAAGAGCATTCAAGAAAGTTGAATGCAGAGATTCCGATGGCACACCCGTAGGGATTCGAACCCCAAACCTCCTGATCCGTAGTCAA
>JARGOP010000075.1 GCA_029233965.1 Verrucomicrobiales bacterium | reverse complement strand
TGCGGTTACGCTTCGCTTTCAACAACCACTTTCGCGGCGAGGCATGCAGCCATGCTCCCGCAATGATGAATAACAGAGAGTCCTGAACTGTTATTGCCGCCGTGGACCCTGACGCAACTTCTCAACGAATTCAAGGGAGTCTTTCATTTCTCTTCCAGCTCCTCAAAGCGAACCATTACTCTTTTCCCGTTCGCCATTTTACTGATTCGGGAATCCACTTTCAATTCTTCAGTACCGCTGTGGAAGTCGATTGATATCTCCCGCCGCTTCGCGTCATGAACGCTCCAATTTCTATAATGCCCTTCGATATAGCTTCCGTCAGCCTGCCACAGCAAAACACGCATCAAATCAGCGTCCACGCGGAGCTTATTCCGGTCACCGCTGTCTTCCGCTCCCCAAACAGTCCCAATCAACGTTTCCTTCGAGAAAACATCACTCACCGCTTTGGTTTCCCCATCCTTCGCTCTTATGCGATCCAATTCCTTCTCGAAAGCCAGCGCATCGTCGAGATTTCCGGCCCTACGGGATGCTTCAAAGCGCTGCTGAATCTGCTCTTTGTAGACCTGATTGACAGGCTCCAGAGCCCGCTCGATTGCAGAAGCCCGCTGCTCGCTCAAAATCACGAGGCGTGGGACCGTTTCGAGCATTTCGACGACTTTCAAAGGTTCATTTTTCACTCGCTCAATCTCGCTGTTAACAGTCACGGCGCTTTCGAGATCGCCTGAAGTGGTGAGGAGTTTAACGAGCTTCTCTAACTCTTCTACATATCGCGTATTGATTGGCGATACCGCGCGTTCAACCGCCGCCATTTTCTGATTGGATAATTCCGAGAGCTCCTCGCTCGCCCGACCAACCGGAACGAAAGCCAGGAGGCAAACGAGAGAGAGAAAAACAGCAACCTTCATAAAATCAGGCTAGGCCGGCATCATTAAAGCGTCAATCTTCCACCACCGCATCGCGACCGTAGAACTTTACCTTGCGCTTGATCTTGTCGCGTCCGTTCTGTTCGCGCCATGCGTTGGTGTCGCGGAGGCTGTAGACGCAGCCGCAATACTCCTGCTGGTAAAACTCCTCACGCTTCGAAATTTCAATCATACGCTGCGATCCGCCTTCTTTTCTCCAGTTGTAGGTCCAATAGTGCATCCCCGGATAACGCGCGGCGGCGCGCTCCCCGCAACCGTTGATTTGCTGCATATTCTTCCAGCGGGAAATACCGAGCGTGCTTGAGATGAGATCAAACCCGTGCTCGGCTGCGTAGTCAGCGGTCACTTCAAAGCGCATGTCAAAGCACTCGGTGCAGCGAATCCCCCGCTCAGGTTCGTCCTCCATTCCCCTGGTCCGGTCAAACCAGTCTTTCGCGTTGTAATCCCAGTCGACAAACTCCATCCCGAGTTTCTCGGCATAGCGAATATTCTCCTCCTTCCGGATTTCGTATTCGTCGCGAGGATGAATGTTAGGATTATAGAAGAAAATCGTCGTTTCAATTTCGGAGGCCGCAAGGGCATCCATCACTTCAGCGGCGCAGGGGGCGCAGCAGGAGTGCATGAGAATACGCTTCGAGTCGTTGGGCGTGTCGAGAACGGGCCGTTCGAAATTTTCCGCCGAAAATCGGGACATGTCATTTTTGTCCTCACCGTTTCCTTTTGCTGATCGTCTTCCCATAATCGTGATGGTTCTACCTCGGGTAAATTAGGAAAGCTTCGCGGCGTTTCAAGAAATCATCGAGTTCTTCCTCCCAGCTTTCGCGAATTTCACGGGCACTCTCACCCCGCAGGATGGCATCGATCGTTTCCTGATGACGGAGAAGCACATTGCCCTTTTCGGGAAGATTGAAGGTATCGGGATGAGAGCGGTAAAGAACGCGATACAAAGCGACCCCCAGTTCGACAGGCCGAAACTGATCGCGATCCGTGACCGCAAACCTGACACCACCACAATCTTCACCACTGAAAACACTGGCATCGGGCGTGAATCTCGTGGGATAAAAGGCGACGCCGGGAACATCCTCCTCTGCCAGCTCAAGGACGAGCTTACCTTCGTGAATCCATGGAGCCCCGATATGCTCAAACGGACTGCGGGTTCCCCGACCCACGGATACGTTGGTAAACTCAATCAGGCCGACACCGGGATAGAGCAGAGCCTGCGTCGCGCTGCGGATGTTCGGCGAGGGGTTCACCCAGGGCAGGCCGGTCTCATCATAAAACATCGAAGGATCCCATCCTGCAACCGGAACCACGGTGAGATCGGCTCCCACTTTCCGTTCCGCGTTGAAGAGCCGGGCCAACTCACCGACCGTCATCCCGTGCTGCACGGGAATCGTGTGAAACGCGACGAAGTCATTTCCCTCACCACGGCGAATCGGTCCGTCCACAACGGTGCCCCCGATGGGATTGACGCGGTCGAGAACAATGAACTTCAACCCGTTTTCCGCCGCCGCTTCCATGGCAAGACCCATCGTGGAAATGTAAGTATAAAAGCGGCAGCCGATGTCCTGAATATCAAAAACGAGCGCATCGAGTCCCTCCACCTGCTCGGCCGTGGGTTTCCTGAACTCGGATTTGTAGAGACTGTAAACCGGAAGACCTGTCGCGGCATCGCGGGTGTCATCCACGGAGTCCTGATCGAGGACGCCGCGGATGCCGTGCTCAGGCGAGAAGAGAGCCTTGAGATCAATTCCTTCGGCCGAGGCAAGGAGATCGATGGTGGATCGGCGGGTCCGCGTAATTCCGGTTTGATTCGTGATCAGGCCGATCTTCAACCCCTTGAGGACACCGAAGCCATCACGCTCTAACACATCCACTCCATTAAGAACAAAGCCGGCTCCGTCAGCGGCAGTCTGCACGCTGCTCATCGGGACGACTCCCGAAAGAGGAACAGGTTCCGTGTAACCGACGGCTTCCGCTGCCAGCGTTCCCAGCTCAATTCGGAGATCCTTGATGCGACCGCTCTCTGACGGGTGATTCCGGTTTGCCAGCAGGATCAAAAATGTTTCGGATGCGGGATCCACCCAGATTGAGGTGCCGGTCCATCCGGTGTGGCCATAGCCACGCCTCGGAAATTTCTCCCCACGCTGATAGGCAAATCCCGAGCTGATATCCCAACCCAGCCCCCGCTCCATTCCCAGCTCGGCAGGGAGCTGATTCGTTGTCGCCGCTTCGAGAGTGGATGAATTCAAAATCGGGATTCCCGACACCGGAGTTCCTCTCATGAGAACCCGGAGAAAGGTCGCGATGTCTTCCGCCGTGGAAAACAGCCCCGCGTGTCCGGCAACGCCCTGCATCCGGCGTGCCGTAGGGTCATGGACAATGCCGCGAAGCAATCCGAAATCCTTGATTTCGGTGGTCGGCGCAATTCGTGGTTGCGCGAGGCCGGTGGGGAGGAAACCGGTGCTGTACATTCCTAACGGACCCAGAAAGTTAGCCTCGGCATACTCGTCGAGTCGCTGCCCTGAGACGCGGGCAACGATCTCACCCAGGAGGATAAAATTGATATCGCTGTATCGAAAACGGGTGCCGGGTCGTTCGACCAGACCAATCGTCGCGGCACGTCGCACGCCTTCCTCGTGCCCCCAGAAGTCGGCTTCGCTTAAAAATATCCCGGGAGGCAGTCCGCTCTGATGGATCAGGAGATCACGAACCGTGATTTTCCCGCGATCAGCCTCCGTCACTTCGGGATCATTCGGCCCGGGACGAATGCCTCCTTCGAGAAACTCAGGGATGTATTTTGCCACGGGAGCGTTGAGATCAAGCCGCCCGCCTTCAGCGAGGTGCAGAATCGCAGGTGTCGTCGCGAGGACCTTGGTCAGGCTGGCCACGTCGAAGATGGTGTCCTTCGTCATTTTCTCAGAACCCGGCGAGGTCATCCGTTGCCCGTAAGCACGATGAAAGACTTCCTCTTTGGACTCCAACCAGATCACGGCACCGGGAATATCTCCGTCCCTGATCGCCTTCTCGACCGCATCATCGATTGCTTTCAGCTTGGAAGGAAGCATCCCGGCGGAAAGACAACTGGCAGAGAAAAGCAAAGCGGTCAGCACAACAAACCAAGCAACCCTGTCAGTTCGGTGACCCAACCCTGTCTGATTGATACCGCCTGCACTGCCCCCGTTCATACCGGGAAGGATGGAGTATTCCGCTTCTCCGGGCAATGGCGCTGTCGAGGAGAAATTCACTTCAAGCCGAGGGTTCCGTAGGGATCTGCCCCGATCAGTGCCGTGGTCGCCGGCTGAACGGAAGCCTTCCTTTTCATTTCCGGCTCAGAAGCAACCGGGGCGGGATTGGAGGCGGTAACCTGCTCCCCGGCCTGCCCCCGCTCAAGGGAGGCGCTCTCAAGAAGAGCATCCACAATCGGACCAGCCGTCTCGCCTCCGAAGGCCAGCGGGTAGATCGTTTCAAAGGTATCCTTCCCCACCCAGACGCCCCAGGTGTATTCCTCATTGAATCCAAAGTGCCATCCATCCGTGAACGCCGGAGTCGTCCCTGACTGCTCATTTCCGATGAGGCTCGAAATGAGCGCTGCGGTCTCCTCTGAAATCGCCCGCTCTGTCTCCACTTTCCAACCGGAGGAAAAAACCGTTTCCTCTCCGAATGAGATGGACTCGATCAAGCCGATTCGGGGGGCCGGCACTCCGCGATTTGGAAAAATCGTGTAGGCTCGAACCAACTCACTCAGGCTCATCTCACTGGCTCCGAGAAGACTTCCGGAAAGCTCTCTCACCGGAGTTTGAATTCCGGCCTTTGCGATAAGATCGGAAACCCGCTTGAGTCCGATCTCCAGTCCGAGGCGGGCCGTTGGGGAGTTTTTCGAAAGCTGAAGGGCGCGAGCCGCCGTGATCGGCCCCTCCCATCGGTTCTCCGGATTTTCAGTACTCCATTCCCCGAGAACTCCACTCATTCCACCCAACCCCATTTCACGGTTATCAAAAGGTGCATCGGTCAGGATCGATGACGGATCGTAGCTCCCGCTTTCAAAGGCTGCGGCATAGACAAAGGGAATAAAGGCCGAGCCCGATGGCCGTTTCATTTCCCGCGAACGGTCGTACTCGCTTCCGTGAAAATCCCGGCTGCCGACGGTCAGGAGCAGTCTTCCGGTCTTATTGTGCACGACCACTGCGGCGCCTTCGAGTTCTTCAATACCATCGACATCGGGCTTTTCCCGGTGAAGATTTTTCAAATGCCTGTCGATTTCAAAGGCTGCCGCTTGCTGAAACTCCAGATCAACAGAACTGTGAATCGTGAGCCCTTCGAGCGAGCGGTCACCGATCAGCTCTCGGGTCTCCTTTTCCATTCGTTTTAGAAGGAAGGAGGCTTGTCCGCGGAAAATTCGTTGATCCCGGTTGTTCGCAACTGCGGTTGGCTGAGCGATCAGCAGGTCCATCTCCTCCCGGGAAAGCCGACCAATCGATACCATGCGCTGGAGCGTTTGATTCCGGTTTGCCGTCGCGAGTTTCTGGCTCACGAACGGGGAAAAACGGCTGGGGGAACGAATCAGACCGCACAGCATCGCGGACTCATCGACGGTCAAATCACTCAGTGCTTTGTCAAAGTAACCCTTTGCGGCGGCGCCAACCCCGTAGAATCCGCTGCCGAAGTAGATCCGGTTGAGGTAGTGCACGAGAATTTCGTCCTTCGAATATTCACGCTCGATCCAAAAGGCGAGAGCGATTTCATTCAGCTTTCGCTCAATGTGGCGCCCCTCGAGTCCATAAACATCTCTTGCCAGTTGTTGTGTCAGGGTACTGCCACCTTCCTGAATGGATTCCGCCCGGTAGTTGGCGATCGCAGCTCGCATTGTTCCGGCAGGATCAAACCCCGGGTGAAAAAAGAAACGCTGATCTTCCGCGGCGAGAAGAGCATCAATGAAAACAGGTGGGATATCTTCCCGCTTGATCAACTTCCGGTCCGTCGCACCAATCCTGCCGATGTGCCTGCCATGGGCATCGACGACTTCCGCTCCTGCAGCCAGTTCCTCAACTTTACTCAAATCGTAATCGTTGTTTGCATCGAGGTAATGCCATCCGACGCCCCCGCCCACAGCAGCTGCACCAACCACCAGATAGAGAACAAGGAAACAGCACACCTTGAGAAGACCGAGGAAAAAGCGGGACGCCCCGGATCGCTTCTTCGATGTTTTCCCAGTAATCTCTTCAGGAGATTCGCCTTTCGACTCTGTCGCTTTCTCTTCCACGTCAGGGTGCGGTTAATTCCATGATATCAGTCGATTCCTCCGGGAGCGGCAATTCTTCAGTCGGCTCCGAACGACGCTGACCGAACAGCATCTTGAAGAACCCGCCAACCCTGCCACGGAACCGGGAGTCTTCAGGAGTGATCTCGACAGTGACAGGAAGGGGCATTGTAAGTCTCGGATTCGGTCGAGAGGGTCCTTCAGGAAGAGTGACCGCGTACTGATCCGGATTCTGATAGACTTCCCGAAGAACCATTGTCGCGATCGGCGCGGCGCTTCGGCCCCCGCTCAGCGTCTCCCATCGTTGCCCATGCGTGATCGCAGCGAACGCAATTCGCGGTTTTTCGGTATCGACCCAGCCGGTGAACCAGGCGAGAGACCGCTTCTCTGAGTCTTCCGCCCATTCCGAGGTCCCGGTCTTTCCATAGACGACCGGATTCGACATCGCGGCCCGCCCTGCGGTTCCACTGCCATGATTCACCACGCCCCACATGCCTTCGCGAACCAGTTCGAGGTCCTCCGGGTCGAGATGCAAAGGATAGGCAGCTTCCGGGGAAATTTGATCGACCACTTCATTCGTCAGCGGATCAAGCGATTCGATGACGAGGCGAGGCTTCGGAACATGGGTTCCGTTGGCAAGCGCCGCCATCGCCAGTGCCATTTGCAGCGGGGAGGCGAGAACACGGCCCTGACCAATCGAAAAATTAGCAAGGCTCTTCAGGTCGCCGTAGACATCCGGATTCGGAATATGCCCCGCACCCACCGCCGGCAGGGGCAGCTGAGGTTTTTCGCCAAGGCCGAAACGATGACTCACATCAGCAATCGCATACGGCCCCATCTGGATTGCCGCCTGATAAAACCAGGTATTGCAGGAGCGGGTCAGAGCGTAGCGCAGATCCATCATCCCTTCACTCTCGCCACTCCAGTTTTTGAACTGCCGCCCCGCGATCAGCACCACGGGCGGCCCCGAATATTTGGTCTCCAATCCGTCCACCGTGCCCCACTCCATGCCCGCGAGGGCAACGAAGGGTTTAAACGTGGAACCCGGAGGGTATTCACCGAGAACGGCCCGGTCAAAAAAGGGCGCATCTTCGCGGTCAGCCAGTTCCCGATAGGTCGTCTCCGGAATCCCTCCAATAAAGAGGTTGGGATCGAACGAGGGATAGGAAACCATCGCGAGGATATCACCGGTGTCAGCATCGACCGCGACAAAAGCACCGGGACGTCCCGTTTTTGCGAGCGCTTCCTCAGCCTTTCGTTGCATCGGCAAATTGATGGAAAGGACCATCGTGTTGCCCGGACGGGGCGGTCTCGCAATTTCCTGATTGAGAAGATTGCCTTTCGAATCGTAAAGGCGCTCCACGACGCCGTCGACGCCCGAGAGTTCTTCATGCAGGGTCTTTTCCATGCCCGCCCGCCCGATCAAAGGAGGCCATGCATATTCCACCTCTCCAATCGGTCCGTGTTGATCAGGGAGAGAATCGCCGATGTATCCAATAAGGTGGGCCAACAACTCCTTCTGCGGGTAGGACCGTTCATAGACAGGATCGAGAGACATCCCTTTCGGAAGCTGATCGTGGATCACCGCCAATTCCTCTTCTTCCAGCGTCGGCGTCACCGGAATCGGCACCCAGGGTCGGTGCTTATAGTGGCGGACCATTTCGTTCCCGGAGATATTCAACCAGGGGATCTCAATTCCCCGGGTCAGATTCTCCAACGCAGGAATCGCCTCCTCCGCGGTCGCGGCAATCATAGGGAGCTGAAGGACGACCCGGAATTTGACTTCGCTCATCGCGAGCGGCTCCCCTTCGCGGGAAACGATCAGGCCGCGCGGTGCGGGAATCCGGAAGGATTTGGTATGTCCTTCGGACATCGAGGCCATCGGCGTCGGCCCGTAGTCGATCGTGTCAGCAGGGTCCACCGCTATTGCTACAGCAGGAGCCGCGCTTTCAGAGGCATCCTCAGATTTCGCAAGATCCTCAGCCCCGAAAAACGGCTGACTCAACAGGACAATGCCCAGCCACCCGGAAAGGGGCGGCTTGAAACACTTCGTCATTGCTGGAAGTTGGAAATTCACGATAAATGAGAGGACGAAATCCTGCGCCTGAGCGTAAAACTTCCGCGCCTTCAATTCAAGGCATGTTCCTGCGGGTAAAACGGTTTCGGAAACGGGAAGCATACAGACTCAGTTGACCACGGAAGAAGCGACTTCTACATTCCCGATTATGCTGCTCGTGATCGACAACTACGATTCCTTCACCTACAACCTCGTCCAGTACTTCGGAGAACTGGGAGCTGAGATGGAGGTGCATCGCAACGATAAGATCACGCTGGACGAAATTCGCGGAAAAGCGCCGGAGCGGATCTGCATTTCCCCGGGACCGAAGACCCCCACTGAGGCCGGCATCAGTTGCGATGTGATTCGCGAATTCGGTGAGACAATCCCCCTCTTCGGCGTGTGTTTGGGTCATCAGAGCATTGGTCAGGTTTTCGGGGGCGATGTCGTGCGTGCAGAGCGACTCATGCACGGGAAAACGTCACCTGTGCTCCACGATGGAACCGGCCTTTTCCGGGGCCTCCCCTCCCCCTTTGAAGCGACGCGATACCATTCCCTGATTGTAAAACGGGAGACTTTTCCGGATTGTCTCGAGATCACCGCAGAAACCGAAGATGGAGAGATCATGGGACTTCGGCACAAGAGTTTCCCAATCTACGGCGTTCAATTCCACCCGGAATCGATATTAACCTCTGAAGGTAAAAGGCTTATGAAAAATTTCCTCGAAATGTGAACGATGAGCAAAATTTATGTAAAATATTATTTTTATGATTTACATAAATAAAAAGGCGCCGGAATTATCGACGTGAGTCGATTGTCTGCATCGCCAAAACAACTTGATCATCCCGTTCCATTGGATGGCTATCTTCATTCCTCGCTTCTGGCTGATGAGGAAACGCTCCGTCGTGGACGGCTTCAGATTCGTTTTGGAGTGCTCGGAGGTTTCATGGCGATCGTCTACTCGGGCTTGTTTCTTCTCCTTGGACACCATTGGGGTGGCCTCATTCTTGGCACCTGCGGTCTGACCATTGCGCAAGTTCCCTGGATCGTCGGAAAATCCGGCAATTTGTCTCTAACCGGACACCTTTACGGCGGGGTGCTCATGCTTGGCATCACCTCGTTGTGTGTCATCGACGGAGGGCGGGAGAGTATCATGTTCGCGTGGTTGGCTGCCGTGCCGGTGAGTGTCCTGCTGCTCATGCAGCTTCGCGATGCCATTTGGTGAACTGCTTTCTGTATCGCCACTGCGACAGCGCTTGTTTACCTCAATCTGGAAGGAATCCACTTCCTCAACCCTTCTGAACTCAATCAAAGCGCTGCGCTGAGTTCCGTCAGTTATCCGGGGCTCATCCTGTTCCTTACCTTTCTCGCTCTCCTTTTTGAAAAAGGACGCCTCGAGGCTTCGGCCCGCTTCCGTCGGGCAAGCGCAAAAACTGGAGGAGGCCAATGAGGAATTGATCGATCTCAATCACCGGAAAAACGAATTTCTCAACATTGCGGCCCACGATTTAAAGAACCCTCTTTCGATCATTTGCGGTTACGCAGACCTGCTTCGCGAAGTCGATGAACCGACAGCCGGGGAGATTCACATCCAGGCAGGAGAGATCCTTCGATCCGGCAATCACATGCTCGATCTCATCCGTAACATTTTTGACGTGCGGGCGATCGAAGACGGGCAACGAAACCTCAACCGGGAGCAATGCCCCATTCATGAAATCGTGGAAGACATCGTTTCAGGCTACCGGAAATTTGCCTTTCAAAAACAGATCCAGATCTTCAATGAAATTCCGTCCAGCTCCCCCGATGCCCGGGCAGATCCCGGTGCGACCCGGCAGATTCTCGACAATCTCATTTCCAACGCGATCAAATACACTCCCCATGGCGGAAGCGTCAGAGTTTCTTCGATGAACTTCCGAAATGAAATCAGGATCAGCGTTTCTGACACAGGACCCGGTCTTTCCGAAGAAGATCAGAAGAAACTCTAGGGAAAATTTACCCGGCTCACTCCGCTTCCGAACGGCCGGGAGCACTCCACCGGTCTCGGTCTCTGGATCGTGAGGCGACTCGCCACGGACATGGGCGGAAACACCTTCTGTGTCAGCACCGAAGGCAAAGGGTCCACCTTCGGCGTTCAGCTTCCCCTCTGGACAAAATCGAGCATGACAACCCGGCAGCAGGACGACGAAAAATACGTGGAACCGGGAAAAGCCACCTTTGAACGGCTCCTGGCCGAAATTGAAGAGAAATCTGAGACTGAAATCGCCCTGCCCGGCTAATTCGGCGCAGTCTACTTCAGTGGATTCTCATACCAGGCCACATTCCCGGTGCCCCGTCCTGCATTGAGCAGATCGAGATCTCCGTCGCCATCCATGTCGACGGCCCGGAGATCGTAGGACTCCTGAGCCAGGTCGAGATCCTGGCGGGTGAAATTTGCTTTCCCGTCGTTGAGGTAGATCGAGACCCGCTTCGACTCGAATCCGCAGCTCGCCCCGTCGAGATCGCCGTCCTGATCCAGGTCAGCGAGAACAAGAGTGTGAGGTGATTTGATCTCGAGATCGATCCCATGCTCTTTCCAATCCGGTCCTTCAAACCAGAGGACTCCCGCGCTGTGTCCCCGCGAAGCGAGGAAGTCCATCGTTCCGTCACCATTGAGATCGCCGGGGAGGATGTTGGTTGCGGCCAGTTGGTCCTCAGCGATGACCGTCTTTTCCCAGGCTCCCTTGACGCCTTCTTTCCCCGGATTCTTCCAGTAGGCGAACCAGTTTCCGTCTTCAAATGGCGCCCCTTTCGCACCGATCGCGATTTCCCCCCAACCATCGCCGTCGAGATCACCAAAGCCGAAATAGTGACTCCCTCCCCGCGCGGTGCGGTCGGCAAACACGTGACGATCCCAATGCGGGGCTGACATCACCTTTTCCGGAATGCTGAACCACGCCACCGAGTCTCCAAGCGGGCCATCGGGGAAGAAATTGTTGATGATTAAATCCTCGCTGCCATCGTTATCGACGTCAGCCTTGAGGATGCAGTGAATGCCGCGAATTTCATGATCAATAATTCGCGCAGCCCAGGCTCCGGAGCCGTCTCCGGGATTCTCGAGCCAGAAAGGGCTGTTGTTGGCTTCGCTCCCGGCCCAGTCCATGTCGCCGTCCCCATCAATGTCGAGAGTTTCACTGTGAATGCAACGACCCTTGAGATTCGGGAAACGGTGCAGAATCACTTCGGTCCAGTCTGGCGCGGTGAATAAACTCACTCGTCCCGCGTAGCTCGTGATGACATCGACATCCCCGTCACCATCGTAATCAGCAGCGACCGCAGAGGTGTTCTGCCCTTTCTCCATGACGAGATGTTT
The DNA here is from genome assembly GCA_029233965.1 of Verrucomicrobiales bacterium. GTDB lineage: Bacteria > Verrucomicrobiota > Verrucomicrobiia > Verrucomicrobiales > DEV007 > Arctic95D-9. The sequence goes on along the minus strand of JARGOP010000075.1, from coordinate 5,659 downwards.
TTTCCACTCATCCGCATTTAGCGTGCCGGTGAGTAAAACCATGATCAGAACTGTCTTGATGCCTTTCATATTTTCGGAGATTCTTACCGTTTAATTCTTCGAAGCAAAGCAGCTTCTTCGCCTGCTGTCACCACCCCGAATCGTCGCGATTCAGTCACCTCGTCATGTGTAAATCAGCCCTCACAAAGTTCACTCTCATCGTGATCGGTGCCGCAATTCTCCTTCCCGCCGCGGCTGAGGAGGTCATCACCCGTGTCCCGATCTGGGAGTTAAAGAGCGACTCTGCCACGATCTACCTCGCCGGTTCGGTTCACCTGCTTCGCGAACAGGATCTCCCCATCCCGGCCGCCTTCGACGAAGTGTACGCGCTTTCCGAACGCGTCGTGTTCGAACTTGACATGGAGGACATGATGAACCCCGCGACAGCGATGGCGGTTCGACGGCAGGGCATGTTGCCCGAAGGCGAATCCCTGAGCGATCACTTCGATGAAGAAACCATCAAGGCGATCAAATCCTACGCGGGGGAAATGGGCCTCCCGGTGGCAATACTCGAACAAATGAAACCCGGCGCTCTGTTTATCACCCTGACCTCCATGGCCGCAACCCGCCACGGGGCAAGACCTGATCTCGGGATTGAGAGTCAGTATTTTCAGAAGGCACAAAAAGACAACAAGCCAACAAGCGGCCTTGAGACCATGGCATTCCAGATGGGTATCTTTCACAGGATCAGCATCAAAACCCTCACCCGCATGATCCATGAAATGATCGAGAAACAGGACGAATCCGCCAAAGCCCTCGACGATGTGGTCGCCGCCTGGAAAAGCGGTGACCCGAAACAGATCGAAGAAATCATCGTTTCCGAACTCGCCGAAGAAGAGGAAGTGAAAAAGCTACTGCTCGATGACCGGAACCGAAGCTGGATCCCGTCGATCGAACAAGCACTGAGCGGGGACGAAAACGTTCTCTTCATTGTCGGCGCAGCCCATCTCGCCGGTGAAGGCAGTGTCATCGATCTACTCGGGAAAAAAGGTTACACTGCGAAACAACTCTCTATCATTCCACGATTACCCTGAAACGATATGCCCACCCTTAAAGTCTATCTGAAACCCGGATGCCCCTGGTGTGTCGATGCCGTCGCCTATCTCGAACGAGAGGGCTTCAGCTACGAGGGCATCGATGTCATCGCTGATCGGACTCAGTACGCTGAAATGCAGCGACTCTCCGGTCAAAGCTGCGCTCCGACGCTCACTTACGGAGAGCTCATCCTCCCCGACTTCGATGTCGACGAAATGAAAGCGTTCTTTGAAGATCACGGGATCACCCCCTGAGGAAAAGATCACGGGAGCATTCCGATCGAAGGACCGGCGGCTTCCGCTTCCTTGAGAAAATCCTCGATCGCCGCGTCTCTCGGTACTCCGAGGTGAAGCGCTTCAAAATAATGCTTTTCCGCAGCCTTCGGATTCGGATCATCACGAGTCACGTAGAGAACGGCAAGATTGAAGTGAGCATCCCCATACTTCGGATTGATCGAGACGGCGCTCGTGAAAGCTTTCTCGGCCCGTGCGACCCATCCTTTGCGAGTAGAAATCACGCCCACCGTGTTGTGCGCTTTGGCATTCTGCGGGTCGAAGGTGAGTCCCTCCTCCAGTTTCGTCAGTGCTTCGTCGAGTTTGTTCTGGAGGAAATAAGTCCGCCCGAGGAGGTAATGCGCCAGCCCTGAGTCGCTCTCAATCGCGAGGGCTTTCTCCAGGTAGTATTCCGCTTCCGAGTAATTCTTCACCGCGATCTTGAGCACGCCCAGATTGCAAAGGCAGGCTACGTTGCGCGGTCGGTAGCGGAGATACTCAAGGAACCCGGCCTCGGCCTCGCTATAGCGACCTTCGCTGAAGTCGAGCCGTGCGGCTTTCTCGATCTGCGAGAGCTCGACGGAGAGCTTCTGCTCCTTAACCACGTCATCTGCCACCGGCCCCGTTCCCGGAGCAACCAGGGTGGCCGACATACTGTTGGCAGCTTCCACTGCGGCGGCCGCTGGCCCGGCAGGTGCAAAGGGTTCATCCGCAGAAGCCGCGTCCACGATCTCCTGAAACTGCGGCGATTTGAAAAGCGCTTTTTCCTCCTCGGTGAGCTGGGAGCCTGTTGCCATGTCCTCCACCAATCCGAGGAGCGTACCGGAACGGGATCCCACCTTGTCAAGCTGGCGGAGAAGTAGTTCTTTCGCCTGCTTCATCTGGGCCTGACGACGCAGCTGCTTCAAAACCAGAGAACGAAGGAGCTCGTTTTCCTGCCGCTCAACCGGCGAGGCGGAAGCGATCGCATTTCTCTCCTCCTGAGTGAGCCCGTCAGAAAGCATTTCCAGTTTCCGCTCGAGCTCTTCGATGCTCTGCTGGTGACGCATGTTTTCGGAAAACAGTTTATCGCGCTCAACCTTGATCCGTGTGATCTCGGATTTCAGCATTGCGATGTCCTGATCTTTCTCTTTCGAGAGTTCGGAAAGGCTCGTCGCGAGCTGTTCAGCCCTGTCCAACTGAAGGGTCAGATCACGATTGCGATCCATCAACTCTTTAAGAGCTTTACCCCCGTTCGCTTCGCCGCGGACCACTTCAGCCAGATTATCCCGTTCGCGCTCCACCTCGACGAGGCGGCTGCGCATCTTTTTCATCTCACCCTCGGACTGATCAAGCGCTGCGACCAATTTTGCGTTTCGATCCACTGACTCCTGCAATTGTTTGGTTGCGTCTTTCAGCAGGCTCTTCAGTTCATCAACCCGCTGCTGTGTTACACCACCCGCAGAACTCTCCGCCTGAGCGACGCGCCGGTTAAGATCAAGGACGTTGGTTTGAGCCTTGGCGAGCTCCGCGCGGACGCTGCCAAGTTCCGCTTCCCTCTGCGCCAACTGCGTGCGGAGCTTGAGATTCTCATTGTTCAGCCAGCTGATCAGAGAATCTTTTTGCGAAAGATCTTCGTGGAGGGAGTTCGCGATCGATCCAACAGAAGGAGCCCGGCGGGTCTCGACACGCGGCATTCCGGAACCGGGAGCCGTCGCAACACGCGGAAGAGCCTGGCTTGCTCCATCATCCCAGCTTGGAAGGGAAAACTCCTGATCAGGATCTTCGATCTCCATGGAGCGTGAGCGGGCACTCCCAGAAGACGGAATGGGCGGAGAAGGAATCGTCTCCGCAAAGTTCGGCTCCATCGCGGGACTGACCGGCTGCGACTGCGGAAGCGGTGCCGGGGCAGGTCGCGGGTTTCTCATCAACTGCTTGATCTCGTCACGCTTCTCAGCATTGAGGTGGCGACGTTCTTTGACGATTTCCGGCTGAAAGTCAGGGAACATCTGCGCGAGATGATCGTAAAGCGGAATCGCCTCGTTAATCTTCGCGAGAGCACCCAGGTAATCCCCTTTCGCCTCCGAATCCTGCGAAGCCTGGACAAGGAGGAATCCGCGATACCAGATATCGTTCGGATCGAGGTTATTCTGCGCCTTCAGCGATCCCGCTCCCAGGACACAGCAAACCCCCACCATGGCCCCGGCCATCGCCTGCGGTCTTCGGAAAAGGCCGATCAGGGAAGTCATGTAACTGTCTATATTCTCGTTAGTTTCGAAGGTGCTTCGGACGGAACTGTGCAATGGAATCGTGGCTCCGCCAAGTGGAAATATCTCATTTTCCAGTCTCAGAATGGCGACGAAACGCCAACTTCAGATTCGCCCAGCGGCGAACGGGGCAAGGTTTTATCAGAAAAAGCGTTTTGATGCACTCTTTTTTCGATCTAGTCTCACGAGGTTTACGTCGTCCATGAACTCACTCACAAGTCAGGTTCTGGTGCTGAACCGGCTCTGGCAGCCGGTGAATATTTGTGGCGTCAAGCGCGCCATCGGCCTGCTCTTCGTGGGGCATGCGCAAGTCGTCAACACCGATCCGGAAGCCGGATTCGAGACTCACGATGCTTCCTCGTGGATGACTCTTTCCGGAGCCTACTCCGGTGATGATGTCCTGCACTCGGTCTCCCATCAGATTCGCATACCGTCGATCATTGTTCTCAACCATTATGACCGGCTCCCGAAACAGGATATCAAATTCTGTCGGCAAACGGTGCTCGAGCGCGATAAATTCACCTGCCAATACTGCGGGAAACGCTTCGAAAACCACGATCTGAATCTTGATCATGTCATTCCGAGACAGAAAGGCGGCGAAACCTCCTGGGAAAATGTCGTCTGTTCCTGCATTCGCTGCAATACCCGCAAAGCGAACAAACTGCCCGCGCAGGCAAACATGCATCTCCTCAGCGAGCCGAAAAAGCCCCGCTGGCGCCCCTTTTTCTCGCACTCATCGGTCCAGCGAATCGCCCACTCGAGCTGGAAGCACTTCATCGAAATGCCGCCCGGGGAAGTTTCTCTTTCGAGCTGAAAGCTATCTCCATTTCAGGTAAATTAGACGAAACGCACCCCAAATGACCGGAGGCAGCATCGCACTGAGGAGCAGGGCCATCCCCGGAGCCTTTTCCCCGGCGTGCCCGATCCATGCGAAGACAAAACCCATCGGAACGCTTCCGACGCAGAGCGCGGCAAAGAATCCGGGAAACGACATCCGCGACAAACCTGCCATGCAGGCCACGACCTCGGGGAGCACCGGCATCCAGCGGGAAAGTGCGACGAGCCAACCACCGGTTTCGCCGTTAAAAAGTCGCTCTCCCTCCGCGAGTCCGGACTCACCGGCAAGCCTGACCGCAGCGCGTCGTCCCAGCTTTCGGCAGAGGGCATAAGCAAGAACCCCCGACGTAATCGACCCCACCGCTGAGAGAATGCCTCCGGGGAGCCATCCATAAATCAGGCCGAGGGCGGACATGACGACCGTACCCGGAACGGGAAGAAAAAGATCGATCACAAGCAGTCCCATCCCCACCGCCCATGCCCAGTTCCCCATCGCCAGAAGTCGCGCCACCGTTTTTTCCGGAGTCATCACCACTTCGAACTGATCCCCCCAGATCAAAAACGGCACGATCACGAGAAGCGCGAGAACAAGAAAGAGGAGGAAAAGTCGCTTCATTTCGTCAAAGATTGGCGTTGCGTTGTTTCGACCTATCTATCACAACTCCTCTCACTCCGAGTCCGATTTTTCATGAAACCCCGCCCTGAACCGGTTGATCTCACCCGTCTTCACGAGATCGCACACGAAACTATCCGCGCCGCCAGATTCCCGATGCTAGCGACGATTGAAGGGGGCTCGCAGCCGCGCGTCCGGCCCGTATCCCCGGTGCAGGTCGACAGCGATTTCACGATTTACGTAGCCAACCTCGCATCGTATCACAAGACCTCGGAAATTGCGGCAAACCCCTCGGTCGAGTTGGCCTACCTCGCACCCGACCACGATCAGGTCCGCATCACCGGAAAGGCTGAAGTCGTCACCGATCCCGAAATCATCGGAGCGATCTGGGAGAAAAATCCGCTTCTGAAGCAATACCTCGGCACCCCGGAAAATCCTGAGTTCATTCTCTATCGCATTGTTCCTGAACAGGTTCGCCTTATGCGGGAGTGGGCCCTCGATTATCACGAGGTTCCGCAGACTGCAGCCTGAGCTTTGGGATCGCCCATCCCTGAAAAACGTATTCACCCCGGCGGCGCCGAGATCACATCCTGCTGCAAATCGCGCAGGACCCGCAG
>JARGOP010000142.1 GCA_029233965.1 Verrucomicrobiales bacterium | reverse complement strand
AGGCTAGGCCAGAAAGGAATCACGATTTGTGGTTGCTACTCTTCCGCCTACTCCGGCTCGCCCAGCTGCGGGAATAGCTGGATCATCTCCTTTTGCACCATCGGCCAGCCTTCGTTCTCCTGCACCTCACCCGGAGTCGTGCGTCCGTCGGCCATGGCCTTCGCGAGGAGATTGACGAGCTCTTCGATCTTCTCCGGATGGGTGGTTTCCAGATTCTTCGTTTCGCCGGGATCGTCGCCGAGATGATACAGCTGAACGTTTTCGACCGGCGTCTCGATAGGCTCCTGACCGGGCATCCCACCCCAGCCGCCCTTGATCTTGTTGGTCAGCAAGAGCTTCCACGGGCCCTCGCGAATGGCGAACTCTCCTCCGATAGAATGATGCACCGTGAAGGGGCGCACCTCATCCGCCTCGCCTTTCATCGCCGGATAGAACGAGAAGGAATCCTCGGCCGCTTCGTCGGGAATGGCATCGAGATTTCCGATCACGTCTGCAAAGGTCGCGAAGAAATCGGTCGTGCAAATCGTGACCTCACTCTCGGTGCCAGCCTCGACTTGAGCGGGCCAGCGTACGAGGAACGGGACGCGATGACCGCCTTCAAAAAGGGTCGCTTTAGCACCACGAAAATCACCGCTCGGCTGGTAGCCATCAGCAAACATCTTCGGGATTTCGACGTAGGGCGCGAAGCCATTGTCAGCCGTGAAGATCACGAGGGTGTTTTCATCGACTCCCGATTCCGCGAGCTGCGCGAGGACTTCACCGACGACCCAGTCGGTTTCAGCAACAAAGTCAGCATACCAGCTGTATTGCGGGTATTTGCCCTTGAAGGCCTTGCCCGGAACGCAGGGAGTGTGGGGTGAATTTAGAGGCAGGTAGAGAAAGAAGGGATCCCCGGACTCGCCTTCGGCTCGCTCTCTAATGTAATTTCGGGACGCCTCCGCCCAGTCCGCGAGGCACTCACTCGGTTCAAAGGTTGCCGAAGCAGCGCCAACCCGTTGATAGTCATTGTATTCATTGTGCGGAAAACCCCGATCGACTGTAGGGACCTCAACCGCGCGATCTCCACGCAGGTAGAGGTAGGGCGGCATGTCGAGCGAGGAGAGAATGAAATGCGCTTCGTCGAATCCCATATCGATAGGACCATTCCGAAACGGCTTGGTATAGTCGACCTTCCACGAACCAAAGTTCTTCGCCCCCTTCTTCTCCTCAGGCTCTGGAGCGGGGACCCAATCGACTCCGAGATGCCATTTGCCGAACATCGCGGTGTCATAACCGGCCTCCTTCAAAAATTGACTTACGCTGAGACGTTCCGGATCCATCAGCGCGGCCGAGTCTACGTTGGTCAGGACCCCACGCTTCAATCGGCTCCGCCAGTTATAGCGTCCGGTCAAAATCCCGTAACGCGTGGGGGTACAAACCGACGAACTGGTGTGGGCGTCCGTGAAGGACATGCCTTCCTTCGCCATCTGATCGAGAGCTGGTGTCGGCACCAAACCGCCGGCATGACTCATCTCCCCGACGCCCATGTCATCAGCGAGGATGAGAATGATGTTGGGTTGTGATTTTTCTGCCTGTGTCAGGGAGGCGCTAAACCCAACCGTGAGACAAAAGATGAAGCGGAAAAAGAGGTGGGTCATGAGCGTATCGAGTCGCCGCGCCTCAGCGTCGTGTCAACAAAGATTACCGTGCCAAAGCTACTTGAGCTGGCAGCCTTCCGCGATATTGAATCACGGATCCTAGTTGGGCGAGATCGCTGCTTACCGCCGTGAAAGGGGTCAATCGACAACTTTTGACAAAAGTTGACACGTTTGCAAGGGTGCGGAATGCCCCGCTCCCCACGGATTCAGTACGAAAACGCGATCTACCACATCATGGCGCGAGGAGATCGCCGTGAACCGATCGTATTTGATGATACCGACCGCGAGATGTTCGTGAGGACCCTGGGTGAGCTGTGTGCAAAAACGGGGTGGGAAGTATTCGCCTGGGTGCTGATGGACAATCACTACCACCTCGCTGTGAGAACACCGGACGCGAATCTCGTCGAAGGGATGACCTGGTTTCAGAATACTTTTACGAGACGAATCAATACGCGACATCGACTTTGGGGCCATCTCTTCGGGGGTCGCTACAAGGCGATTCTGGTGGAGAATGAAGAACTGTCTTCCGGGTCGCACTGGAGCGATTATCTCGTGACGTTGATGGACTACCTTCATCTGAACCCAGCCCGTGCCGGAATCGTCGACGGAACCTCAGTGAGTGTTGCCGACTACCGCTGGAGCAGTCTTGCTCAAGGATATGCGCTCTCACCTGGGAAGCGGCCGGGTTGGTTGGCAGTCCGAGAGGGGCTGGATCTTCTTGGTGAGCGCGACGAGGCGAGAGGGCGGAGGCGATTGGTAGAGCGGCTCGACCGATGGGCCGCGACTGAAAGACCGAAGGAAGCAGGATGGGTGGAGAAGGAGGGGCAAAGTTTGCAGAGCACGCTGCGACGGGGCTGGTATTGGGGGACAGAAGAATTCAAAGAGCGGTTGCTGGAACGATTCGGTGAGGAAGCGAAAAAGAAGCGAAACCGAGATGACCGCAGCAGCGGGTTGCTGAAGGATCATGGGATTCGCGATGCGGAGAGATTGATCGAGGAAGCGTGCGAGCACTACGGGATTTCGATTGCTGAACTGCGAAGGAAGCGTCGCGGTGACTGGACTCGAGCTTCGGTTGCTTGGAGGATCTGGAAAGAAACAACGGTATCCCAGAGCTGGATCGCTGACCGATTGAACCTGAGTTCCTCCGCAAACGCCAGTCAGACGATACGAAGATTCGATGCGGTGAAGGAGAAAGAACTGCCTACATTGATTCGAAAATGGAAGCAATTGTA
>JARGOP010000009.1 GCA_029233965.1 Verrucomicrobiales bacterium | reverse complement strand
GAATTCTGCCTGATGATGGTTTTCGAACTGATCGAAAGACCCGCTCCGTTGGAAATCAGGTTTCCGCCTTCCAAGAAAATTCCGACTTCACGCCCCAAACTTCTGAAATGCCTCCGGAGAACGTCGTAGGCACCGATATCGTCCCGGTTTTTCATGTGATCATGCCGGAATTTGAGGAGGACACGGTTTCCTTTACGATCCACGGCAGACACAGGAGAATAGTCCCGCAGCCAGACGGAAGAAGTCTTCAGCGGCAGGAAAGTAACAGCATCTTTCGGGAGCCCCGCCGTCCCGAGGAGAATTTCTCCGAGTCGAATCACGGTAGGGTCGGCGACACCAAAGAGAGGCAATCGCTCATGCAACAGAGATACAAAATCGACAAAAGTCTGTGGATAATTGGTCACCAACTGACCACATCCAAAGGCTAACGAATCCTAGTGCTCGAACTCACCGGGAATCCGAACATCACTATTCCTGGAAAATTGAGAGAAGCTCTGCTCTTGCATGTAACGAGGGCGAAACGCCCGACGCTGTACAAGAAGATCCTAACAGCCCATAATGTTCCGATATTCCCCGGAAAAGGCAAACGTCTTTCTGCAATCCCCATATGCGCATTCAGGCCTGAATTACTTTTACGCAGGGACCGCAAACATCAGTGCTCCGGAAATCACGACCTATCCTTCGGAAGGCTGCCGCGGCAGTCTGGTTCCCGCAGTCCACGCGGCGGACTCCACGATCACGGCCGTGTTCAAGGATGAGCATACAGTGCAATGGTCCGACGCTGCCATGCTTCCCTTTCCCCTGAAATTTCTTTCACCGCTCCTCTGCCTTTTTGTGATCAGCCTCTGCCCGGCTGCCGAATATTTTCATCCGTCCGGAACTTACGGCAAGCCTCTTCCTCCTCAAGCGGTTCCGGAAATCGGCCCCTGCCAGGCGGTTGAGGTTTCCGGAGATCGGCTCTATGCGACAGGCCGCGGCCGGTTTTATGTGACCGACATCACCGAAGCGGAATCACCGAAACTTCTGGGCGGGCTGGATGGACTCGGGAACACACGCCAGATCGCAATCCGCGATCAGATCGCCTATGTCACGGCGAGACAGGACGGGCTCTGGCTGATCGATATCTCCGAGGACAGTAATCCGAGGGTCATCAGTCACTACGACACCATCGAAATGGCCACCGGGATCTGGGTTTCCGGATCGATCGCCTTCATCGCGATCCGCTGCTACGGAGTCGAAATCGTCGATGTTTCCGATCCGGAAAAGCCACGCCACCTCAGCACCCTCAAGACCGGCGAAGCTCAATCCTGCTGGGCGCGGGACGGTTTTCTTTACATTGGAGACTGGGCGCCGAAAAAGCTGCTCGTTGCCGACGTCCGGAATCCCCTAGCGCCGAAACTGGTGGCCGAGGCTCTGCTCGACGGCTACGGGGATGGCGGTTGCCTGCGGGGCCAATACTGCTTCGCCGCGACCGGTCATCATGCGAGGGCAAAAACGAAGGAAGACGGCGAGGGCAAAGGGCACGGCCTCGAGATCTATGACATTTCCGACCCGACAAACCCTGTTCCGGTATCCGGAGTGAAATTCCCGCCCTCCTATCATATCAGCAATGACATGTGGGCCGCCCGGATCGGCGGGGATCACTGCGTTGTCGCTGACACCTGGAACGGCCTCTTCGTGGTCGATATCAGAAGGATCCATGAGCCGAAGATCGTCGCGCATTCGGTGCTCCCGGTTCCGGAACGAAGAGACGAGCCCGACCCGGTCGGAGGCATTGCCCTCGGCGACGGCGTCATCTACGCGGCGGGGATCTACTCCGGGCTCTACGTCGTTCCTGCCCCCGGAATGGCGGTGCCCACAGTGGTGGAGTCGGATGCAGCACTTCGAACCAGCCTTCCCGCGAACTCCCCGCCCCCTGATCCCGATTTTCTCTCCTACCGTCCCGAAGGGCAGGTTCGCTCCGTGACCGTGGTCGGCGATATCGCCTGGACCGCCTGCGGGGTCGCCGGAATCCAGGCCCTCCGCCTCTCTGACGAGACGATGACCCCGGTGAGCATCACCCCCACGACCTCCGAGGTCTTTCACGTCTCTGTTTCCGGGAACCGCCTCTATGCCGCGGAAAGCGCCGGAGGCCTCGCGACCTACGAAATCCAGCCGGATCTCTCCCTCTCCGAAATCGGCCGGCTGCAGTTGAAGGGTCGCAACGTGAAACAGGTCGTCTGCCCTCCGCCGGGGCGCTTTGCGCTTCTCCACTGGGGAAGCGCCCAGACCCTGATCGCCGACCTCGAAGACCCGGCGCATCCGGAAATCGTGCTCAAAGACTCGCAGGTCGGCCTCTTCTACGGAGATCAGCTCGTGCCGGAAATGCTGGGTGGCCGCTATCTGGTTGCCCATTGGCATCGGAGTGGTCCCGCCTGGTATGACGTGAGCGGAGAGACCCCGAAGCATATCGGCAACAGCCCTGATGAGCGCCTTTTCAGTTGGACCGACGGCGCCTGTGCCTTTGGCGACGACCTTCTCATCGTCAAAGGAGGAAAAATTCAGATTCTCCGGCCCGGTGAGATGCGGGAAGTGAGCGAGCTCCCCGCCTACGGCGTCAAAGGCCAACACCTCCGCGGTCGTCCCTCCACTCAGGGAGAACGACTCGCTCTTTCGCGCCGGCATGAACAGCTGGTCCAGGTCCTCGACATCTCGGATGTGACCAATCCGACCCTGATCAACGAATATAAGCTGACCGGCCACCCCGGAGCCTGCGCATTCTGGCAGGGACGCATCGTCATTCCGGCCGCCTATCAGGGACTTCTTCTGGAACGTCTCCCCTCTCCTGCGAAGGACTGAACCGGGCGCGAGAAAGGGCGGGAAGGCTTGATGCGGGACTTCAGGCGAGAATGTCTTTCACGACATGGCCATGCACATCAGTGAGGCGGAAATCGCGGCCCTGGCTGCGGAAGGTGAGCTTCTCGTGATCAAAGCCGAGGAGGTGCAGAATCGTTGCATTGAGATCGTGAATATGCACCGGCTTCTCCACGGCATTGAAACCGAGGTCACAGGTTTCCCCGTGTGAGTAACCCGCCTTGACGCCACCCCCCGCCATCCACATCGTGAAGGCGTTGGTGTGGTGATCGCGCCCGTCGCTTCCCCCGCCCTGCATCATCGGAGTCCGGCCGAATTCCCCGCCCCAGACGACGAGGGTGTCTTCGAGAAGGCCCCGTTGTTTCAGGTCCTGGATCAAAGCGGCGCAGGCTTGATCGGTATCGAGACAGTTCTTCGCGAGGTCTTTCTTCAGGTTTCCATGCTGGTCCCACGACTCGTGAAACAGTTCCACAAAGCGAACCCCGCGCTCCACCAGCCGCCGCGCGAGGAGACAGTTGTTGGCGAATGACATCTCGCCCGGCTTGGCCCCGTAGAGATCCAGGGTCGCCTGAGACTCCAGGCTGATATCGGTCACGTCCGGCGCGACATCCTGCATTCGGTACGCCATTTCAAAAGAATTGATCCGGGTCTGAATTTCAGGATCTGCGACCGCATCGAAACGCTTTTGATTCAGCTCGTTGATCGCATCGATCGCGGCCTTTTGCGACTCGCGCTTGATCCCTTTCGGAGTGGAAAGGAAAAGCACCGGGTCTCCCACCGAGTTGAACGGGACTCCCTGATAAACCGAAGGGAGAAAGCCCGAGCCGAAATTGGCAGATCCGCCGCTGGGTCCCTTTTTCCCGGAGGAAAGAACGACAAAAGCCGGAAGATCCTGAGTTTCGCTGCCGAGGGCATAGGTCGTCCAGGAACCCAGGGAAGGACGCCCGAACTGCTGCGAGCCCGTGCTCAGAAGCACCTGGGCCGGGGCGTGGTTGAAGGCATCCGTGTGCATCGAGCGGATGAAGGTGAGGTCATCCGCCACGCTGCCCGTGTGCGGAAGGAGATCGGCAATTTCGACCCCGCTCTGTCCATAGCGCTGGAAGGAGAACTTCGGCCCGAGGAGCTTGTTGTCCGGCTTGATGAAGGCAGAGCGGTAGCCTTCGAGAAGCTCGGGCGGAGGATTCGTTCCATCGAGACGCGCCAGGGTCGGCTTGTTCTCGAAGAGATCGACATGACTGGGCGCCCCGCCCATGAAGAGAAAAATGACGCGCTTGGCGGTCGCCCTCTGCGCCGGGGATTTTGGCGCGAGGAGATTCGGGGTTCCGGCCGCGGCCGCTTCCTTCATCATGAGATGATTCAGCGCAATACCGCCGAGCCCGACGCCGCACTTGTCGAGAAACCAGCGACGACTTTGCGAGAGGCGGAAATTGGCGAGCGTCTCGCCGTCAACGGGGATGCGTGGGGGGAGCTTCATCGTGGGGCAAGTCAGGATTTGGTGATCGTCTCGTCGAGATTCAGGAGGACGCGGGCGACGGCGAGAAAAGGATCCGCTCCGGCCGATTTTTCATTTTCAAAGAGAGCCAGGAGGACCGCGAGCTCGTCCGCCTCCGGTTCGCGGCTCGTGCATTGGCGGAAGGCCCGCTGGACGGATTTCTCCAGGTCCTTCTCCCCTGCCTTCAACTGCTCCGCGAGGGCCGCGGCTGCCTCCACCGACATGGGCTCGTTCAGGAGCGCGAGCGCCTGGAGCGGCGTGGTGGATCGGGGGCGGCGGACGCAGGAGATCTCGCCCGAGGGCGCATCGAAGGCGGAGAGAAACGGAGGCGGCACCGTGCGGAAGCGGAAGGTGTAGAGCGCCCGGCGATAGCGGCGTTCAGGGGCGGTATCCTCGTCCCACTCTTTGTATCCGTAACTCGCCGGGGGATCGAATAGAAAGCGCGGAATCGGCGGCCGGACACTGTCCCCTCCGACGGTCCGGTCGAGGAGTCCACTCGCGGCGAGTTGGATATCGCGAACCACTTCCGCGTCCGGACGAAACCGGGCCCCGCGAGCGAGGAGCCGGTTCCGGGGATCGATCTCATCGAGAGACCTCCCCATCGTCGATGACTGCTGGAAGGTGTCACTGAGGACAATGAGTCGATGAAGATGCTTGATGTCCCATCCCGACTCCATGAACTCGACCGCGAGCCAGTCGAGCAACTCCGGGTGGGAAGGCCTCGTCGCCTGATGCCCGAGGTCTTCGACTGACTCAACGATGCCGCTCCCGAAGAAGGCGGACCAGGTCCGGTTCACGAAGGTACGCGCCGTCGTCGGTGCATCCGGGTCCACAAGCCATTGCGCAAAGGTGAGCCGCGACTCGGGATCACGCCCCTCCGGCAGATCATGAATGAAGGCGGGAACGTGCGGCGTGACGACATGTTTCGGCTGATGCTGCTCGCCCCGATGATAGAGCCGGGTTTCACGCGGATTCTTTTGTTCCTGCAGAACAAGTTGCGGCACCGGCGCGGGATGGGACTCGTGAAGCTTTTCCATTTCAGCCAGTTGAGACGTGGCGGCCTCCTGTGTCGTCAACCACGCGTCGACCAGCGCATGCCGCTCGTCCTTGGACCATTCCGTGTCTGGCTTTAAAATCACCTCCGCCAGCTTCGGGCTCAGGGGAGCCGCCTCTCCATAGCTCGATTCCGAAAAGGAAAACCGGAAGCGCCCCATATTACGATGCTGGTTGTCGTTGCTGTTCCACCCGCCGTGCTGACAGGCGACCTCGAATTGCAAATGCAGGGTCTCGCCTTCGGCCAGCTCGATGGGTTCAACGAGATCCATGATGACGATGCGGGGCTGATTGGACCGCGCCCAACCCGCTTCCGTCGCCCACGCGGTCTTCAGGTTTCCGTCATTGATGAAGGCGGCCGGCCCCTCGGTTCGATCTTCTTTCCCCCCGTTGCGCTGAGGGTATTTCTCCCCGTCGATCGGCCTCGCCGGCAAATCAAGGTCGGAAACGGCGGGACGAAAAACGACCGGCTTCAGAGCATCCGGCGAGGTCCCCGCCGAGAGCTTCAACTCGCTGATCGCCACCGTTCCCTCAAGAGAACGCCCCGGACCTCCGTAAGTCAGATAGGGATCCATGAGTAGTTCCAGCCGCAGGCTGGAGATCTTTTTGAGCATCGTTTCCCCCGCGAAGCGCTCCGTGCTTCGGGCCGGCGAGTAGCCTTGCGTGATGATCGATCCGTCCGGTTGCGCGTAGAATTTCTGACCACCGTCACCGAGATGCTCCGGGGTCACCGTGACCCACTCCGGGGCAGACGAGAGCCTCGCATTCTCTCCTTTGACCCAGGCCTTAAAGACGGCTTCCCCGTTTGGAATCCCCTTCACCGCCCCCTCGCGAAGCTGATCGATTTTCGAAAAGATCTGCTGAATCTGCCCCCGTGCCGCCGGCGTGTGATAGGGCACGGTGGCTTCGTGAGAGCGATTCAGGTAGGCAAACATCCCGAAATACTCATCGTGGGTGATTGGATCGTATTTGTGAGTGTGGCATTGCGCGCATTGCGTCGTGAGTCCGAGGACTGACTTCCCGATCGCGTCCATTCGATCGAAAATCCCTTCGACGCGGAACTGCTCGGCATCGATCGCCCCTTCCTCATTGACCATGGCGTTCCGCAGGAATCCCGTCGCGACGCGGTCGTCGAGGGTGGCATTCTCAAGAAGGTCCCCCCCGACCTGCTTGATGATAAACTCGTCGTAGCCGAGATTGTCGTTGAAGGCGTTTATGAGCCAGTCGCGGTAGGGCCAGACAAAGCGCACCGAGTCTTTTTCGTAGCCGTTCGAGTCCGCGTAGCGGGCCGCGTCCATCCACCACCGCGCCCAGCGCTCCCCGTAGTGCTTTGATTCGAGAAGGGAATCCACGGCCCGGGCGAACGCATCAGGCGACTGATCCGCGAGAAAGGCATCGAGCTGGGCAATCGTGGGGGGCAGTCCCGTGAGATCGAGCGAGGCACGGCGCAGGAGGGTCTCGCGATTTGCCTTTGGCGAAAATTCCACGCCCTCCTCCTCGAGGCGGGCCTTGATGAAAGCATCAATCGCTCCCGCTGTTCCATTCTCCGGCACTTCGGGACGCACCGGTTTTTCAAACGCCCAGTGTTTCCCCCAGGCCGCCCCCTGCTCAATCCAGGCCGTGAGGATTTCGACCTGCTTCGAGGTGAGCCGGTCCTTTTTCTCCGGCGGGGGCATGAGATCTTCGGGATCCCCGCTTGTGATCCGATGAATCATTTCACTGGACGAGGGATCTCCCGCCGTGAGCGCGGCCCGGGCCCCCTCCTCCGTGTCGAGGCGGAGATCAGCGGCACGCTCCTGCTCATCCGGGCCGTGGCAGGCATAACAATTCTCCGAAAGAATCGGCTGCACGTCGCGAGCGAAATCGATTTCAGCCGCCGCGAGGCTTGCCGTTAGCGCACAACAAGCTGAAACCGGAAAGAGAACGGACCATCGCATCCCCTACGTTCGCGGTCTCCGGCACGTTGAACAAGCCCGCAAAGACGCGAAGCGATTCGGTCAGTTTTTCCGTAATGACAAAAAACAAGACGCACTCGCGCCTGAAATGTTCTTGTCTGAAGCAGGACTCTTCGCAACATACCCGGATGTCGAAAATTGGAATCGGACTGGTTGGTGCGGGGTGGATGGGTGCCACGCTGCTGAAGCGAATTGTGGAACGGGATGACACAAAGGTCGTCGCCGTCTTTCAGCGAAACCGCGAGCGCGCCGAGGAGGTGCTCACTTCGCTCGGATTGGACCCGGGACTCTTCACCGACAACTTCGATGCCTTCCTCGCGACCGAGGGCCTTGATGCCGTCTTCGTGTGCTCAACCAATGAAGCCCATGGCCCCCAGTCCATTGCCGCCATGGAAGCTGGAAAGCATGTCTTCTGCGAAAAACCCTGCGCCACGAAATTCGATGATTTCGTTCGCCAGATCGAGTTGGAGAAAGCGAATCCGGAGTTGATCACGATGGTCGACTACCTCATGAATTTCGACACGCTGGAGGAGGAAATCCGGGCGATGGCGAAACGGGGCGACTTCGGAACGATCACTCAAATTCAGATCAACTACCGTCACCCCATCAACATCGCCGGGGACAAAGTCTGGAAACTCGCCGCCGACCGCATGGGAGATGCCATTGGCATGGGCATCATTCACTCCCTCTCCGCGATGATGAATATCATGGCCGCGCAGGGCGCAAAGCCGATTCGGGTTTATGCGAGCAATTCCGAGGTTCACAAACGGGAGTTTGAAATCCCCGCCGTGTGGAATCTTCACATCGAATTCGACAATGGTGCGACCGGACTCTGCTTCGGCAACGTCGATCAGGCGAACGGCTACGATGCCTATCACAATATTCACGGCACCGAAGGCGGTCTCATTTTTGACAGCTACCTTGATCGCCCGCAGAAGATTCGCTTCTGGTCGAACACCGTCACCGAAGGCCGCTGGGTCTATCCCCTCGATCCTGATCGATGCCGGGCTGAAGGGCTGGACCAGCATATCTGGCCGGAATCGACAACAACCCCGGACAGCGGGGACGTCATGAATCATCAAACGCATCACTGTGTCGCGCACTTCATTGAATCCATCCTCGCCGCGGAACCTTCCTTTCTCAGCTTCGTGAACTCGGCCCCCGTCGCCGAGGTCGGGTGGGCCGCACAGATGTCCGCCGATCAGAAACGACCGATCGACCTTCCTCTCGATTACACCGAAGCGTCGAAATTCTTCTCGAACGAATCATGATTCGGGTTTTTCTCCTCGCGTTTCTTTTCGAGGTCGGCACGGTCTCCGCCGAGACCCTGCTTGCCCCGAAGCCATTCCTGAATCTGCAGGATGGTGAAACCGTTGTCTTTCTCGGTGATTCAATCACACATCAGGCGCTCTACACGCAGTATCTTGAGAACTTCTACTACACCCGCTACCCCGATCGTCGCATTCACTTTCACAATGCGGGAGTGAGCGGGGACAAAGCGGCGGATGCGCTCGCGAGATTCAACGACGACGTCGCCGCCTTCGAACCGGATCACGTCTCCGTCCTTCTGGGAATGAACGACGGGCAATATGAGCCCTTCTCAAAGGAGACGCTCGAGACCTATCAAGCCGGGATGAGTGAAATCCTTGCCCGGATCGGTGCCACCGGCGCGGAGGCGATCGCGCTTTCGCCAACGATGTTCGATCACCACCAGCTCGCACTCCGGAAAGACGACGAGACCTTTCGTTTCCGCGACCGCCCCTTCGACCCCGGCTACAATTCCCTTCTGGCCTACTATGCGAGCTGGCTCCGGCAGACCGCGCAGGCCGGGAAAGTGCCCTTTGTGAATCTCTGGGGTCCGCTGAATGACATCACTTTTGCAATGCGGAGCAGCCAGCCTGATTTCACGGTGGTGGAAGATGCGATTCATCCGGGTGCCGCCGGACATTTCATCATGGCGAGCACAATCATTGAGCGCTCCACCCCCGACCGCCGCAGCGTCAGCAACATCACCATCGTGCCGAACGGCGGCGAGTGGATCGCAGGGCGAAAGCAGGAAGTGAGAGACCTCACCGTTTCCGGGGACGGAAGCGAAATGTCCTTCCTTTTTCTCGCCCCGGCCCTCCCCTGGGTCGTCCCCGAAAGCGCCGCAGGCTATGATTTAAAATGGGGGCCTTCGGCGCCTGCCAGCCTCGGCTACGAACTCACGAAAGCGGGCCACAAATTGAGCCGCGAACAGCTCAGAGTGGACGGGCTTCCCGCCGGAGAATACGAACTGAAAATCGATGATACGGCCGTTGGCTCCTTCACCGCCCTCATGCTGGGAGCCGGCGTGGAATTGCAAAAATACCACCACACTCCGCAAAGCCGACAATCACTGGATGTCGCAATGCTGAACCAGAGGCGGAATGACGAGGTCATCCGCCCGCTGCGCGATCTGTGGGCGAGGGTCAAAGGCCTCCAACGAAAGAACGACCCTGCGATGTTTGAAGAAAACTATCCGAAACTCAAAGCAGAAATCGATGCGCTGAACGAACAGGCAAAAGCGATTGAGGACGAAATCTACCGGATCAACCAACCAGTCCCGAGACGGTATCAGTTGAAGAAAGTGGAAAAGAATTAACCGGGTAAGGTCGCTGACCTGACCCTGTTCAGTGCTTCGTCCGATCCGCCCGGATCAGGGATTCAATCTTGTCCGGGTCCAGCATTACCGCCGTCGATTTCGGCTTCATTTTCACGATGACACCGAGACGCATCGTGCTGAGGACGCCACAAAGCCGCCCCTTCTGATCGATGAGCGGTGATCCACTGTCCCCTTTGATCATGGGCAGTGTCGTCACGACTTTCTCGTAACCATCCTGCCCGGAAATGGGCTGCGATTCGAGGAAAAGTCCCCCGCCCTTCTCATGCATCCAGCCACCTGCAAAAAGGGTCGAGTCGGGCGTGAGCGGCTCCCATCGATACTTGAGGTGGCGCGGAGTGCGCACGTTTGCCTTCACGATCGCGAAGTCCGCCTCGTCATTCCGGTAGACGACGCGAATCGGAGCGTAGTCAATGTAGGTCGATTTGCTGTCTGAAGTCGCGTAGAGGACGTAAGACTCCTCGTGGGAAATGACATGGGCTGCAGTCAGAAAGTATCCGTCGGTGCTGATCGGAGCGCAGCTGCCGAACCCGGAGCCCCCTTTCGCGATCGGAACGGAAAACCCAAGCTCAAGGACGCCTTCCTGACTCGCCCGGGTCGTCTCAAGCTTCTTCTTGAAATCAGCATCGATGTACTCCCCGCTGACAATCAGTCCTGAGTGCAGAGTGAGAAAGTCAGCGGCAGAGAAGCCCTTCTCCTGGCTTCGGTTGAGTTCCGGCAGTGAAACCGGCGCATCAATTCCGATCGAATCGTATTTGGCGAGCGAACGCTTCTGATCCCAGTGCGTATTCGCCGGCATCATGACGCACGAAGTGGCCACGGTGGCACCCAGAAGGCAGCCGGCCAGTTGCAGAATCAGTCGCGGGGAAACTTGAAACAACATTCAGGGGAAGGTTTCGGATGAAAAAGGGCGATTCAGCCCCTTGCAAACTATACCTTACATTACGGAACTCCGCGAAAGTCTTTCACCGTTTCTCCGAAAAAGTTTTCACCCGGTTTCGACACCTCGCGAGGCTGCCGGAGACTCTGATCAGAGCTTCTTGTCGTACTTTTCCTCGTGGAAGGCCTTCGCCTGAGCAATCCAGTTGTCGGTGTAGATCCGGTTTTTAAAGGTCAAGAGCTTGGAAAACTCTTTGCAGGCAGCATCGGTCCAGACTGCGACCTGCTTGAATCGATACACCCCGATGCTGTGGAGCTTCCCTTCGAGCACCTTGGCCACCCCTTTGATTTTCTTCAGATCATCCACTTCCTCCGGAGCCGAAGTATAAACGATGCCATAGACCGGGTCCTGCTTCACGAGACCGGAGGACAACCCGTCCGCAAAAAGGTCTGCGGCCCTCCTCGCAGCTCGCAGTATTGAAATCGGGATCAGTTCCCCCCCGGAAGGTCCGCAGCCGGAGCGGGGTCTGCTTTGACTTCGGCAGGAGGTGCAGGATCTGCTTCCCCCTTTTCTTCAGCTGGTTCCGGAGCAGGCTCCGCTTTCTCTGCGGGCTTCCCGGCCTCGGTCTCTCTGACTTTTTCGCCATTGCCCTCCACTTCGCCGGAGGAGAGGAGCCAGATAATCAACCAGATCACCGCGGCGATCGCAAAAGCGAGGAAAAGTGCGAATAAGGGTGCGCTGTAGGCGTCGGGGGAGGCGGCAAGAATGAGAGGGAATTGCATGATCGAGAGGGAAGTTTTACGTTCCGCATTGTTTTTTTCGCCCTTTTCTGCAGTTCCGGAAAGAGATTTCAGCCTGCAATTTCGCCTCGTCGCTTCTCTTCAAGCTTCTTCTGTAGAAACTTCAGGGCCCACTTCCCGTTTCCTTTCGCCGGATACGGAAGGGGCTCGCCACCACCACTGAGAGCGTGCCATTCCTGAAGCAACCTGCGGAGTTGGTGCTGACTGGTAACCGTGAAATGAAATCCGGCACACCATTCTTCAAAGCCCGGCGGGTCAGCCAGTCGCGCCGACTCTGCACTGATCACTTCGCGAAACGCCCTCAGCCAATTCTCCATCCCCTCCCATGCCTTGAGACACAGGTTATACGCCTTCTCCCGGTTCAGCGAATCGATCGAATGTTCCGGGTCATCTGAGACCACTTTGATCACCTGCGTCAGCTCGGTTGAGCTTTGCCGGAGCGCAACCGGGTAAAAGCCGGCTGCTTCCATTTCCACCAGTCCTGCAAACGAGGAATAATCAACGACCGGTTTTTCAACCGTCATGATCGGCATTCTCGGTAAGTCGACCCGCTTTGGCCAGACTGGAGCAGGATACCAGGAGCGCCCGGTACCAGCGTCAGTGACCCTGGATGCCATGAGAGCCTCCCCGTAACGCGCTTCACTGCAACCTCCGATTCCAAAATTGATCCATCCCGACGCCCCGCGAATCGATTCAGAAGTTGCGGCAAGAGCGGCCGTAGCGGCAGCCGCATTGACCTTTCCAATGCCTGAGATAACGAGTCGAACCGATTGGTCGCTGGATTCGTAAACCGGGAAGAGACCGGATTTTCTTTCGATGCGATTGAGGGAAAATGCATCGATTACCACCTGTGCTTCAGGCATTAAGGCAACTACCCAGTTCAGCTCTCCACTCATTTCCGTCCTCTACTTCCTGAGGCCGCAGAGAAACCCGACCGCAGCCGCCCCGGTCGACGGGAGCACGCCGCCAAGGAACCCTTTCACGGTCTCAAGCTGACCCTCTGTCCATTCCCCAAGCTGACCCTCTGTCCATTCCCCAAGCTGACCCTCTGTCCATTCCCGGGCGCCCGCAGCGGAGAAATCGAATTCTGTCCAGAAGGGCTCAATCAAGCCACGACTGTTCAGGAACCAACAAACCACTACCGCAACCAGCACAAAGGTGATCATGGATCTGAAAAACGCCTTGAGCAGAGACGCGAAGATCATGGCAACACCAAAACTGAGGCCAAGGCGGATGGCTGCATCCCCCCAGGTGCTGGAACGCGAATACTCCGCGAGCTTCCGCGTCTGCCCGACCAACTCTGTCTTCATCGAAGAGGCGTTCTCACGGAGCGGGCTCACCCCGTTCTCCGGTTCGAGCAGACTCATGGAATTGAGCCACACGCCAATGAGCGCAAGAATCCCGGCAAAAAGGAGCAAGCGCCCTTTGAAACCGGAAAAACCTCCTAATACTGTTCCGATACCCGGCATATTGAAATCTATGCCTTTCGCGCTTCATGCGCCAGTGGGACTTTGTCTTTCGCTTCGCTTGATCTCTTCTCTCAACTCCCATCCAATGCCAACGTGAAAAAAAGCTACCACGTCAGCCCCGTCGCTTGGAACACGGATCGGAACAGGATTCTCCTCGTCCGTCGAAAGGTCTTCATCGAAGAACAGGGAGTTTCGGAATCTCTGGAAATGGATGAAAAGGATGCTTCCGCCTTTCACCTTCTGGCTCTCAATGAAGAAGACCTCCCGATCGGGACGGCACGTCTCTCAAAGGACGGAAGGATCGGAAGAGTTTCCGTTCTGATCGAATGGCGGAAGGCAGGAGTGGGGCGATGCCTCATGCACGCTCTGATCAGGGAAGCCAGGGGCCGGAAATTGCGACGCGTCTACCTTCACGCGCAAACCCGCACCCTCGGCTTCTATAGGAAACTGGGATTTTCCCCCCGGGGCGAAGAGTTCGAGGAGGCTGGCATTCCTCATTTCGAAATGATTCTCCATCTTTGAAAACAGCAAAGCAGCTCCGCGAAACGAAGCTGCTTTGCAAATCCCCCTGGTGGCATCCGAAGCGGCACCGGAGTTCGACGTCCGTGTAGGCTCAGTTGCGCTACAACTCTTACTTAGCAACTCGTATGCCAAGTGCCACTGCAGGAATCGCGATCACGGCAGGAATTAGCGATACGCGTAGATCACTGCCCAATCCTGAGGGCTGTCGATGGTGGTCTTCAACGATACCCGAAGGTAATAAACGCCGGTGGTATCGGGTTCCACCACCGTGCTGACAACGTTCTTCCCTTCAAAACCGACTGACTTCGAAGGAACCATATTGCCTTCGCTGTCATAGACGTTGATGATCGGCTCACCCTCACGATTCGGAACCGCGAGCCAGAACTGGTAGGCATTCCGGCGAAACAGTTGCACCTGAATCAACTTCGCTTTTCCGGGTTCGAGGTTTCCGCTCCACCACGATTCACGGAGGATGAACTTTTCCCCGCCCCGCAGGCTCGGAAGTGCAGCCTCCTGAGCAAGAAGTTTGACGTAATTGTAGGGACTCGTCAGGGAAAGAAGCTCCTCCTCCTGAGCCGCCGCAAAGGTAATCCCGAAGACGAAAATGAAAGCGGACAGCCTAACTCTCATAGATCGCTTCAACGAGGTTCCTCGTTGCAAGGGAGATTTCGATCACCTTCCCTTCACTGATGGCACCCGTCTCATCGCTGCGCATGAGAGACTCAAGGTGCTCAAGCGTTTGTGACACCTGCGTGAAAAGGTCTCCACGGCGGGCGCGTTTGGGAAGGCCGTTGAAATCGGATTTCAGCTGCTTGATCAAATCAGGCTGATTGAGAAGGTCGGATCCCTCCACCGAGTAGTTGTCGCGCAGAACGGAAGCGAGCGCCTCAGTCCCCCCGAGCCAGCCGCCAAGGCTGACGAGAGCAACGAGTTCGTCGTCGCGAAGTTCCTTCATCTTGTTAATTACCGTTTGACGAGTCCGGTCCAGTTCCTGACGAACCATGTCCCACTCTCCTCTTCCCGCACCGTTAACGATGGCATTGGCATGCTCTTCCACCTCGGAGGAAACCCCGAGAGACCTCGCAAGAGCGAGAACGTCGCGTCCAAGACGGCGAACCGATTCCTTATCCTGCGCCTGCACCCCGATAAAGCCTTCGGAAACCACGAGGCCGAAGAGCATCGCGGTTCGTGACCGGTTTGCGTCGAGCCGGATGTCACGGGACTCAATCTGACGCCCCCAATCCTGCGCGCCCATTTTGTCGAGGGAGGCAAAAATCTCAAGGGGAATCGGGATCACCGAATCAGAGACGAAGACAAGATCCGGATCTTCCAGATTGATTTTGGCGGGAGCCTCCTGAGCGCGCCCCCATTGAGTAATCAACAAAGAAACCGCGAAGAATAAGGAGAGACGACTCATCATATTTGATTAATAAATCCGAAGTAAGATACTGCTTTTCGAGGCACTTGGAAACCTGAATTTTAGAGGGCGCGGGCGAAGGCCCCACCGTCGACCAGTAGCATCTCGCCGGTGACATAGCTACCGGCTTCGCTTGAAAGAAAGATCGCAGGACCCGCCAGCTCTCTCGGCTGCCCCCAGCGATTCAGGGCGGTGGTATCGGAAAACTCCTTCTTTTCCGCTTCGCTCAGAAGGCTCATCGGCATATCGGTAAGAAAGGGTCCCGGTCCAATGCAATTCACGGTGATTCCGAACGGCCCGAGATCCAGCGCACTGGCTTTGCAAAGGCCGATCAGCGATGCCTTGGTCGCGGAGTAGGCATTTCGTGCCGGCTTCGAACCGACCCCGAGGACCGAGGAAATGTGAATGACTCGCCCCCACTTCTGCTTCTTCATTTGCGGGACGAGAGCACGGGTCAGGCGCATGATCGAGGTCAGGTTGACTTCCACGACGCGGTCCCAAACCTCGTCGGTGATCTCATCTATCGGTTGCGGAGTGTTGATTCCCGCGTTGTTGATCAAAATATCGACCGTCCCGAACTCTTCCAACGCTCTCGCCGCGAGGGCGTCACTGCTGGCACGGTCTGACATGTCAGCGACCACCGGGATCACTTTACCGCCGACTTGCTCCCTGATCTCATTTGCAGCTGCACTCACCTCCTCTTCGCTGCGACTGCAGATCATGACTTCAGCACCGCTCTCGACAAAACCAAGCGCCATCGCTTTTCCCAAACCTCGACTGCCTCCGGTGATGAGGGCCGATTTTCCGGTGAGATCGAATAATTCGCAGGGCATGGAATAATCATGCACGTTGACTCTCTTTCCGCAAGTGATCCAATATCCCTGCCCATGACTCCCGCTCTTCTCATCGACCCACGCGACAACCTTGTTGTTGCTCTCCGTGATCTCTCACCCGGGGAGGCCGTGGAGGTCGCCGGTGAGGAGGTTACCATCGTCGAAGCCATTACCGCGAAGCACAAGTTTCCACTCCACGATCTCCAGAGAGGGGACCGGGCGACGATGTATGGTGTTACCGTCGGGGTCGCGAAAGAAGCCATCAAAGCCGGAGCCCTGACCCACATGGGAAACCTCGCCCACGAAGCGGACTCCTTTTCCGACTCCGGAAGGGTTGCAATGACCTGGACACCACCTCAGGTCGGGCATTGGCAGAATCAGACCTTCAACGGCTACCATCGCAGCGACGGTCAGGTCGGGACGGCGAATCATTGGCTCGTCATCCCGATGGTCTTTTGCGAGACCCGAAACGTGAACGCGATCCGTGCCGCCTTCGAGAATACGCTCGGGTATGCGAAAACGACGCACTACGAACGTCTCGCCGCCAGCCTCGTCTCCGCTCACCGCGAAGGCGCTTCGACGGAGGAATTGAAGGCGATTGAACTGGAGGCATCGCCCGTGCCGGGAGGTGATCGTGTCTTTCCAAATATCGACGGGATTCAGTTCCTCACGCACTCCCTCGGCTGCGGCGGAACCCGCGACGATGCCGAGGCTCTTTGCGGTCTCCTCGCCGGTTACATCACCCACCCCAATGTCGCCGGGGCGACCGTTCTCAGCCTCGGTTGCGAAAACGCACAGCTCGAAATTCTGGAAGCCGCGATTCAGGATCGGGATCCCGGTTTTTCAAAACCTTTCTTCACTTTTCGACAGCAGGCGTTTCCCGATGAGCGTTCGCTTCTGGACACGGCAATCAAGGAAACCTTTGCCGGACTTCGCGAAGCGGACAAAGCGGAACGCAAGCCGGCTCCGCTCAGCAAGCTCTGCCTCGGGGTGGAGTGCGGTGGCAGCGACGGATTCTCGGGAATCTCGGCAAACCCGGCGCTCGGCGCCGTCTCCGACCGCCTCGTCGCCCTCGGCGGGCGGGTCATCCTCTCCGAATTCCCCGAACTCTGCGGCGTGGAGCAGGAACTGGTGAACCGCTGCGTCACCGATGCGGTGGCAAAACGTTTTGTTCAGTTGACCTCAGCCTACGCCGATCGCGCCCGTGCCGTCGGCAGTGATTTTTCGCAAAACCCGAGTCCGGGAAACATCAAAGACGGGCTCATCACCGATGCGATCAAGTCTGCGGGGGCCGCGAAAAAAGGCGGCACCTCCCCCATCGTCGCAGCGCTCGACTACCCCGAAATCGCGACCGAACCCGGTCTGAATCTGCTTTGTACCCCGGGAGGCGACGTCGAGTCCACCACTGCGATGGCCGGAGCTCACGCAAACCTCATCGTTTTCACGACCGGCCTCGGAACGCCGACCGGCAATCCGGTTTGTCCCGTCCTCAAAGTCAGCTCCAACACCGAACTGGCGGAACGACTCCCCGATCTCATCGATTTCGACAGTGGCGCGATTATTCGCGGTGAGAAGAGCGTCGACGAACTCGCCGAAGCGATGCTCGAGCAACTGGTGAGAATCGCCTCCGGTGAGGAAATGACAAAAGCGCAGATCCTCGGGCAGAACGATTTCCAGCCCTGGAAACGCGGCGTTTCCCTCTGATCAGGCCTCAAACGAGCGCCTCAATAAGTGCGCGACCGGCCACAAGCGGTGCTTTGTCGGTTCTTCCGGTTTCTGCGAGACTTCTCCACAGAATTCGAAGCCCTGACGCGGGAACCTCACTACCACGGATTCAGGGCTTCCTACTCGACTCATCTCGAAAGAAAGCCCAACCGTCATGAAAAACCCGCTGAACTCCCTCGACTCCCCTTCGCGCCGTCAATTCGTCGAACGCACTGCCAAAGCTGCCTTCGGCCTCTCTGTCATGCCCTTCACCGATCAGGTCATGGCGCAGAATGCTTTACCCGAAGGCAGGAAAGCGAAGCACATCATTTACATGTTCATGTCAGGGGGCATGACCCATCTCGACACCTTCGACCCGAAACCGGGGACCGACAACGGAGGCAAAACTTCCGGCATTCCCACCGGCGTCGCCGGCATTGAAGTCAGCGAATTCCTCCCCGGTCTCGCGAAACATTTCAAGGACATTGCGGTGGTTCGCTCCATGCAGCAACTCACCGCCGACCACCGTGGTGCCGCCTACTGGATGCGGACGAGCTACAGCGCCCGCGCCACCATCGTGCATCCCTGCCTCGGAGCCTGGGGACAAAAACTTCTGGGCAAATCCCATGATACCCTTCCTTCCTCCGTCGTCGTCGGAGGAGGGGGACTCCACCCCGGCGCAGGATTTCTCGGACCGACTTACTCTCCCCTTCCCCTCGGAGACCCCACCGGCGGCCTCCCGAACTCGACCTATGCCCCCGGCGTGAGCGAAGACATGTTCAACACCCGCATGGACATGATGAATACGTTTAACAGCTCCTTCGATCGCAAATTCAACAACGACGAGGTCAAAGCCTACAACGAGTTCTACGACAATGCGTTAAAGCTGATGGCAAGCGAGGAGCTCGACGTTTTCGACATCAACAAGGAAACCGGGGAGAAGCGCAGCCAGTACGGGGACAATCGCTTCGGGCAGGGTCTGCTCCTCGCGAAGCGCCTCGTCTCCAATGGAATTCGTTTCGTCGAAGTCGTGAACGGCGGCTGGGACATGCACAACGATCTCTGGAACAATATCCCCGCCCGCGCCGGGGAAATGGACAAAGCGATCACGGCACTCATCGATGACTTGAAAGCCGAGGGTCTCTTCGAGGAAACCCTGCTGGTTCTCACGACAGAGTTCGGTCGCTCCCCCCGGATCAATGCCAACGGAGGCCGGGACCATCATTCCGCCTGCTTCTCAGCCATGCTGGCAGGTGGGCCGATCGAGGGCGGACAGGTCTATGGAGCCTCGGATAAGGAGGGCCACGCCCCGGCCGAAGACACCTGTCCACAGGTCGATTTCAACGCCACCATCGCCAAAGCCTGCGGAATGCCGCTGGATGAGGTCGTTTTTTCGCCATCGGGCCGCCCGTTTCTCATCGCCGGTCATTCGCGTGACGTGACGACAGATGATATCATCCCGCGCGGAAAACCCATCGAGCAGTTTTTCTCCTGATCCTTTCGAGTCGCGGCCCGGCCAATGGTGGCCGCCGCGATTCTCAACTTGCGGGAACCGTATCCTCCCTTACATTCCGCCGGTTTGTCAGAACGCCGGAAATGTTCGCGATTCATCTGAGTCAGTTGCCGTGAAAAGTGCGGCCCCGGAGGCCTCCATCGCTTGGAGAGCCCCCCGTTTTTAAGCGAGTCCGACGAACCGTCCCTGCTTATGCAGAGCAACACGTCAGTTAGGAGAAATTCCCCGGAATGGTCTCCGTCAGCCCTGGTTTTGAGACCGGCTGAAAACGAAACACCCAGTCAGGGGCCCGGGTTTTCCGATCAGGAGAGCTTCGTCCCCTGCATTAGCTATGACGTCTCGAAAGCGCTGCCTTTTTACCTCGTTCCCTCCCGGTCCGACAATCAGTCATCCGAATTCCCGGTGAATGATCGTGACCACGGAAGATTGCGAACTCGAAAGGCACCCCGCTCAGCATTCGCACCCAGCGCCGGAAACCACTCCGGCATCGAAAGAATACCTTCCAAATCGAATGGAAAAACAATCACAGAACAATGGTCAGCGCCGCCGCCGGAACAACCGGTCGGGTGGCGGAAATCGCAATCGCTCGAACAATCGCGGCGGTCAAAACCGGAATCGCAATTCCAATAATCGCAACCGCAACCGCAGCGGCGGCGGCTCCAGAAGCCGTCGTGCCCCCAGGCCGACAGCCTGGCAGAAGTTCCTCTCCACCATCACCTTCGGATGGCTCGGCAAACCGAAGAGTGGCGGAGGCAAGAAGAAGCGGACCAGCCGACCTGGGGCTCAGACCTCACGCCCCGTCCGGAACAATGCCCTCAAAGACACCCCGGCTCCGGAGAAGAAGAAGCGCAATCGCACCGAGGTAACTTCAGGTCGCCTCTATGTGGGCAACCTGAGCTACGAGACCACCGAAGTGGAGCTCGAAGAACTCTTCCGCGGGATTGGCAATGTCGTCAGCGCCGAGGTCGTAACCAACGCGCGCACTCAGCAGTCCAAGGGCTTCGCCTTTGTCGAAATGGGTTCGATCGATGAAGCAAAGCGTGCCGTAGAGGTCCTCGATGATGAGGATTTCATGGGCCGAAAGCTCATCATCAGCGGTGCCCGCAGTGAAGGCCCCCGCGACGAGTCTGACGATTCTGCCGACGAGCCTGAAATGGCTGAGGCGGGAGCCGACAAGGAAAACTGATTTCCTGCTCTGAACAGTTCGGAAACGCCGGAATGGTCCTCGACTGTTCCGGCGTTTTGCGTTTCGGTTTTCATCACGATGAGTCCCCCCTATTTTCCGATCTACCTCGCCGGTCCGACCGGCAGCGGAAAAACCGCAGTGGCCCTCGAGCTTGCCCGTGTTCTCGAGCCTGTTGAAATCATCAACGCGGATGCCTTTCAGGTCTATCGCGGCATGGAGATCATCAGCGCGGCT
Source organism: Verrucomicrobiales bacterium (assembly GCA_029233965.1). Taxonomy (GTDB): domain Bacteria; phylum Verrucomicrobiota; class Verrucomicrobiia; order Verrucomicrobiales; family DEV007; genus Arctic95D-9. Next base: position 90,202 of record JARGOP010000009.1, on the reverse strand, counting down.
CCCCCGGATGCCGAGAGAGCGGGTATCCCCCACCATCTCTTCGGAATTCTCGACCCGTCCGAAAATTGCGACGCAGCGCTCTTTGCCACTCTCGCCCGCGAAACGATTGCGGAAGTGAGTCAGCGCGCGATTCCTCTCGTCGTCGGGGGAAGCGGGCTCTATCTCAAGGCCATTACCCACGGACTCGCGCCGACACCGAAAAGCGATCCGGACCTGAGAGCCGAACTCGATCAGGAATCGCTGGAAACGCTCGTTTCACGCTATGAGGCACTGGATCCGAATGGCGCTGCCGCCACCAACCTCAAGAATCGCCGCTACGTGACACGGAATCTGGAAATCTGCCTCCTTTCCGGTCGGCCCGCTTCAAAACTGAAGAGTGAATGGCAGGATAACCACCCGAAGATCTGCGGTTTCTTTCTGAAGCGGGAACGGGGGGAGCTCTACGACCGTATCAACCAACGCACGCCTCAAATGTTTCATGATGGGGTTGTTGCTGAAATACAGGCACTCACGACTACTTCTCAAACCGCTGATAAAGCGATCGGAATCCGTGAAATCCGGGAATACCTCGCCGGAAACCTCGACGAAGCGGCCTGCATCGAAGCGATCCGGCAGGCAACGCGCCGATACGCGAAACGGCAACTGAGCTGGTTCAAACGGGAAACGGCTTTTCATTCCATCGATATCACCGCTAGCGATTCCGCCATGTCCATTGTCAGCCGGATCCTTCCCCTCATTCAGGCCTTCGGGGTTGAAGGTTGAAAGTTCGACGTTGAAAGTTCCTCCCGCCACGCTAACCCTCTCCCCCATGCCCACTATATCCGAAGGCAATCCCACCATCATCTCGCTTCAGCTCAAGAACGACGACTACACCGTCATCGTCGGCTCAGGACTGCTTGAGCAAACCGCGACACTGATCGAGGAACGGACCGCAATCCGCAGTCGCAAGGCTGCCATTGTGACCGACTCCAACGTGGGCCCTCTTTACGCCGCGAAGGTCGAGGCCACGTTGAAAGCTGCCGGAATCGACTCCTGCCTCGTCACCGTCCCGGCTGGTGAAGCGTCAAAGAGCATGGAACAGGTCACTGAGGTCTCCCGCCGGATGCTTCGCGCCGGTCTCGACCGGAAATCCTTCCTCGTTGCCCTCGGTGGCGGAGTTGTCGGCGATCTCGCCGGATTTGCGGCAGCCATCTTTCAACGCGGAATTCCCTGCGTTCAGATTCCCACCACGATTGTGAGCCAGGTCGACAGTTCGGTGGGAGGCAAGACCGGCGTCAACACCCCGGAAGGGAAAAACCTCCTCGGAGCCTTTCATCAGCCCCGGCTCGTTCTCGCCGACGTCGATACCCTCGGCTCACTGCCGGAGCGCGAGTTCAACGAAGGCTTTGCCGAAATCATCAAGCACGCCGCGATCCGCGATGAAAGCCTCCTCGATCTCGTCGAGAAGAAAGATGAAATCCACGACCACCTCATTGAACTCGTCGCGCGAAATGTGGCGATCAAAGCCGCTGTCGTTGAAGAGGACGAGAAGGAAACCACCGGGACGCGGGCACTCCTGAATTTCGGCCATACCATTGGCCATGGCATTGAAGCCGCCGGCGGCTACGGTCGCTTCCTCCACGGCGAAGCAATCAGCCTCGGATTGGTCGCCGCGATTCGACTTTCCGTCGAAGCGTCCACCCTTTCCCCGGAAGATGGTGAACGCCTCATCGCCGCACTCTCGACCTATCAGTTGCCGACAAAACTCGCCGATGATATCACTGACGAAACCATCCTGAGTTCTCTCCGGCGTGACAAGAAATTTGAAGCCGGGGAAATCCGCTTCGTTCTTCTCGAACGCCTCGGAGACGCTTTCGTATCCAGCGCGATTACCCCGGAGCACCTCAGCACGGCGATCACCCGCCTGCGGGCTGTTTAGAACATCGCCATGGAAGAACCCGCCCCACCAGCCCCAATCAAGGATGAAGCCGTCAAGGCAATCCAGGATACGGCAGAAGCGGTGACTCAATCAGCATCGACTATCGCTGACAAACTTCGGGAATGGCTGAGTTCCTTTTCCTGGCTTCCAGATTCCGCCGTGAATGCCACCTCCCACCTCCTCCTTCTCGGCGGGCTCCTCGTCACGGCCTGGTTCATCTATATCGTCTTCCGTCCCCTCATCCTTTCCTGGATGAAGAATGTTGTCGCGAAGACGCCCTACACCTGGGACAACGAGCTTTTCGGCCACGGTGTCTTTCGATGGCTCACCCACCTTCTGCCCGGCATTTTCATCCTTCTCTTTGCCCCCGGTTTTTTCGAATCGACTCTGATCGTTTCCAAAGTGCTTGAGACATCCGCAAAGATCTACCTCTTGCTGTCCACTTACTTTGTCTTCGATTCGCTCTTCAATGCGATCCGTTCGATGATGCAGAAATCCAGGGTCGGCGTTCATCTCAATCTTGTGGCGATCAGTCAGGTCGCGAAACTGGTCACGGCATTGGTAATCTTTCTCCTCTGCATTGCCACGGTCCTGCAAAAGCCGCCCATCGCGCTCCTCAGCGGACTCGGTGTGCTCGCTTCGGTGATTATGCTGGTCTTCAAAGACGTCATCCTGGGCTTCGTCGCGGGGATTCAACTCTCGACGAACAAGATGCTGGGCATCGGGGACTGGCTCGAAATGCCAAGCTACCAGGCCGACGGGGATGTTGAGGAAATCGGGCTCACGACCGTAAAGGTCAGGAATTTCGACCGCACCATCACGACCATTCCCACCTACGCGCTGATCAGTGAGTCTTTCAAAAACTGGCGCGGCATGGCGGAAAGCGATGGACGGCGGATCAAGCGAAGCCTCCTCATCGACACCAACTCGATCCAACTCGTCACCCCCGCGATGGTCGAGCGGTTCCGCGAAATCGAACACATCTCCGACTATTTTGCCGCCAAGGAAAAAGAAGTCGAAGCCTTCAACGCAAAGCTTCCCGCAGATCGGATCAAGAACCGGGTGAACGGCCGTCGTCTTACCAACGTGGGAACGTTTCGAGCCTACATCGAAGGCTATCTCAAGAGCCACCCCGCGATCAATCCGAACATGACCCTGCTCGTGCGCCAGCTCGCCCCGGAAGGACGCGGACTTCCCATCGAGGTTTACTGCTTCTGCAAAGACAAGCGCTGGGCCCACTACGAAAGTATTCAGGCGGACATCTTCGACCATCTCTTTGCCGTCGCTCCTGAGTTCGATCTGCGGATCTTCCAGGAACCCTCCGGCATTGACTTTCAGGGACTCACTCAACAACCTTCGTCATCCGAATGAAGTTGCGGGCCTTTTTCATCCTCCTGTGTCTCACGCTTGGGTCAATTCAGGCTGAAGAATTCCGGCCAAACCTCGGTCCCGACCTGCCTTCGATCACGGTGACGGCGGGAAAGATCACCCTTCTCCTGCGACGGAACACCCAGTGGACGCCGGGTCGTATCGACTACGACGGCTCCGCCATGACCACCGAAAGGAGCGCCTACGGGACCGTCTTTTCTTTCCCCGACGTCGGATTCATCGGGACCGGTCACCTCGAGAACGAACCGGAGAACCTTCAATCCCTCGCCTTTTCCCTCGACAGAAAAGAGCTTAATACACCAACCGCCGAACTCAGTGGCGAAACCTTCCGCTTCGAACGCAAATCTCTCATCCGCAACATCGCTCTCGGAAACATCATCGAAATTCGCAACAACCGACTCTACGAAACCGCTGTGGTGAGTTCCCCCTACGAAACCCCGCTGAAACTGGTCTATCATTTCATGCACGCCTGGACGCCGACCGTGTCCGCCTATCTCGCCGGGATTGACGAGACTTCCCAAGTCATGTCTTCCGCCCTGACTAATGACGAAGCTGTTCACCGGCAGTTTCATATCGAGACGGCCGTTGACTGGGTCGCCGTTTACGAGCCCGTGAGCGGACAGTTCGCCGTTTCGAGACTCCTCGAGTCGCCCCCGGAGCTCAAGACCACCTCCAAAATCTGGAACGTGATCGGGACCTATCGGAAATACTATCTCCAGAGCGCCCACAACGACACCCTCCCGGCCGGATTCCACGGCACATGGCGCATGGTCACCGCGTTCGGAAACGCGCGGCTGGATGAGTGGGAGAGAGAGGCCGGGAAACTCGCAATCGATCTCCTCGAGGACTGATCAAACCCCGGGCCGGGCGCTCTCAAGGACAGATTTGGGAAACACTACCGCCGGTCATCACGATCAAGAGTAAGCCGACTTGCTCTGTATCGTGCCAATCGGCGAACTTCCTCCGCAATCGCAGCGCCGACGAGGACAAGAATGAGGCTGTAAACCACGACCGGTAGAGCCCATTCAGAAACCAACTCGTCCCCGACCTGCCCGGAAAGATCTTGAAGACCTCCCGGTCCACCTTCCACCTGAGCCCCTCCGCGACCGGAGAGGCCTTCAACCACCATCGTGAAAGTCCACCATCCGCAAAACAGCAGCCCCAGAAAGATCGAAATACCGACCGAAATTCTCACGAGGATTAGTGTCATTGTTCCAAACGAAAGAGAAGGCCCGTCAGGCGCAGATCTGCAAATGCCATGAAAGTCACGGATTTTCAGGTAGTAAGGGAATTTCATAGAATCCCCCCGAAGTTTCCAGCCAAATCCATGGAATCTGTCTGATTGATGAAAATCCATGCCCGACTGCCCAAACACAAACAGGGTCAGATCATTGACCCAACCCTGTTCATCCGGAGAAGGTGCACTCCCGCCGCTTAACCGCTAAATTGGCGACGGGAGTGCTGGTTTTGACTCGGGTCGAATCAGTTTTCGCCCTGCGCTTTGCTGAAGGCTTCCTCGCCATCAAATTCGTTGAGCTTCTCGATATGCATCCAGCGAAGGCCGTTTCCGTCGATGCTGTTGAGGAGAAGGCCGAGCGCAGCAGAATCAATGTAGTCCGCCGGTCTCCTAAGCATGAAGCGGCAGCGCCAGTGATCGACACAGTCGGGGCTTGCTCCGGTGGGCGGGTTTACCTGGGTCCCGCGATTGGAGATCATTTTGAGCCCGAAGGCGCTGCCGGCAGAGGCTTCCTCAAGGAGGTCGCCGAGGACTTCCGGCAGTCCGTCGAACTCGATGAAGATATCGGCTCCGAGGACGGCCCGAGTCTCCGGCTTGAGAACCGTCACGGTTGTGGCCTGTTTCGGCACTTCCATGGGCTCGTAGTGTCGTTCGAAGCGATGCTCCGGAACCTTGCCCAGGTTTTCGATCACCGTATCCGTAAAGGCCCGTGTCCCGAGAACGGGCACCCGGCTCTTCGCCACATCGACGGGAAGACCTTTGCCGCTCTCAAGCGTGTAAATGAGAGCGTCTTCGATTTTCTGAGCCGCTTCAAATTCGCCGAGATGGCGAAGCATCATGACGCCGGAAAGAATCAAGGCCATCGGATTTGCCATGTCGCGACCGGCAATGTCGGGAGCAGAGCCATAAACCGCTTCGAAGAAGGCTGCGTCGTGCCCGATATTGGCTGACGGCGCGATGCCGAGACCGCCGACGAGACCACTTGTGAGATCGCTGAGGATGTCTCCATTCATGTTTGTCGTAACAATGACGTCGAACTGCTCGGGCCGGATCACGAGTTGATGCGCGCAGTTGTCGATGAGAATGTGGCTGGAATCGATCTCAGGATACTCCAGAGCGACGGTCTCGAAGACCCGCTTAAAGCGGCCTTCGCTCAGCTTCATGATGTTCGCCTTTGTCGCGACATGGATCGATTCTCATCCTTCGGCTTTGGCGAGTTCAAACCCGAAGCGGGCAATCTTCTCGCTCCCTTTGCTGGAAATCAGCTTCAGGCACTGGGAAACGTCAACCGTCTGCCCATGCTCAATTCCGGCATGAGATCCTCGACATTCTCGCGAACCACGACGAGATCGATGCCCCGTCCGGAGAATGGAGTCTCGATGCCGGGAAGCTCACGAACCGGACGGATAGTAGCGAAAGCTTCAAACAGTTTTCGCAAGGTCACGTTGGCACTTTTCCCTCCATGTCCGACGGGAGTTTCAAGAGGTCTTTTGAGAGCCAACTTGGTTGAGGCGAGCGAATCCATCGTCTCTTTGGGAACCCCGGAAGCGATGCCTTTCTCAAAAACCTTCCTTCCCGCTTCGGCTTCCTGCCAATCCATTTCGACTCCGGCAGCCTCGATGATTCTGCAGGTCGCGCCGACAACTTCAGGCCCGATTCCGTTGCCGGAGATGAGGGTCACGGCATGTTTCGTGGAGCGTTTTTCGAGAATGGAGTCGTTGAGTTTAATGCGGATCATAGACTTGAGGTGGTTGGATGAGAGATGGGAGATTTTCAGCGCCGGTGATGAGTTGCGGTCCTGGTTTGCCGGACAAACTGACATGACACCTTCGCGGCTCACGATCGGCGCGCTGAGCCCTTTGTCGAAGAACCTCCAGTTTGAGATCATTCGACCGTTCATTCAGGAGAGCCGGGTGCAGGTGCGGGTCGTGGAGGGTGAGTATGCCGATCTTCTTGATCGCCTGCGTCGGCACAAGATCGATCTCATCCTGTCAAATCTGCCCCTTGGAGGAACTGATGCCGAAGGCATCGAAGCGAGACTGCTCGGAGAGATGCCTATGTATCTCGTGGGGGTTCCCCCGTTTAAGATCCCGAGAAAGCCTTTCCCGGAGTGGCTCGAAGGGATCCCGATCTTTCTACCCTCATCGAGAACCGCCTCGCGGGTGGGCTTCGACGCGCTCATGATCGAAACCGGGTTTCAACCGCAGATCGCAGCCGAGGTCGATGACATGGCTCTACTGCGGCTTCTTGCCCTCTCCGGTGCCGGACTCGCGCTCGTCCCCGAGATCGGGGTGAAATTTGAGCTGGAGGAGGAAAAACTCCTTCGTGTCGAGCGGGTCCCGGGGCTGAATGTGCGCTTCTATGCGATCACGATGCCGCGACGCAGAAGCTCGCCCCTGATCGACGAGGTCATTGCCAATGGCACCGAACTTCTCGCCCGTATTCAGCAGAAGAAGCCGGCAACACTGTGACTCTAAAATGACCATCACCCTTTATTCAACCTTGGCGCCGAATAGCCCTGCTCCCGGATTTTTGCGAGGAGGGCGGAAAGTTCCGCCACCTTCGAGGGTTCTTCTCCGGCAAGGTTCTTCTTCTGTCCTACGTCGTTGGCCAGGTTAAACAGCTCGCTCTCCCCGTTATCGTCCGCAGGGTATCCCCTCTTCCCCTCCCAGGCTTTAACCCTTCCGGAATGATATCCGTCCTTCCCTTCGATGAGGAGCCAGTCACCGTGTCGAATGGCCCATTTCCCGGAGAAAGTCTGATGGATGTGGGTGTCGCGAATGACGTCAGTTCTGCCAGTCAGAAGCGGCGTGAGAACATGTGAATCCTCTGCTGCATCGTCAGGTAGTTCGTAAGAGAGCAGGTCGGCAAAGGTTGCCATGAAATCAATTTGAGAGACGAGCGCATCGGTAACCGTTCCGGCCTCGACCGTGCCCGGCCATTTCACGATGAAAGGAACCCGGTGCCCTCCTTCGTAGATGTCCCGTTTCAGACCGCGGAGTGGCTCCGCAGACCAGTGGCCGAACTTTTCATCACGGGCATAGGCATACTTCTCAGGCCCGTTGTCTGCTGAGAACACCACGATCGTGTTCTCAGCCTGACCGCTTTCTTCAAGTGCCTTGAGAATACGGCCGCAGGCATCGTCGGTCTCATAGACAAAGTCACCGTAGGGCCCCGCCTCCGACTTCCCGTCGAACTCGTCATTCGGAATGATCGGAGCATGCGGTGAAGGAAAGGCAAAGTAGAGAAAGAACGGCTTCTCTTCATCTTTCTGCTCCTCAATGTATTTCACGGCGCGACGGGTTGTCTCCGGAATATTTTCGTAGGGATCCCAGTCGGAGATCATCGGACCGGGGCGACACTCCCAGTTTCCCTCTTTGATCTCCTTCCACTTCGCCGTGTCCATCATGACATCCGGAGCACGGACGACCTTGTCGTCCTCGATCCAGCAATAGGGTGGAAAATTGATCACCGTATCCCCGAAGTAGTGATCAAATCCATGAGCGAGCGGGCCATCAGGAATCGGCTTGTCCCAGTCAAAGGCTTCGGCCCCCCAGGATTGACGGCGACCTTCCCCGATGGGCTTCGCATCAGGCTTGCGAATCGCGGCCCAGTCCCAGCCAAGGTGCCATTTCCCGATCGCAGCGGTGGCATACCCTTTTTCCTGAAGCATCTCGGGGAGCGTCAATCGCTCCGGGGCGAAGACCGATGAGCCGAAGGCGTTGACGATCCCGTCGAAGTCGCGCCAATGATGACGTCCCGTGAGCAACGCGTAGCGGCTCGGGGTGCAGATTCCGGACGAGGAATGGCCGTTCGTGAAACGCATCCCTTCGGACGCGAGTCGATCCAGATTCGGCGTCGGTATCTTCGATTTTTCATTGTAGCAACCGAGGTCGCCGAAACCGAGATCATCCGCGTAAAGAATGAGGATGTTTGGACGTGAATCCTGCGAGGCGGAAGACGAGATAAAACCGGCGAAAAAAATCGACCAACAGAGAAGAGTGAAAAGACGCATGACCCACACTCTATGGAATTCGACGGCATGCAGCCAGTCATTCATGACGTAAAAACGTCTCAAGATCCCCGTGAGATCCACCCGTCACCACCAGAGCTACCTTTCCTCCCGGGCGAATAAGTGATGACAGAAGATCGCCGCGGCCGCAGCTACGTTGAGCGAGTCCATTTCATTGGCCATCGGAATGTAAACAAGCTCATCGCAGAAAGCTTCCAGCTCAGGCCCGAGCCCGTCCTTTTCCGCTCCGAGCAGGATCAACGATTTTTCCCCGGGGCGTGTTTCGCTGAGCAGCTTCGCCCCCGCCGAAAGACTTGTCGCAAAGGTTACAAAACCGGCCCGGGAAGCGGATTGGATGACCTCTCTGAGATCACCGACTTCGTAAACAGGAACTCGAAAAACCGCCGTCGCCGAAGCCCGGATCGCCTTACGACCCCAGACATCCGCACCCCTGCCCTTTTCGACAAGGACGGCATCAGCTCCAAAGGCCGCCCCGTTCCGGATCACGGTCCCGAGGTTCCCCGGGTCAGCGAGCCCGACCGGAACCACCAGTCTCGTCCAGGTGTCGAAGTCCTCCGCCGATGGTTCAGAAGGCGAGGGCCGCTTTGCTCTGGCCATGACTCCACGATGAAAGTCGTAGCCGGCTTCGTCTCTGAGGACTTCCGCGCTCAAAAGCTGAAATGGAAGATCCGAACCGATGAGACGCTCGACAAGATCGAGATGACGTCCTTCTTCAATGAGGACGGAAAGGACCTCAAAGCGACCGCAGGCAATGAGAGCCTCGACCGCCATTCGCCCCTCCACCACAAATTCACCGTTGCCACTCGAATCGCGTGACACGGGAAAGGGAGAGTCAGTGTGCTTCCTGCCTGGAAGTGACGGAGTAACCGACGACACCCAGAGCGATCATGGCGGCTCCTCCCGCAAGGCGCAGAACAGAACCGAGAATCGTCGCGTCAAAGGAACCGACTCCGTAGAGAGCGATGCCCAATCCGATCACCACGGAAAACACGGGACCGGCTGTCTCAACCGCCTTGTCGGAAATCCTCAAACAACCCAGAATCGCAAACATCAGGGTGAACCCGATCGTGTATAGAATAACTGGGATCCAGTTTCCGTTACTTGCACTGACGCAGACTTCACAAAGAAGCCAGCTGAGTCCGCATGCATAAACGAAGCCAAGAGAGAGGGAATTCATAGGTGGAGAGAAAGTGGTTTAACTGACCGGAAGTTCAAGAATTTTATACGAACAATTCGCCGACTAGGACTTGCGGCCGCGCTCACGAAATTCACCGAACTTCCGATATTTGGCGTATCGCTGATCAAGAAGATCGGATTCAGGAATGTGATCCAGTTCCGCGAGATGGCTGAGAACCGCCTTTTTGAGATTGTTCGCCGATCCGACATGGTCGTGATGCGCGCCCCCCATCGGCTCGGGAATGACTTCGTCTATAATATCGATGGCCTTCAAATCAGCCGCGCTGAGTTTCAGCGCGCTTGCCGCCTCGGTCGCATACTTGCGGTCTTTCCAGAGAATGGCAGCACAACCTTCGGGGCTGATCACGGAATAGTAGGCGTTCTCCATCATGAGAACACGGTCGGCCACGCCGATTCCGAGCGCACCTCCCGACCCGCCTTCCCCGATCACCACGGCTACGACAGGCACCGTCAGGGTCATCATTTCACGAAGGTTGAACGCGATCGCCTCCGCGATGTTTCGCTCTTCCGCCCCGATCCCGGGATAGGCCCCGGGAGTATCAATGAGAGTCACGATCGGCAGCCGGAACTTTTCCGCCATCCGCATGAGCCGAAGCGCTTTGCGATAGCCTTCAGGATGGGCACTTCCAAAATTACGACGAAGGTTTTCCTTGGTGTCGCGGCCTTTCTGATGACCGATCACAACGACCTTGCGGCCTTCAATCCGGGCAAAACCGCAGGGCATTGCTTCATCATCCCCGATATGACGGTCCCCGTGGAGTTCGAGGAAGTCGTCAAAAGAGTGCTCGACGTAATCAAGCATGAAAGGACGCTGAACGTGCCGGGCGATCTGGACCCGCTGCCACGGAGAAAGGTTTCGGTAGATCTCCGTCTTGGTTTTGGTGAGCTTGTCCTCGATGCGCTTCATCTCACTCTGCATATCGATGTCGCTGTCAGCAGCCCGATCACGCAATTCAGCGAGCTGGGTTTCCAGATTCACAATCGGCTTTTCGAATTCAAGAGGCTCAGCAATCATGTCAGTAGAGTTTGAAATTATTTCACCAGAGAGACTTTGGCACCGGTTCGCAGGATCGTAAAGAGTTCCTCCATATCCGCCTTTGAAACCTTCACTCCGAAAGCGGACGAATCCTCCTCCTCTCCTTCAGCGGCTCCTTTGCGGATGAATAACCCGATCTTTCCGGTCCGTATCCATTTACTGCAATTCATGTAATTTGCATCCGTAAAGTTCAGCGGTCGTTCCCCAAACCACGCCACCTTTTCCTGGATCGTCGTGGAAATCGGGGCTTTCAAGTCCGGGGGTAGGTTGGTTCCCGTGATTTCATACTCTTTAAAAAAGAGATCTTCGTCGTAGACCGTAATCAGCTTTTTCTCCAAATCGATCTCCACGCGGAACTCCAGTGGGTACACGACGAGTTCCTCATCGGGGTAAATCAGCGCCGTCGTTTTTCCGTTCGCCCGCATGATGTAATCGATCGTCGTCCCGTTCCGACGGGCAATCGTGACGAGCGCGTCGCCTCTCTTCACCGTGTAGATCGTCTTTTTAGGCTGGGGAATGTTGGAAAGGAGAAGATCAAGATTCACCTCGCCCACGACACGCTTCGCCTCATGAAAGGTTTTCGACTCCGGGAAATAAGTCATGAGATAACGAAGCCGGTCACGGGCTGAGACGAGCTCGCCTTCCTTCAGAAGCTCCACGGCTTCGTCGAAGTGCCGCTTCCCGAGATCCGGCTTTTCCTTCATGATCTCGGCCGTGCCCTCCATCTGGGCGACGACGCCAATCTCCGGTTCGGCGAATTTCTTCCAGTAGAAATAGGCTCCCGCCACTCCGCCAACACAAATCAGCAAAGCAAGAAACGCGAGGAAAAACTTAAAACGAACCATGACGGATCAAATCCAGAGGGCCTAGAGAAGACCGCGTCGCTTGAAATCAAAGGCGTTCATCTCAAGGGAACTCGCGATCATTTCCATAGTGAATTTGATCAGGGAAATTTCCCAGGCATCATCGATTCCGATAATCACCGCGCGGGAAGGGTTTCCGGAAACCCGAATCTCCTCCACGATCCGGTCCCGGACTGCCTCAATTGGTTCCGAAGCAGTGCTTTCGGTGAACCCTCGCTTTGCGAAATTGAATCCGTATTTCACGAGGTTGACGTTCCCGAACTGCTTGAACCACTCGGAAAAAACCCTGGCCTGTTCACCGAATCCCTCGAAGAGGAGATCCTCGTAGCCATCCGGTCTCAGAATCTTGGGACGCTCTGCCTCCATTTTGCCTTCCCGAATGCGAACATTACCCACCTCATCCATCGGCTCAGTGAGGAGGTGAAATTCGAAATTCGTTGTGCCGAAAGTATCAATGCGACGATCGGGTTCGTGAACCACCACCGTGCTATCCATCGCGTAGGCCACATCATCGAACGAAAGAGAGGACATAAGGAAGGCCGAATTTAGAGTTGGTTGGCGGGAATTGCTATCAGAAAGACCCCGCATCAACGCGCTTGAGATAAGGCGTGGGCAAAAAAAAATGCGCCCCGGCAGGAGCGCATCGTCATTTCAAACTGTAATGGGTCGGAACTCAGTTCGACTTCTCTTCGATGTAGGCATTCACTTCACCAACGCTGGTGAGCTTCTCGGCATCTTCGTCGGGAACGGTGATGTCGAACTCCTCTTCAAAGGCCATGACGAGCTCCACCGTATCAAGCGAGTCTGCACCGAGATCCTCGATAAACTTTGCTTCGGGCTTCACCTGGTCTTCGCTCACACCGAGCTGTTCGACGATGATGTTCTTTACCTTGTCTTCGATAGATGCGTCAGCCATTTTGAAAGGGAAATTTTATACAGTTCTCGCTGTTATTACCGGTGGTTAATTGATTTGGCAAAGGATTTTTTGCATCTTTCCGACGTTCGATTCACGAATCTCCCCCTGTCAGAAGATTTCCGATGCAAGAGGGCGTTGCCCAACCGTAACTCACGGGTATCTTCCCTCCCCCTTCATGTCCTTCGTTGATCACCTAAATGCCCTCGATAGAGGAGAAGCTCTCTCCCCGACACTCTCACGATTTCGCGAGCTGATTCAACCGGCGGGTCCTGCGCAACTGGAGGCACTCGCTCAACAATCCGTCGTCGAGACCCGGAAGCAGTTTGGCAGGACGATGCGTCTCTTTGCCCCGATTTACCTTTCGAATGAGTGCGTGAACAACTGCTCCTACTGCGGATTTTCACGGGATAATCCGATCCTTCGCACCACCCTGACGGTCAATCAGGTCGTCAACGAGGCGAAGTTTCTCGCTTCAAAAGGCTTCCGACACATCCTCCTCGTTGCCGGAGAGCATCCAAAGTTCGTGTCCGATGGCTACCTCGAAGAATGCCTTGCCGCGCTCCGGGATTCGGTTCCGACCCTCGCCATCGAAGTCGGTCCCATGGAGACGCCGGAATACGCACAAATGGTCAAAGCCGGCTGCGAAGGACTTGTCGTGTATCAGGAGACCTATCACCGCGAAGCCTACGGCGAATACCATACCGCAGGGCCGAAAAAGAACTTCGACTGGCGCATCGACTGTCCCGAGCGAGGCTACGACGGCGGATTCCGCCGCATCGGGATCGGAGCTCTCATGGGACTCGCCGACTGGCGCTATGACACGCTGAGGCTCGCGGCTCACCTCGAATACCTCTACCGCACCTGCTGGAAGGCCAGCTTCACGATCAGCCTCCCCCGTCTCCGTCCGGCCGCCGGAAGCTTTCAGCCAAAACACGGGATGTCGGATAAGGAATTTGTCCAGACCCTCTGCGCCTTTCGCATTTGCTTTCCCCAGGTCGGAATCGTGTTGAGCACACGGGAGTCTCAGGCCCTCCGGAACGCCCTTTTCCCGCTCGGAGTGACGACGATCAGTGCCGGGAGTCACACTTCGCCCGGTGGATACACCGGGGAGGGAGCTGACGATATCCACCTCACGGTCAAAGGAAGGCGGGTCGAGCTCGATGAAGCGGCCGTGAAGAGCCCCTGCTCAGAGACACCCGCCACCGGTCAGTTTGACATTGCCGATGAAAGATCGCCGGAAGAGGTTGCCGCCTACCTGCGATCTGTCGGACTGGAACCGGTTTGGAAAGACTGGGACCCGTCGATCCTGGCCGCACCGGCAACCGTAGCTTAAGGCTTGAATCAGAGCCGTTTACCTGCATTTTTTATGACAGTAACACTCAACGGTAAAACCACGGAAGTGGAAGGAGAAGACCTTACCGTGACGCAGTTTGTCGCTGGTCTTGAGATCGGAACGCAGCCCGTCCTCGTCGAATTGAATGGAGAGGCGATTCTGGTTCGGGAATTCGACGACTACCGCATCAAAGACGGCGACATCGTCGAAGTGATCCGAATGGTGGCGGGGGGTTAAGCAACCGGCGCCACGATCAGTCCGCGAACCGCGTCGTGACGAGAAGCGCCTGGTTCAGCTGCTTCAGGTATTCATACCGCGGAATCTCCCGACAACCAAAACCACTCAAGTGATCGGTCGTCCATTGCGTATCCAGGAGCTGGAAGCGGCGCTCCTTTAATCGTTCGACGAGACTGACGAGGGCGACCTTGGAAGCATCCGTGGCACGCGAAAACATAGACTCGCCGAAAAAGGCTCCACCGATCGCAATCCCGTAGAGACCGCCCACGAGCTCATCGTCCTTCCAGCATTCCACAGAATGGGCATAGCCCAGCTCAAAGAGCTTCTCATAGCTGGTCACGATCTCTTCACTGATCCAGGTGGTCTTTCGCTCGGCACAACCCCGCATCACCTCTGAAAAGGCGGTATCGACCCGGACCGCAAAAGGATCCTTCCGCAGCGTTCGCTTGAGGCCGTGAGGGATATGAAACTCGTCGAGCGGGATCACCCCTCTTGGGTCCGGGGAGAACCAGCCGATCTCCCCCCGGTTATCCATCGCCATGGGGAACATGCCGCCGCGGTAGGCTGCGATGAGAACAGCCGGCCTGATGTAGCCTTCGCGGGTGAAAATCGACTCTGACATGCTTCCTGCTACCAGGAGAATATGACTTCGACGGATTTTTGCAAAAGCAAATTCAGCCTTCAGTCACTGAGGCTGAAGCGGTGCCGAATCGGTCACAAATTCCCTGCTTGAATTCGCTCCTCTTCGCGGTTACCGGTCGTACACTATGCCAGTAGCAACTCCGAAACAGTTCGCAGCCATGTTGGATGCCGCCCAGGAAGGCGGATACGCTTATCCAGCGATCAACTGCTCCAGTCTTGTCACGATCAATGCGGCGCTCAAAGCGTTTGCCGATCATAAGTCAGACGGAATCATCCAGTTCTCAACCGGGGCCGGCCAGTTCGCTTCCGGTCTCAATCACAAGAATACCGTTCTCGGGACGATTGCCCTTGCTGAACTCACCCACACTCTCGCTGAGCAGTATGACGTGCTCATCGCGTTGAACACCGACCACTGCCGTCCTCACGTGGCTCCCGATTTCCTCGCTCCTCTAATCGAGGCGACTGCCAAACGCCGCGCCAGGGGGGAGAACAATCTTTTCCAGAATCACATGCTCGATGCTTCCGAGCTTCCTCTGGCGGAGAACATGGAGATTTCAAAGGAATACCTCAAACTCTGCGCTGAGAATGAAATCATCCTCGAAGTCGAAGCCGGTGTTGTCGGCGGAGAAGAGGAAGGTGCGGCCGGGACGGAAGATACTCCGGCGGAAGATCTCTACACGACTCCCGAAGACATGCTCGCCGTTTACGAAGCGCTGCACCCGCTGGGTCGATTCACCTTTGCCGCCACCTTTGGCAACGTTCATGGTCACTACAAGCCGGGCGCCGTGAAACTCCGCCCCACGATCCTCAAAGAGGGTCAGAACGCAGTCATGGCCAAATATGGCGCGGATTCCGAGTTCGATCTCGTTTTCCACGGCGGCTCCGGTTCCACGCTCGAGGAGATTCGCGAAACGCTCGACTATGGTGTCATCAAAATGAACGTGGATACAGACACCCAGTATGCGTTCACCCGCCCCATCGCAGAGCACATGTTCAAGAACTACGATGGCGTCCTCAAGATCGACGGCGAAATCGGAAACAAGAAGGCGTACGACCCCAGAGCTTACCTCAAGGCAGCGGAAGAAGGCATGGCGGCCCGCATTGGCGTCGCCTGTGATGACCTCCTCGCGACTGGAAAGTCGATTGCAGGGCAGGTCTAACCGATCCCCTTTCCAAAACCATCCCGGCCCGGTCTCTCCGGTCCGGGATTTTTTGTGTTCTCATCGCAAGCCCGGAGAATGCCGTCATTCGGGGATTGTCAGTTCTTCCGAAGAGTGAGAAAGTCCCGCGACTATGAGACTGAATAAACTCCTTATCTCCAGCTCGATTGCCGCCCTCGCGCTCCTCACTGCACAAGCAGAAGAGGCGCAGAAGGGAAAGTCTGAGCCAAAGCCCAAAGCCCATCCCACCGGCTACACCGACACCCCGTTTCTTCCCGGCGGAAAATGGCGCGTCCATGACGATGCCCGCCCCCGCCCCGAGGTCGTCACTCCCGGTAAGACCGCTTCCGACGCCCCTTCTGATGCGATTGTTCTGTTCGACGGATCCAATCTCGATGAGTGGGTCATGGAGAAAGACGGCTCCGCCGCAGACTGGATCGTGAAAGACGGCTTCATGGAAGTCCCCCCGAAAGGGGAAGGCGTCGGAGGCTACATCAAAACCAAGCGCGAGTTTGGCGATGTCCAGCTCCACATTGAATTCGCAACACCTGAAAAGGTCGAAGGAAATTCGCAGGGACGCGGCAACAGCGGAGTTTTCTTCCTCGGTGGATACGAACTCCAGGTGCTCGATTCCTACGAGAACAAGTCCTATGCGGACGGACAGGCGTCAGCGATCTACGGCTACAAGCCGCCCCTCGTGAACGCCTCCCGCCCTCCCGGCGAGTGGCAAACCTACGACATTATTTTTGAAGCGCCTAAGTGGGACGCCGAAGGCAACCTCCTGAAAAAGGCTCACATCACCGTTTTTCACAACGGTGTCGTGACACATCACTACCAAGACTACCTCGGGCCATCAGGACACAGGAAAGTCGCCAACTACAACACGGTTCGCGAGACCGGTCCACTCAAGCTTCAGAACCACAACAATCCGACCCGCTTTCGCAACATCTGGATTCGGGAACTGGATTTGAACGCGAACGAATAAGATTCGCCAGAGTAACGATTTCTGAAAAAGGCGGGGCGTCATGCGCCGCCTTTTTTGTGCCCGGATTGCTTCGGGAGCGGAGCGATAAGCGACCGGAGAGACCCGGTCTCCCGGTCCGTGGACGAATCACCTCAAACGGCCCGCCCTGTCGCAGAGGCGTTTCAGCACTACTCATCAAGCCGAAAGATCACGACGCGGCGATCCTGCTTGAGCATGAACTCCTCGGAATGTGCCGGGAATCGAGCCTGTGTTTCGCCGAATCCGAGGGGAAGAAGGCGCGACGCATTGACCCCGAGGCTGGAAAGCACATTCACAATCCGCTCCGCGCGCTGCTGTGAAAGAACCTGGTTGGCATAGGCACTGCCTTCGGCTGAGGCATGACCTTCGATGACATATTTCAAATCAGCGAGCGAAGGATCACGCAGAGCATCCGCAAGCTGGGAGACGACCTGGAACGAGGCTTCATCGGCGAACTCCGTGCTGCCCCGGCGAAAGAGAATGTTGTCCCTCGTCACCTTCGACTCGGGATCGACCGAATACTTCACTTCAATCGCCTCTTCTCCGGCTTTGACTGAGTAGTCGCCGGCGCCGTCGGATGCCTTTGCCGTCGTCTTCGTCAGCTTCACCGTATCTTCATCCGCTGCAATCTGAATCGCAGCCGGAAGACCGCGAGTGCTGAAGTAGAGCGAGCGCGTTTCCGTGGATGGCGCGGCCGGGGCCGCCGACACTGAGCGGGTCACGAGCCCCCGGGTTTTGAGGCCTTCCTCCGGCTTTTCCCTGCCCGCCTGCCCGCGTAATTTTTCGATCAACTCTTCGGTGGAATCCTGCGCAGTTCCCTGCCCCGGGGCAATGAGGAACGAGACGGCAATCAGTAAAGCGGGAAGCGGGTCGCGAGTGTTCATGAAGGTTTGTCGATTGATGATAGGATTTATGCCTGCGAAATTCAGTCCTTAAGGAAATAACCAATGCGCGCCTGGACGATCTTCGCCGGGGCCCCCGTTACATCCACAATTTCCGTGACCTTGATCGCTTTGGGAATCCCGCGGGCCGAGTAGACATCGTCTTTCTGAAAGAGAACAAAGTCTCCCGCCTTCTGTCCGTGAGCCAGGTTACTGATTTCACTTTTCGCCGCGTAGACGATAATGTGCTCGGCTCCGCCCGGTGCTGTGGTTTCCCAGGAAACGCGCAACTTTTTGTTCTTCGGGCGAAGGGTCGCGCGGTCTGAATTCCCCGGAAAGAGTTCCGTGACGTGCTCGTCCGAGCTGAAGTGAAAGACGCGGATATGAGCATCAGCTGTCGCGACGATGTCGAGTTCAGCCCGGTCCCCCACTTTCAGATTCGGCTGGATCGAGATCTTCAGCTTTCCTCCATCGGGAAGCAGCACCGATTCCTGAGCGAGGGTTTCCGCCGATTCTTTCGAAGTGAGCAAGGCCTTCTTCGTCGTGGTAATGCTGTGGGCTCCATCGCCGAAGGCAGCGTGATACTGATCTGAATCGGCAATCAATGTCGCATACTTCTCCCCGCCGAAGTCCTCATACCCCAGAGGAACAAAGGGCATCAGCTCATAGCCGAGGGCGTAAACCACCGCGATATATTCCCGCAAGAGGTTCTCCCGACGCACCGGCAGGTCGCGCGCCATCGAACTCGCGATCACGCTCAGGGTTTCGCTCTGGTGGCTTTCCTCCTCCATCAGCTTCATCAATTCCTCCAGATCCATGCCGAACTCACTCGCGAGCTTTCGCACTGTGACGGGGGAACGAAACTCATTGTAGAGGCCCACGACCGGCTCCGTCGATCCTGCCATGCCGCCGGTTGCCTCAGCTTCAGCCCGGGTGAAGCGCTCAAAGTCTTTCTTCACCGCGGCCTGAAGCACTTCCGGTTCCACGTAAAGCTTCTCAAGGAGGTTCTGCTCCTCAAAGTCGAGGATTCCGGCTGCGGAAACCAGCGGCCCGATTTCATCAGTCATTCCCTCCAGCGTTCTTTTCGAAGGATCCGTCACCCGAATCGCCGGTTTAATTCCCTGGTCGTGACAGGCCATGCAGGAGATGCCATTCAGAATCACGTTGTCCTGACGATTGTCATCCTGAACGATTTCAATTGGTCCACGGTCGAGTCGATGCCCGTCCTGAGTGGTCAGCATGTATCCCTGCAAACCATTGGGCAAATTGTAAATCATCTCGCCCCCATCGTGTTCGAAGATATGATCTTCGTCGTCGGTGAGGCCGGCATCCATCGGTCCAAGCGGTGCGAGCTTCAGTTCCTGAGTCCGCTTCGGACTGAGCGGCGTGAAATCATAGCTGACCCAATAGGCCCCCTGGTAAGCGCCCAGCTCATGACGCTCAATGAGGCGATTCGCTTCGGAGACACCCGAGAACTGGAATCCTGCCCGCATTGCGTTGCCTTCCCGGAGATTTCCGATCCGGTCGACTCCGAGGGCTTCTTCCAACATCTGCAGAACATTGTCATCGTCCCTGTCCGATTCGATTCCGAGAAGGCGATACATGATGTCATCGTAGAGAGGTGGCTGAGCCGCCGCAAAAGTAAACCAATCGGCGCGGAGGTATGCCATCGCTGATCCGGTGTAGCGCTCGATCAGTTGTTCCTTCTGGCGGTCAATGCCGAGGATTCCGTAAGGGTAGTATTGCACCACTTCATCCCAGTCCTCCGGATACCAATGGTAGTCGCGGAGATCGATTCGGTAGATCGTTTGCGCCTCATCGATTGCGGTCGGTCGCATGATCTTCGCATTCATGGAAAGGCTGTTCATCAGTTTGCTGACTGCGGCACGATGAGGATCGAGATCAGGCACCAAAGCATTGCCTTCACTGTCTTTCCCGTTATGAAGATTTGTCAGGGTCAGGTAACGGAAAAATCGACGCTCAGATTCCCCTGCACTCCTCAAATCCTCATAAATCGTCCCGACCACTTCAGCATTGGTGATGAGACGTCGCTCGATTTGTTTCGGCTTCCCTGCCTCGACCCATTTTCTGATGACTTCCTTCTCAGGATCCATCAGCGGCGGGCGGAAACTCTTATCTCCGGGACCACCCTTTGATTTCGGCATCCGCCCTTCCGAGTCGTGATCCCTCAGGATTCGCTCCGCGATCGTCTCCGCGAGAAGAGTCTTCCCATCGGCATCTTTTTCGGAGAAGAGAACCGCGAGATTGATCGTGCCGTGGAGTTCCGGTTCGTAATCCCCCGAGTGGCACTTCGCGCACCGCTGCTCGAAAATCCAATGAACCTTTTCATCGAGACTGACCCCGTTTGGCATTTCATCCGGATTGTCAGAAACGGACACGGTGACTTCGATGGGTTCCGGTGTTCCGCTCACCGACTCCGTGGAAGTGAGTTCAGGAGCCGGTTTGGCCTCCAGCTGCGCGATCCAACGGCTTAGCAGACCGGTTTCTTCGGGGGTGAGCGGCGGGCGATAACTGTCATCCCCTTCCGCGCCGCGACTCTTTGGCATTCGCTTCCGCGAATCGGCTTCCAGAAGAGCCCGCTCAAGAATGACAGATTCCCCGGGCTTTCCGGGAACGATCGCTTCGTCGCTGATCAGGTCCTCTATCGACACCGCCTCGTGAAGATAGGGGAAATCGTCGTTCGTGTCCGGATGGTGGCACTCCTGACACTTCTCCTGAAAAAGAGACAATACCCTCGGCGTGAGGTCCTCTTCTCCATAGAGAATACCTGCAGCAAAAAGGCCGGGAAGGATTGCAAAAAATCGTCGAAAGGGGGTGACTGGATTTTTCATGAAGCGGTTCAAGTGGGTAGTCTATGATCGAATCGTTCTCTTGGACGAGTCGAATGTTACACTTATGAATTTTTGTCACCTTTCGTTCGTCCGGCATCCCATGTTTCCCCGTCTCAGTGTGCGCATTCTGCTCCCCGGTTTTGCTGTTTTTCTGGCAGCCTGTGAAGAACCTCGACTTTCGTCGAACGGCGAGGCTTTCGATCCCACCGGAGTAAGCGATGCGACAGCCCTCCATGCATTATTGTCAGGATTGGGGGCGGATCTGTCAACACTCCCTCCGGATTTCACCGCAGAGGAAAAAGCTGACGATGGCCGCAGCCTCGTGTTTCAGGGGCGGATTCCCGATACCGAAGGCAAAAAGCTCTCCGCTTACTTCTACTGCGCTGACTGCCATGGCACCGCGCGGGAACAGTCTACTGCGGATACTTACGAAGATCCTGTTGCCAAACTCGCCTACACGATCGAGAACGATCTGCCCCATCTTCCCGCTCCATCCTTTGCCGGTGTCGTGAACCGTGAAGGATTCTTCCAGGGGGAGATCGGAAAACGCTTCGGGGCATCGGGGGACATCGCGAAGGATCTCGAAGGCGCCATTCAATTCTGCTCCACGACACTCGCCCGAGGCAGAGAACTCGATGAACCAGAAATGGAAGCTCTCCTCTCCTACCTCTGGTCGCTCGAATGGAGAGTCGGAGACCTCGGATTTCGGGGAGCCGATCTTGCTGAGCTGAAACGGCGCGCACTGAACCCCGACGAACATTCATGGATCATCAATGATCTTCAGGAAAACTATCTTCTTTCCACCAATTCAACGGCAGGCAGGCCTCCCGATGATCCCCGGGAGGGGTTCAAAGTCCAACAAGTGCCCGATTTAGAAACCGGGGAAGCGATTTGGTCACGATCATGCCTTCATTGTCACGGCGCCGGGGGAGCTTCCGAGCACTACTTCGGTGAGAGGGCTTCGACTTGGGAATTGATTGGCAAAGGATTCCGTGAGGGATGGCTCTATGAGCACCTGCGAATCGGAACTTTCTCGAAAGACGAAACCACCGCGCACATGCCTCCCTTCTCGAAGGAAAGACTGAATGACGCACAGATCGAGAGTCTCCGGACGTTTATTGAGTCAAAGCTTCCCGCCTCGACGAAAGACTAAAGACCGACGTCGCGAGGCTCTTCTTTCTTCTTCTCTTTCGGCTTCTCCCCGTGAGATTTTTCCTCGTGGTGAGCCTTGTCTTCGCCGTGAGCTTCTCCATGATGATCGTCTGCGGCATGACCACCGCCATGGGATCCATGGTCCCCGTGAAGAATCTTCGTGTCGTCGAACTGGTGCCGCTCGCATCCCAGCAGAAAAAGGCCGGCGATGCTCAATCCAAGAAACAAATGGCTGAGAGATCTCATGGGGTTGTCTTTAATCGCGAGCCTGAGTTTTTGCAACTTCCAACTTATCCAATACCATAGCCAAATTCATGTCGCTTCCATCACTCCCCAACATCCTCTGGTATTGCACCGATCAACAGCGCTTCGACACGATCGGAGCCCTCGGAAATCCCCATGTCAAAACGCCTGCGATGGACCGCCTCGTCGCGGAGGGAGTCACCTTCGAGCACACCTACTGCCAAAGCCCGATCTGCACCCCGAGTCGCAGCAGTATCATGACCGGTCTTTACCCGTCAAAACTTCACAACACCCGCAACGGCAACGACACCTTCCCTGACGGAACGCCCCTGATCAGCAAACTGATCGCCGATCAGGGATATGACTGCGGCTTGATCGGAAAATTTCATCTGCAAAGTGCCGGCTACCGGACGGAACCCCGCATCGAAAACGACGGCTTCCGCTACTGGAAATTCAGTCATGCTCCACGGGACGACTGGGAGCCCGGCACCCACGACTACGCGGACTGGGTACGAGAGCAGGGCGAAGACCTCAACGCCCTGCGCGAAACAGAAGACCGCGTTCCTGCGGAGCTGCATCAGACGACCTGGGCAACCACGCGAGCCATCGAATTCATTTCCGAAGATCGGGGAGATTCCCCCTGGATGCTGAACATCAACGTCTACGATCCCCATCCGCCATTCATCCCCCCCAAGGCTTACGCCGCAAAGTTCCGAGCCGAAGACATGCCCGGTCCGGCCTTTGAGCCCGGAGACGTCGAGGCTCAGAATGCGCTCGCTGAGGCAGATTTTCAGACGCAGTCCCGCGATCCCTCTGAATTCGACGGCCAGCAGGCTCAGGCCGACTACTATGCGATGATCGCGTTGATCGATGACCAGCTCGCCCGTCTCCTCCAGTTTCTCGACGAGTCGGGAGAGGCGGAAAATACCGTCATCATTTTCACAAGCGATCACGGCGAAATGCTCGGTGATCACGGTCTCCTCTACAAAGGCTGCCGCTTTTACGAAGGTCTCGTCAGGGTTCCCCTGATTTTCAAGTTCCCGGGGCAGTTCGCGGGAGGACGAAGGACGGACACTCCGGTCGAACTTCTGGACTTATCAGCCACCCTGCTGGACATCGCCGGAGCCGAAATCCCTGAATATCATCAGGGTCATTCCCTTCTGACTCGCCTCTTGGAGGAAGCACCACTGGACGCCCCCGTGAGACCATTCGTTCGTTGCGAGTATTTCGACGCTCTTGCCCCCAAGTTTACTCAGGGCAACGGGACGTTTGCCACGATGCACCGGCGTGAGCAATACAAGCTCGTGGTTTACCACAGTCTCAATCTTGGAGAATTATTCGATCTTGAAATGGATCCAGAAGAGCATAAAAACCTCTGGGGAGACACTGCTTATCAAGCACTTAAACATGAACTCATCCTTGAAAGCTTCAACGCCCACGTCAACCTGACGACCGATGTCGGGTCAGAACGGATCGCGCCGATGTAGTCCCGGCAACTCTAGGCTTTCACCACGACGATCCGGCTGCCTTCGTGTCGACTCACCGTGACTGCAGTTCCTTTCACGATAAATTCCCCATCCGAAATGATATCGAGCAGCTGATCTCCAAACCGGCCTTTCCCGGAGGGCACGAGATCGGTCGCGGTCTCTCCGCTTTCGCCCACCAGAGACTTTTTCTCAGCCCCTTCTTCTGAACTGCCCTGATCGAGTGCGGAGCCCGAAGAGATTGCCTCCTCCAGGATAAAACGTCTCCCCAGCCTGGTGTCGGGCAGGAATTTCATCCCGGCAAAAATTGCGACGAGGGCGCCTACCAGTCCGATCGCCACGCCGATGAATGACTCACGAAACAGAGTGAACCAGGTCTCTGCTCCGGGGAGTCCGCTCCATTTCCATTCCAGATCAACCCGGTCCACCATCGCGAGCCCGAGGGCGACGAGCACAAGTGCACCGCCAACGGCTCCGGGGATGATCGCCCCCGGAAAAATGAACACTTCGACGGCAATCAAAACGAGGCCGAGAATGAGAAGTACCGCCAACTCGTAACCGGCGAGATTTCCGGCAAGGTAGTTCCCGAAGAAAAAGAGGCTGAAAGCAAGGACACTGATCAACCCGGGCAGACCGAATCCCGGACTGTTCAATTCGAGATAGGCCCCGGCAAGGCCGACGACGATCAGAAGAATCGAAAGTTTCTGCACCCAGTGAGCGAAGGCCTCCAGCCCGAGCGGCTCGGCGATGATAACTTCCGCCTCAATCCCCTCCGCTTCGAGCAAATCCTCAACGCTGGAGGCAACCCCCTTCGCAAGAACCGGGGATCCCCCGATGATTTCAGTTGCCCGGATCGTGTTCAGGTTCAGCACATTGCCGGCCTCATGAACAACGACCCCGTCAATTTTGACTTCCTTTTCCCGGGTCACAAAGGCCTCCGCTACATCCGGGTTATGCCCCTTCAACTCGGCAACATTTCGCACCGTTCCAATGATCATCTGGGTGACCTTGTCAGCCATGTCCTCCGCCAAATCCTGGCCGGTCCCACTGACGACAAGAGCCGATCCAATCGTCGCGGCCGGGCGCATGTAGATGTGATCGGTCCCCACGGCGATAATCGCCCCCGCTGATTCCGCCCTTGAATTCACAAAGGTAAAAGTCGGGTAGGAAACATTTTGGAGACTGTTCAGAACAAGCCCCTCAGTGTACCACGCAAATCCACCGGGAGTGTCCATATCAAAGACCAGACCGGCAGCACCGTCCAACTCCGCTTTTTTGATGGTGCGGTCCATAAAATCAAAACTCGCCTTGCCAGTCGCCAGCGTGTCCTGGCCCACTTTCAAGACGACCACCTTGCCTTTGTAGCTGCCCTCTTCTCGTTTCCCGAATAAGGCGTCCTCCCCGGCAGCGGTCTCCGCTCCGGCTTCAGCAGTGTCCGGAGCTGCGGAATCCTCCTTCTTCCCACCGCCTGTGCTGGTAAGCCTTTCGCGATTGGAAGACTCCCCGAAAGAGCGTGGATTCGTTTCGATCACCGGACCGGAAAGCTCCAGTTCTTTCAGAAGAGCCTCCCGACTGTCCACGATTCCCTCCGCTAAAATTGGTTTCCCCTCGAACAACTCGACCGCTTCATCCGCAGTCAGCGTGAGGAGCTCCCCTTTCTTTGAAAAAATGGTATCCCCGAACCTAAGCTCACGATCCTCATCGATCATCGCCTCCACCACATCGACCCGATGATCGTGAATCTTGGCAAAACTGCGTGCCCTTGCTTTCAAAACCGATTGCTGTTGCCTCGCGGCCTGTTTCGCTGCCTCATTGTCATCGTCCCCGTCTACAATCACGCCCGCTGCACCAATGATCGCGCTGGGGCTCATGTAAATGGAATCTGCCGCAAGCGCCACCAGCGCGCCCGGACCGGTCGCCGAAGGATTGATGTAGGCTACCGAAGGAACCTCAATATTCGTCAGCAAATCGAAAAGGCGCTGCTGAGTTTCCAGCTCGACCTGAGCACTGAAATCCAGTTCAAAAATGAGAGCGCCGACCCCTTCCTTTTCAGCCCTTGAAACAAGTCTCTCAAGATCACGAACCCTGCGGGCATCGCGAAGGTCATCGTTTTTCAGCGCCACAAATACGGCTCTTCCACTCCACTCTGCTGAGAGTTTTTCCTCCTCGGCACTGCCCGATGACTGAAAGAGAACAGCGAGCAGACTGCACAGAAGCAAAGCGTGGCGAAAGAAATTCGGGGTCATCGTATGGAGTAGAAATAATACGGTAGAATTCACCGCAAGGATCGTCCACGCATTTCCATACGGGATTTTTCAGGGCCGGGAGGCCCGTTGGCGACGACGCATGAGTTGCACGAAAATAATTGTCGCGGGAATTATCGAACCCACGATTACTCCTGCAATTACGATGACGATCCCCATGACCTGCCGTGAACTCGTGGGGGAAATGCTGAACAGTAAGGGGGAATTCAGACCTGCGCCCTTCACCTCGATGGTTTGCTCTTCTCTCTCCATTGAGAAAACGCCCGGTGAAACCGCCCGGTCTTCCCCCATATTTTTCTCGGCCGAGACAGTTTTTCCCAAGTCGATCTCCCGACCACTGGAAGCATCAAAGAGGAAGACCTTTCCGCCGGGAGGAAGCTCACCGCTGCCATGATAGAGCTCATTTCCGAGCCGTCCTTTCATGTGGAGCCACAGCGTAGATTCCCCCTCATGGGAAGTTTCACCTCAAAGCCCGGAGGAAGCAGTCCCCGTTCAACTTCAGTGAGCAGTGGCAGGATCTTCTTCACCGCAATCGTCGCGGAGATCGAAACTCCGATCAATAAGACCGCTAACGGGATAAGCAGACTAGCGATCATGGAGGCAGGCTGTTTATTCATTCACTCCCCCCTCCGCTTTCGAATGCTCAACCTTCCCCGAAAGCACTTCAGTTCCATTTCCCTGCGTCAGTGAGATCTTTCCATCTATCTTATCTCCGACCAGGGTATTGGAAATCTTCAACTCACCACCCGGTTCACCGAAAGGACGCCTCATCTCAACGGAAG
This sequence comes from Verrucomicrobiales bacterium, assembly GCA_029233965.1. Lineage (GTDB taxonomy): Bacteria > Verrucomicrobiota > Verrucomicrobiia > Verrucomicrobiales > DEV007 > Arctic95D-9. Next base: position 63,580 of record JARGOP010000009.1, on the reverse strand, counting down.
TCTCAGTGAGTGATACCTCAAATCTGACAGGCTCTTGAATTCCCGTATGCCAATACTCACACTCAAAAAGATCGAGCGAATCGTTGTGGGTGAACCGCCAATAAAATTCCTGCTGCTCACCCCCCCAGAGCCGGGTTCCCTTCATTTCAAATGATGCGTCATCAAGAAAGGATCCGGTCCAGTCCTCCTGAATCCCGGTGACTTCGCCCTCCGCATTCACCAACTGACCGGCTCCAAGCCAGTGACCGGAAATAGACTTAAAAAAAGATTGAGAGACAAGTTCCTCTCCAGTGGCAGCAAAATGCAGGAAAATCAGAGTTACAATAATTGCAGACGATTTCCACATACCTGTACTGTAATTCAGGTTGCCGTTGCTTGGCAATCAACATTCTCCCGAATTGCGTGACAAACTCGATTGATAAATCGATCTGCCGCTTCGCTCAACGGGCCCGGCAATCGAGCTCCGGCAGCGAGAGTGTGCCCGCCCCCTCCGAAAAATTCGCAGATACTCCCGACGCTCACCTCGACAGATTTCGACCTCGAACTGACACGGATGCGACCATCGGCAAACTCTTCAAAGAAGACAGCGACGATGACAGAGTCGATCGACCTGATCACATCGATTACCCCTTCCGTATCGCCCGGACCGAGCCCCAGCTTCTCAGTTATCCTGTAGGGTAACAGCACACTGGCGCAACGATTTTCACAATCCAAACGAAGGTCTTTCAACAGATACGAAAGCACCTCGACCCGCCGCATCGGGTAACTCTCGTAGAGCTCCTGGTTGATGCGGCCCACATCCACCCCGAGATCAATCAAATGAGCGATAATGCGCATCGTGTCAGAGGAAGTCGATGGATAACGAAAGCTCCCCGTGTCGGTCGAAATAGCGGCATAGAGATGAGTGGCGGCATCCTGAGAAATCTCCCATCCTGCCTCCATCGCCAGTTGGGAGATGAGTTGCCCAGTCGCGGGCGAGCGCGGATCCACGTAATTAATGACGCCATATCCCGAATTACTGACATGATGATCAATATTGATGACATCAAGCTCATCAGCAATGCGATCCCAAACCGAAGCGCTGATCCGATCCCGTCCTGCTGAATCAAGCGCGATGACCAAATCGGACGGACGGATTGCATCGCCCGAATCGATCCGGGATACCCGGGGAAGAAATCGAAGCGCTTCCGGGACAGGATCATGGTTCACGACCTGGATCTCTTTGCCTGCGGCCTCAAGGATCAGCCCCAGGCCGACGGCTGAACCAATCGCATCGCCATCAGGCCGGTCGTGGCTCAAGATCAGAACCCGCTTCGCCGCTGCGATTCGGGAGATGACGGGCTGAAACGAAAGGTCCAAGAAACTAACAGGGTTGGATCAGGGATTCGACCCTGTTACAGATCAGAGTCGAGGCTTCCTGCCATCGGCTTCCGGTTCCTCAGGTAATTCAATCTCACCGATTTCTTCGAGGATATTGAGCACACGAACACCGCGCTCGACTGAATCATCCGATTCAAAAGAAAAGCGCGGCGTGTTTCGAAGTACAACCCGTTTCATCACCATGTTCTGGATGAATCCATGCTTGGCATTGAGCTTTTGCAACACCTTCGCTTTCTGCTCGGCAGATCCAATCACACCAATGAAAATCTGAGCCGTCCGCAAGTCCTGAGCCACCTTCACGTCGTGGATGGTGACAAGGATTTCAGGAAATTCGAAATTCTTTTCGATACAGGAACTGATCTCACGCTTGAGCAGCTCGTTGACTCTTGAAATCCGCTGACTCATGGGAAGGAAAAAGGAATCGACCACTTTTCAGATCGACACGGTGGAGTCACCTACAACTCCACTTCGAGCTTCTCAAGCTCGTAACACTCGACGACGTCGTCTTTCTGGTAGTCGTTGAACTTGCCCAACTTGATACCACATTCGACGCCGTTCTTCACCTCTTTCACATCATCCTTGAAGCGACGCAAAGTGGTGAAACCGCCATCATAAATCGGGACCTTATCACGAAGGACCCGGGCACGTGCAGTGCGGCGTATCACGCCGTCGGTCACAACACATCCGCCCACCCTTCCTGAAGAAAGCTTGAACACTTCAAGAACCTTCGCATGCCCAATGATTTTCTCACGGGTTTCAGGCTCAAGCATGCCAAGCATCGCCTCTTTGACCTGATCGATCAGTTCGTAGATAATGGAGAAGAGCTTTACCTGAACGCCTTCGCGCTTCACGATCGGCTGAGCTTTGGCTTCCACCTTGGTGTTAAAGCCGATCAGAATCGCATCGGAAGCACTGGCAAGCAGGACATCAGCTTCGGAAATCGGGCCTGCATTCTGCCGAAGAATTTCCAGGGAAATTTTGTCGGACTCGATCTCCATAAGAGACTTCTCAATCGCCTGAAGCGACCCCTGAACATCCGCCTTAATAATGAGTTTGAGCGTGTTTTTCCTGCCCTGCTCAATGTTTGCAAACAGGGTCTCAAGTGCAGACTTCTGCTGAGGCTGAAGCTTGTCCTGACGCTTCTGATCGTGGCGTTCCTCGCTCAGCTTCTTGGCCTTGCGCTCGTTCTCCATCTCAATCAGCTCATCCCCGACATTCGGGACTCCTGAATAACCCACGACTTCGACAGGCACAGAGGGTCCCGCAGAAGGAATACGTTCCCCGAGATCGTTAATCAGAGCCTTCACTTTGCCATACTGGCTTCCGCAAATGAACGCATCGCCCGCAGAAAGCGTCCCGCTCTGGATAATCACCGTCGCAGTCGGCCCTTTACCCGCCTCAGTGCGGGCCTCGATCACTGTTCCCCGGGCTGGACCATCGTCGTTCGCCTTCAGCTCCAGCACTTCGGACTGGAGGTGAATCATTTCAAAAAGATCATCAAGGCCGGTCCCCTCCTTAGCGGAGACTTCGACGCAGATCGTTTCACCACCCCAATCTTCCGGCGCCAGACCGTTTTCCTGGAGCTGACCCTTCACCTTGTTCACGTCAGCCCGGTCGAGATCAACCTTGTTGATCGCAATGATAATGGTGACTCCTGCTGCCTTGCAGTGGTCGATAGCCTCAAACGTCGTCGGCATGAGGCCATCGTCAGCCGCGACAACGAGAACCACAATGTCGGTAATGTCGGCACCGCGCGCCCGCATTTCCGAGAAGGCGGCATGGCCCGGAGTATCAATGAACGTCACCGTCTGATCATTGCGAGTGACTTGGTAGGCCCCCACATGCTGGGTGATACCGCCGGCCTCCCCCTTGACAACGCGGGACCCCCGATACGCATCGAGGAGAGAAGTCTTGCCGTGGTCAACGTGGCCCATAAAGGTCACCACAGGTGGACGAATCGAAAGCTGATCTTCCTCCACCTCTTCAAGATCCTGCACTTCCGGAACTTCAATAACTTCCTCGACCTTATGGACTCCGCCACCTTTTTCACGGCGTTCCTTCTCGAAAATAAATCCGTGTTTTTCGCAGATTCTCGAAGCAACCTCCGGCTCAATAGACTGAGTCAGATTAGCGAAGACATCCATATCCATCAGGTCCTGGATGAGCTTAAACGGCTTCAGGTCCATCATCACCGCCAACTCTTTGACGATGATCGGGGGTTTGATATGAATAATCTTCTTCCCGTCCACCTCTTCAATGGACGACTCCTCAGAGACAGATTCTTCAGCGGCGGCCTCTTCAACAGGGGCTTGCTCCTCTTCTTTCTTGATCTCCTTCTTCCTTGGCACCGGATCATCCTTCCCTAAATGCCCGAAGACAGAACCCTGCTCCGATTCGCTGGCCGAAGTCTTTGGCTTGCGGGCGCTTTTCTTTTCCTCTTTCTCGAAGAGGTTCAAAGCTTCCGCTTTCTTTTCGTCCAAAGATTTCGCCCCGTTATCGTCGTTTTCGGGAGCAGTAGTTGTTTTAGGCATAGGAAAGAGTTGAGCGATTCATGAACTGGAAGCGTTCTCCAGTCATTCGAGTGTTTTTATTCTGAGATGGGAAAAGGTGTTGTCAATGGAGGAAAGAAACTCTTCTCGGAGAAGATGGATGGCTAAGACTCGACAGAAGCCTCTTCGACTTCTTCAGGTGTCTCATCATCGGATTCAGCCGGGACTACCTCATCCGCAACTACCGGTGCTTCCCCTGCTGCAGCTTCCTCCCCACCAACGGCAGCCTGAACTTTGCTGAGAATTTTGGCACCTTCTTCGACGCTGATCTCAAGCACATCAGCAATATCGACCTCGTCGACGCCTTGCGAAATCATCTCGAGACTGTTCAAACCGCCGCGAACAAGGCCCTCGGCAGTCTCCATTTCAATGCCGGCAGCATCGGAAATAGCGGAGGCAGCCTTCGTGACCTGGGCCTCGAAAGCCTCATGAGCCGACTCATCCTTCTGGACCTGAACATCCCATCCGACGAGGCGAGCGGTGAGCCGGGCATTCTGACCACGACGACCGATCGCTTTGGAAAGCTCTTCCTCGTCGACCTTTACGAGAACAGATTTAGCCTCCTCATCAAGGATGATCGACTTGATCTCCGCAGGCTTCAGGGCCTCGGTGACAAAGGCCTTGATATCATCACTCCAGCGGATAATATCCACTTTCTCATTGTTCAGTTCGCGAACGATGTTTTTGACCCGGGCGCCCCGGAGCCCAACGCAGGCCCCCACGGGATCCACTTTTTCATCAGCACTGTAAACGGCAACTTTGGTGCGATATCCGGCCTCACGTGCGAGCGAACGAATCTCAACGGTGCGGTCCGCAATTTCGCTTACCTCTGACTCGAAGAGACGACGAACAAAATTTGGATGGCTGCGGGAAAGGATAATTTCAGGACCTCGTGAGCCGTTCTCCACGGCGACGACATAGGCGCGGATGCGATCACCCACGTTGTATTCCTCCGTGGACACCCGCTCACGCTGGTTCATGATGCCCTCGAACTTTCCAAGATCGACGAAAACATCCCCTCTTTCGAAGCGCCGCACCGTGCCGCTGACAATGTCACCGGCGCGATCCTTAAATTCCTCATAGATCAGCTCCTTCTCTGCCTGACGAAGACGCTGCATCATGGTCTGCTTCGCCGTCTGGGCGGCAATTCGACCGAAATTAGCCGGAGTGATATCAACTTCGATTTCGTCGTCGACAGAGGCATTCGTGTCCATGCGACGAGCCGTAAAAATATCGATCTCATCGTAGGGATTCTCCACCCGGTCGACGACGACGAGGGTTGCAAACGCCTTAATGTCGCCCTTTTCAGGATCGATCTGAATCCGCATCTCCCTTGCAGGGCCGATACTTCTCCGCGAAGCAGAAAGTAAAGCAGTCTCGAGCGCTTCGACCATGGTCTCGCGCTTGATTCCCTTTTCCTTCTCGTAATATTCGAAAAGTGCTAACAGTTCGTTTGTCATATTCTCCAGCTAACCCTCTTATGTTGAGACAAAAAAAAGTGGGACATGCCCACTTCAATCGACCGGGATTTCAAGAACCCGGCATCTCAAGATTGCAGGATCGCGAACATATCGCGGCGTCCTTGGTTAGGCAAGGCCGAAATCAAGCCAATTCAAACGATGTCCGTCCCTTTGGTTAAAGCCCTCAGCTTCGATGCTGCCGGCACTCTGATTGAGCTCTCTGAACCGGTTGGAGTGTCGTATCACCGCGTTGCGCAAAATCATGGAATCGAGGCATGCCCCGAAGCCCTCGCGGAAGCCTTCAAGTCAGTATGGCGGAGAACGCCGTCCGCTTTCTCAGCAGAGTCTCCCGTGAACGACCCCGATGAGAAGTCCTGGTGGCATCGCCTGGTTAAAGAGGTTTTCGCGGAATCCGGGGCAACCCTTCCTACCGATTCCACGTTCGACGTTTTTTTCGAAGCCCTGTACGGGCATTTTGAGGAGCCCGGCACCTGGCGGGCAGTGGACGGTGCGCACGCGGCCCTGGAACGGATCGCTGCTGATTACCCCTGCATCGTGCTTTCCAATTTCGATGGCAGACTTCGCCGAATTCTCGCTGACCTCGATCTCATCGCGCCCTTCGACGCGATTCTGCTTTCCTGCGAACTGGGTGCCTCGAAGCCTGATCCGTCGGTTTTTGCCGCCGCTCAGAAGGCGCTCAATCTACCGGCCAGTGAAATCCTCCATGTCGGTGATGATCCCGTCTGCGATTGGGAGGGGGCCGCGAATGCCGGCTTCGCCAGCTTCCGTGTTGGAAAGGGTCAATCGACACTGAATGAATTATTAAGGCAACTTTCACTTGCGTGACCCGACTCGGTGAATAGATTGCGCGCCCGTCGGCGAATCCGCCTTCGGATGCTCTCAACGGAAAGGTAGCTCAGTTGGTAGAGCAGTTGGCTTTTAACCAATTGGTCCTGGGTTCGAATCCCAGTCTTTCCACTCCTCTCCCCGCCCCGGGGAAGCACCCTAGACAAGCTTCGACAGCGCGAGCGAAGCCAGGTTGAGCACAAGAAAAAATCCGCACATGTCGGTGCAAGTCGTCAAAATCGGCCCTGAGGCGAGCGCAGGATCCACTTTCAAGCGCTTCAGAAACAAAGGCACGCAACCTCCCAGAAGAACGGAAAGCATCGTATTCAGGAAAAGAGCTCCACCAACGACGAGACCGAGGTAGACATTGTCTTTCCAGATGCCGGCAATCAGCCCGAGGAGACACCCGAGAACGAATCCGTTGAACATCCCGAGAATCCCCTCCTTCCAGACAATCCGCATGTACTCGGTCGGACGAATCAAGCCGAGAGTCAGCTCACGAATACTCACTGCCACGGCCTGGTTTCCCGAGCAACCGCTCATGTCCGAGACGATAGGAAGAAAAACGGCAAGAGCGATGACCGCCTGAAGCGTGTCCTCATACATCGCAATGACGCTCGCGGCGATAAGGTTGAGGACGATATTCGGTCCGAGCCAGGCGAGGCGACGCCCACATCGGGCCAGCATCGGCATGCTTCGCAACTCTTCCCCTCCGAGGATACCGGCAGAGTGGAGATAATCTTCAGTCTGGTGCTCTGCATTCGCTTCGCGGACAGCCTGCCTCGTCACCACCCCGATGATGATCCCCTGCTCATCAATGACCGGAAGACCAATATAGCTTCGATCATCAAAGACCTGCGTGAGGGTTTCAAAATCATCATTCACGCTCACCGAGACCGGCTCGCCCTGCATAATATCCTGCACCGGTCGACTTCTCGGAGTAAGCACCAAATCCCGCAAGCGCAGCACGCCTCTGAGCTGTCCGCTCGCATTCGTGACGTAGACATACTGCACATCCATGTCCCCATAGCGCTCAGCTTCACCACTCAGCTCGGAGAGGACGTCGCCGACTTTGGCATCATCAACAAATGCGGCGTAGGACTGAGTCATCAATCCGCCCGCAGTGTCCCACGCGTAAGAAGTCAGCTCCCTGAGGTGATCGGCCTCATCCGCGTCATCGAGTTCAGCAAGCAAGGCCTCGGACTCTGACTGATGCATTTCGCGAAGAAGGTCGGCACTGACCTCCTCCGGCATCGCTTCGATAATGTCGGCCGCGTTTTCGGGAGAAATCTCCTCGAGAATATCAGCGGCCTGAGCTTCAGGCAGATGCTTCAGCAGTTGCGCCGCCTCGCTCGCCGTGATCAGCTCCACAATTCCCGCCTGTTCTCCTCCCGTGAGGTGAGCCATGGCGTGCCGTTGTTCCTCATGAGAGAGGTTTTTCAAACTCTCCGTGACCGCAGCCTCATCCCCATCACGAAATGCATCACCCAGCGCGATCCAGGGGCGCTCGGTTTCTTCGTGTGTCAGGACTTCTTCCCCGGACGGCATCTCTCACTGTTGAAGCCGCACCACACAGAATCAAACGATCATTCAGCTCAGGATCGTAATTTTGATTATCCGTGACTATCGACCCCGGGTGAACCGTCGAATTCAGGATGACTCGACGAAGCGTATATGGAGCCCTCTTCCTGCCGACAGTTTGGACATTTTCGCCTTCAGCCGGCGAAAAACCCGAACCCGCGAGGATCTTTGGTCGCATTCAATGGGTGAATGCCTTTCCTGATTTCAAGGTGAAGGTTGTTGACTCCTTTGCCGACCTGCACGTTCAACGTGTGCACTCCTTCCCTGACAAACCGGGCAAGTGGCAAATCGTGACCAGTTTCCCTGATTTCAAAATTCAGATTGTAGAGAGCTTTCCTGATTTTACAGTGAAGTATGTGGAAAGCTTCCCCGGCGTTCAAGATTAGCATACTGTGGCCTGCGCTCCTGGGCATAGCCAGCGCTTCGTTCGCAGGCGCAGAAGGACTTCAGGAATTTGAGAACTGCATTTACCTTCCTGAGTCCTGGGCAGACGGAGACTCCTTTCATGTCTTCTTCCCGGATGGGAAGAAGCGCGTTCTGCGGCTCTACTATATCGATTGTGTCGAGCAGACCGTACAAACAGATTCCGACAAGGATCGCCTCCGGGAGCAGGCCCGGCACTTTGGGACTGAGGACTATCGCATTGCCGTGGAGCATGGCGAAGCCGCCGCCGCGTTTACGGCGAAACTCCTTGAGAAACCTTTTACCGTTCATACCGCCTTCGCAGACGCGAGAGGTCGCTCCGGGAAACCCCGTTACTACGCGTTCATCCGGACCCATGACGGTCGGGATCTGGCGCGCGTCCTCGTCGAAGAAGGCCTTGCGAGAGCTTTCGGAGTGGGCAGAGAAACCCCGTCAGGCACCTCCCGTGACGAATACGAAGCCTTTCTCGAAGATGTCGAATTCTCGGCCGCGATGAAGCGAAACGGGCTCTGGGCCCACAGCGATCCTGAAGCTCTTGTGGCGATGAGAGCCGACGAGAGGCGTGAGGCCCGGGAACTGGAAGCCATTGATGCCGCCGTCGCCGTGCGCCCCCCGGAGGAACCCATCGATGTGAACTCCGGCTCGCTCGAGGACCTGATGCGGGCCGGTCTCAGGGAAGGACTCGCTGATGGCGTCATTCAAAATCGTTTTTACGAAAGGGTCGAAGATATTATCCGGGTCAAAGGGATCGGGCCCAAGACACTAGAGAAAGTAAAGCCCTACCTCATCGCTGTAACTCCTCAGGGAAGAGAAACGGACCGGGAACGTTACGCACCTTGATTCTTTCCTGATTCCGCTGTCCATTCTCCGTCTATGGATCGTGATCAAAATCTCTCCCGCTTTCTCCAATCAGACGGTCGAACCGTCATCCTCCCGATCGACCATGGCACCATCATTCCGGTGCCGACTCTGAATCCGGTCGAAATCATCGAAGCACTGAATCCCGTCATCGACGGATATGTCGTGAATCTCGGTGTCGCGCTCGCGGCGGCTGATGTACTCGAAGGCAAGGGAATCTGCCTTCGTACCGACTGTTACAAGCCGGTCTACGGCGATAATCTCGATGAGGGCAGCTACCGCCTCTACGGCGCTGACGATGCCCTCACCGTTGGAGCGCATGCGATGATGAACATGCTCTACAGCCACCACAGCAACGAGGCGAGCATCACACGCGAAGTTGCGGAACTCATCACCGAGAGCCACGAAACCGACGTTCCCGTGATCCTTGAAGCCCTGCCCTTCAGCATTGGCCGTCCTGACGATTACACCGTCGAGAATATTGCTTTCACAGTCAGGGCCGCCGCTGAGCTCGGGGCCGACATCGTCAAAACAGCCTTCCCGACCAACGGCACGACCGAAGATTTCAAGCGGATCGTCGACTCCTGCTTCGTGCCCGTGATCGTCCTAGGTGGCGCTGCGATGGGCGACGATGCCGCCCTTCTCACGATGGTGAAAAACGCGATCGACGCCGGGGCGATTGGAACCGCGATCGGTCGGAACATTTTCGAGCACCCGCGACCCGCCAACATCGCTGCGGCGATCAACGCCATCGTCCATGATGACGCGAGCGTCGAATCAGCCTTGAAGCTCGTTTAGTCATCATTACGAGAGTATTCTCTGCTTCCCGCCTTCTTTCCTCCTTATCCTTCTCCCCATGATCGTCCCCTCCCTCCAATACGCCGGTCGCATTCTCAAGACGGCTGACAAGCGGCACCTCGGGAAGTTTATGTGGAACTTCGGGGTCAAAGGCGTCCGCTCCGTGAATCTCTTTAAGAAACGAATGAAAGAAGGGATCTATTTCCCTCCTTTCATTTACATCTCCATCCTCAACAGCTGCAACCTCCGCTGTCAGGGGTGCTGGGTCGACGTGGATAAACCGCAGGTCAAGATCGACCTCGAAGACCTCAACAAGATTGTCAATGACGCGAAATCGCACGGGAATTCCTTTTTCGGCATCCTCGGCGGCGAGCCGTTCATGCACCCCGACCTCCTCGACTTTCTAGGGGAGCACCAGGACTGCTTCTTCCAGGTGTTCACCAACGGGCAGATGATCACAGAGAAGAAGGCGAAGCAGCTCCGCCAACTCGGCAATGCCACGCCCCTGATCTCCATCGAGGGAACCGAAGTGGTCGCCAATGAACGCCGGGGCGGGAAGGATGTCTTGAACCGCACCCTTCGCGGACTCGATCACTGTCTCGAGAACAAGATCCTCACCGGCGTGGCGACCAGCCTCTGCCGGACCAACATCGATGACCTACTGACCGAGAAGTGGTTACGGACCCTTATTAATCGTGGCGTTCACTATGCCTGGTATCACACGTATCGTCCTGTCGGCCCTCAGCCGAATGAAGACCTCGCACTCACGCCGGAGCAGGCACGCCGAGTCCGTGAATTCGTGGTCAATATGCGGACCAAACTGCCGCTCGGCATCATTGACGCCTACTACGACGGAGAAGGTAAAGCGCTTTGCCCGATGTCGAACGGCATTTCCCACCATATCGGGCCTTCCGGCGGCATCGAGCCCTGCCCCATCATTCAATTTGCGACCGAGAACGTTCGCGATGGCTCAATCTATGAGTCCTTGACGAAATCCGAGTTCCTCAAAGACTTTCGCGAGACATCCGCAAAACACACTCGAGGCTGCGTTGTTCTAGAGCGCCCTGATGTCGTCAAGGCCCTCGTCGAAAAGCACAGCGCCACTGATACCACGATCCGGAAAACGGCGATTGCTGAGCTCGAAGCAATGACTCCCCGCAACAGCCAGTGGCTCCCCACCGGCGACGAGATTCCCGAAAAACACCCGGTTTATCGCTGGGCTAAGCGGGTCTGGTTCAACGATTTCGGAGCCTACGACGGCATGGAACAAAACCGGTAGGCATCCGGTGGCAGGCGAAGCGGCCGGCTCCCCTTTTTCCAACCTGCACCTGCAGAACAAGCGCTCCGCTTGCCGTTCCTGAAGACAGGGCTTACGATAGCGGCTCATGCTCCCCTGGTTCCAGAACGATCAATTTCCCCTCTACCTCGCGCCGATGGCGGGGGTGACGGATTTGGTATTTCGTCGCCTTTGCAAGGAATTAGGAGCCGACGTCATGGTAACCGAATTTGTCTCAGCCGAGGGCATTATGCAGGCGGACGAACGCACGAGGGTCTACACCGAGTTCGACGAAGAGCAGCGCCCGGTCGGAGTCCAACTCTTCGGCGCAGATGGCCCCCGCATGGCCGAAGCGGCGAAAAAGATCATCGACTGGAAACGCCCGGATTTCATCGACATCAACTTCGGCTGCCCGGTGAAGAAGGTCGTCTCGAAGAATGGCGGCTCCTCCCTCCTCCGCGACTGCCCCGTCCTCGCCAGCGTAGCGGAATCCATTGCCAAAGGCGTCGGCGATCAGGTGCCGGTCACCGCGAAAATCCGGATCGGCTGGGATCAGGATCTCATCAACGCCCCCCAGGTCTGCCATATCCTTGAAGACTGCGGGATGCAAACTATCGCGATCCATGGACGGACGAGGGCGCAGGGCTACGCCGGCGAAGCGGACTGGGAAGTTATTGATCAGTGCAGCCGTGAAGTGAACATCCCCGTTGTCGGGAACGGCGACATTTCAACCGGTGAAGATGTTGCGCGGAGAAGGAACACCACCGGAGTCAAGGGTGTCATGATCGGTCGCGCCGCGATGCAATACCCCTGGATTTTCCGGGATGCGAAACGCTACCTGGAGACCGGCCAACACCCCGAACCACTCCTGCTCGAGGAACGCTGGACCTTCATTCTTCGCCACGCACGCATGCTCATCGAATGGGGAAAGTTTTCCCATGAAAAATTTGCGATTCAGTCACTCAGGTCACGCCTCATGGCTTATTCAAAAGGCCTCCCCGGAGGAAAGGTGCTGAGAGCCCGTTTTGCGACAGTCAACTCGATCGCTGAACTCGAGGATCTCGCGGCTGAACACCTCGCTCACGCTCAAGCGGCGTCGGATACGAACCTACTGGTCTCGCCGACATCCTGATCTCCGGCAGACTCCCCCGCTTCCTCTTCGAAGAGAGTCATCCCGACGAGGGTCTCGCCCGCCTCTTCAAGCTGATCGCGATCCGCAAGCATCCTCACATTGCGTCGGCGCCGCGCCCCGATGAGGCGTACTGCGTGAACCAGCTTCCTCATGCCACCCGGCAACCCCGAAAGAAGGATCAATGCCAGAATCAAAAACGAAATCACGAAGAATCCGAGGTAAACCTCGCCCACCGGAAAAGATGCATCTTCGATAAATTTCATAGCTTCAGTTAAATTCTAACAAAATTTATTTAATTTTAAACTTTTATTTTAATTAATTTAAAATTTGTTTTTGCTCCGAAATTTCAGTTGCGTTCTTGAGCCGGAGCTTTTCCCACCTAATGTTCTGCGATCCCTCCTCACTTGCCCCATGCTTGCTGTTATCTCGCCCGCCAAGACTCTCGATTTTGAATGCGCTTTGCCATCTCATCGTCCCACGAAGCCGGCCTATCAGGATAACGCGGCGGAACTTGTCTCCACCCTCAGAAAGAAAACCCGACCTCAACTCCGCGAGCTGATGGGCCTGAGCGAAAAGCTCGCCGACCTCAACTTCGAACGCTATCGCACGTGGACGCCCGACGCGAGCGACGACAATGCCCGTGCGGCCCTCTTTGCCTTTCGCGGAGATGTTTACACGGGCTTCGAACTCGACGAATACAGCAGGGAAGACCTGAGCTACGCACAGCAGCATCTTCGGATTCTTTCCGGCCTCTACGGCATCCTGCGACCTCTTGATTTGATTCAGCCCTACCGTCTTGAAATGGGGACCTCACTGAAGACGACAAAGGGAGCCAACCTCTACGACTACTGGGGCGATCAAATCACCAAAGCGCTGAACGCAGCAATCAAAAAGTCCGGGGCCGAGTTCCTCGTGAATCTCGCATCTCAGGAGTATTTTTCAGTCATCCAATCGGATGCGCTACAGGCGGAAGTAATCACACCTCAGTTCAAGCAGCTTAAGAACGGAACCTACAAGTTTCTCAGTTTCTACGGAAAGAAAGCCCGCGGAATGATGTCTGATTTCATTATCCGCGAGCGAATCGAGTCTCCGGACAAGCTGAAGAAATTTTCCCGCGAAGGCTATCGCTTTGCCCCTGAGTTGTCGGAAGGTAACAACTGGGTGTTTACGAGGGACGAAGTTCCTGCTAAATCCTGAGTTGTGCTCTGCTTCCATGCGTTTGATCTTTACCATTGCGGTCTTCGTGCTGCTTTTTTCCGGGAGCCGGGCATCGGCTCAGGAATCCCCCGTCATTCCGGATGCTGATCCGGTCGAGGGCGCGACCGGGCTTCCCCGGGTCCTTCCCGTGAAGCTGGATATTTCCAGGCGCTTTCTAAAGGATTTCCCGACGGATGAGACCGCACAACAGCCCTACCTGACCGGGGACGGCAGTTTAACCGACTTCACCGGGGCCTTCACTTTGGGAGCCCCTACAGCCAGATTTGTCCCGATCTGGGAACCCCTCAGCTGCCGCCTTGTCGGTGTGCTTGATCTCCAGAGTCCGCAGAAGGACCCTGTGGCAAAAGACGGGGCGCCGGCAACGGGCGCCCCTTATCGCCTTCTTGCCGCAGGTTTGAATCCCACATCGGCGATGAGCGGTGCGACTGGTAACCCCGCTTATTTCGGAGTTCGTATCGTTGGAGGGAAACCCGAGTTCCTCTACACTCACGGTTCTCTTGCCGTTGCTGAAATGATTTGGCTGGAAGATGAGGGGATGGTCATGAAGCAGCGGTTCTCATTTCGAAAAGGAGTGTCGGAGTTGAAACTGACATTTCCCGAAAACTGGATTCCTCTGATCACTCCCAGTCTCGGCGAATGGAAGGGAAACGTGCTGAGCGCCTCAGCGGATTCAATTTCAGAGGTCACGCTGCATTATCGCCTCGACAGCCCTCTTCCCGAAGAGACCGAAAAGGAGGATGCCGAATGAACCGGCGCCTTCTGTCCATGCTCATTCTCGCATCCCTTTTCGGAGGAACCCACCCCGTGGTGACCGGACAGGATGCGGGGGGACAGCCGGATCGATCCGTTATCGAGATCACTCCGCAGACGGAGAGGCCTTCCGCTGTTTCGATCATTCCGATCGATGACTCCAATGCCTTCTTTCTGAACAAACGAGGTCAGGTGGGAGTCGCCAAATTTTCCCCCGGTCTCAGTCTCATTGGCTGGGAGTACTACTCCGAGATCAAGTGGAACGCCCTCCCCTCGCTCGCCCCGGGGCCGAACTACTCGATCATTCTCTGTTCCCCGGACGAAGTCACGCAGGCTTTTGATACCGATGAGGATGTCGAACTCGACTTCTTTCAGTCATTGATCACCGACTGGCCCGGCAAAGACCGCGGCTCGATCATTACCGCAGGTCCCGTATCGGGCCCTCATGGCCGTTTACTCTTCGCCGTATCGGCTCCGGAACCCATCCCGGCCGAAGAAGGCACTGAGCAGGCTCCCGAAAAATCCCGGATTGTGGCCTGGCATCCCGCCTCCGGGGAATTGATCACGATTACAGAAAGCACCCTTCCAGTTGCCGCATTTGCCGTGAACCGGCGCGGGCTTCTTGCCGCCCGGCTGGTGATGCCCGAATACAAGGGCGGGTTCTTCGTTTCTCTCACGCAATTACCCGCGTTCGATCCGGAAGCTCCGTCAACCATCCCCGACCCGATGCCTTTCACCCTTCCCTCGCTCGTGATCCCGGCAGAGCTCACCCGGAATCAGAGCCCCACGGAACTGGCCTTTTTCAACGAATCCGGTTCAGAGAAGCTCGCCGTCGTTTGTCCGGGTTCAAGGCAGGTCATTGAGATTGTGCCGGTCGAAGTGGACGGTGCCTGGGGAGGCTCGATTCTGCTTCGGCAAATCATCGAAGAACCGATCGAGACAGTCGTCGAAATGAAAGCCGGAGAATTGCTCGCCGGTGGCGCAAATGGTTTCGTTCCTCTCAACGGGATCGATGAGAAATTCAGGATCACACAGGTGGAGATTGTTCCCAGTGGAATCGAACTCACGCTCAATGATGAAGTGGATCGCTTTCAAGCCGTGAAGCCGGAGAACTACCTGGTGCAGGCGGTTTCACTGAATGGCGGCGAGCGCGATCTCCGCGTCGTTCCCACGATCGTCTCTGACGGTCATACCGTCGTGTTGAACACTGACTCACTTCCGGGGGAAACCGTGATCCGCATTCTCTGCCATCGACTTCCCTCCGCGCAAGGCGCTCCTCTTCTCAGCAATGCGGTTTTCTACACAATCCATCGAAAGCCGACTTTCGGAGCGGAGAACGAAAAAGCCGCCCCCCGCTAAGAGAGTCGGCTCATGGATACCATCTCTTGACCGGCAGTGAATCCCACCGCCAAAAAGATCAGTCGAGATATTCAGCGGGAACTTTGCCGCCATTCTCCGCGAGAGCCTGCATGACACGCTTGTGGAGCCAGATATTCATTTCTGCGCTGCCCTTGCTGTCGATTTCCGCCTGGCTGTAACCGAGCTCAAGAGCCAGTTCCTTGCGGGCGCCATAGCTGCTGTCCATATCGACGAGCTTCATGAGGTCAACGATGGAGCGTCTCCAATCGAGGTCTTCAGGATGTGCTGCTTCCATTTCGACCAGTTGTGCTTCCACATCTACCGGCTCCATGGGAGCCACTTCAGCAGCGGCTTCTTCTGTTGCAACCTCGGCACCCGGCTCAGGAGCCGGAGTGGGGGCTTCTTCCTCTTTTGTTGCGAAGATCTTGTCTTTTAGTCTGGAGAATAAACTCATGTCGGGTGAGGCTATCAATGTCGGAGAGTCAGGCAAGTTTCAATAACGCCTAAATGTATTTTTTAGAGCTCTCCAACCCCGCCGCCGCTTCGTTGCACCCTTGCAGTTTCGGGGTAGGATTCAGTAAGCCATGAAGCTCCCGCCTCTCGCCATCGCCCTTCTCTTTGCCTTTCTCCTGTGTGCCCCTCTTATGACAGGAGCTCAGAACGGGGGATTCAGCCTCTTCAAACGCAGCGCCGAAGATTCGATTATCCGGAAAGCAAAGCGCTACAATCTCGTCGCTCTCGAGGATGCAGCCCCCGGCGTCTTCATCGACATGCGCTACAAAATCACTTCCGCCTCAGGAAAGCCCCTTTATCTCGAAGGGATGCCCTGCCTCGTAAATCGTTCCACCGGAGAGAAAATCAAGAGAGTGCACCGTGAGATGAACACCCATGGCTACGCCCTGAAAGTCTGGGATGCCTGGCGCCCGCCGGAGGCACATCAGGCTTTGTGGGATGCCGTTCAGGATCCCAACTTTGTGGTCCCCCCGAGCAAGGGGCTCTCGTGGCATTGCTACGGGATTTCCATTGATCTCACCCTCGTGAAACTCGACGGAACCGCCGTTGCGATGCCTTCTGACTTCGACGAATTTTCACCTCGTGCCGCTTCGGACTATCAGGGGGGAGATCACGAGATCGCCCGCCGCGTCGCCCTGCTCCAAAAGGCGATGACCGACGCCGGATTCCGAACCATCAAATCCGAGTGGTGGCATTTCGACGACATGAAGGCCCGGGGTGGCATCCGCAATGTCACCGCTGCCGATCTCGGCATCAAAATGCCGCGATGAACCGCTCCTCTATCGAGGCCTCGGCAGAACGAATCGTCCGGAGGCTTCACGACGCCGGATACGAGGCTCTATTTGCCGGTGGCTGCGTCCGCGATCGTCTTTCCGGGGCAACGCCCAAAGACTTCGACATCGCCACGTCGGCAACCCCCGCGCAGATCCTCGCCCTGTTTGAAAGGGGCGAATCAATCGGCGCTCACTTTGGTGTGATCCTGGTTCGCGAAAAGAATGAGCATTTCGAAATCGCCACCTTCCGGAGCGATGGCGAATACAGCGACGGGCGCCACCCGGACTCGGTCGTTTTCACGACGGCGGAAGAGGATGCCCGTCGGCGTGACTTCACGGTGAACGGAATGTTCTTTGACCCGGTCCGCGGAGCGCTGATCGACTACGTCAATGGTCAGGAGGATCTGGAGGCAAAACTCATCCGTGCGATCGGAGATCCTCTCGAACGCTTTCGCGAGGACCACCTCCGCCTCCTCAGAGCAATACGTTTCGCCACCGTGCTGGATTTTAAAATCGAGAAAGAGACCTGGCAGGCGGTCAAGACGCAGGCTCCCGCGATTACCAGCCTTCCGCCCGAACGGATCCGCGAGGAGCTCGATAAAATCTGGAAGCATCCGAATCGCCTGAAAGGATTTGATCTTCTTGTCGAATCCGGGCTCATGAGGATCCTCCTGCCGGAAATTATGAACCTTCAAGGGTGCGAGCAACCGCCGCAATGGCATCCCGAGGGCGATGTTTTTGTGCACACCCGACTGATGTTGAGCCTTCTTCCCGATGAAGCGAGTCTCCCGCTCGTGCTGTCCACTCTCTTCCACGATATCGGGAAGCCGGACACCTTCTGCTATGACAAGGAAGCCGATCGGATCCGCTTCAATGGACACGACAAGTTGGGCGCGGAAATGACGGGCCGGATTCTGAGACGACTGAAGTATTCGAACCAAATCATCGATGCCACCGTCGATGCTGTCTCGGTTCACATGAGGTTCAAGGACGTGACGAAGATGCGGAAAGCCAAGCTGAAACGCTTCATGGCACGCAAACACTTTGAGGACGAACTCGAGCTCCATCGTGTCGATTGTCTTGGAAGCAGCGGGAACCTCGATAACTACCGGTTTCTCATCGAAAAAGCGGAAGAGTTTTCTTCAGAACCACTCGTGCCGCCCCCTTTCCTTTCGGGCAAAGACCTCATCGAGCGGGGACTTCGCCCGGGACCTGAGTTCAAAACGCTCCTGCGCGAAGCGCAGGACCTTCAACTCGAGGGGACGCTTCCCTCCCGCAAGGCTTCCCTCGATTGGCTCGATTCCAGGATCACTCGTTGATGTCATCATTGATGGTTGACGCTGACACCGCCATCCATTCCATTTCCAGAGCCAATGGCCTTCATGAGACGCTTCGGAAACTCACTTATTGCCCTCATCCTGTCGGCAGGACTCTCTCTTTCCGCTATCGCCGAAGAGACAAAAGAAAAACCGGTCGTTTGGTATGATGTCGATTCCTGGGGAGTCGAAGGACAGGGCTGGGAAGCGGCAGATCTCAAGTCAAGATATGACAGGCTCCCGGCAAAGGCCGAAGGGATCGTTCGCGATGCGGTCTGGAATCTGAGTCGGCACAGTGCCGGAATTTCCTTCCGCTTCAACACGGATGCCACGGAAATCAAGATCAGCTACGAAGTGGGGAGCGCCACACTCGGAATGACGAATATGCCACCCACCGGAAAAAGCGGGATCGATCTCTACGCCTTCGATGAAGGAATCTGGAAATGGGTCGATGTGACGCGCCCAACCGGGGTAGCGACGGAGCACACCATCAGCGGTCTCGATCCCGGCATGCGCAGCTACATGGCCTACCTGCCGCTCTATAATACGACGAAGTTCGTCAAGATCGGGCTCTCTCCGGAAGCCGCGTTTGAACCGATCGCCCCGCGCGGGGAAAAGCCCGTCGTCTTCTATGGCACTTCGATCACGCACGGTGCCTCCGCCTCACGCCCGGGCATGACCCACCCTGCCATCCTCGGTCGCCGCCTCAATATGCCTGTCGTGAATCTGGGATTTTCCGGGAACGGGAGAATGGAACCGGAAGTGGGGGCCCTCGTCGCTGAAATCGATGCCGCCCTTTACGTTATCGACTGCCTCCCGAATATGGACGGTGCCACCGTTGCGGAACGGGCGGAGCCGCTCGTACGGCAAATCCGGGAGATTCGTCCTGACACGCCCATCCTTCTCGTCGAGGACAGAAGCTTCACAAACGCGTGGATTTTCAAAGCGCGAAGGGATCGGCACGAAGGAAATCGTGCTTCTCTCATCCGTGCTTTCGACAGTCTCGTATCATCCGGAGTGAAATCTCTTTATTATCTGGAAGGCGACGGACTTCTCGGTGATGATACCGAAGGCGCGACGGATGGCTCCCATCCCAGCGATCTCGGTTTTATGCGACAGGCCGACGCCTTTGAACCTGCTTTGAAGAAGGCTCTCAAGCTGAACTAACCCCCCTACCCCTCTCAATCAGCCCCACCCTACTCATGAAATTCATCTTCATCGGAATCGCGGTTCTCGTCGCGATCATTATCTTTCTGGTCCTCGCCAAATTTATTGGACTCTGGATTCGCGCCCGCGTTTCAAACACTCCTGTCGGGCTCTTCAATCTCGTCGCGATGTGGATCCGGAAAGTTCCACCTGCTCTGATTGTCGACAGCCGCATCACCGCCGCCAAGGCCGGATTGATCTTCACCACCGACCAGTTGGAGGCTCACTACCTCGCCGGCGGCCATGTCGCCGACGTCGTTCTCTCCATGATTGCCGCTGACAAAGCATCAATCCCGCTCTCCTTTGATCGTGCCTGCGCCATTGACCTGGCAGTCAAGGGCACGACCAAGACTGTTCTTGAGGCAGTCCGGACTTCCATTAATCCAGCCGTGATCGACTGCCCCGGCGGCGGCGGCAAGATTGATGCGGTTGCCCGCGATGGCATCCAGCTCCAGGCCCGCGCCCGCGTGACGGTCCGCACCAACCTGGACCGATTTGTCGGTGGTGCCACCGAAGAGACCATCATTGCCCGCGTCAACGAAGGAATCGTGACCTCGATCGGTTCCGCTCAATCTCACAAAGACGTCCTTGAGAACCCCGATCATATCTCCCACCGCGTCCTTGAGCGCGGTCTCGATGCAAACACTCAGTTTGAGATTCTTTCGATCGATATTGCTGATGTTGACGTCGGCCAGAATATCGGAGCGACCCTTCAAGCCAGTCAGGCGGAAGCCGACAAGCAGGTTGCCCAGGCGAAAGCCGAAGTACGCCGCGCTGCGGCCGTTGCCACAGAGCAGGAGATGTTAGCCCGGACGCAGGAGATGCGCGCCAAGCTCGTCGAAGCTGAATCACAGATCCCCATGGCGATTGCCGATGCTTTCCGCAGCGGAAACTTCAGCGTCATGGATTACACGAACTATAAGAACATCGTCGCCGATACTGAAATGCGCCAGAGCATCGCCGATGAGGTGAGCGAGGAGGATGACGACGGGAATGATCCTCATCACAAGCACTAAGAGTCTTTCCGAATCCTTCTTCTAAACCACGGAAATGGACGATATCCCCTGGCTCTATGTAGCGATGATTTTCATCGCCTTTGTCAGCTGGATACACAACCGGATCCAGGAGGCAAAGGAGTATCGTCGGGCGAGAAAAATCGAGAAGGAGAAAGCGGCACGCGCCCGCCGCGCGACCGAACCTGCCGGGTTCGAATCGCCCTACCGCACGGAGAGAGTTCCTGAAAGTGCCGAAGAGGTCGCGACACCGAAGTCCTTTCGGGAGGTTTTTCAGGAACTTGAGCGCCAGTTCTCCGAACCCGACTCGCCCCCCGGGTCCCCGCCCGAAAGAGCGCCGACACCGCCGCCCCTTCCGGAAACGGATAACTCCTTCCAACTTCCGGTGGCAGCGATACCTGTCAAAGTCGCGCCTCCTGTTCCGGCGACGACAAGGAAACGCAGCAACCGCAATACCGGGGGCCATCTCGTCAAGACCCTGCGTAACGGCGGCAATTTGAAAACTGCTTTGATTCTTAAAGAGATTCTCGACAAGCCAAAGGCCCTCAACCCTCGCTAGTTTGCGGGAAGACGTCACCAATATCGCTCGATCATGATCGGAGCGATCCATTCGATCAGGAGAAGCAGCCCGCCGCTCAGGAGGAGGCTCGCGGCGAGAACGAAGACCGCCTCGAATGCGATAAGGCCCCTTAACATCCCCGGTGATGCCCCGAGGTGACGCAGCGAGACAAACTCGCGGTGCCTGAGGCGGTATGACAACATGAAGGTCAATGCCCCCAGCGCCAGGGTCGCGCCCCCCACGATGATGAGCATCCAGATCACAGCCCGCTGCACGCTGAAAACAGTGGCGAACAGTTCATCCATCTCTTCCGTCGGGGTCACGAGCTGAAGCGACTTGGACGAAGTGTATCGTCCTTTCAACAGGGCCTGCTCCTTCACTCCGGCAGGAATCACAATTGCAGCGGTGATCGGATTGTCTTCGGGTTCGCCATGAAAATGGAAGCTGTCGATCGTCTCCGGCGTGATCTCATTATACTCAAGGACCGAGGCATTCAATCGAACCACCCCTCCCTCGTCGGTCGTGAGCCGCTCTTCCTCTGTTGCTTCCGCCGCCTTTTTGTGCCCGTGACCGAGGCCCTCGATGACCCAGGTTGTTTTCAGATCGACGAAAACCGCATCATCATCCGGCGTCCCGGTTGGATCGAGAATCCCGCAAACCGTCATACGCAGTGGGTACACTCCCGCCAGATCAAAGAGAGTCTCGGGAGAGGAAATGATGGCGTCGCCCTCACGAATGCCGTTCGCCGTCGCAACTGCGGAACCAATCACACATTCCCCCATGCGAAGGAAGGCCCGGCCTTCCTGAAAGCTGAAATCACGGAAGCGAAAATAATCAAAGGTCGTCCCGACAATCCGATTGTCCCCCGCAGTGAAGCGCGCATAGACCGGGATCGCCTCTCCCAGTCCGGTCTCTGAAACATCGAGAGCATCCCGGTAGGTCAATGTCGCAATCTCCGGTTTCGTAAAATGGAGAGCGTTGAAGGTCAATTCGAGGGCGCTCCCCGCACTGCCGAGCACCAGAGGGGTGTCCATCGCACGCGACCGCAGATGAGTTTCCACTTTCCCGACGAGTATCCCAATCGCTGAGGGAAGGAGCCAGACAAGAGTAAAAGCCGCGACGAGAAGCGATGTCTTCGCCCGGTTGCCGGCCAGATAACGCAGTCCAAGATGAAGAAGCCCTGCCCGGTTCATGAATCGGCTCCTTTCCTCAATTCCACCAAATCGACAACCCTGTCAAAACGGCCGAGCAGGCCGGGTTCATGCGTGATCATGAGGACCGAAGCTTCAAGCCTCCTCGCTTCTTCGAGGAGAAGGCTGACAATGCGATCCTGGTTCCCGGGATCGAG
Source organism: Verrucomicrobiales bacterium (assembly GCA_029233965.1). GTDB lineage: Bacteria > Verrucomicrobiota > Verrucomicrobiia > Verrucomicrobiales > DEV007 > Arctic95D-9. Next base: position 41,222 of record JARGOP010000009.1, on the reverse strand, counting down.
ATTTCCAGTCGGTTCGTCCGCAAGAATCAGCGCCGGGTTTCCGACAAGCCCGCGACACAATGCCGTTCGTTGCCGCTCCCCCTGCGAAAGTCCGGTTGGGAATTTTTGCAGCAAATCGCTCATCCCGGTCCTCCCCGCGAGTTCCGCCAACCGCTCGCGGTGTTCACTCTGAACGATGCCTCTCCCCGAGAGCCGGATCGGAGTGAGAATATTCTCCGCCACTGTCAGGTAGTCGAGAAGTTCGAAGTTCTGCGGAACCATGCCCATGTTCCCGAGTCGAAATGCCTGCCGCTGAGTGAGATTCATCCCGTTCACCCGAACGTCCTCAACCTCAACAGAGCCTTCGCCCGGCAGGAGAATCCCCGCAATGAGATTCAGGAGGGTCGTCTTTCCACAGCCGCTCGGGCCGACGAGGGCGACGGATTCCCCCTTCTCCACCGCCAACGATTTCACCCGGAGATCAAAGGATTCTCCCGGGTAGCTGAATTTCAAATCCTGGCAGGAAATCATGGTGACTCAGGAAGTGTATCACCTTCGACGGGAATTGCTTCCCGGCGGGAAATTTTCTGAACCCTTTCTTCATTGAGAAGCTCCAACTCCGAGACTTTCCATTGCTCCTCCACGGCCAGAAAAGTCACCTCAGCTTCATATCGGTTGGTCCGTTCGTGGGTGTGCCCCCAGTGAGTCACCTCCCCGATCGTCGCCCAGTTGGCGAGAACACGGAGTAAATCATCGGCCCTGACATCTCCGGGGAGGGCCTCTTCGCTCCTTCTCCAGTCACGCAAGGCGATCTCGTAGACCTTCACCCTCGGTCCGCCAAGACTCTCCAGCTCGAGAGACTGGCGAATCTCAAGATAGACCTCTTCCAGAAGCGGTCCCGTCACGGTTTTCTCCAGAATATCGTAAATCGATGACTCGTCCCTGAAATCGAAAGCATGATACATATTTCTGAGCGAGGCATAGACCAACTCCTCCATCGCGGCATCATCGAGCGGCTCAACGCGATCAATCCGAACCTGAAACGAAGTCACGCAACAGGCAATCCCTCCCACGGTGAGCCACCCGACCCACGCAGGGGATTTTTGTTTCAGGCGAATCACCACCACCGCAGCGGCTCCGAGCATTACGAGCCCGAGAAAGATGAGATGACGAAGGGGCTGACTTTGAAAACGCTCCACCTCAGGAACCTTGAGCATCCCCGGCATCGCGATCTCCTCCTCAAGCTTCCAGTCGAACCGCTCCTCTTTCGGCCGCAGAAGCCGGGCCGAAGGCTTACCCCGGCTTGCAATTTCAAGGACCAGCTTTTCCTGTCCCGGCGCAAACCAGAGCCATTCGCCCCGGAGTTCACGAATGCCGCGAACGTCCGCTGACAGAGTGATTCCCACGAGAGCCTCCTCGAGCGGAATTTCCGGGCGTTCATCGGTGACATACCCCGTTTCCGGATCCGGTACGATAAAACGAATTGATCGGCCCGTGTAGGTGATTTCTTTTCCCGGAGCAGACAGATTCACGCCCGATTCGAACAGCGTCGCGATATTGTCGAGCACAGCCTGCCGCTCCGATAAATCAATCGCTCCCTCTTCGAGACGCCATGCTTCCCGGAACGGAGCCACTTCAACGATCGCTTCGAGACGGAGCTCGAAAGGTTCGACACTTACGAAACCACGGATGGGATCTTCCCCGGCGACGAAACCGGGGAAAAGAATGAGGAAAACTGCAGCGACTCGTTGAAACACAGGGGAACAAACGCAGAAGAGACTGCAACGTCAACAGAATCGAACACCCAGGCGGTCATTCCTGTCTAACTTTCCCGGTTCCTGTCGAAAGATCAGGTCCTGAATGCGGCGCTTGATTCGGGGCATTTTCTCTGCTTTGCTGTGGGCTTAGCCGAAATAGACCATGCGAAGAAATTTTCTCTCCATTTTGACCCTCGCCTCACTCAGCGCCCTCCCTGCAGCGGCCGCTGAAGTGGACTTCATGACCCAGATCAAGCCGCTCTTCGAAGGGGCCTGCATCCAGTGTCACAATCCTGAGGATGCCAAATCCGAAGGGGCCGAGTATGACATGACCACGAAAGAAGCCAGCTTCATCGGCGGTGAAAGCTACGGCGAGGATGTCATCCGGCCCGGGGACGGCAATGACAGTCCGGTCTACTGGATGACGACGATTCACCTCGACGATCCCGAGGATCCCGAAGCGATGCCTCCGAAAAAGCCGCTCAACGAGTATCAGCAGCAGATCATCAAAGACTGGATCGACCAGGGAGCTGAGTGGCCCGAAGGAGTGGTTCTCACCGAGAAGCCGCGCGTGACCTTTCAAAATGTCCGCCAGCTTCTCATGAAGGGCGGCCCTTTCAATGCGAAGCAGATCGAGATGCTCAACCTCTGGGCCGAACAGGGCGCAGACTGGCCTGAAGGTGTCACCCTCGGCGGTGTGACCGTGGATGAAGACGCTCTCGGCGACAACCTCAGCCTCGTGAAAACGATCCGGGAAAAGATTCTTGAAACATCGAAAGAGAAAACGGTCGATGAGATGAAGGAATACACCGGCACCATTCCAAAGACCGGCGTGAAATACGATATGGTTCCGATCCCCGGGGGGGAATTCCTCATGGGGAGCCCTGACAACGAAGCAGGACGCTTCGACAACGAAGGGCCTCAACACAAGGTGAAGGTCGAGCCTTTCTGGATGGGCAAGTTTGAGGTGACCTGGAACATGTATGAGCCCTTCATGATCACCGGAGTAGCCCGGAACAAGGATGGATCCCCGGAAAACATCCCGGCAGACGCCGAGCCCCTCGACGTTGTTTCCAGCCCAACCACTCCTTACACCGAGATGAGTTTCGGCATGGGCACCGACGGCTACCCTGCCATCTGCATGACGCAGCATGCGGCAAACAAGTTCTGCCAGTGGCTCAGCGCCCAGACCGGCCACTACTATCGCCTTCCTACCGAAGCCGAATGGGAGTTCGCCTGCCGCGCCGGAACGACAGGTCCTTTTTCGGTCCCTGAATCTGAACTCGCCGACTACGCCGTGATGGACCCCGAGCAGATCCGGGTCGGTTACGAGAAAGTCGGCACGAAGAAGCCGAATCCCTTCGGTCTTTACGACATGCATGGAAACGTCATGGAGTGGGTTCTCGATCAATACATCGAAGACGCCTACAGCAAGCGGACCGGGGTCACCGAAAATCCTCTGGAAATTCCGGCCACACTCTATCCCCGCGTCGCCCGGGGCGGTTCCTGGTATGACCCTCCTGAGGAGCTCCGTTCCGCCCGCCGGATTTTCTCTGACGAGAACTGGAAGGTGCAGGACCCCCAGCTGCCGAAATCAATCTGGTATCACACCGACGCCCACTGGCTTGGCTTCCGCATCGTCCGCCCGCTCAACGTTCCCGAGCCCGAGGCTATGGACGTGATGTGGAATCTCGGCCGCAATGGGGCGGATTGAGACAGTGACTCTTCTTTTCGTTCGATGAAACATACAAAAGGCGGGCCTTCGGGTTCGCCTTTTTCGTCTCCACCATTCATGACGCAACGCCTTTTCACCGGGCTCATCCTGCTCGGGTTCTTAGTTTCCGCCCGCGGGGAAGATCTCAATCTCTTCACCTACAAGCAGCCCCACATGGGCACGGAATTCACTTTCCGGGTCTGGGCGGAACAGGGTCAGGTCGAGGACCTGACCCTGTTGAGTGAAAAGGCATTCGCCCGCGTCGCGGAATTGAATCAGATCGCGTCGGACTATCTCCCCGAATCGGAGATCAACGACTTCGCGCGGGCCCCTTCCGGAGAACCCGTTCCGGTAAGCAGGGACCTCTATCGTCTCCTCGATCTCTCCGCCCAGCTTTCGCGGGAAACCGACGGGGCTTTCGATGCAACGGCGGGGCCTTTGATCCGTCTCTGGCGGATGACCAAAAAGAACCGCCGCCTCCCCACCCCGGAGCAACTCGCCAGTGCCCGGGCCCGGACCGGAGCAGGACTCCTGCGCTTCGATCCTGTCGCACGGACGATTACCAAACTCAGCGATGGCATGCTCTTTGATCTTGGCGGAATTGCCAAAGGCTACGCCGCAGACGCCGCTCTCGCGATCTTTCGCGAAGGCGGCTTTCCCCGTGCTCTCGTCGGCGCGAGCGGAGACATCGTCGTGGGCGACCCGCCACCGAATGAAAAAGGATGGCGCATCGGAATCGAAACGCTCCATCTCGGGGACAAACTCGCCGACCTCCAGACCGTAACGCTGGCGAACAGGGCTATCTCCACCTCCGGCGATACGAGAAGATACTTTGAACTGGATGGCATCCGCTATTCGCACATTGTGTCAACCCGCACCGGGATGGGGCTGACTGAAAGAATCGGAGCCAGCGTCATTGCCCCGAATGCTACGACCTCTGACAGTTATGCCACCGCCGTGACCCTGCTCGGGGAAAAGGATGGCTTGCAATTCATCAGGAATAAACGAGAAATCGAGTGCCAAATCGTCGCCCTCCGGAATGGTCAGGAGGTGGCGATCCGAACCGATGGATTCTCCCGATTCGAAGAAAAAAAAGCCGAAGAAAAAAGCCCCGTCTCCGCGCCGTGATGGCCGGGAGGCTGCCGTGCAGTATCTCTACGGAAACGACATCCAGGGTGAGATCGACTTTTCGGATGAGACGCTCGAAGCCTTCTGGCTGCTTCGTTTTGCTAAGCCGGCGGCTCAGGATTTTGCCACTCTCATCATCGGCGGGGTTCGTGACCACCTCAGCGAAATCGATGACGCGATTCGCGGGACATTGGAAAATTTCGCCTTTCAGCGGCTCACTCCGGTCGACCGGAATATTCTTCGTGTCGGTGCCTATGAAGTGATTTTCGCGAACGATATTCCCTGGCAGGTCGCAATCAACGAAGCCGTCGAAATCGCGAAACGCTTCGGCAGCGAGGAATCGCCCGGTTTCATTAACGGAATTCTCGACAACCTCCGGAAAACGCAGGAAACAGACTGACCCATGGCACTATTCAAATCCATCATCGACCGGTTCCGCAGTTCCGATATCGACTGGGAAGATCTTGAAGAGACCCTCATTGGTGGTGATCTCGGTATTCATCTCACCACGGAGTTGGTGGACAGCCTTCGGGAGAGAAAAGGGAAACTCGACGCCGACTCCGTAGCCGCAGCCTGCCGCGAAGAGATCGTCGGAATTCTCGGCACGGAACCGCAACCGCTCCCGGAGCCAAAAGATGGCATGCCGGCGGTGATTCTAGTCGCGGGGGTGAATGGAGTGGGGAAAACCACTTCAGTCGCAAAGTTGGCGGCCTATCTCAAAGCGCAGGGGAAATCGGTCGTCCTCGCTGCCGCTGACACGTTTCGCGCCGCCGCGATTGAGCAACTCAAAATCTGGGCGGAGCGCATTGATGTCCCCATCGTCACGACTCAGTATCAGGGTGATCCCTCTGCGGTTTGCTACGATGCCCACGCCAAAGCAATTGCGATGGGTGCTGATTACCTCATCTGTGATACGGCGGGACGTCTTCATACCCGTCACAATCTGATGGAGGAGCTGAAGAAGATTCGCCGGACCATCGCGAAGCAGGATGAATCCGCACCGCACGAGCGCTGGATCGTCGTCGATGCCACGACAGGATCCAATGCCTTGAATCAGGCGCGGGAGTTTCAATCAGCCCTTGATCTCAACGGCGTCATTGTCACGAAGCTCGACGGCTCAGGCAAAGGCGGAAGTGTTGTCGCGATCCAGCACGATCTCGGGGTCCCGACCCGATTCATCGGAACCGGCGAAAAGCAGGAAGATCTTGCCCGCTTCGATCCGGCGACCTTCGTCGAGACGCTTCTGTAGCCTGTTTTTCCCGCTTTCCCACCAAATCGACTCAAAGGCTGCTCAATTCGATATTGACCCTTTCCTTCATCGCCAGCAAGCTTTCCCTATCCTACAAAACCCGGATTAATTATGGCAGATTTAGACGACATCAGAGACGGAGACAATTTTGGTCTCAACACTCCCGCAGACACCAGCTCCTTTTACCTGAAGGGGCTCAACAGCACGGACTGGGGCATCAAGAACCGCATGTCCCGTATTTTCAACCGCAAGTCCGGTCGCACCGTGATGCTGGCCTTTGATCACGGCTTCCTTATGGGACCGACTTCCGGCCTCGAGCGCATTGATTTGAACATTGCTCCTCTTGCCGAGCACGCTGACTGCCTCATGGGAACCCGCGGCATGATTCGTTCCAGCATCCCTGCGGACAACACCAAGCCAATCTGTCTCCGCACCGATACCGGCACCACGATTCTCACGGAGATGAACCACAACGTGCTCATCGACGAGGCGGAGGCGATTTCCATGAACGCTGCCGCCATGGCCGCGATGCTCGCGATTGGTGATGCCGCCACCGAAGCTTCCACCGTTGCGAACTTCAGCCGCCTCGTCGACATCGGGAACAAGTACAGCATTCCGGTGATGGGTGTAACCGCCGTTGGTAAGGACATGGCACGTGACTCCCGCTACTTCGGTCTTGCCTCGCGTGTCTGCGCCGAGAACGGTGCCAGCATCGTGAAGACCTACTACTGTGAAGGATTTGAAAACGTCGTCGCCGCCTGCCCTGTGCCGGTCGTGATTGCCGGAGGCAAAAAGCTTCCTGAGCTCGAGGCTCTTGAGCTTGCCTACAATGCGATCCAGTGCGGAGCTTCCGGTGTTGACATGGGACGCAATGTCTTCCAGTCCGAAGCTCCCCTTGCGATGATCAAAGCGGTGGGAGGCGTGGTCCACGACGGTCTCAAGCCGCAGGAGGCATTCGACCTCTTCGAGACGCTCAAGGCTGAAAACGCCTGATTCTCTCGATACAACGAGTGATCTTTCAAAGCCCCTTTCGCTTTGTGCGGGAGGGGCTTTTTTTATCGTGTCAGGATATTGCTATCGCTGAGATGACGACTGCTGAAGTCACGAACCTGGCGGATCATATCAACGCGTTCCTTCCCGGGAGGAACCAAAGGAAGGCAGACTTCGATCGCGTTCCGCTGATCCTGACTTCGATAGGCGCGGATCGTTCCCCCGTGGCTGAAGGCCGTCAGATAACAGGCAAGAAGATTCGAGCCGAGATCCTCAGGTCGCTGCGCCCTCACGTAGAAAGGCTCGAAGAGATGCTTCAGGTCTTCCTCGGGGATCAACTCGCCATTGTCCAGAATCGTCAATTTGATACCGGCAGAGTCCTGCCTGCTTACCAATTCTATTTCGATTTCGCCGCTTTCCGGCATCGCCATTTTCGCCTCCTGGAGAAGTATCCGAACCATTTGGCTGATTCGCCCGGGATCCCCTTTCACGTCGGGAACATCTTCTCCCACCTTGATGGAAGTGGAATGGGGACCGTTTTGGCCGAATACCACTTCGGCAGCCGACTCGACAAGAGATTTCATGCAGAATTCCTCGGATTCAGGAACCAGGGCCAGATCACTCCCGTCGGAGAGACTCGACAGCATTGAGGTGATACGAGTGATCTGTCCGCCGACCTCTCCATAAAACTCAGTCCAGAAGGACTCATCCCGCGGCGGCCCTCCAATTTCCTCCTCCAACTGCAAGGGGAGCATATCGTAAAATGTCCTGAAAACAGTCAGCGCATTTCTGACGTGGTGATTCAGGCCCGTCGAGAGAATCCCGATACTGGCCACTTTATCAGCCATGAGGAGTTGCTCAATGATTTCACTCTTCTCCCCGAGGATCTTCTCCCTTTCGCGCTCCAGACTGAAATGCCGCAATGCTTTGATCATATGATGTTCAAGGTCGGAAGGATCCCACGGTTTCGAAAAGTAGGAGTAGAGCAACCTGTCGTTAAAGGCATCTACGGCAAGACCGAGATCCGAAAACGCGGTAACGAGAACGCGAAGCGGCCTTGGATCAACCTCCCTGATTCTCCCGAGCAGATCAATCCCGGATTCATCCGGCATTTTTTTATCACTGAGAACCAGCCCGATCCTCTCGTGATTCTCTGAAAACAACCTGAATCCCTCAGCTGGTGACTGGGCAACATAGATCGGAGCTAAATCCGAGAAAATAGCCTCGAAATACTTCAACGACTTCTCTTCATCGTCAATGTAGAGAATTCCGTAGTCAGGAAATTGCATGTTGATAGGAAGCATTTTCTTCGGTTCTGGTTTCTGAAAGCCTGTGATGTTTTTGACAGACGGACGGAAGTCGGATTGTAAACTTCGTAGAGATATCAGGCTCGGACTTCACGGTAATCTCACCACCGTGAGACTCGAGGATTCGGAAGCAGATGCTCAGGCCGAGGCCGGTGCCATCACCTGCTTTTTTCGTGGTGAAGAAAGGATCGAAGAGCTGCTTCATGATTTCCTTTTGAATTCCAGGCCCGGTATCAATCACGCTCACTTCAAGGAAACTGCCATTGCTGTGCCCAATGATTCGGATCTCAGCCTCCCGCTTCGGGAGGGCATTTGAGGTGATAGCCTGCAGGGCGTTGTGAATGAGGTTCACAAATACCTGAGTGATCTGGTTCTTCACGGCTTCGACTCTCAAATCAGGATTGAGTTGGACCTGCACGTTCACGCCGGAATCCGATATCTCCTTGCCAAGCATTCTCATGGCCACTTTCACCGAGTCGATCACGGCAAACTCCATACGGGTTTCCGCGCTCTTGTGCGAAAACTCGCGAAGATCTGTCACGATCGTTTTCATTCGATCAAAGCTGTCCTGAATATCATTAATTGCCTCCTCCACATTCCCGTCGTCCTCGTGGTTTCGAAGAAGTTTTCGAAGGAGGAAGAGTGCCTGATTCGAATAGTTTAGAGGATTCCCGATCTCGTGAATAACGCCCGCGCTGAGCTGTCCCATCGAAGCCATCTTTTCCGATTGGATGAGCTCGCTCTCAGTATGGTGGAGTTCCCTCATCGTCATCGCCAGTTCGTTGTTCTTCGCGACAATGTCGATCTTCTGCTTTCGCACTTTCTCACGGGAAAGGAACTCGTCACGAGAAAATCGCTGCTGGATCAATGCCCCGAGAGTGACCGTGAGGCCGAAGGCAGAGGCAAAGAAACAGTTGCTCAGAAGGAGCACTTTTCCCTTCGTGTCGAGGCCATTGAAAATCGGGGGAGTGATTGCCAGAAAATACAACAGCAACACCATCGCCGAACTGATGAGTGCCTCTGAAAAACTCCATTGGCAAGTGAATCCGATCACATTGAGACAAAGGATCATCCCGATGTAGTAAGTTGTGTGAGGATCACCGGACAGGTAAATCATCAGGGCGACAAAGAACGCCGGAATGAGTGGAAAGGCGATGGTGAGGGCTCGAAAGAAACGTCGGCCGAACCGTGTCTTAAGGCAGATGAAGAGGGTCACCAACATGGAGACGACACAAATGAAACGAAGATTCAGGAACTTCCCGAAGAGCTCCGGATACTCAAAGTAATCAACGACGCTGAAGAGAGGAAAAATCAGGCACGAGAAAAACACCAAAATCTTGAATGAACCCAAGACCCTCCTGCGACCTTCGGCGAGGAATCGCATACGCGAGTGCTCGCTAAAGCTCGAATCATCGACCGGGTCAAAGACTCCCGGTAATGACATGATGGTGGAAAACAGCATTTTTCAGCTGAAAATACCATTAATTATCTCAAAATTCTAATAGTTCTAGTATTTATTGTAAAATAAAAACCGTCTTCAAGCCTCGACTTAGAGATCGTCGACGCTGATCGAGGCGGATCAGCGAGTCCCCCCACCCGGGATCAGAGCAGTTCCGGAAAGATCGGGTCGAGATCTACCGTGTCCCCTGTCTCAGCCTGAAGTTCCTTCAGCGTTTGGTACATCGCCTTCACTTTCTCCGGATGAATTCCTGAAACATCATTCATTTCCAGAGGATCGTCTTCCAAATCAAACAGCAGAACCTTCGGAACCTTGGGGTAAAGGATGAGCTTAAAGCCCTCCTGAATCACGCTCCTCTGGCTTTTCAGATACGCTCCGTAAACTGCCTCATACCCGGACGATTCCCCTTTGATGACCGGCAGCAGGGACTGGAATTGCACATGCGCGGGCTTCTCGATTCCACCCAACTCGAGGGTGGTCGGCATTACGTCCTGAAGGTAAATGAGAGAGTCATTTCTCGATCCGGCAGGAATTCCCGGCCCCGCCATGAGGAACGGGACTTTCACGCTGTGCTCGAAAAGGTTCTGTTTTCCGATGAGACCGTGATGACCGACCGAGAGTCCGTGATCAGCCGAGAATACAATGTAAGTGTTCTCTGATTCTCCGGCCGCCTCGAGTTGATCCAGGATCCGTCCGATCTGCTCGTCCATGTGAGTGATAATCGCATAGTATTCCTGCCGGTGAACCTGAACGGCGTATTTCGTTCTTGGAAAAGGTGCGAGGCGTTCATCACGCAGGCTGGCCGGGTTGTCGATCTGGTCCTTGTAGGGATACTCCGGGAGGAAATTGGCCGGTACTTCAATGCGGTCCAATGGATACCGGTCAATAAATTCCTCTGGCGCCTGCCTCGGATCGTGCGGTGCATTGAAAGCGATATACATGAAAAACGGGTTCTCGCTTTCCGCTGCCCGCTCGAAGAAATTCCCGGCATCGTCTGCCACTACTTCACTCCAGTGTTTCCCGCCTTCCCAGAATCCACCGAACTGCGGATCAAAGGGACTCCACTTGTCAGGAACCCCCTGAGTGGGACGGTCATATCCTGCTTCCGTCTGTTTCGGCATCCCCCCTCTCACGTTCGTCGCCACATCAAAGATGGATTCGGGCTTTGCCCGCACATGCCACTTCCCGGTAAAATATGTGTCATATCCTCCGGACTTCATGAGCTGCGACCACATCAAGTTCTCTTTCTGAAAGTCAGGCCATTCGGTATTGCCCGGCTTATTTGTATTCAGATTTTGCGAGATCTTCTCAGCATGCCAGACGAAGGCTCCGGTATTCAGCATGTGTCGACTCGCGACACAGACGGCCCCGCTCCAGCTTCCCATGTTGTAGGCATGAGTGAATGTCATCCCTCTTTCAACAAGACGATCCAGGTGAGGCGTCTCGATATCCGTCAGTCCCAGAGAACCGATCGTATCAAAGCACTGGTCGTCAGCGAAGATGAAAAGGATGTTCGGCTTCTCCGCGCCAACCCCTAACAAGCCACTAATAAACAATGCGGAAAAAACGGTAGGCAAGAACTTCATTCCCGGAAGGTGGCGTGTTCACCATATCTTGTAAAGCTCGCCCACTGGCCCAATGACGGACTTTATCAATTAAAATCTTGCCGAATTCTCGTTCACAGTGATAATAAAGAGCACTTAGGAAACTCCATTGCCTTCCAACCACCACTACTATGAGCAAACTTGACGATCTCCTCGTAAAATACACAGCGGACCTTGAAAGTGCCGGTGAAAAAGTTGACGCAGCCTTCCTCCGCGCTGTTGCCAAATCATGCGGCCCTGCCATCTACCGTGCCGACGCTTCGCTTGTCGCTCTTTCCGACAAAAAGGAAGTTGAGCGCGTTCGCACCAACTTCCTCATCGGCAAGCTGGGCCTCAAGGACACACCAAAGCTTGATGAGGGCATTGCCGCAGCAAAGGCCAAGTACACCAAGCGCAGCAAGTATCGTGTCGTTTTTTACTACCTTCTCGCGAAGCACTTCAAAAAGCGCGCAGCGATCATGGGATAAATTTTCGGAAACCTGTTTTCGTTTCTAATCCAGCCCGTCTTGAGCCATCCTCAAGGCGGGCTTTTTCTTTCCGGGCGCGGTTAGAACTTTTGGTAGACCGTAACCGGAATCGATTTTGATGTCGGTGTATTGGAAATATCCGCGGTCGACTCAATGGGAACGAGAGGATTGAGTTCCGGAAAGTAGCCGGCGACTGCGTCTCGCGGCAACTCATAGGGAATCGCGAGGAAGCCGTCGACTTCGCGAACGCGGCCCCCTGTTTCGTTCCGAATCGAGACTTCCTGAAGAGGTCCGATTCCGCGGTCCTTCATATCATCGGGGTTCATGAAAAGGATGCGGCGCTCGTTGCTGATTCCGCGGTAACGATCATGGAGACCATAGACCGTAGTGTTGAACTGATCGTGACTGCGAATCGTCATGAGCATGAGTTCCCCTTCAGCGAGATCTGCGGAAGTCAGTCGCTCGGCCGAGAACTCCGCCTTTCCTGAAGCGGTGGGAAAGATCCGACGCTTCACCGGATTTTCAAGGTAGAACCCTCCCGGCTCCCTGACCCGTTCGTTAAAGTTCTCAAATCCGGGGATGGTCTCCTCGATCAAATCACGAACCCGGTCATAGTTCTTCGCGAGACTTCTGAAGTCGACGGTCGCCTCCTCCCCAAGTGTCGCCGTTGCAAGCCGGGCTGCAATTTCAATTTCGCTGAGAAGATTCGGGGAGGCAGGCTCAAGCGTTCCCTGACTTTGATGTACAACTCCCATGGAGTTCTCGACTGTGGAAAACTGCAACTCCCCCTTTTCATCCAGATCCGCTTCGCTTCGTCCGAGGCATGGCAGGATCAGACCTGTCTTACCCGTCACGACATGGCTGCGATTCAACTTGGTCGAGACATGGACCGTGAGAGAGCACTTACGCAGTGCTTCGGCGGTGAAATCAGTATCCGGTGTTGCCTGAAGAAAGTTCCCGCCCATCGCAAAAAAGACCGAAGCCTTCTCCGCATGCATCGCCAGAATCGAGTTGACGACATCGTAGCCCACTTTTCTCGGCGACTCGAATTTGAAAACACGATCAATCGAATCGTGAAATTCTGCGGGCATCTTTTCAAAGATCCCCATGGTCCGGTCTCCCTGCACGTTACTGTGCCCACGCACCGGGCATAGACCCGCTCCCGGCTTTCCGATCGCTCCGAGCATGAGATGAAGATTCGTAACATCCCGAATCGTCGAAACGGCGTTTCGATGCTGCGTAAGCCCCATCGCCCAACACGTGATGAGTTTCTTATCCCTCCGGATCAATCGCCTTGCAACATGGCGGATCTGCTCCTCATCGATACCTGACCTCAATTCAATCTCCGCCCACTCAACCGCTTCGATCTCTTCCACAAAGGCTTCAAATCCAGTGGTGTATTCATCAATGAAGGCCGGATCAATCACTTCACCGGGAGACTCTCGTTCCAGATCAAAGAGAGACTTCATCAAGCCCTGAAAAAGGGCCTGATCCCCGTTGATCTTCACCCGCAGGTACTCGGAAGAGAGTGGGGTCGAGGCGCCCATCATCCCCGTGATTTCCTGAGGATGCGCGAAACCGATGAGCCCCGCTTCTTTCATCGGATTGACCGCAATGATCTCGCCTCCGTTCCGAACCGTTTCCTGCAACGCCGATAGCATCCGGGGATGATTCGTCCCGGGATTCTGCCCCACCACGAGAACACAATCGGCCTCTTCAATGTCTTTCAGAGAAACCGTTCCCTTCCCGATTCCAATCGCATCGCCAAGCGCCGCACCGCTGGATTCATGACACATGTTGGAGCAGTCAGGCAGATTGTTGGTCCCGTACATCCTGACGAAGAGCCCGTAGAGAAAGGCACTCTCGTTCACGGTCCTTCCCGAAGTGTAGAAGATCGCTTCATCCGGATCGGGAAGTCCATTCAGTTCCTCAGCGATCAGGTGGAAGGCCTCGTCCCAGGAAACGGGTTCGTAGTGGGATGCGCCCTCTTTCAATACCATCGGGTCCGTGATTCTTCCCTGCTGCTCCATCCAGTAATCAGACTGCTGAGAAATTTCCTCGACGCTGAATTTCCTGAAGAAGGCGGGATCAACGCGGCGCTTCGTGGTTTCCGATGCCATCGCCTTCGCACCGTTCTCACAAAACTCGGTTGAGGCGCGATGATCATCCGGATCAGGCCAGGCGCAGGAGGGACAATCAAAACCGTTCGTCTGATTCAACTTCGCCATCCCTTCGGCTCCGCGCTTCAGACCCGCGAGACCAAACACATGCTTGAAGGACGAAGTGACGGCTTCGACTCCTGCCGCATACGACTTTGGTTTCTTCACCTTAATCCCCGTGTGGGTTGCGGGAGGCCGCGCGAGAATGGAATCGGATTCCTTGGAAGACTTGTTCATGGAGGGAAAGAGGAGGGGCGCACAGGATCGTTGCAATTCACGAGAGAATCCCGCCTAATCAGTACACAATTTTACGCCTCGGCGGCGGTTTCCGATTCTTTTTCGAACGCCTCCGGTGCGGTTGTTTTGTGAGAGAATCTTTCCTCCGGATCCCCCCAGATGCACAAGTGCGTCGTTTACAATGCCTTTGGAAAACCGCTATACTCTCCTCATGACGTTCCGCCCCCTTCTTCTTCCTGTATTCCTCATCTCCGTGGCAGCCACTCTCGTTTTCGCGGAGCCGGTTCCTCAGCAAAAGACCATCATTCCCAAAGGGAGTGAGAATGCCGGTAAAACGCTTTTTGTGGGCAAGGGCTGCTACCAATGCCACGTCGCCGACGGGATCAGGACTCCCGCGTCCGAACTCGACGAGAACCTAACGATTGATCTGGGAGGATCTGATCATGCCGGTTGGTCCCGCGATGATTTCGCCCGCTCGATCATGAATCCGAATCACACCGTCTCGGAGGAATACCGGAAGATCATGATGACACTGGGAGACAACCTGAAAGCGGAGAACTCACCCATGCCGGGGTTCAACGATATGTTGACCATTTCCGACCTCATCCATCTCACGACTTTTCTTGAGAGCATCACCAACTAATCCCTGTTTCAACATGAATCGACGCGACTTCCTGACACGCACCTCACTCGCAGCATCGGCGCTCACCGTTCCTCATCTTGCCGAAGCCGCCCCTTCCCCTCCGGCGGCGGAGACCCTGGTAAAGAGCCTCTTCGACTCCTTGTCGGAAGCCCAGCGTTCCGAAATCCATTTTGCCTTCGACAACCCACTGCGAACAAAAATTTCGAATAACTGGCACATCACGGAACCACGGATCGGCTCTTTTCTCGATGCCGATCAGAATGCGATGGTGCGTGAAATTTTCCTCAAAGCCCACAGCGGGGAATATGCGGAAACGGTTCTCAATCAGGTCATTCATGACTCGGGAAAGAAAGGCTTCGAAGACTCCTCCGTTGCCTTGTTCGGCGATCCCGGCTCCGGCGATTTCCAGTTCGTTCTGACCGGCCGTCATTGCACGCGGCGGATCGATGGCGACTCGGTTGACGGGAAAGCATTTGGAGGACCCATCTTCTACGGACACGCCGCTGATGGATTCTACGAGGGACCCAACCACCCCGGCAACGCCTACTGGTATCAGGCGAAACGGGCGAACGGAGTTTTCGAGATGCTCGACGGCAAACAGCGTGAGCAGGCCCTGCTCGACTACGAACCTGCGGATGAAGCATCCACCGTGAAATTGAAGCGTGCCGCCGGGGATCTTCCCGGACTCTCCTTCGCCGACATGACCTCTGATCAAAAAGACGAAGTCCGCGCGGTCCTCGACGACCTCCTTCTTCCTTTTCGCGAAGAGGATCGAAAGGAGTCACTGGCACTCATCGAAAAGGCCGGCATCGACGATCTGCATCTCTCCTTTTATCGGGAAAACGACATTGGAGACGATGGGGTCTGGGACAACTGGCGACTGGAAGGCCCGCACATGGTTTGGTATTTCCGCGGTGCCCCTCATGTCCACACCTGGGTTCACATCTCAGATCCTGACGCCCCCCGGGAACCCCGTGCTTAGTCGGAGATCCTGAGCGATAGGAATTTGCAATTCCGACGTCTCAATGGGAATCTCCCCGTGCACCCCTCACGACTGTTCCCATGAGCGATTTTTCCTATCATAAGCCCTTCCCTCTCGGCCCCGACAAAACCGAATACCGACTCATTTCCACGGAAGGAATCGAGGTCACTGAATTCGAAGGGAAAGAGATTCTCAAGGTCTCGTCCGAAGCAATCACCCGTCTCTCCAACGAGGCGATCAAGGATATCTCTTTCATGCTCCGCCCCGGGCACCTCAAGCAGGTCGCCGCGATTCTGGACGACGAGGAATCGACCGACAATGACCGAATGGTCGCGCTAACCCTCCTCCGGAACGCCGAGATCGCCGCCCGGGGCATTCTCCCGATGTGTCAGGATACAGGGACGGCCATCGTCATGGCAAAAAAGGGACAGCAGGTCTGGACCGGCGGCGGTGACGAAGAAGCCATCGCGACCGGAATCTGGAAAACCTATCAGGACGAGAATCTCCGCTACTCCCAGATGACTCCCCTCACCCTGTTTGAGGAGAAGAACACCAAAACCAACCTGCCTGCACAGATCGAGGTTTACGCGACCGATGGGGATGCCTACGAGTTTCTCTTCATCACGAAAGGCGGTGGATCCGCGAACAAGACTTTTCTCTATCAGGAAACGAAAGCACTTCTCAACGAAAAGACATTCGTCGACTGGGCGGTGGGCAAGATGGCCACCCTGGGAACCTCAGCCTGCCCTCCCTACCACATGGCGTTTGTCGTGGGCGGAACCAGCGCTGAAGCGACCCTGAAGACGGTTAAACTCGCCTCGACGCGCTACTACGACGAACTCCCGACTGAAGGTGGCGAAAACGCTCAGGCCTTCCGTGATCTCGAGATGGAACAGACCCTTCTCAAGCACGCCCGCGAAATCGGGATTGGCGCCCAGTTCGGTGGGAAATACTTCGCCCTCGATGTCCGGGTCATCCGCCTCCCGCGACACGGCGCGAGCTGCCCGGTCGGACTCGGCGTGAGTTGTTCCGCTGACCGCCAGGCCAAAGCCAAAATCACGAAAGACGGTATCTTCCTTGAACAGCTCGAAACCAATCCCGGCCAGTACATTCCCGAGAAATGGAAGGACCATCAATTCCATGGTGTCCCTGTCGACCTGAACGCGGGGATGGAAGAGACGCTCAAGACGCTTTCAAAATACCCGGTCACCACTGCACTCGAGCTTTCGGGGACAATCATCGTCGCCCGCGACATCGCGCACGCGAAACTGCGGGAGATGATGGATAACGGCGAGGAACTCCCCGACTACTTCAAGCAATACCCCATCTACTACGCCGGCCCCGCGAAGACGCCGGAAGGAATGGCGAGCGGATCCTTCGGCCCGACTACGGCCGGACGCATGGACCCCTACGTGGAACTGTTTCAGTCTCATGGAGCGTCCATGGTCATGATCGCAAAAGGGAACCGCAGTCAGCAGGTCACCGATTCCTGCAAGAAATACGGAGGTTTTTACCTCGGTTCGATTGGCGGTCCCGCCGCGATTCTCGCCCAGAACCACATCAAAAAAGTCGAAGTACAGGATTTCGAGGAACTCGGCATGGAAGCGGTCTGGAAAATCGAAGTCGAAAAATTCCCGGCCTTTATCCTTGTTGATGACAAGGGCCACGACTTCTTCCGCGATCTGAATTCGTGCCCTGTAAGCTGAGCGCCCGGGGCGAACTTTCAACGCTCAACTTTCAACGCTGGAGGTTCGATGTTGAACCTCTCTCCTTATGCAGACTGCGATCAGACTGGAGAAGCCGGGAACATTCTCCGCCGTCCCGGATACTCTTCCTGATCCGGCTCCCGGTGAAGCTCGCGTCCGCATCCGCCGCATCGGCGTTTGCGGCACCGATATCCACGCCTTTCATGGCCGTCAGCCCTTTTTCGAATATCCCCGCATCCTCGGGCACGAGTTGGCCGCCGAAATCGTGGCCCTTAATGGCGACTCAAGTTTCCAGGTCGGCGAAATGGTCGCGGTCGAGCCTTACCTAAACGATCCTACTTCACCGGCATCGCAGAAGGGAAAACCGAACTGCTGCGAATCGCTCCGGGTTCTGGGAGTTCACTGCGACGGTGGGATGCGCGATGAGTTGAATGTCCCGATCAATAAACTGCATCGCGCGGCCGGAAGCTCCGCTGATCAGCTCGCACTCGTTGAAATGCTGGGCATCGGACGCCATGCCGTGAACCGCTCCTGCGCCGCACCTCAGGACAAGGCACTCATCCTCGGAGCCGGCCCGATCGGGCTCAGTGTGCTTTCGTTTCTGCAACTTCAGGGTCCTGAAATCGCCGTTGCTGACCTTGACGAAGCTCGACTCGATTTTTGTCGGACGGCCTTTGGCGTCGAACGGCCCCTTCTGATCACGCCGGATTCCGACCTCGTTTCGATGGTGAAAAATTCTTTCGGCGGCGAACTCCCGGATCTCATTTTTGACGCCACCGGCAACTCGCAGTCGATGCATTCCACGATCGACTTGATCGCCAACGGAGGCCGTATTGTTTTTGTCGGTCTCTTCCAGGGTGAAGTCAGCTTCCATGATCCCACCTTTCACCGGAAGGAGATCAGTCTTCTCTCCAGTCGCAATGCGACCTCCTCCGAGTTTGGGGAAGTCATCCGCGCGATGGAATCGGGCGCGATTGACACTGCTGCGTGGATCACCCATCGACTCAACCTGGTCGACATTCCCTCCCGGTTTGCCTCCATGATCGAAGACCTCTCGCTTCGCAAGGCGGTGATCCATCTCGACGACTAATTCGTTCAGCCTTCCGTGAAGGCGGCGGGATTATCTGTTGCCATGGAACAGGGTTTTCATTACAAACCGCTTCTTATGAATCGCCTTGCTATTCTCACTCTCACCGCTGTTTTCTCACTGGCGGGCACTTTTGCCCATGCCGGACTGAAACTCCCCTCTATCTTCGGTCATCACATGGTCCTGCAACGGGACGCGGATATTCCCGTCTGGGGATGGGCCGGGCCCAATGCCGATGTCTCTGTCACCTTCGCCGGAAACACCGTCACCGCGAAGGCGGATGGCGAGGGCTACTGGAGCACCAGGCTCGCCCCGCTTCCCGGATCCAGTCATGCACTGCAAATGAAGATCGCTTCCGGATCCGAACAACTCATCCTTTCCAACATCGTCATGGGCGAAGTCTGGGTCTGCTCGGGCCAGTCGAATATGCAGTGGGCCGTGTCCCAGTCTTACGATCCCGATCTCGAAATTCCGACTGCAAACTATCCGAACATCCGCCTCATCTCAGTGCCTCAGGTGGGAACCCAGGAACTGCAGAACGATTTCGTGGGCCAGTGGGAAATCTGCACGCCGGACACGGTCGGCGATTTCTCGGCTGTCGGATATTTCTTCGGAAGACAACTTCACCAGACGCTCGGAGTACCGATCGGATTGATCGACAATGCCTGGGGTGGTTCCGCCGCGGAAGCCTGGGTCGATCGCTCCGTCCTAGAAGCAGACCCTAAGTATGCGGATTACATTCAGCAGTGGGAGAAGACCGAGGCAACTTTCGATTGGGACAAAGCGGTCGCTGCCTGGAAAATCAAAGCCGACGAAGCGAAAGCGGCAGGAAAGCCGGCTCCCCGCTACCCGCAAAACGTTCTCGCCGGACAGCACCGTCCCGGAAACCTCTGGAACGGCGTCCTCAATCCCATCATCGGCTACGGGATTCGCGGAGCGATCTGGTACCAGGGTGAAAGCAATTCTTCACGCGCCTATCAGTATGACGATCTTTTCAGCCTTATGATTTCCGAATGGCGGAAAGCCTGGGGTCAGGGCGACTTCCCATTCTACTGGGTGCAGCTGGCTGACTTCCGCGATGAAGTTGCCGAACCCGGCGAGAGTGACTGGGCCGAACTTCGCGAGGCGCAGTCCAACACCCTCTCCCTCCCCAACACCGGACAGGCGGTCATTTATGACATCGGCGAAGGCCGCGACATTCATCCGCGCGACAAACAAAACGTCGCGAAGCGTCTTGCGAGAATCGCGCTGGCGGAGAACTACGAAATGGAAATCCCCTACCTCAGCCCAAGCTTCAGTGCCATGGAAGTCCAGGGAAACAAGGCCATCCTCACTTTCGAAAATGTCGGCAGCACTCTCTACACCTTCGACACCAAAGAAGCCGTTGGCTTCGCTGTTGCCGGGGAAGACAAAATCTGGCACTGGGGTACCGGAATCCTCCAGGGTAAGGATAAGGTCGTGGTCACAAGCGATGCTGTCGCAGAGCCCGTCGCGGTTCGCTATGCCTGGTCCGACAATCCGGTCGCCAATCTCATGAGCCGGGAAGGCCTGCCGGTTATTCCTTTCCGCACCGACGACTGGCCGCAAATCACCGATCCAGCGAACAAGCCTGATCCCGATCCGGCGAACTGAATCGGCTCGGGCCGTTGCTTCCCCCACTTCGATCCCTGCGAATCGTGTCCAATCCCTACGTCCGGGACGTCAGTTCCATTGAAGAGCCACCGACTCGATTCAGCGGGATGCTCAAATATCTCGGGCCTGGATTCATCCTCTCGGCCTCGATCGTGGGGTCGGGAGAACTCATTGCGACCACCGCTCTCGGAGCCGAGGCCGGTTTTGTTGCGATGTGGGTCATTCTCGTAAGCTGTCTCATCAAAGTCTTCGTGCAGCTCGAATTTGGGAAACACGCAATCCAATCGGGCGAAACGACATTCGAAGCGATGAACCAGCTGCCCGGTCCGAAGTTCGGGAAAGGCAGCTGGGCCACGTGGCTCTGGCTTCTCATGATGCTGGTCAAGCCGCTTCAGGTCGGTGGGATTATCGGCGGAGTCGGCCTCGTCCTGAACATTCTTCTTCCCTCAGTGCCCGTTTGGGTCTGGGTGACGCTCTGCGCCCCGGTCGTGTCCCTCATGATCTTCCGTGGGAAATACCGCTTCGTGGAAAAGGTGTCCCTCGTCATGATCGGGCTCTTTGCACTGTTCACCGTTGCCTGTGTGATTGGAGTTCAATTCACCGAGTTTGCCTTTAACCGTGCGGACCTCAAAGAGGGCCTCTCTTTCTGGAATGGCATTCCCGTCGCCTACCTCGGCGTGGCGATTGCCGCCTTCGGCATCACCGGAGTCGGTGGCGATGAGGTCATGGCCTACAACTACTGGCTTCTCGAAAAAGGCTACGCCTCCAAGACCGGTCCTCGCGATGATTCCCCCGAGTGGAACCGCCGCGCCAAAGGATGGATCAAAGTAATGTATTGGGACGCGTTCCTCTCCATGCTCGTCTACACCTTCATGACGCTCGCTTTCTACATTCTTGGCGCAGCGATCCTGAATGCCCAGGGTCTTGTCCCGGAAGGATTCGAAACCGTCAAAACTCTCTCGCGGATGTACACGGATTCTCTGGGTTCATGGGCAGAGACGGCATTCCTCATCGGAGCTTTTTTCGTTCTCTTCTCCACGCTTTTTTCGGCACTCGCCGCGTGGAGTCGCCTCTTTTCAGATGCCTTTGGAGCCGTAGGCTGGATCAATTATCAGGAGCCCAAGTCACGTTCCCGGGCCATCGCCTCCTTTGCTTTTTTCTTCCCCGCACTCTGGGCTCTCCTCTTCTTCTTCTTCGAGGATCCTGTCTTCATGGTTCTGGTCGGCGGAGCGATCACGGCGGCGATTCTCATTCTCGTCGTCCTCGCGGCACTGCATTTCCGCTACCGCCGCCTTCCCAAGTCACTCACTCCTTCCAGAGGATATGACGTCGGGCTCTGGGTGAGCGCTCTTTCTATCGCCTTGCTGGCAGTTATCGCCGTCTGGAAGGCGGTCGAGAAGTTCACCGGAGCCAATTGATTGAATTCTTACTAACGGGGAATATTTGATCTTGTCGCCGTCGCGGAAGCAGCGCAATCTGGCGCCGCGATGCTGGAAGACTTCAAAAATTCGCTTTCAAAGGGAACCTCGTGGATATGGCCGTCGGCATCATTATCGGCGGTGCGTTCGGAACCGTCGTCAAAAGCCTTGTCGATGATATTTTCATGCCCATCATCGGTGTGATCACCGGTGGTGTTGATTTCAGCGATCGCTTTGCCATCCTGAAACGCCCCGAAGGTGCCTAAGAAGCCGTCTATGCGGCGGCTGCCGCCGAAGCAGGCGAAACCGTCATGACCTGGGGGAACTTCGTGACCGCCTTCATCAGCTTCCTCATTCTTGCTTTTGTGCTTTTCCTCGTGATCAAGAAGTTCATGGCCGCCCAGGAGAAAGAGGAAGAAGCACCGGTCGAAGAACCCAAGCCAAGTGACGAGGTCGTGCTCTTGCAGGAGATTCGGAACCTTCTCTCCAAGCAAGCCGGATCAATATTGAGAATAGTTTTAAATTTCACTCTAAAATTTGCAATAACTGCTGGACAGATTTCAAAATTCCGCTTACTCTTCCCCAAGGTAATTAAAGGGTAGTTGTTGACCCGATAATTTCATTGCTTGGTTGTTGTTGTCGAAAGTGTGTTGTTGCACGGAACACAAATTCAAAAAGACCTCTCCGTCCGAAACGGAGAGGTTTTTTTGTGGAGTAATCGAAAGCCGAAGCTAGAGTCCGACCTCCCTGACGAATCAGAAAAGCCGTGCCTGAACCACTCACCATTGCCGATCGCACTTTCCAATCCCGCCTCATGATTGGGACCGGAAAGTTTTCTTCCAACGAATCCATGCGCGACGCCCTCGAAGCGTCTGGCACTGAGATTGTTACGGTGGCTTTGCGGCGCGCCGATCTCACCGGCGGCAATGACCCTTACGCCGACATTCTCGACTTTATTGATCCGGATAAATATCTGCTCCTTCCGAACACCTCCGGGGCGATGAATGCGGAAGAAGCAGTGCGTCTCGCCCGCCTCGCAGCGTCAGCAGGCTTGCCGAAATGGGTGAAGCTCGAGATCCATCCTGATCCTACCTATCTCCTTCCTGATCCGATCGAGACCCTCGCCGCTGCGGAGATCCTCGTGAAAGAGGGATTTACGGTTCTTCCCTACATCAATGCCGATCCCGTTCTCGCGAAGCGACTGCAGGATGTCGGCACGGCAACGGTAATGCCCCTCGGGGCACCGATCGGCTCCAATCAGGGGATCGAAACCCGGCGCCAGATCGAAATCATCATCAACCAGGCCACTGTCCCGGTCGTCGTCGATGCCGGAATCGGACGCCCAAGCCACGCCGCCGAAGCTCTCGAAATGGGCGCCGACGCCGTCCTCGTGAATACCGCGATCGCGATTGCCTCTGATCCCGTCGCGATTGCGACCGCCTTTAAGATGGCCGTTGAAGCCGGTCGCATGGCGTTCGAATCAGGAGGCGTTCACGAAATTTCGACCGGGGCCTCGGCAACGAGTCCGCTCACGGGATTTCTTTTCGAAGACGGAAAGGAAGGCTAGTCTCTTCTCATGAGCGAACCGTCGCAGCCCGATCCTGTCTCGGTCGATGTCATTCTTCCGCTGGAGAAATCGGAGGACGAAACCGCTCAGCTGAAGGCAGTGGCGAGAAAGCTCAGGGTTCATCCCGCAAGGATCAAAGAACTCCGACTCGTAAAGCATTCGCTTGATGCGCGAAAACCGGAGATCAAAGTTCAGTTGCGGTTTGAGGTCGGAGTGGATGAGCCACTCCCCACCGGGCCGGAAATCTCAGTGAGGCTTCCGCGGCTTAAGCAAAACAGCCGCGAAGTCATTATCGTCGGCAGCGGGCCCGCCGGCATGTTTGCCGCTCTCACCGCGATTGAAGAAGGATGGCGCCCTATCGTTCTCGAGCGGGGCAAGGACGCCTCGGCGCGACGCTTCGACCTTGCCCCGATTCTCCGTCACGGGACCGTGATTGAAGACTCGAACTACTGCTTCGGCGAAGGCGGTGCAGGAACCTTTTCCGACGGGAAGCTCTACACTCGCGCGACCAAGCGCGGACCGGTCCGGAAGGTCTACGAAACGCTTGTTGCGCACGGGGCTCCCGCTCAAATCCTGATTGATTCGCATCCTCATATCGGTTCCAACCTGCTCCCGAATGTGGTCAAAGCAATCCGGCAGAGCATCATCGAAGCCGGAGGTGAAGTTCGCTTCGGCGCCAAAGTCACCGATTTTCTCCTCGACGGAAAAACGATAAAAGGCGTCGTCATCCATGGTGACGAAGAGCTTACTGCCGACGCCGTCATTCTCGCGACGGGGCATTCGGCGCGGGACATCTATGAGCTGCTTCGTGCGAAAGAGATCCTCATGGAGAAGAAGCCCTTTGCGGTCGGTGTCCGCATCGAGCATCCGCAGCCGCTCATCGACAGTCTTCAGTATCACTACGAGCGGGGTCTCGAACGCCCCCGCCTCCTCCCCGCCGCGAGCTACAGTCTCGCCACGAAAATCCGGGGGCGTGGCGTCCATTCTTTTTGCATGTGCCCCGGAGGGTTCATCGTCCCTGCCGCGACGGAAAACGATGAGGTCGTCGTCAACGGCATGAGCCTCTCGAAGCGTGACTCCCCTTTCGCGAACAGCGGCATGGTCGTGACGGTGGAGCCGGAGGATGTCGCCCGTTTGGAAGCTGAACATGGTGTCCTCGCCGGGATCGCTTTTCAGAAAGATCTCGAAAAAATTGCCAAAGTAGCAGGCGGAGGCGGGCAGGTCGCTCCGGCCCAGCGGGTTCTCGATTTCCTGAAACGCAAAGACTCAACCCAGCTGCCTGACACAAGCTACAAACCGGGCCTCAACCCAGCGAGACTCGACGAACTCATGCCCGCCTTCATCGTCGAGCGCATGATCGAAGGACTCCAGCTTTTCGGCCGAAAAATGCGCGGCTACGTCACCGAAGAAGCCAACCTCATTGGCTTCGAAACCCGGACCAGTTCCCCGCTTCGCATCCCCCGGGATCCTGACACGCTACAGCATCCGGAAATTTCCGGACTCTACCCATGCGGCGAGGGAGCCGGATTTGCCGGAGGCATTGTCAGTGCCGCCCTGGACGGGATGAGGTGCGCCGGGGCACTTTCGAGTGAATCGCCGGGTAGGGGTCCTTCTTCACGAGGCTTTCAATGCGACCGGTCCGGTTGATGTCAAAGAGGACCAACTCATGTCCATTTTCCGGAAGCTCTCTGAAAAGAACATCAATCAAGGCCGGGGTGGAGACCGTCGCATCAACGATCGATTGAAAAGCGAGCACCGGAGGATACTCCTCCAGCAATCCCCTTCGCTTGAGATCGGCAAGGTCCTTCTTAATTTCCACGGTGAGATCATGAACCTGAACCCCCGCATTCACCGCAAAGGAAACATACTTGAAGGGATCATACTCAGGCGAGATCCCATTCCACGCCAACGGCTCCATTCCCAGAACAAAGCTGAGTCGCCGCTGCCAAATGGCAAGAGCAGCTGCCGGAGTTACCCCCACAGCGGGGGAGAGGAGAACAATCCTGTCGACTCTCGGAATCTCCGGATTTCTCAGCGATTCTCCGCCGTAATGCACCGCAAGAGCCCCGCCGTTTGAATAGCCAATCAGATAGAGAGGCAGATCGCCGACCTCCCCCTTGAGATGCTGAACCGCGAGATTCACCGCCGCCTCCATGTCCTTCCAGTCAAAATACTTGAGCCCGGAAGGAGCGGTCCCATGACCGGGGAGTCGCAACCCGATCACGCGCATGCCCCGCTCATGTAGCGACTTGCCGATATGTCGAAGACTGTAGGGGGAGTCTGACATGCCATGAAGGAGGAGCCCCCCTTTTTGCCTCCCCATCCTCGACCGCCCATTCAAAAGTGCGATTTCAATCCGTCCCGTAGCTCGAGGGATTCGCCGGACTTCCCGGGAGATAGCGGGCAATCCCTTCACTGCCTTCCTTTGTCCCGACTGCGTAGACTTTCTGCTCAACTTCCTCGAAAAGCGCTGCTTCGAGATCGAGATATTCGGCGAAGCTGAACACCTCATCGACGGCTCTGAATTGATTTTCCAGCTTCACTTCATGCCAGACCGAAAGCTCGCCCCGTTGATTCAGGAAAAGAATGACGACCGTCAGCAGGGTTGCCATTCCACCGGGAATCAGGCCCCCCCTGAATTGCCCTCTGCAGACACGGCGCCCCGAGGATCGAGCGTGCACGACCCGCGCCCCGGAAAAGAAGTCTTTTCATCTCGTTCCAATTCATCATCTCTCTTTCCTCGTCGAGCGAGGATACGCCCCCCTCTCCCCTGCGTCGAATGAATTGATCGCCCTCTTCCCGAATCCCCCGATTGCGTTGGAAAACGAATGGCGAAACCATTCTCTTCGCAGAGAATTGAACCTGATGAAAAACGCCCTCCTTCTCGCCGCGTTCCTCTTCGCCGGCTCGGTCCAGTCAGCAGAGAAACCGAACATCCTCTGGATATTTTCCGAAGACCTCTCTCCCTACTTCGGCTGCTACGACGATCCCGTCAACGCGGGTCACACTCCGGCCATCGATCAGCTCGCTGCGGACGGCGTCCTTTTCACTCGTGCTTTCATGCCGGCCCCGGTTTGTTCCGCTGCTCGATCCGCGATGATCACCGGCGTCATGCAGACCACCACCGGAACCCACCAGCATCGCTCGAGCCGTGCCGCGGACGGCAGCGTCGTCCCCGGAGACATCCGCATCCATCTCCCCGAAGGCATGAAGACGATTCCCGAACTCATGCGCGAAGAAGGATACTTCACTTTCAACACCGGAAAAGATGACTACAACTTTCACTATAACCGCCTCAATCTCTACTCCTACGGAACGAAGGACGACTACGTGCCCGGAATGAACGGATGGCAGGGAAACTTTGCGCAGACGGACGCGAAGCGCATCTACATCGAGAATACCTGGGCGAAACGGCCTGACAAAGACCAGCCCTGGTTCGGACAAATCATGATCTGGGGAGGAAAGACCGGCGACCGCCACGTGAGGGACGGAGAGAATCTCGACGACTATGATGTGCCGATCCCCCCCTATTTCCCGGACACCCCCGCCTACCGGAAGGAATGGACAACCCACTACAACGCGGCCCGGGGCGCCGATGTGCAGGTCGAAGAGATTCTTGCCCTGTTAGAGGCAGACGGGGAACTGGAGAATACGATCGTCTTCTTCTTCTCCGATCACGGAAACAACCAGTCAATCCG
Organism: Verrucomicrobiales bacterium; assembly: GCA_029233965.1. GTDB lineage: Bacteria > Verrucomicrobiota > Verrucomicrobiia > Verrucomicrobiales > DEV007 > Arctic95D-9. The sequence goes on along the minus strand of JARGOP010000009.1, from coordinate 14,439 downwards.
CCACAAGCAGTTCTGCTACGAGGGCGGTGTTCACGTGCCTCTCATGGTCAAAGGGAATCACTCCGCGCTGAAAGCGGGAACGGTTCGCGATGAACTCGTCAGCGGCCTCGACATCTCTGCTACGACCCTCGCCTTCGGCGGTGCCGAAATGCCTGACTACCTCGACGGGCAGAATCTCTTCGGCGAGACCTATGAGCCCGTCGACTTCGTAGTTTCGGCCCGGGATCGCTGCGACTACACGATTGACCGGATTCGCACCGTGCGAACCGACCAATATCGCTACATTCGGAACTTCTTCCCGGACCGTCCCATGCTCCAGGCCCAGTACCGCGACAATCGACCACCGGTAACCGAAATCAAGCGGCTCCGCAACGAAGGCGGACTCACCCCCTATCAGGAGGAACACTGGTTCGGAGTCCGTCCCGAAGAGGAACTCTACGACATCGCAAAAGATCCGCATCAGATCAACAATCTCGCCGATGATCCCGCGTTCGCAGAAGTGCTGAAGCAGCATCGCGAGATTCTGAATCAGTGGATTCAGGACACCGATGACCAGGGCCAATATCCCGAGTCTCCCATCCAGCTGAAGGCCACCTACGATCTTTGGAAAGACAGGCCCATTTTCTCCAACGCGGACGTCAATCCGGAATACGATCAGTTTAAAGACGGGAACTGATTTCGCCCCCCTGATCGCCCCCCTGTTTGCGCCAGCCCTGCGATTGCCACGAGCGGCCGCATCTGGCTAAAATTGCGGGATGCGTGCGCTTGTTTGTGTTCTTTCATGTATCTTTCCCGCACTCGCCACCGCCGAGTTCACGGCGGCGAGTGCCCTCACTGACGTGACCCCGAAGCAGCTTCCTGTGCTGGTGAACGGAGGCATGACGAGTCGATCGATCGACGTGGTGAAGCGTCCCATCCACGCGCGCTCCCTCGCCTTTTCTGACGGTAGTGAAACACTCGTCATCGTTGTCGTCGACAGCTGCATGATGCCACGGGAGCTACTCGACAAGGCGAAGGAAATGGCCTCAGAGAAAGGTGGCATCCCGCGTGAGCACATCCTTATCTCCGCGACTCACACGCACACCGCACCCTCCTGCATGGGTGCCCTCGGGACCGACGCCGACCCGGTTTACTCCCTTTTTCTTACCAAGAAGCTCGTTGAAGCCATCCTCGCTCCACTCGAAAAGATGCAGCCGGCCCGCCTCGGCTGGGGTGAAATCGACGCAGGCGATTTCACGGCGCTGCGTCGCTGGGTGATTCACCCTGACCACATGCAGGAGGATCCCTTCGGCAACCGGACCGTCCGCGCCAACATGCACGCCGCCACCAACTACGATCACGTCACGGGAAAGAGTGGACCGGAGGATCCCATGCTCACGATGATTTCCGTCGAGAGCGTTGAAGGCGAACCAATCGGACTCCTCGCCAACTTCTCGATGCACTACTTCGGCGACAAGGACATAAGCCCCGATTATTTCGGTCTCTTCTCCGACGGGTTGAAGGAGAAGATCGCTCCTGACAGTGACACATTCGTCGCGATGATGTCCCACGGCTGCAGCGGTGACATTTGGAGGCACGACTACGAAAAATCCAACGACCGTGCCGGGAACAAAACCACGATCGAAGACTACAGCGAAGGGATGATCGATCTCGCGATGAAGGCCTACGGTGCCATCAGCTACAAACGCCCCGGGACGATCGCGATGGCGGAGACGCGAATGACGCTCGATTATCGTGTCCCCGATCAGCAGCGTCTCGAATGGGCACAGCGCATCGTCGCTGAAATGGGCGATCGCCTCCCCAAAACGAAGCCGGAAATCTACGCCCGCGAGCAAATCATTCTCCACGAGAAACAACGCACCGAGATTGTGGTTCAGGCCCTCCGCCTCGGCGAGGACATCGCCATCGCGACGACGCCCAATGAAACCTACGCGATCTCCGGCTTGAAAATCAAAAACGCCAGCCCCGCTCCTCATACCATGGTGATCGAACTTGCCAACGGTGGCGATGGCTACATTCCTCCGCCCGAGCAGCATCTCCTCGGCGGCTACAACACCTGGGCCGCGCGCTCCGCCGGTCTCGAAGTTCAGGCCGAGCCGAAGATTGTCGGCGCGGCGATCAGCCTGTTGGAGAACGTCACCGGAAAGCGAAGGACCGATCGCCGCCCCGCTCACGGCCCGGCGGCCAAACACATCCTGTCCCTCAATCCGAAAGCTTACTGGAGACTTGACGAGTTTTCCGGCCCGCGGGCGATTGACGCCTCCAGATTCGGAAACGACGCCATCTACGAGCCGCAGGTGCTTTTTTATCTCCCCGGCCCCGCCTCCGGACAGTTCTCGGAAGGCGGCCTGAATCGCTCGGCGCATTTTGCGGGAGATCGACTCTCCGCCCGCATTCCCGAGCTCACCGGCAACGACTACACCGTTTCTCTTTGGTTCTGGAGTGGATCGGCGAACGCTTCGCTCGATGAACCCGAGTGGATCTTTTCGCGGGGTCATGATTTCGCCGGGAGTGGCTTGTTCGATCAAATCGGCATCGTCGTCACGGAAGATCGAAAACGGACCCTGGTCTACAATGGCCCCGGATTCGAAGCGTCTCCCCTCGAAGCTGACTCCATCGAACGCTGGAAATGGAACCACCTCGCCTTCATTCGTCACGGAGACAGCACTTACCTCTATCTCAACGGCAAGCGAATCGGCGGCTTTGTCATTGACCTTGACGGATCTTTCCCCGCGACCTTCTTCTTCGCCGGGGATGGAGCCCGGGGGAATCGATTCGAAGGGCGCCTCGACGAGATCGTCGTCTTCGACCGGGCGCTCGACGATGAAAATATTGCGGAGATTTACCGCAAGAGCCCGGCTGAAAAGGAGTGAATAGAACGCGCCCCGTGAAGCTCAGGGAGAGGCGGTTTTCTACCGCCTGCGAAGCCCGCGCCCTCGGTACTGATGCAGGCGGTAGAAAACCGCCTCTCCTTGTGGCCCCTAACTCTGTTGCCTCACCCACCCAACCCTGTTGACTCGAACAATCTCTCTTGCGATTTTTGCCATTCTACGCCAAGAATTGCCTCACTATGGGCAGAGCATTTGAATATCGACGGAAGTCGAAAGAAGCGCGTTGGGACAAGATGTCGAAAATCTTTCCGAAAATCGGAAAGGCGATCACGATGGCGGTTAGAGAAAGCGGCCCGGATCCTGACTCGAATCCGAAGCTCCGTCTTCTCATTCAAAACGCCAAGGCGGCGAACATGCCTAAAGACAATGTCGAGTCTGCGATCAAACGCGCCGACGGCAAGGACTCAGCGGAAATCACCGAAATCAATTACGAGGGCAAAGGACCTCACGGAGTCATGGTTTTCGTCGAATGCGCGACCGATAACACGAACCGTTCCGTCGCCAACATCAAAACAATTTTCAACAAGTCCGGCGGCCAGATGCTCCCCAGCGGTGCGCTCGACTTTCTCTTTGATCGCAAAACCGTGGTCGAGTTTGAAGTGACGGACGAAATGGAGATGGACGAGATTGAACTCGGTCTTATTGATGCCGGACTCGAGGAACTCGAGGTCGTCGATGGTGTTGCCTACGCCTATGCCGATTTCACCGACTTCGGTCAATTCACCTCGGCTTTCGAAGCTCTCGGTATCGAGATCAAGAAGGCGAGCCCGCAACGCATCCCGAACAATCCTCAGGACTTTTCCGAGGAGGAGATGACTGAGATTGAAGCACTCATCGACAAGCTCGAAGACGACGAAGACGTTCAGGCCGTGTTCACCAATGTGAATTGACCAGCGCCTTTCCCGGGCTTTGTCGAAGAAGCGGTTAGCGCGTCCGCGCCGTCTTCCTGCTTTTCCCTGTTCCTTAATCCCGCTATTTTGCGGGCATGTCGCGTTCCCTCTGTGTCCTTTTTGCCTTCGGCATTTTCCTGCCCGTTCCCTCCATTGCAGAGCCTCTTGATCTACTCGAAGCACCGCTTCAGGAAACTTTCACACAGCATCTCAACGAATCGGCCTCCCTCGAAACCGGATTCGATCAGGTTTGGCAGAAAGGAGAGGACGGAGTGCTTCGCACTACCGGAAAGGGTCTCGGCTACCTGAGATCAAAGGCTTCTTTCGAGGACTATCACCTCGTCGTCGAATACCGCTGGACCGAATACACCTTCGGGGGCCGTGAAGATCGTGCCCGCGATGGAGGTGTCCTCTTTCACATGACGGGAACAGATGCCGCATTCGGCGGAACCTGGCCTGCCTGTCTCCAGGCGCAGTTGCTTGAAGGTGGCTCCGGAGATCTGGTCTGCCTTCCCACCGAAGAAACACCGGCCACTTTCACGGCTACCGCGAGCCTCCAGGACCCACCCCTCTGGGCTCCGGATGGAGAGACCTACGCATTTCCCCGCCCCGGAAAAAAGTCAGGGCATCTCGGATGGAAAGACCGCAGCGAAAACTGGAAGAATGTGAAAGGTTTCCGGGGCGAACTCGACGTCGAAAATCCGGTCGGGGAATGGAATCGACTCGAAGTGATCGCGATCGGGGACACGGTGGAACTCCGACTCAACGGCGAAATTGTGAACCGCGCGACCCGGGTATTTCCCGCGAGCGGAAACATCGGCTTCCAAACAGAATTTTCCTCCTACGAAGTCCGGAGAGTCGAAGTCCATGCGCCGGGAGACTTCACCGAGTCATGGACCGAAGAAAAAAGATCGACCGACATGGGCTACGCCATCACCGGGGAAAGCATCCTCCCCCGGCGCTTCCCGCTCTCTCCCGAAGCGAGTGCCGCCGCGTGGCAGTTGGATGGGGATTACGAAATCCAGCTCGTCGCCGCCGAGCCTCTCACCTGTGATCCGGTCGATATTGTCTGGGACGAGAAGGGTCGGCTTTTCGTGGCCGAAATGGGAGACTATCCGCTGCCAAGTGAAGGGATGCCGTTCCTTTCGCGGATTCGTCTCCTCATGGATCACAACGGGGACGGGCGTATGGACGAAGCCGTGACCTGGGCGGACGAACTGGATCACGTCCAGGGGCTTCTTCCGATGAATGGAGGCCTTCTTGCGACGACGAGAACGGCGATCCTTTTCCTCAAAGATACCGACGGCGACAATCGCGCTGACGTCCGGGCGACCCTGTTTCACAGCAACGAACCCCGTCACAACCAGCTCCAGGTTTCCAGCCCACGCTACGGCCTCGACAATCATATTTACCTGAGCAATGGCCTCGACGGCAAGGAGATCTACCCCGAGGGCAAGCCCGACTCAGTCACCGCATTTTCCCGTTTGAACCTCCGCTACGATCCCCGTTCCGGTGAGATGAAACCGTCCACCGGTGTCGGCCAATACGGTGGAACTCTCGACGCCTGGGGCCGTCACTTCTTCTGCAGCAACCGGAACCCCGCGATCTTCGCGGTGATGCCGCTGGCAGTCGTAAAACGCAATCCGCTCGCCGGCATTACTCAGGGACACGAAGACATTCAGGAGCCGGGGGCGCCCCTTCACCCTCTTCTCCTGAGTCACACCACCTCGTCCGCCCATGCCGGAACCCACACTGCCGCCTGCGGTATTGCTGTCTACACCGGAGACAGGATGCAAGATCTGAGCGGCGATATTTTCGTCTGTGACCCCACCGCCCAGCTCGTGACGCGCAATCGCCTCATCGCAAAAGGCCCCAGTTTCGTCGCTGAGCGGGTTGGTATGGGAAAGGAATTTCTCGCTTCCTCCGACGAGTGGGCCCGCCCCGTTCAGGCCCGCAACGGTCCCGACGGAGCGCTCTATATCGTGGACATGTATCGCCGCTTCATTGATCACTCCCGGTTCTTTCCCGAGGATTTCGCAAAATCCCACTACATGCGTGCCGGGCTCGATCAGGGCAGAATCTGGCGTGTGGTTCCGAGGGGGGCAAAACACCAAAAGATCGAGTTCATGCCCGGGGATTTGCCCTCCCTCGTCCGGTTACTCAATCACCCGAATGCCTGGCATCGGACCAACGCCCAGCGACTTCTCGTCGAGCGCGGTGACGCCGCCGCAGCGCCTTTGCTCGAAGCCTTGATTGCTGAGGCTCCGTCCCCCCTGGCGGTCACGCTAGCTTTTCGAACCCTTGAAGGTCTCGAAAAATTGACGCCTGAGATTCTTCGATCCGTTTCATCATCCGATTCCGGTCTGGTCGAAAACAAACTCCATGTCATCGCGGAACTGGGATGGGAATTGGAATTTTCCGACTTCATTGCCTCTTCTCAAACGTCTGAGGATGCGAGAACCCGATTCCTTGCGCTCGCCCTCTTCCCCGGTCAGAAGCCCGGAATCGCGAATCTGGTGGCAAAGATCACGGCCGATCCCGACGACACATGGTTCCGCAAAGCGATCTTTAGTTCCTCGCCGGAACTCGTGCCCGCACTCCTCGTGAAGCTCCTCGAGTCCAAAGAGTTCCTCGAGGCCTCAGCGGAGTCTGCCCCGGAGGTGCTCACTGATATAGCCCGACTCACGACAGCATCCGGATCCCTCGAAGAGCTTTCCACGGTTGTGAATACGTTGCAGGGCGAACCCGGGTGGTGGCACTTCGCGGTCATCTCCGGGATTTCCGAAGGACTCGGAAGGAGCCCGCTCAAAACGAAAAGCCTTGCCGCGCTTATGGCCTCTCCACCGGAGGGTTTTCAAAAGGAAGCCACCCGCTTGAAGGCGATCGTCGCCAGCGCTTCCGCAATCGCTTTGGATTCGATGCGACCGGAGGCGGACCGGATCGTCGCCCTCAGCCTCGTCGCTCAACTTCCCTGGGAGGAAAAGACAGCAGTTGTCGATCAGCTCATCTCGGCGACCGAGTCTCCCACGATTCAAGCGGCGGCCTGCCGAACTCTGACCCGTGACGACCGTGAAACGGTTGCTGAGTTTTTCTTTGAACGATGGAACGGTCTTGCCCCCACTCCCCTTCGTGAAGCGCTCGCCCTCATTACCGGAAACACTAAGTCAGGTCTCGCCCTGATGAAGCGCATGAAGGCCGGGGAGATCAGTCCATCGCTGATGCCTCCGATGACACGATGGTCCTACGGGCGCTCCACCAACGAAGAGATCAAGAATCTCGCGAACGAACTCTTCGGGGCGGCGGCCGGGAATCGCACCGAAGTCGTGACCCGCTACCGGGATGCCCAAACCGATCATGTCGGCAATCCTGAAAACGGAAAGGTCATTTTTGAACGGGCAACCTGCGCACTTTGCCACCAGGTCGGAGGCAAAGGCGCTGCCGTCGGTCCACCGCTCGACGACGTAAAAATCAAACCGGCTGAGGCTCTGCTCTCCGATATTCTCGACCCGAACCGGGCGATCGAAGAACGCTGGATCTCAGTCTCCGTGAAATCCAAAGATGGGAGAATCCTCAGCGGACTTGTGCATGCGGAGGACAGCGAGAGTGTCACTTTGCGCCTCCCCGGAGGCATTGAGGAGACCATCAGTCGCGCCGAAATCAGTGAAATGACCTCTTCCGGACACTCGCTCATGCCGGAAGGCCTTGAAGCAGCTATATCCACTGAAGAAATGGCCGATCTTCTGGCTTTTCTGAAAAATGGCTGAGTCTTGCACGGATTCAATGTTCCCGTAGGTTGTCGGGGGCGTATCCACGATGGTGCCCCGGCCCTCCTGAATGCTTCCTGACAACGCTCCAACCACTCAAGCTCCCGCGGCAGCAAATCACCGAAAGACGCCGAAGCGATTGAAGCATGCCCTTCTCCTCGCCGGGGCATTACTCGGTCTCTCGCTCCTCCTCGTTCTCATTATTGCAGGTCCCGCCTTTCCCGCCGCGGCCAGACTCGCGGCACTCAGGGCGGCTGCTTCCCAGGGCATTGAAGGCGATCTCAAAGTGGAGGGTTCTCTCTTCTCAGGATTCTCGATCCGCGAGATCGAATTCGAAGGCAAAGACTCCCCCCTCGTTTCCCTCTCCCTGAAATCCGTCGAAGTGTCCTACGACCTGCCTTCATTGATCACAGCGGCGGCGGATCTGAACTGGCTCCATCTCTTAAAAGTCGAAGAGGCCGTCGTTGAGTTCAATATCCCCATCGTGGATGAAACAGCCGAAGCAAAACCGGGAAAGGCTCGTCGCGATTCCGCGCCCGACGCTTTCAATCCGATTTGGAACCTCCTGAACTCTGAGATTGGGATCGAAGAAATCAGCGTCGCGGCCCGGGTCGGCGGGGACCGCTATGAAATCGGATCCTTCAGTCTGCGTCTCCCTCAGGGGAAAGCCGGGGCTCTGGAGATAGGGTCTATCGCCCTGCCCGGCAAAGAACCACTTTCCGAACTGTCCGCCAGACTTGAGCAGGGCGATCACCGCCTCACGATCGATCAATTTTCAGGGAAAACGATTGAGTCTCTCAAATTCCTCAGGCTCTCGGAAAAAACACCCGGCGAATGGCTCGTCGATGCTGCACTCGTTCTGGGCGGCGGCGAAATCACCGTTTCGGCTTCCACGGACGGAGACGTCCACCTGGCCCTGACCGAAGGACATACCATCGCGTTCAACGAGATCGAGCGTTCCGGGGACGTTCCGGAATGGAAGGGCACAATCTCCGATCTTGACCTCAGCTTCAACGGTGATTTTGAAAACCCGTCCACCTGGGAGATCGCCGCCAAAGTGCTTGGTCATGGCCTCGGGGTCGGATCAACAACCGTGGATTCTTTTGCCCTCATCATCGCTGAGAACAGGCTTCAACTCGACGTTCTCGCCCCGGGGGCCCGTCTCACCGCGACCGCCTCGGCACCCCTCGGACAGCTGGCCGATACGGGCGGGTTTGCGACGCTCCCTCTGGACCTGTCCGGAAACCTTTCTCTGGAATCCGCCGAACAGCTTCTCGCCGCCTGGGACATCGACGCCCCCGTGACCGGAGCCCTTGAGGGTCGTATTGAGAATGTCCAGCTTGTCGGAGGCAGTTCTCTGCGCTCCGGACAGGTTTCGCTTCGATCCGATACTCTTGCCTGGGACAGTCATCCCTTCTCCCTCCTCGACCTGGTGGCTCGAGTCACCGGGCCGGATCAGATCCGGATCGATGCCGAAGCGCAACCGGATGGAAATTCCTCTCTCAAAGGGGGCGGAAGTGTGTCCCTCGAGACCCTTTCCTATGAAGGAGCTCTCCTCGGTGAGTTCAATTCCGGCGGACCCTTCGGAGCGATCCTGGAGGCGGCAGACATTTCCTTGACCGGCGCGATCAAATGGAATGGTGAAGGAACGCTCGAACCTGCGGCGCACCGGGGGAAGGCAATCGTGAATGCTTCCAATCTCGTCATCAAGGGCGGGCGTTCCATGAACGTGAATCTCGAAGGCGATTACGAAAATGAAGCCGTGCACCTTTCTTCCCTCAAGATCGATTCTGATCACCTGAGCCTCAGCGGCGAGGCCGGATGGAGAAATGGCCGCCTCTCCGTCGATAGCCTGGACCTCCTCGTCAACAACCAACCGGCGATGTCCCTGCAAAGCGCGCTGCCACTTGATCTCAAGAATGGAGAGCCCTTTCTGAAACAACCCGGAGAAGTGAAACTGGAACTCTCGACCACCGATCTTCCCGTCGAAGAACTGATCCTGCTTTTCCATCCCGAGTCCCCTGTCTCCGGACGTCTCAACGGGACGCTCAGCGGCACCGGAAGCTGGGACGAACTCACTGCCGACGGCCTCTTTGACTTCCTGCCAAAGCTGGAAAAACCGATCGGTGATCCGGCTTTGACGGTTGAAATGAAACTCAACGGGGCCGCCTCCCGGCCCGAAAGCTGGAATGCAAATCTCGCGGCCGTGTTATCCAATCTGCATTGGGATGAGATTCAGCTCGGGGACATCGACCTCCGGGCCGCAACACGGGAGCAGGGCGGGGCCAAGTGGATCGATGCAGGACTGAAGGCCACTCAGGATGGCGCGACCCTGAACGCGGACATGGGTCTGGATTTATCCGGTGTCGGTGACTTCGCCGCCTTACAAGAGCGGACTGTGGAAATCGATGCCGATTTCAATGCTCCCGACCTCGCCCCGCTCTGGCAGCAGTTCGCGCCTCCGGAATGGCGAAATATTTCTTTGGCGGGTGCTCTCTCGCTCAGGGCGGAGAAAGCGCAGGTGAAGGGAAGCGAGCTCCTCGGCGGGAATTTGGACCTTTTCACTGACACCCTTCAAATCGATGGCGAGACTCTGAAGGAAATTAACTTTGCCGGAAAGGTCGAGAAACCCAACGAAGTCACCGCAGACCTGAAGCTTCATGTCGATGAGATCAGCCAAATCGATGGAAGTGGCAGACTTCACCTCGTTGACCAAAACTATTCCGGCAGCATCGATCTCAATCTCGATCTGAAATCCGAAGGCGTGCTCAAACGCCTCCTTGGAAATCGCGAGATTGCGAAACTTCTTCCCGGCTCCTTTGCACTCGCCGTCAATGCAGAAGGAAATGGAAAGGAAAAGACCGTCACCGGCAAGTTCGACCTCAGCGGTTCGGATCTTGCGTTGGCTCATGGAGCCTCCCCGATCACGGAATTCGATGTGAACGGTAGTTTTTCCGATTCCAGTCTCGCCACTCAGCTTATGATGAAGAGCGATCCACTCGACCTTGAGGGGAACCTCGACTGGGATGGTTCGCGTTTCGAAGTGCGTTCTCTCAATGGTTCCTCCGGCGGAACTCCCCTTTTCACCGCGAAGGGATCGATTCCTTTGACGAAAGACACGCTCACCTCAGAGAGCTGGTTCGTGCAGGAAGAGCCCCTCGAGTTCAGCCTCATCTCGGAGCCGATATCCTTAGATACCATCGTGCGACTTCTCAAGGACGCTCCCGCCGTGAACGGAGACCTCGATCTTGATCTCGTGATTAAGGGAACCCCCGCCAAACCCGATCTCGACTTATCCCTGAGCCTTGCCAACATCGCCCTCCCCGAACAGGACAACCTCAAGGTCGGGGCGATTGATCTCGCCCTCAACACCGCCAACTCGACGGCAACCCTTTCCGGCGAGTATCGCCACCCCGATGTCAACCCGTTGAAAATCAGCGCTTCCCTGCCCTTTTTCCCGAAAGACTGGGCCTTGAAGGAGCGGGACATTCAGAAAGAAAAGATCAACGCCGCGGCCCGGATGGATCGGAGTTCGCTCGCTTTTCTCTCCGGCCAACTCCCCGCGATCAAATCCATCGAGGGAACGATCGCTCTCGATGTTGAGGTTTCCGGGATGGTCAAGACCCCGTTGATTTCCGGTGACGGCATGCTCGACGTATCGCGCCTCAGACTCGCGAACCGCGACGCGCCCTCCTTTTACGATGTTGATCTGAAGACAAAGTTCGCTGAGAACCGGCTTACGATCGAACGGCTCAAGGCAATCGTTGCCGGAGGAGAGGTCACCGCTGACGGCTCCATCTCCTTCCTTCCTGAAACCGGGCAGAAGTTCGACCTCCGCCTCGGGGCGAAGGAAGCCCTCATTTTCAGGACCCCGGATTTGAGTCTCCGGACCGACGCGGAGTTGACCCTGACAGGGCCCTGGTCAGCGGCGACAATCGCCGGAAACATCGGCCTCACCAACAGCCGATTCTTCAAGAACTTTGATCTTCTCCCGCAGACGCTTCCAACCCGGAACACCTCGGTCCTGCCGACGGTTGAGCGCGCACCGGCAGGCGGCGGGGCCGCCTACACCGACCTGAATCTCGGTGTGCAGGTTGAACCATTCAGGAATTGGAATGCAGACGTCAGGCTTTTCACGAAGACGCCCTTTCAGGTTCGCAGTAATCTCGTCGAATCGGACCTCGTTGCCGATATCCGCGTCAACGGCAAGCTTTCAGCTCCCCTTCCCACCGGCTTTCTCGCAATCGACGAAGGCAACTTATCCCTTCCCTTCAGTTCCGTTGATGTTGAGACCGGGCGGATCGAATTTGATCAGCAGACCGGTTTCAACGGAGCCCTGAATTTCAAGGCAAAGGCAAAGGCGGACAAATACAGGATCAATATTTTTCTCTACAATCGCCTCCTCGATCCGAAATACGTTCTCACGAGCAATCCACCCATGCCGACGGAAGACCTCACCACGCTGCTCATTACCGGAACCACCCGCGACGCCCTCATCGGAGGGGACGCCGGTTCCCTCGCCGCCTCGAAGGCAGCCACCCTGCTCTTCAAAAACATGCGAAAAGCAAGCGCGGCAGCCGATTCGGAACCCTCACTCCTCGATGAACTGCAGGAGAGAACAGAACTTGATATTGGAGGGATCAACCCTGAGACTGGGGCGCAGACTGTCGGCGGAAGAATCAGGCTCTGGAAGCAACTCTTTTTCGTCGGCGATGTTGATGCCGAAAACGATTACCGGGCGCTACTGAAATACGTCTTCAGGTTTCGTTAGATTTCGGCCTGCTTGTTGAATGCCTGATCATCTATCCAGAATCATCGGTTCAATCCTGCTTCTTGCGGCAGGATTCATGATTCCGTGCGCGTATGCCGAACTGGGGGACCGAGTCCGTATCGAAGGACTTCAGACGATCGAAGAGGGAACCGTAAAGGATTGGCTCGCCCCGCAGTTGAAGTTCATCGACAGCTCCGGCGTAAGCATGGCGAAGGCCGATGACCTCGCCTACTTCCTCGAAACCGCCCTCCTCGACCGCGGATACGAAGGTGCAGAAGTGGACTGGAGAGTCGACGGAGAAGGCGAGAGCGGAATCATTTCCCTGAAAGTTATCGAAGGTCGACCCAAGGGAGTGAGGCAGTTTTTGATCAGCGGTAATGAAGCGCTCGAGGACCCTGCCGTGGTCGAACTCCTCACCGATACCACCCGAAAGCGACTTGGCCTGAAACCTCTTGATTCTGTCCCCTACGTGCCTTCAGACATTGAGGCAGGAAGGAAGAAACTGATCGAATTCTATTCTCTCCTCGGCCATGTCGAAGCAGCGGTTGAGCTCCATGCCGAGGCCTCGCAAGCCGGCACCACGGTTGCCGTAACGATCTCGGAGGGACCGCAGTTCGTCTTCGGCGAGATCATCCTGCCCGAAGCTCCGACGGCCAAACTGCAGGAGGTTTTCGCGAGGACCCGCGAAGAATTCACGGGAAAGAATTACAACCTCGCCACTCGCGGGAACATTCAGTCCCGTCTCCGTTCTGCTGCTGTTGACGCAGGTTACTTCGAAGCCTCCGTCACCGTTGAGGAAAAGGAAGTCTCCATGATCGATGATCGCCGGATCGTCGAAGTTGCCGCTCTCTTTGAATGGGGCGATCCCGTTGAGCTCTCCGGCATTCGCGTGAATGGAAACAAAAAGACGGACGATGAGTTTTTCGAAAGGCACTTTGACGGACTCGTCGAGAATCCCTATTCACCGAACGACACCAACAAAGCGGTTGAGGAATTGCTGCAGACGGGAGCTTTCGAGACAATCCGGACCGATCCGGTGAAACAGGAGGACGGATCCTTCGTGCTCGACGTCAATGTGGAGGAAGCCTACTCGCGAACCCTCGGTATCTTCGCGGGTTTCACCAACTACGAAGGTCCCATTGGGGGCTTCGAGTTCCGAAATCTGAATCTCCTCGGAAGTGTTCGCACCGTGGACGCAGAGATCGAATTTTCGAAACGGGGGGTCCGCGGGGCGGTCGACTACACCGACCCCTGGTTTCTGAACACCGATAACCGTTTCCGCGCCGGGCTTTTCGCCCAGAATCGCGAAGAGGAGGGCTACCGGAAATGGGAGACCGGCGGAAACTATGAACTGACGAAACGATTCGGACGAAAGCAGCGCAACCAGGTCTCATTCTTTGGACGGGCCAGCTACACCGACGTCACCGAATCGGACATCGCTCCGCAGTTCCTTGGTGACACCGAATATTTCACTCACTTTGTCGGCGTTTCGATCTCCCATGACCAGCGGGACAATCCCAACCTTCCCCGGAAGGGCTTTATCGCGCAGACCTCTGCCAGCGTCGCCACTTCCGGGATCGGCAGCGAGGTCGAATTCTTCAAAGCAACCGGGAAGCTCGGTTATTATCTCCCGGTTGGAACCCACACCCTTCGTCTCGGCGCCCGCGCCGGCGCGATCACTCCCATGGGCGACACTCAGGCAATCCCGATTGATCTACGCTTCTTCAATGGCGGCCCCTTCACCGTGAGGAGCTTTCAAGAGCGCGCGCTTGGCGCAATTGATCCGGGAAGCGGCTATCGCATCGGCGGTGAATTTTACACGGTGTTCAATGCCGAGTACGAAATCCCGATTACCGCCTTCAACGGGCTGAGCCTCGTCACCTTCGCAGACGCCGGAAACCTCCTTCAGAATGCGGACGACGCGAGTCTCGATAACTTGCGCTATGCTGTCGGGGCCGGTCTGCGCTACCTGACTCCGATTGGTCCGATCCGCCTCGAATACGGTTACAATCCGGACCAGCAGCCCGGCGAACCGCAGGGAACGATGCATCTCGGTTTTGGATTCTCCTACTAGTAGATGTCCCCATTTAAAGCGAAGGGTAAAGTGACCGGAGTTTGATTCT
>JARGOP010000074.1 GCA_029233965.1 Verrucomicrobiales bacterium | reverse complement strand
ACCGGTCACCGGTCACCGGTCACCGGTCACCGGTCACCGGTCACCGGTCCGCCGTTTACAACGCATTCACGACATCATGGCACCCCGCATCATTTACACGAAGACTGACGAAGCTCCCGCTCTCGCGACTTACTCGCTGCTTCCCATCATTCAGGCATTCACGAAATCGAGCGGGATCTCGGTCGAAACCCGCGACATCTCTCTTGCCGGGCGCATTCTCTCCCAGTTCCCGGAACATCTCACCGAAGAGCAGCGCGTTGCTGACGCCCTCGCCGAGCTCGGAGATCTTGCGAAGACGCCCGAGGCCAACATCGTGAAGCTGCCGAACATCAGCGCTTCGATCCCACAGCTCATCGCGGCCATCAACGAGCTTCAGAGCAAGGGCTATGCGCTCCCTGATTATCCGGAGGATCCCTGCAGCGATGCCGAAAAGGAGATCAAAAAGAAATATGATTCCGTCAAAGGTTCCGCCGTGAACCCTGTTCTCCGCGAAGGCAACTCCGACCGCCGTGCGCCGAAGGCAGTCAAGGAATACGCCCGTCAGAATCCTCACTCCATGGGCGCCTGGTCGAAGGATTCAAAAACGTCCGTCGCGAACATGGCGGCTGACGATTTCCGTTCGAACGAAAAATCGGCCATTGTTCCCGCCGACACCGACGTCCGTATCGAGCATGTCGCCACCGATGGAACTGTCACCGTCCTCAAGGAATCCACTCCGCTCCTCGCCGGCGAAATCATCGACGGTACCGTGATGCGCAAAGCGTCGCTCATTTCCTTCTTCGAAGAGCAGGTCGCGGCCGCGAAAGCGTCGGGCGTGCTTTTCTCCCTCCACATGAAAGCAACGATGATGAAGGTCTCGGACCCCATCATCTTTGGCCACGCCGTGGAGGTCTACTTCAAAGACGTCGTCACGAAGCACACCGGGATTCTCGAAGAGCTCGGCATCGATTTCAAAAACGGCTTCGGGGATCTCCTCTCCAAAATCGCCCAACTGCCTGCGGCTCAGAAAGAGGAAATCGAAGCGGACATCGCGGCGGCCTACGAAAACGGTCCGGACCTCGCGATGGTCAACTCCGATCTCGGGATCACGAACCTCCACGTTCCTTCTGACATCATTATCGATGCCTCGATGCCGGCGATGATCCGGACCTCAGGTCAGATGTGGAACAAAGAAGGCAAACCTCAGGATTCTCTCTGCGTCATCCCCGACAGCAGCTACTCCGGCGTTTACGCGGCGACGATCGATTTCTGCCGCGAAAACGGCGCCTTCGATCCCACCACGATGGGCACCGTCCCGAACGTCGGCCTCATGGCCCAGAAGGCTGAAGAATACGGCTCGCACGACAAGACCTTCGAGATCCCCACTGCGGGAACCGTTCGCGTCGTCGACAGCGCCGGAGCAACTCTTTTCGAACACGAAGTGGCCGAGGGTGACATCTGGCGCGCCTGCCAGACGAAAGATGCTCCGATCCGCGACTGGGTGAAACTCGCCGTGAATCGTGCCCGCGCCACGGGGTCGCCTGCGATTTTCTGGCTCGATGAATCCCGCGCCCACGACGCGAACCTCATCACCAAGGTCAATACCTACCTCGCCGGTCACGACACCGACGGACTCGACATTCAGATTATGTCCCCGGTCGACGCGACGAACTACACGCTCAAGCGCCTCAAGGCCGGTGAAGACACCATTTCCGTGACCGGCAACGTGCTTCGCGATTATCTCACCGACCTCTTTCCGATTCTCGAACTTGGCACGAGCGCGAAAATGCTTTCGATTGTTCCACTCATGAACGGCGGCGGCCTCTTCGAAACCGGGGCCGGTGGTTCTGCTCCGAAGCACGTGCAGCAGTTCGTCGCCGAGAACTACCTCCGCTGGGATTCCCTCGGGGAATTCCTCGCCCTTGCCGTTTCCCTTGAGCACCTCAGCGATACTTTCGGCAATCCGAAAGCAAAGATCCTCGGCAAAACCCTCGACGACGCGACGAGCAAATTCCTCATCGAGGACAAGTCGCCGACCCGGCGCCTCGGAGGCATCGACAACCGCGGCAGCCACTTCTACCTCGCCTTCTACTGGGCGGAGGCGCTCGCCAATCAGGACGAGGACGCCGATCTCAAAGCGGAGTTCGGACCGATCTATCATGCTCTCCTCGAACACGAGAACCGCATCGTCGAAGAACTCCTCGAAGTTCAGGGCAAGCCGGTCGACATCGGCGGCTACTACGAGCCCGACGACGCCAAAGCCTTCGCCGCGCTGCGCGCCAGTGCGACGCTGAACAGCATCATCGACGGGATCTAAGACACCTTACCGGACACAAATCGCTCGATTCCGCGAGCTTCGGACACCTGAAAGTCTGGCGCAAAACTGGACTTCTCAAGACCGGACCGGGGCGCTCTAATCAGGGGATGAAAGATCGTCCCCTGAACCGCCGTCATTTTGCGAAACGATTCACAACCGGCGCCGCGATGCTTGCCGCCGGAATCGGTGCGGGGAACGCGCAGGAAAAAGTCAATCCGGACAATCGCCCCATTCCCCTTCGCCGCCCCCGCCCCGGAGAGGAAGGCAAGCTCTTCGGGACGAATGCGCGCATGCACGTCCGCACTTCGGGAACGCTGCAGGGCGACTGGTTTCACGAAGACGCACGGGAGATCCCCGTCGCCGGAGACTACGACGTCATCGTCGCGGGAGGCGGTCCTGCCGGAGTGGCGGCGGCATTGGCCGCAGCCCGCTCCGGGGCGAGCACGCTCATGATCGAAGTGCATGGGTGCGTCGGCGGAATCTGGACCGCCGGGATGCTCTGCTGGATTCTCGACGCATTCAACAAGCCGGGGATTATGGCGGAAATCCTGACCCGCCTCGAAGCGGACAAAAACGGTCAGACTTTTTCCCGCGACGTCGGGTCAAGAATCGCCCGCGGACGAACCTATGACCCCGAAGCGATGAAGCTGTTGCTGGAAGACATGCTTCTTGAGGCCGGAGTCAATATTCGCCTTTTTACCCGCATCGTCGGTGCGGTCCCTGACGATCAAAATCGTCTCGCTGCAGTCGTCACCGAGTCGAAATCCGGGCGCGAAGTCTTCACCGCGAAGAGCTTCATCGACGCCACCGGGGACGGAGATCTCGCCGCGCAAGCCGGATGCGGGTTCGACTTCGGACGCCCCGGTGACGGCATCACCCAGCCCTTCAGCCTCATGGCTTTGTTCCACGGGGTGAAGTCGAAAGACATCGGCCCCTTCATCAATCACTACGCCGAGATCAACAACCTCGGAAGGGCGAAAGCCAACCTGCTTGAAGAGTTTCGCAGCGCGGGAATCGATCCCTCCTACGCCGGACCCTCCATTTTTGAAATTCACGACGGTCTTTACGCCATGATGGCCAACCACCAGTACGGCGTCTCCGCGATCAATGCCGATGATGTCAGCCGCGCCACCCTTGAAGCGCGCCGGGAGAATCATGCTCTCATCAAAGCGCTCCAGAAAAAGGGGGGGCCATGGGAAGGAGTCGAACTGATTGCGACCGGGGAGCAGATCGGCACGCGCGAAGCACGACGGATCCACGGTCGCTACACCGTCAGCAACGAGGACCTGAAAAACGGCTCCCGTTTCGAAGACGGCATCTGCCGGGTCACGTTTCCCATCGATGTCCACGCCACCGACCCGACCCAATCGAAAGGAATTGAGAGTAAACCGTTCCAGTCGCAACACTACGACATTCCGCTTCGCGCTCTCCATGCCAAAGACGTCGATGGCCTCATGCTCGCAGGCCGCTGCATCAGCGGAAGTTTCTATGCCCATTCAAACTATCGCGTCACCGGCAACGCCGTCGCGATGGGCGAAGCTGCCGGCGTGACCTGCGCAGTGGCGGCCCGTGAAGGGGTTTTACCTCACGAAGTGCCCTTTGCCGAGCTGGGTGTCGTGACCGCCTGATAAACGCCGGACACGCAAGGTCCAACTTCAAACCTTCAACCTTGAGTGTTGAAAGTTGAACGTTCCCGGAAGCAGGCCACTTTACCGTGATGATTCGCTTCCTCCCCCTCGCCGCCCTTCTTTTCTTTTCAGGCCTTGCTTCGGCGCAGGAGATCGATTCCGGAAACAACACCCCCATCGAGGTCGAGAAAATCACCTCGGATACAGCGATCAAAAACCGTCTCCGTGAAATCTATGATGCCGTCGGCGGGTTCGATTCAGTGGAGATCACGGTAAAGTCCGGGGTCGTGACCCTGCGCGGCGAGGTTCCCTCTGCCAGGGTTCAGAAAGATGCGGTTTCCCTGTCCGACCGCACCGGCGGTGTTGTTCTCACGATCAATCGCCTCACCGAACCAACGGAGATCACGAGCCGGTTCGCGCCGGCCTACGAAAAGCTTCAGCAAATGGGACGGGGGATCGTGATGAAGCTCCCGCTTCTCGGCGCGGCCCTGATTATTCTGATCCTGTCAGGCTATTTTGCAAAGCTCGTCGGTCAGCGCCACCGCTGGCTTGACCGCCTTCCTTTTTCCTCACTCGGGAGACAGCTCGCCCTCCGGGCCGTGCGCGGTGTCATCATGATTGTCGGCATTCTCTTCGCACTCGAACTTCTCGATGCGACCGCCATCGTCGGAGCAGTCATGGGAGCGGCCGGCCTTGCGGGACTGGCGCTGGGTTTCGCTTTTAAGAATATCGTCGAGAACTATCTCGCCGGCGTTCTTCTCAGCACGCGCAATCCTTTCGAGATCGGGGACGCCGTCGAAATCGATGGTCAAACCGGTAAGGTGGCCCGCCTCACATCCCGCGACACCGTGCTGGTGACGCTGGACGGCAATCATCTCCGCATCCCGAACGCCAAGGTGATGAACTCCGTCCTTCTCAACTACTCGCGCAATCCGCTCCGCCGCTTCGATTTCTACGTGGGAGTCTCGACCGAATTCGATCTCACGGAGGTGAAGCGGATCGCCATGGAGACGCTCAAAGAGAATCCGGCGGTTCTCGACGACCCTGCCCCCATGGTCGCGATCGACAGTCTCGGCGACAGTGCGATCCAGGTTCGATTGTTCGCCTGGCTCGATCAGAGCAAGCACAGTTTCCTCAAGGTGAAGAGCGAATCCATTCGCCTGATCAAAGAGGCTTTCGACGAAGCCGGAATCGAGATGCCTGAACCGATCTACCGGGTTCACCTCCGCGAACGCCTCACTGCCCTCTCCGAATCCGTTTCGGGGGAAAAACCGAAACCGGAAACCGTCAGCGCTCCCGTGACCGAAGAGGACATCTCAGCTGACGATGCGATCGATGACCAGATCGAAGCCGAAGCATTGAATTCGACCGAAGAGAACCTTCTCCACCAAAATCCATCCGGGAAAAAGAATCCGTGAGATCCACCCCCTCTGTGTCGTATCTTTGCAGCCATGCAACGCGACACCGAGGAATTCATCGAACTGCTGACCGGGGCTCAGAGCGCGGTCTTCGGCTACATCATGTCCCTGTGCCACGATCATGCCCGGTCGCAGGACATTCTGCAGGAGACCAACATGACGCTCTGGCGCAAGGCGGAAGACTTTGAGGAGGGAACCAATTTCACGGCCTGGGCCTGCCGAACGGCCTACTTTCACGTCCTCAATCATCGCCGCAAACAAAGCCGGGAGCAGCTCGTCTTCGACGAGGACGTTCTCGATTATCTCGCCGAGAGACAGGAAGAACGCGCCCTCAATTCCCAGGACCGGATCGCCGCTCTCCGCAGTTGCCTCGAAAAGCTTCCGGAAGATCAAAGGCAGCTCGTGGACCGGCGCTACGAACCCGGAGCTTCCGTTCAGGCAATCGCGGAGAGTGACGGGAAGTCTGAAGGAGCCGTCTCTCAGGCTCTCTATCGCATCCGCGCCGCCCTCCATCAGTGTGTCGAAAAACAACTCACCAAAGAAAGTCTCGCATGACCCTGAAAAAACGTCTCCAACGCGTCACCGAGCTGACTTCCTCTCTTCTCGATGGCACTCTCAAACGTTCCGGTGAGAAGGAACTGAATAACCTTCTCCGCGGAGACCCCGATGCGTGCGAGCGCTATCTCGACCTCACCGAGGCGCACGCCGCGCTGGTTCATGATCATGTCGGCGACGACCTCCTTCCGGAACTGCCCGGGAACGTGACCGCCTTTCCCTCTACCCGAAAATCGGGGCGATGGGTCCTGGCCGCCGCCGCCGCTCTGGTCATTCTCGCCACCAACGCCGCCCTCCTGAATTCGCTCCGACCCGGGAAGGCCATCGAACCTCAGACCGACGGAGACTGGGTCGCCGTGGTGAGCCGCGCGGTCGATCCTGTTCTTGCCGAGACCGCCCCGACCTTTGCCGAAGGGGATGCCTTGCCGGCCGGACCGTTCCTGCTCGAATCCGGTCTCGTCCAGATCGAATTTTTCAGCGGTGCTTCCGTCATTGTGGAGGGACCTGCCAGTCTTGATCTGAAGTCTCCCTGGCTGATCGAGTGCCGACGTGGACGCCTGCGGACTTTCGTTCCTGAACCCGCGCAGGGATTCACGATTGTGACGCCTGAATACGCAGCCGTCGATCTCGGCACTGAGTTTGCTCTGAGCGTCAACGACAACGGAGACAGCGAACTCCACGTCGTGGACGGCGAAGTTCGCGTCGACGATTTTGACGGGAAGGAAATCCAGCTTGTTGAAGGCGGTGACGGCCTGCGCTCCGCCGACGGAAAAGTGGAATCGCTCTCCGGTGGAGGTGGTGATTTCATCGGGAGAGAGCGCCTCCTCGATCTCGCCGCAGAAGATCGCAAATCAAAACTTCAGGAATGGAACCGCATGAGGAGACAATTCAGCACCGACCCTGACACGCTCGTCTTTTTCGATTTCGAAAATCAAAACGCCTGGGACCGTCAACTGACCAACCGGACGGAGAATGGCCCCCACGCTGCGATCATCGGAGCGCAGTGGACGGAGGGTCGCTGGCCCGGAAAAGGAGCATTGGAATTCAAACGCATCACCGACCGTGTTCGACTGGAGATTCCCGGAGAATTTGATGCCCTGACGTTCTCTGCCTGGGTTCGAATCGAAGGACTCGACCGTTGGCTGAGCTCACTGATGCTGACCGACGGCTTTGACCGCGGTGAGGTCCACTGGCAAATCAGTGACCTCGGTGAGGTGGTCGCAGGAATCAAGACGGACCGGCGGGACCCGAACACCGATTCCTCTTCTGTAATTCAACCCGAAGACCTCGGCCGCTGGATTCACCTCACCACAACGCTGGATCGAACTGCGGAACAGGTCATCCATTACATCGACGGAAAGGCCGTGATCATCGACGAACGCACGGATCTGCCCCCCTTGAAGCTGGGCGCCGCTGAGATCGGGAACTGGCAGCCCGCGAAGCTGGCGGAGAAGAAGAATCATCCACTCCGCAGCCTGAACGGCCGAATCGATGAGTTCATGGTCCTGAAGCGGGCCCTGACCGCAACCGAAGTGGCCGCTCTCTACGAAGCTGGTCGTTGACCGGTCAAATCATCGAAGCAATCACCAGTGCGACAACGCTCATGAGCTTCAGGAGAATGTTGAGCGAGGGACCCGAAGTGTCCTTGAAAGGATCGCCCACCGTGTCACCCACGACAGCTGCCTTGTGAGCTTCAGAGCCTTTCGCCAGCATGACCCCATCGACTTCGTAGCCTTCTTCGATCATCTTTTTCGCGTTGTCCCACGCCCCGCCGGCATTCGATTGAAAGAGAGCCAGCAGAACACCGGTCACCGTCACGCCCACGAGAAGGCCCCCGAGCATTTCCGCTCCTCCAATGAAACCCATCAAGACCGGTGCAGCAACCGCGAGCACTCCCGGCTTCACCATTTCCCTAATCGCCGCCCTCGTTGAGATCTCGACGCATTTTCCATACTCCGCCTCAGTGAGAGCCTCGTCGTAGATCTTGCGATCATCCGAAGACCAGGCATCCATGCTCTTCCCGTCGTTACGATTCATGGCTTCGAGCCCGGCTTTCAGTCCGGGGATGTCGCGAAACTGACGGCGCACCTCTTCGATCATCGACATCGCAGCCCGTCCCACCGCCTCCATCGACAAAGCAGAGAACAGGAAGGGCAGCATTCCTCCGACAAAGAGTGCCGCGACGACCTTTGGATCCGTCACCTCAATGATCAACTTCGTGCCGTGAGTTTGCTCCCAGGTCGTTTTGAAAGCGGCAAACAACGCCAGAGCGGTAAGCGCCGCCGATCCGATCGCAAAGCCCTTACCGATCGCTGCCGTTGTGTTTCCGACCGCATCCAGCTTGTCGGTCCGCTCACGAACCTCTTTCGGCAACTCAGCCATCTCTGCGATTCCTCCGGCATTATCTGAAATCGGACCATAGGCATCCACCGCGAGCTGGATCCCTGTATTGGAAAGCATTCCGACCGCCGCAATGGCAATGCCGTAGAGCCCTGCCATCTCGTAGGACCCGAGGATCGCGATCGCGAGAACGATGATCGGTGCCGCCGTGGAAAGCATCCCGACTCCGAGTCCGGAAATAATATTCGTTGCCGACCCTGTCACGGACTGGCGGACAATGCCGATCACCGGCTTCTTCCCTGTGCCTGTGTAGTATTCGGTGATATAGCCGATCGCGATCCCCGAAACCAAACCGAGCGCAATCGATCCAAAGACTCCAAGCGAAGTGAATTCCTTTCCATCAACCACCCATTTTACGGGCAGCATTTGCCCAATGATGACAAAAGTTCCCACCAACAAAATTGCTCCCGCGGCCAGTTCTCCTATATTCAGCGCCTTTTGCGGATCGCCCCCGTCTTTCACCTTCACGAGAAATGTCCCGATGATCGAAGCAAAGATGCCGAGACCTGCCAGCATCAAAGGAAGAAGAACTCCGCCGAGTGGCAGGCCTTCAAACTCCGGCAGAATCATGAAGACCGTGCCGAGCACCATCGTACCGATAATCGATCCGACATAAGACTCGAAGAGATCCGCTCCCATTCCCGCAACATCACCGACGTTGTCACCGACGTTGTCTGCAATCGTGGCGGGGTTGAGTGGATGATCTTCAGGAATACCCGCCTCCACTTTACCGACCAGGTCCGCCCCGACGTCGGCCGCTTTTGTGTAGATTCCACCGCCGACACGGGCGAAGAGCGCGATCGACGAAGCGCCGAAGGAGAACCCGGTGATGATCGTCATCACTTTACTGATCGAAGCGGCGTCGGTCCCGGTCGCCGACCCGAAAATCAGCAAGAGCAGACCCAACCCTAACAAGCCCAAACCGACAACCCCGAGCCCCATCACAGAACCACCCGCAAAGGCAATCTTCAGCCCCTCGCCCAGGCTCGTTCTCGCTCCATGAGTAGTCCTGACATTCGCCTTTGTCGCGACACGCATTCCGATAAATCCGGCAAGAGCGGAACAGATCGCGCCGACAACAAAGGAAACCGCGACGAAGGGAGAGCTGTTTTCCGGATCTCGAAATCCTCCGAAAGCGAGCAACGCGGCCACACAAACGACAAAGATCGCGAGGACCTTATACTCGGCTCTCAAAAAAGCCATCGCACCGACCGCGATGTTCTCCGCGATCTTCTTCATCGCGTCTGTTCCCGGATCCTGCCGCGCCACCCAGGCGGACTTCCAGAACGTGAACGCGAGCGCGACGACACCAAACAGCGGGATGAGAACCAGCAGCGAATTCATAGGATCAAAACAAGGGGGTTGGGTTTACAAAGAGGCTCATATACTCTGGAAATGCGATCAGATTAGCAAGGCCGCTGATACGAAAATTTCGCTTCAGGATCGGTGTGTTTTCCGGCAAAGACCAAAGATCTATGCCGCAGCCACGACTCCGACGATGGGAGGGTCAGACATGAACTCCACCCGATTACATTCCCCTTTCCCGCTGCCTGCATCCGGAGCGAGCTGCGGCCCTTTCCAAGGGAAAGGGGAAACCCGGCATCCCCAAACTCAGTAGAGAAGATGTCCAGAGGAAAGTAGGTAATACCGAAGCGGAACGCTTCACCCGTCGGTGTGGTTATCTCATCGTAATCGCATCACCGGCATCCCCATCTTGTTTTGAGGATTTAGCGAACCTATATTTTCAACAAAGCGGGGTAAGCGGCTGCGGCCTTGGCAGGATTGTTATTGATCCCAAGGAACCGCCCTCCCGGCTTCAGGTTTGAGCAAATTGTTTTCGCGAACTGCGACAGCAACTTCGCTGGGTTGGCGTAATTCAAGAGATGGGCTTCGTTCACGATTTCGAACTCCCCTGCTGACCCCGGGTTGGAAGCGTCTCCCACCTCCTGCTCACAGCCGAGTGGATCAAGGACTTCCTCTTCCAGGGCGAGTGAAATCATTTCCGCGGAGAGATCAACGCCGAGGACCTTCTCCGCGCCCGATTCCATCAGGCGCCGCGTCTGGATGCCGTCTCTGCACGCAAGGTCGAGAATAAAGAGCCCCTCCATAGGTCCCAAAATCTGGTAAGGGAATACCATTCGGGTGTAGCTTCGGAAAGGCAGTTGCCTGGAACTTTTGTATTCCGACGCAAAGTTGTCGCACGAGTTCTTCCCTTCCATCACTCCTTACGCAGTATTAGCGGGGACCGTCATCTATCGGCATCTCAGTAGAAAACCCTTTGGGAGAGCTTCTACTGAACAGGTTCAAGCCTCGTGCTTTTTCTGGCAGGGAAGGCAAAGCGAAACACTGGGCTTTGCCTTGAGTCGCTCATCCGCGATCTCCGCCCCGCAACTCTCACAGATGCCATAGGAACCCTGCTCGATCCGCAGGAGAGCATGCCGTATCTTCTTTTCGAGCTGAAACTCACTGTCAGCCAGTGCCGAATCCACTTCCATCGTCTCCAGCCCGGTGGCCTTGTCCTCACTGGAAGTACCCACGCTCTCCCGCCCTTCGACGAACTCCTCCTGCTGTTGATTGCGCGTCTCTCCGATCGAGGTGAGTTGTTGCTCGAGAACCTCACGGTAGTGGTCAAGTTGATTCCGGGTCATGGAAGACGGGGTTTACTATGCAGCTCAACGATAGGAACAGAAATACGGTCGAGCCAACCTCTTTCACCAGCTACCCTGCAATGCAGGACAATCGGTGCGTAAAACCGGGCAAGAATTTCCCAAAGCATCAATCCCGGGCGGGAATCCGTCGTGGCAACAGTTTACCGCCGCACCCGGCGTATGTTCTCAAAACGAAGTTGCTGAAGCCCTTCCGGAACTGCTTTCGCATCCGCGATTCGATCATGAAGCTGCCCGGCCAGTTTCCCGATGAGGTTCTCATCGGCTTTCCTGCGGGCGAGATTGATCAACTCCTCCGGATCGGTTTGGCGGTCATAGAGTTCTTTCCCGTCTACCCCCTTTTCACCCCACTCCGTGTAGCGATAGCGGTCAGTGCGCAGGCTGTAACCAGTCTCATACTGACTCAGAGCCGAATCCCGCGGCGCGGCGGAAGCATCCTCCAGAACCGGGGCGAGACTCACTCCGGAGAGGTAAGCGGGAGCTTCAAGGTCACAGAGTTCCGCGAGGGTCGGATAGATATCGAGCATCTCAGTCGGCGAAGTAGAAATCTGCCCCGCCGCTTTCGTTTCGGGCGCCGCGATGATCAGCGGCACGCGGGTGGCATTCTCAAACAAAGTTGTCTTCTGCCAGTGCCCGTGCTCACCCATGTGATATCCATGATCAGAAGTGAACACGACCACGGTGTTTTCATTGAGCCCGGTGGCCTCCAGCGCATCGAGAACTTTCCCGACCTGCGCATCGGCAAAGGTGATCGAAGCATAATAGGACTGAATTGCTTGGCGGGCGAGGCGGTCTTCCAGACCGATTTGATCCTTCTTCCGCCGGATCGATTTCAGCGCGGGCGCAGGGAGGGTTTCCTCATAGCCTTCCGGCACAGAGGGCACGACGATGTCTTCCAGTGGATAGAGATCGAAGTATTTCTTCGGCGCGACGTAGGGGGTGTGGGGACGGAACAATCCCACCGCGAGGAAGAAAGGGCGATCCTCCTTTTTGTATCGCTCCAACTCTGCCACGGCGGCGGCAGCGATGACACCATCGGTCTGCTCTTCGTCCGTTCCGTTCGCAGCGAGCCAACTGAGGGTTCCGCCGAAATTTCCGGGAATGAGTGAGAAGATTTTGTCTTCGTCCTCCACATCGCGGCCGCGGGGATTGATGGTGAAGTTCCAGGAATAGGGATCGTCATGTCCGCTCGTTCCGATGTGTCTAGGCACGTTGTAATGATAGAGTTTTCCGATCCGGGTGGAGAAATACCCGTTTTCCTTAAAGAGCTGCGGGAGGCTCGTCACATTCGGAAGGTGTTCCCGCAGGTAAATCGCATTCCGGTGGATCAGCGTCTGATCCGGATACAGCCCGGTGAGGAACGAAGCGCGGCTCGGACCGCAGAGAGCATACTGACAATGCGCGTTGTCGAAACGCACTCCCCGCTCCGCAAGGCGGTCGATGTTCGGTGTCTTGACCTGCGGGTGCCCGTAGCTGCCGATGTCGCAATTGAGGTCATCGCAAATGATAAAAAGGACGTTCGTTTGCTCTGCTCCTGCAGATGAAAGGGTGAAGCAAAGCAAAGGGAAGATAAGGAATGGATAGAGAAACTTCATACATCTTCCGTCTTAGCGGAAAAGCCGCGCCGAAGCAATGGCCGCATTGGTAACCGGGAGGTCCGGGAAAAAGAACTTCTCCGAAAGAAAGAATTGATTCTGCAAAAACGCCCTTTAGAGAATCCTAATTCCTAAAATGAGCGCCTTCATAAAAAATGCCCAATATTCGAACGACGGAATTGATGTCCTTCGAGCCACGCAGCAGGATCAGGTTCAGCTGAATATGATGGCCAACCAGAAAGCCAATATTGTTATCGGGGTAACTTTGATTTTCTTCACTCTGACCCAGCGCCAACTCGTCAGCGGCATGGGCGAATACGAGTTGCTCATCCTTCCTCTGATCACGCTGGCGACCGCGATGTTCGGCTCCTTTGTCCTTTCCGTGCTCGTCGTCGCCCCGAAAATGCGCCGGACGCGACGATGTAAGCCGGAGGAAATGGCCAACCCGCTTTTCTTCGGTGCGTTCCAGGGTGTCAGCGAAGATGAATTCGCCGCCTATCTCCTCAACGAGGTCCGGGAGGTGGACCGTTCCCGTGAATTCGTGATCCGCGACATTCACCAGGCCGGTCGTGTTCTTCACCGGAAATATCGCTTTCTGCAACTTTCCTACATCTGACTGGAAACAGGAGTGATCGTCTCGGGAATTCTGGCTTCCCGGGTTCTCTTCCGAAGTCCAGCTCCGCAACTGAACCCTAACCAAACAACATCATCTGAGGATCGTCCTCTCCTTCTGATTTCTCGCGGGTCTTCGCCGGTTTTTTGGCGGGCGGGGCGGACTCCGTGGCGGGGGCGGGTTCCCCTTCGAGGCCGGCGAGAATCTCTTTGGCACGATCAATGATCGAATCAGGAAGCCCGGCCAGTCTTGCGACCTGGATGCCGTAGCTCTTGTCCGCCGCGCCGGGCACAATCTGGCGCAGGAAGATGATCTGATCGTTCCACTCGCGAACGGCGATGTTGTAGTTGTTCACCGCAGGTCTTGAATCAGCCAACTGCGTAAGCTCGTGATAGTGCGTGGCGAAGAGGGAGCGGCAGCCGACCTGATCATGGAGGTGCTCAACGACACTCCAGGCAATCGAGAGACCATCATAAGTCGCCGTGCCGCGACCGATCTCATCAAGAATGACGAGACTCAGCTCCGTCGCGTTGTTGGCAATGAGTGCGGTCTCGGTCATTTCGACCATGAAGGTTGATTGCCCTTTCGCGAGATCATCGCTCGCCCCGACCCGGGTGAAAATCCGGTCGACCAGTCCGATCTCGGCACTCTCCGCCGGGACAAAACTTCCAATCTGCGCCATCAGCGTGATCAGGGCCACCTGCCTGATGTAGGTCGATTTGCCGGCCATGTTCGGACCGGTAATGAGCATGAAACGGTTTTCCTCCGGATGAATTTCGGTGTCGTTCGGGACAAATTTTTCCTCGCCGATGTTCTGGTCGAGGACAGGGTGGCGTCCCTTCCGGATCACCAGGTTCTGCGACTCATTCAGGAAAGGGCGACAGTAGTCGTAGAGGCGGGCCGTCTCCGCGAAGCTGGCCAGGACATCGATTTCAGCAAGGGCAGCCGCGGTCTCCTGAATCGCTTCGAGATATTCAAGTACGCTCTCACGAAGATTGAGAAACTCCTCGTATTCGAGGGTCTTGAGACGCTCGTCCGCTCCGAGAATTTTGTTTTCCACCTCTTTCAGCTCAGGCGTGATGAAACGCTCTGCATTCGCCATCGTCTGTTTGCGGGTGTACTCCGGCGGCGTCTTTTCGAGATGACTCTTCGTGATCTCGATGAAATAGCCAAAGACCGCATTGTATTTGATCTTCAGTGACGAAATCCCCGTGCGGTCCTGCTCCCGTGCCTGCAAATTGGCGACCCACTGTTTCCCTTCGCTGGTCGCGCGACGCAGCTCATCGATCGTCTCGCTGTATCCGTCTGCAAAAATCCCCCCCTCTTTCATCTGAGCCGGCGGCTCTTCGCAAATCGCAGTTCCTAACAAGTCTACCAATTCCGTAAAATCGCCGAGGCGTCGACTCAGCTCATCGATAAGCCCGCCCCCGCCGAGAGCGGCGATGTGTTCCCTCACGTCGGGCACCTTGCGCAGGGAAAGCTCGAGGGCCTTGAGATCGCGTGCATTGCCGGACCCCTGGCTGAGGCGGCTGATGGTTCGCTCGACATCGCGAACTTCCGAGAAAGACTCCCGGATTTGATTCAGGACAAAAGACTCCCGGATCAGGGATTCCACGACAGCCTGCCGCTTCACGAGCGTTTCCAGATTCCGGATCGGATGCAGAACCCAGTTTCTCAATTTACGGGCTCCCATCGGAGTCGAAGTCCGGTCAATCGAACCGAGCAGCGATGCTTTGACCCCACCGGAACGGCTCGTGACGAGATCGAGATTGGCCTGACTCGCGGCATCGATGAGAACATAGGAATCCGTGCTGTATGCCTGGAGGCTGCGAAGGTGCGTAACGCTTCGGCGAAGCTGCGTCTCGACATAATGAAGGACCGCTCCTGCCGCCCCGATCGCCGGCAGTAGATTCTGACAACCAAATCCATCGAGCGACTGGACCTTGAAATGCTGCTTCAGGGTGTATTCCGCCTGATCAATGAGAAAGGTATAGCCATCGTAGTCGAGCGCGTTGGGCAGCAAATCGAACTCCGCCGCCTGCTCTTCTGAAAAAAGTAACTCACTCGGCCGGAGGCGGTTCAGCTCGTCCTCAAAGGCGGCCCGGTCCGTGAACTCGGTGACGCGAAATTCCCCTGTGGTGTGCTCGATGTAGGCAAGCCCGATCCGTCCCTTCATCTGAAAGGCCGCCGCGAGATAATTCGACCTCGCGGAATCGAGAAGATTTAAATCGTCAATCGTGCCCGCACTGATGATCTGCTTGATCTCTCGCTCCACGATCCTGCCGGGCTGCGGCTCGCTCGTTTGTTCGGCGAGAGCGATCCGTTTCCCCGCCTTGATCAGCTTGGCCATGTAACCCTCGGCGGCGTGGTGCGGGACTCCGCACATAGGCATTCCGTTCCGTTTCGTGAGGGCCACGTTCAGGATCGGCGAAGCGACTTTGGCGTCCTCAAAAAAGAGTTCGTAGAAGTCGCCGAGCCGATAGAGCAGGAGCACATCATCAGGCAGCTCGCGGCGCATCGCCTGATACTGCTGCATCATGGGTGTCAGCTTCCCTTCGGAGTTTCCGCCTTTTCCTGCCATTTCGTGGAGGTCACCTTAGAGCGCCGCCGATAGGCGGCAAGAGCGAAGTTACCACGTCAGCCATTGAGAGACTCCCGCCACTCCCAAAACACCTTCTCCCTCGGAGCCATGTAGTCTTTGATCTCCGTGAAACTCACCGGGACAAATCCGGTGGCATCGACTCCGACATCACGCGCGAGCAGTCGTGGATTCGCCTCGTCCTCCCCGGCAAGGCGCCCGTGGACATGACCATAGAGATGCCACGCTCCGTGGAAGGCCTTGTCCCAGCTCCTCATCGGGTAGTGATTCAGCCAGATTTTCCGCCCTTCGTGCTTCACCATGCCCTGGTCGATGACTTTTCCGAAAAGACTGTCGTAGGAGGGAAGATCGTGATTTCCCCTCACGAAGTTCACCTTCGGGCAACGGATCCGGGCGCGATAAGCGGCGGCCTCTTCGATCGCTCCGAGGCAGAAATCCCCGAGAATCCAGAGCACGTCGTCCTCCGCAACCCGCTCGTTGATCGCATCGAGGATCGCAGCATCATGACGCTCAACCGTTTCCGCCGAAACCTTCCAGGAACCGCGGCGATCTTCCGCCACCCAGGTCTTTTCCGATTCAGACAAAAAGGGCCGGTCGCAATACTTGATGATGTTGCCGTGTCCAAGATGAAGGTCGGCGGTGAACCAGAGTTCAGGCATGATGAATTTTTTTTTGCCACCGAAAAACGGATCGGAAAAATCAATGATCGTGATCAGCGGGATTGAAAAACAGAACCAACTGCATGCCGTCATTGCAAGATGCTCTCTCATGTATTTTGATGCCGGTCCCGATGCCCCGTTCCGCACAACTGGACATCCCCGTCGAAGTCTTTGAAGCCGGATCATTGCATCTCTTCAAAGACTCGACGGCTATGCGTCTCACCGCCGCCCCCGTTCCGCAGGCGGTGAGACGTCATGGCTCGGAAGGTCAGTGGATGCCCTTCATCCCTGAGTTCCGGGTCATTCATCCCTACCGCCCCAGGCGCGCGCCACTGAAAAAGTCAAACCCGCCGGGACAGCTCGCTTTCGACTTTTTCGACGAAACCTTTGAGCCGGACAAACCGGTGAAGGAAACCCCGGCGCAACTCAGAAAGCGGGCCTTTGACCGCTTCCGGTTCTCGATCCCGAAGCCTTTTGCCAAAGTCATCGAGCCCTTCAAGACCCATCAGTGGCCCCTTCTCGTCCTCTTGAGCCATGACCAGCTCGCTCTTGAGATGGCAGAGAGCAATCCCGCCCTCGCTTTCTTCCTCGCTCAGCGCATGAACTGCGATGCCCCGCTCATCGAGTCGCTTCGATGCTGCTCGATGAGGCAGCGCGACATCATGGAAGTGCTCGGCCTTCCAAGCACGAACGGAGCCGTGAAACTGTTCCGCAAGATCACCCCCGCCTCTCTGAATGGCGACAACTGGGCCTCGATGCTGGAAATCTTTCGTCGTGAACTCAACGACACGAAATCACCGCTCAATCACCTCGAAGCGATCAACTCAGGGGTGATCGAAATTT
>JARGOP010000141.1 GCA_029233965.1 Verrucomicrobiales bacterium | reverse complement strand
GAACATCGCAGGAGCGGATACGCCGATCCACATGGATGATATGGTTCTCGCGGGTGAACTCGTCGACGATCGTCAGCATCTTCAGCCGACCTCCCCGGACAGTGCGGTCGTGAACGAAGTCCCAGGTCCACACATGTCCTCGATGTGTCGCCGGCATGAACCGGCGACATAGGTAACAGATTGACCGGGGACATGGGTTACGGAAAAAGGGCGGATGCCCTGGACCGACCTGACCCCGATGGACCAACGACTGGAACTTGTCACCCTTGCCCGTAGCGGAGAATTCACCGTGACCGAACTCGCCTCACGATTCGGAGTGAGCAAGAAAACCGCCCACAAATGGATCTCGCGCTTCGAGGCAGGAGGAGCCAAAGCCCTTAAGGATCAGAGTCGGGCTCCCAGGCACTCTCCGCGGAAGACGCCCGACGATGTCGAGCGGTTGATCGTGAAACTGAAACGAGCGCATCCGACCTGGGGTCCGAAAAAGATCCAGGTGCTGCCGGAAAGGGATCACGGGGTGGGTAGCCCGCCTGCGACGAGCACGATCGGAGAGATCCTCAAACGGCATGGGCTGGTTCGCAAACGCCGCCGCCGCTCCGGCGTTTATCCGCGCCCCAACGAAGAGCTGACCGAAGCAGAGCGGCCCAACCACGTCTGGGCGGTGGACCACAAAGGCTGGTTTCTGCTGGGAGATGGCAACAAGTGCATCCCCCTGACAGTGAGCGATCTTCACAGCCGTTACCTCATTGCCCTGGAGGCCGATACCGACGCGACCCAACGCAGCGCCCGGAAAGGCTTTGAGAAGGCCTTTCGCCGTTACGGTTTGCCTGAGATCATCCGGGTAGACAACGGGTCGCCCTTTGCCTCGATGGGCCCCGGCAGGCTGAGCAAACTGAGCGTGTGGTGGATCGGCCAAGGGATCGAGGTCGAGTTTACCCGTCCCGGCAACCCGCAGGACAACGGAGCGCACGAGCGCATGCACCGGACCTTGAAGGATGAATGCTGTGCTCCGGCCAGCGCTCACCGTGCGGCGCAACAGCAACGCTTCAACCGCTGGAAAAAGAGCTTCAATGAAGTGCGACCGCATGAGTCACTGGCACAGCGAGTTCCGGCGGATTTTTATCAACCTTCGAATCGCCGGCTGGACGGGACGACTTCAGCAAGGCTCTACGAACCGGGAGACGAGACCCTGCCGGTGAACCGCAGTGGCTCGATCTCACTTGGAGGAAAAGCGTTCCAGGTCGGAGAGGCACTCGCCGGAACGAGAGTGCTGATCGAGCGCAGCGAAGGAGGTGTTATCTCGGTGCGCTACGCTAACGTAGCTCTGGGGGAATACCGCGAGGACCAGGAGTATCGATTCCTGATGCCACCTGGCCACTACGATCTTGAAGACCGAATCCATGGCCGCAAGTGAACAGAGAAACCAAGAGGAGTCTGGCAGCCCCAGCGTGTGCCTTCGCCCTCCGCGTCGGCATTGGACCGCGTTCACGGTCCTCGCCTCCGCTCCGGGCAAAGGCACACGCTCGGAGTAGACGCACAAGAGAAAGCTTTACACGAACCCAATCCTAACTCATATCAAAAGTGTAACCTATTTCCCCGGTCAGAGTGTTACCCATGTCTCGATTCATACATCGTCTCTCCCAGACGGTTTGCTATGGTACCAGGCAACATTTCTTGACAGAATCGTTCCCCAGTCTCCCCGCCCTTTCCGCCCAGCTCCAACTCCCTGAAGAGGGCCTGAAAGGAAAACGCGAGAGCCCCGATCTCGAGGTTTCAGGTTTTTTCAGGATTTTGATCGATGCAGTGGTGTGTCAGCGTTCTCCTGTCCTGCTCAGTTACCCGTCACCTCATCAAAAGCGAAGGTGCCGTCTCTCGTCTTGCCCTGATGAAGGGTCGAAGGTATCGTAACCCTATGACTGAAGGCATTTCGACTGATCCGGCCGTGTGTCACGGCAAACCGGTGATCAAGGGAACGAGGGTTCTCGTTTCCACGATTCTCGGGGCTCTCGCGGGTGGCGATTCCCGTGAGGAAGTCGAACAGGACTACGCGATTACTCCCACCCAAATCTCGGCGGCCCTGCAATTCGCCAGCGATATAGCCGACTTTCAAGTTTCCGCCTACGATGCGGTGGCATGTGGTTCCTGCTCGACGAACATTTCCCCAAAGCCGTTATATCCCTTCTCGAAGGAATAGGACATGAGGTGGATGACTTTCGTCAGATCGGATCGGTTGGTGCGCCCGACGGCGGGATCGTGCGGCTGGCAAGAGAGCGTTCGGCCGTCATCCTGACGACGGACCGGGACTTTTTTCACACGCTGGGTCGGGATCTGCCGAGCCACTGCGGAATCATCGTCGTCGCGTTGAAGCAGCCGTCAAGAGCCGTCATCCTCTCACGCGTCGAGTGGTTCATCGAAAACATCGGGTTACACCGCATTGGCGGCCGGGTCTTTCAGCTCCGCGACCGTGCCTGGATGGTATACCCGCCATTTGATGAACGTGAAAGTTAGCAAAGTAGCTGAGGGTTGAGGTAAAGGTTGTGCGGTGACATCTCCTGACATACTCCCTTCTGTTCCCCCGCGGGACGGATCCCGGAGGTCAAAGGGTCCCGGAGTCAGGCAACATTTCGCAATTTTCACCTTCCCAAACTCGCTTCGGCAGGTCCCGTTTCGACTCCAAAGGAAACCGGCGGAGTGAAAATCGTGGTGCGATACTTCCCCTTTCGAGGTTGAAGATCCCGACGAACGCCGGGGTTTTTTCTCTCGTAAAACCTTGAAAACTCTTCTTCACTGCCACGACCCGGCGCCTTGATCGTTCAAGCGTGGGCGGAACAAATTCCAAACCGATCCCGTCGTTGCGGAGTTTACTCGACCGGTCGAAACCATGAGAATCCTGTTAGGATGTGTTCGAAAA
>JARGOP010000140.1 GCA_029233965.1 Verrucomicrobiales bacterium | reverse complement strand
ATGTCGCCGTAGCCGAGGTCGTCGGCGAGGATGAAAATAAGATTGGGGCGTTTACCGGCTCCGTTGGGATCTTCCGCCATCGCCGGGAGGGCGAAAGCGAGGAGAGTCAGGAGCGTCGGGAGGATGGCTGCTTTACGAATCAGCAGGGGGGAGGAGTTGGTCATGGGAGGGGGCCTTCTTTCAGTGGAGGGAGAATACGCATGCATTGGCCCCCCCGTCACCTGAACATTTGCAGAGCCCCGCCCTTTGTTGGCTCAAATTCCCCCTCGAAATGCGGAAGGGGCGTGATACGATTCGAGTCATGATTTCCAGAATTTCTCTCTGTGTGACTCTCCTGGCTGCCTTTGCTTTTTGCTCCGCGGAGAGTGAATTGCGCGATTGGTCGAATGCTGCGGGGAAAACGATTTCCGCTGAGTTAGTCAGTCTTGAAGGGTATAGTGCGATTCTCAAAATGGCAAACGGTCGAACCTACACCGTGCCACTCGCGGACCTGAGTGAAGCGGATCGGGAATTCGTTCAAGAGTGGAAAAAGGAACAAGAGACGGCAGCGAGTCTGGAAGAAGCGGGCATCGAACTGGGGATTCCGACCAAATCGATTGTGGAAACGGCCTTTGATGAGGAGACTCCGAGAACGAGGAAAGGGGAACTCCTGGGCTGGCAGGCCGGAATCGGAGAATGGCGGATTGAAGAGGGGGTTCTCATCGGCGATGAGGTGGCCGAAGACAATCACGCCTCGTCTCTGACCTACCGTTTCAAGGCGGACCATCTCATCATCACGGCTGAAGTCCAACTCGGGACCGCCGAGCAGATTGCGTTTGCATGCCGGGACACGGTTCCTCCCAATCTCCACCTGGGGCGCCTTTACATCACACCTGATAAGCTCTGGATTCAGCGTATGTCAGGGATCGCCAAGACGACAAAGAGCGAGAAACTCGTAACCCGGGACGTCGATCTAGATCCGGAGAAGTGGTATAAGGTCACCATCGAAATTATCGGTGACCGGTACCGGGCGAAGGTGGGCGACGAGGTGATCGAAGCCACGCACGAACGCTTTCAGGACGCGAAGGGAATTGTAGCTCTCGTCAACAGGGGGCAGGGCGCAAAATATCGGAATGTGTCGCTCTGGCAGGCGAAGCCGAAGGAGTGAGAGGCAATTCCTTAGATCCGTGTCCGGGCATTCTTTTAGAAGGGTAGTAAGGTCTGCATGAAAGTCGAGGTTGATCCCCGAACTTTTTCTGAATTACATCAACGACGAGGCGGTTCCGCGGATCCAAACCCTGTTCCCCGGAGAGAAAAGCTACCATCTTGATTTGTCTCCGGTGAAATAGTCCGGATGTCTTCGAAGAGGGAAGTCACTTTTCGTAATCGGCCCCGGTCAGGCTTTCGAGAACCGATTCCTGCCAGTCGTGCAAGGACTTCTGCATCTCCTCAAGCACCGCAGGTTCCACGGCGGAGAGGTCCTTTTTTTCGCCGGGATCAGCACGGAGATCAAACAATTCCCGTTTCGGTTCGGAGCCCTCACTTTTGCCATCGTGAACGACCAGTTTGTAGCGATTGTCGAGCATGACGCGGGCGCCGCGATAGTCCTCGTCTTCGATCCCCAGATGATGGAAGTTCTTAAAGTTCCGCGTCAGGATTCCGCCACTCAATTTCACCAGAGGAGTGGTGCCTTCCTGGAGTTCAGGATCGATCCACGGTTTCCGCTCGGCGAGGTTGTTCCGGCGCGTATCGAAGGACCAGAAAAAGATCGGTTGGGGGCGTTTCGTGAGGTGCCCGTCGAACAGTGGCGCGAGGCTGATTCCATCGAGCTTGCGTTCCGGCAAAGTGGTCCGGGTGAGGGCGCAAAGCGTGGGCAGGATGTCACTCGTGACCGCGTTGGTCTCGCTGACGCGCCCCCGGGGGATGCGCGAAGGCCACTCAATGACGCCGGGAACGCGAATGCCACCGTCGTAGACTTCTCCCTTCATAGCCCGCAAAGGGGAAGCGAGAACGCCGCTGGGTGGCGTGCCGTTGTCGCCGCAATACCAGAGCAGGGTATCGTCGCGGAGGTCTTGCGTGTTCAGGAAATCACGCAGGGTTCCGATGGAACGGTCCATCGCCGTGATTTCCGCGTAGCGTTCGCGCAGCACTTCTCCGAGAGGGCGCTCGACCGGCCGGCCCGTTTCGTTGGATGTCAGTCGGACCGGTTTTCGGTCGGCGTATTTTTCAGGGAGTTCGTCGTAGATCGCAAGATCACCGGGAAGTCCGCTGTAGGGTTCGTGGGGCGATCCAAACCAGACTACGGCAAGAAAGGGCTTCTCGTCGGCCCGGGCGCGTTTGATAAACTGAATTGTTTCCTCGATCACAACGGCCGAACTTTCGCCCGGGTGGATTTCCGGAGGACCACCGTTCGTCGAGAGCGGGGGATCGAGTTCGAAAAAGTTGTCGTGGGAAACCCAGGTGTCGAATCCCATGGCACCGGGATTGGTGGGGGAGCCTGCCTTGACCGTGCCCACATGCCACTTTCCGAAGTGACCGCAGGCGTAGCCGGATGCCGAAAGCAGATGAGCGATCGTTATTTCTTCGGGTCGCAGGGAAAAACCGGGGGAGAAGGTTCCGTAGCGATTCGGATGGCGCCCCGTGAGGACGCTGCCGCGAGTCGGTGAACAGGAGGGGTGCCCGGCATAGAAGCGATCCATTCGCAGACCGGAAGCAGCCATCTCGTCGAGCACGGGAGTCCTCAGGTCCGGGTGTCCATTGTATCCGGTTTCCTCCCACCCATGGTCGTCTCCCATGAGAAGGATGATATTCGGTCGGTCATTGCCTTCGAGCGGCGCCGCCACGGCAAAGAGGAGCAGGAGCAGGAACAGAAAGGTGCGGTTCGATTTCATTAAAAAGGGAAGGAAAGAAACTGAGGTTACTCTGCGACGATCGTGAAGAGGTCAGCATTCTCAAGGAAG
>JARGOP010000008.1:75006-112605 GCA_029233965.1 Verrucomicrobiales bacterium | reverse complement strand
CCCCCGGAGCAAACGTGGTCGCGACATACTCGCTCAATTTCACCAGCATGAGCTGAGTCAGGATGATCGTCAGCATCAGGGTGACAGTCGAGTTCTGTCGAAAGGTCTGCGGAAGGCTCACGTGCCAGTGCACCATAAAGGTCGCGCAGATCACGGTCACGACGACGAATGCCTGAAGCGGATTCCCAGCAAAAATCGAGGTGTCGCTCGAGGTGAACACAATCCACGAGGAAACCAGCACTGCGAAGAGAATGAAAAGCAGGCCGCAAATTTGCCAGCCCGTCCGCATCATTTCTGAAGCAGCAGTCTCATTCGGTTTACGACGCTTCTGTCCGCTGGAAAACCCACGGCTCTGAAGTCGCTTCTGCGAGAAAAAATGGAACATGTGCGGTCTGTCTTCCTCCGGTCTAAACCCGTTGAATTCCGTGCGGAGGTCGTGTCTGTGAAAGACAGATAGCCCTTTTTAACCCCCTCAACAACTGCGAAATGCAGTTTAATTTGTTCAAATGACCACCATGCAATCCCCGTAACTGAAGAAGCGGTAGCGCTCTTCGACCGCTTTGTGATAAGCCTCAAGCATTAACTCCTCACCGGCGAGGGCACTCACCAGCATGAGGAGCGTGGATTTCGGCAAATGAAAATTGGTGAGAAGGGCGTCAACCGCCTGAAACTCGTAGGGGGGGTAGATAAAAATATCGGTCTCACCCTGACCTGCTTTGAGGCTGGACTTTCCCTTCCCGCCGGCGCAACTCTCGAGAACGCGCACCACCGTGGTTCCGATTGCAAAGGTCCGCTTCGCCTCCCGGATCGCCTTCACCGTTGCTTCCTGCAATTCGTAATGCTCGCTGTGCATGTGGTGCTTCGTGACGTCCTCTTCCGAGACAGGACGGAAGGTCCCGATCCCGACGTGCAGCGTGACAAAGGCATGAGGCAACGCGGACAGCATCTCGTCTGAGAAATGAAGGCCCGCGGTGGGAGCGGCGATCGCGCCGGCGTTTTTCGCGAAGACAGTCTGATAGCGCTCCTTGTCCGATGCCTCGTCAGGGCGCTCGATGTAGGGTGGAAGAGCAAGGTGCCCGTGAACATTTTCATCCGGCTCGACATCGAACTCGATGATGCGTTCCCCTCCCTCTTCACAGATGTCGATGACGGTCCCGACGGAGTCCCCGATTTCAACGGTGCGCCCGACTTTGAAACGCTTCCCCGGTCGAACGAGGCACTTCCAGCGTCGGGGGGCGACGACATCGACACGGAGGACCTCGCGGGTTTCGTCATTGGAAAAGAAACGGGCCGGGACGACGCGGGTGTCGTTCAGGACAAGCAGATCGTCTTCA
This sequence comes from Verrucomicrobiales bacterium, assembly GCA_029233965.1. Taxonomy (GTDB): domain Bacteria; phylum Verrucomicrobiota; class Verrucomicrobiia; order Verrucomicrobiales; family DEV007; genus Arctic95D-9. Next base: position 111,271 of record JARGOP010000008.1, on the reverse strand, counting down.
TCCACGAGCGAAGGGAAATCTGAAAAACGGGCGTGCTCAATTTCGCCGGTCTCGCGGCGAATGACCATCATGCGGGAGGCATCCCGTCGCTCAAGGGGGCGCTGGGCGATGAGCTCTTCGGGCAAATGATAGTCAAAGTCACTTGTCTGCATGACGGAATGCTTCGTCCACTTTTTCCTGAATGAAAGAGGTGATTCTATGCCACCGGATTTGTCGTGCTTGGGGAGACCTGGAGAAGCGCGATCGATTCGAAAGTCTTACGACTTTCGCTACCCTTCCTTTACCGGCACTTCGCGAGTGTCATCACCGCAAACGCTGTACCGTAGGGTTGATGATAGGAGTAAAACGGAAAATCCCACCAGGAGCCGTCGTCTTCCTGAAGATTCATCAAAATTCCGGCAAGCATCTCCTGATGAGGAGCCCTCGCCGCTTCGGGCAGCAACTCGGTGCAGAGCGCCGCGTAATAGTGACCGTAGTAGAAAAAATATCCTGCAACGGCGAACCAGGCCTCATGCGGAACGGGACGTTTTCGTCCTATATCGAGCCAGCCGTTCCGGTCTCCGAGACGAACGAGCCATCCCTCAATGACCGGATCTTCAATCGTCTCATCGCCCCAGATTCGGAGTGCGTAGTTGCAGGCCTGGGACCGGCCGAGACTGCCGGCTGGACGGTTGATGCCGTACATCGGGCGGGCTTTCAAGTATTCGCCGTAGAGGTAGCTGTGATCCGACTTCCGCTGCCGGTTGATGGAAGCCACGGCCGCCTCCACCATCCTCCCGGGAACTTCAATCCCTTCAATTTTGGAAGCCTCGTGCAACGCGACGAGACAAGTTGCCGTGGTGAAGCTGATCGAGCTCGACGCCGGTCTTGCCGTTCCCACCCGGAAGTCATAGTAGCCCCAACCGCCGTCGACCGAGGCATAACGCCCGAGGCGGTCAATCTGCTGCGCGATCAGTTCGCGGATTTGCTCTCTCCGCTCTCCCTTCGCCCGCGGATACATGTCCGTCAGCGCCTGAATCCCGTAGGCATGCGTCCAGACGTTGTAGATCGCCGTCGCGTCGGCACGCCGGACTTTGGGCAATGAGTCCAACAGATAAAGCTCCCCTTTCTGAAGCGCTTCAGCCGCTTCTCCCGGATCGTCGGCAAGGCCGGAATCAATCATCGCGGAGACGGCCATTGCGGTCACCGCCGCGCGGAATGCATCGTGAGCTCCCGGCACCGGTGCGTAGATGTTGAGTCCCTTCGTCTGCCTCGCGGAGCCCCAGCTGCCATCGGGGTTTTGGTCCTGAATGAGAAACTCGACGCCGGCGACGATTGCTTCTTCGACGGGACTCCCGTCCGCCGTGCGAAGGCACGGAGAGAGAAGAGCAACGGCCCAAACCGCGATGAAAGAGGCGGCTTTCACTTTTTCTCTTCCTTTGGGTCCGCCTTCTCAGGAGCGTCGTCAGCCGGTTTCGCGGAAAGTTCGATTTCCTCACCGACCTTCAGTCCTTTGAGAACCTCAACATTCCCATCCGAAGCACGACCGGTCTCAATGACCCGCTCAGCCCCTCCCTTGAGAGTCACAATTTCTTTCTCGCCCTCTTTCTTCACCGCCTTGGATGGAATCAGGAGCGCCCCCGGATTCTTGTATACTGTGATTTCCGCCTCGGCCTTCATCCCCGGAAAGAGCACCGCATCAGGATCCCCCTTCGAGAGTTGGATCACCCCGCTGAAGGTGTTATCCGCGTAGGGAACCCGGGAGAGTGAAGCCACTTTCCCGGAAATTTCCGCTTCCGGATCCGAAGTCAGCTTCACCGCAGCAGCCTGCCCGACCTCAAGATCCGCGAGCTGGTTTTCAGAGATCGAAAGAATGAGTTCCGGATTCGAAGGATCGACCACGGTCATGAAAATCTCCCGCATTGTGAGCTTCCCCCCGGGAATCAACTTCCGCTCCACCGTGGAAGCTGTCGTCCATTTCCCCCGCTGCGACATGCCCAGATAAACGATGCCATCATGGGGCGCGCGGACCGTCAACGCGTCCAGATCTCTCCGATGTTCCTCAAGCGACTTCTCTGACTCAACCATCTCATGAGTCTTCGCCCGAAACTCCAGTTCGGCCTTCTTCAGGGCATCCGGAAGAGATTTTTCATTCGCCCTCCAATTCAGCTGCGTTTCCAGAAGGCTGCGCTGCAGGCTCTCGTGTTCGCGGGGAATCAGCGTGTTCAGGGTGCGTCTCGACCGCTCTTCGGACTGCTCCAGCATCCAGCGATAGTCGTTCACCGTGTTCTCCGCACGACGCAGAATAATCTCCTCGGTTTCTTCGGTGAGATCATCTGCCTCATACATTTTCCTGAGCTGGTTCAGCTCTTCCTCGGCATAGGCTAAATACTCTCTCACCTGCTTCACATCCTGCTCGGCATCCTTCTCCCGCATCGGGCGGCTCACATCTTCGAAGTAGGCGAAATCCTCTTCGGCCTGCATTTTTGCTTTGCGCGCTTTCTCGAGGGCAATCGGTGTCGTTTTTTGCAACGTTTCGAGATTCAACCGGGCGGCCTCGAGATCCAAATGCTTCAAGGGCATTCCCATTTCCAACTCTTCGATTTTTTTCCGGAGGGTCCTCGTGTCCAACTCAACCAGCACATTGCCCTTCTTCACTTCCGTGCCGTGAGGAACGGATTTCACGACGAGAAGGTCAGCCCAACGCAACAGGTCCATCGCCAGCGGCGTGCTCTTTTTACCCTCGATAATCCCGGAAACCTTCACCGTTACCTCGATCGGTCCTTTCTCGACCTTGTGGGTCTTGACTTCTTTTTCCTCAGTCTTTCCGCCTTCCTGATCTTCATCCTTTCCGTCCGCCTTGTCTTTGTTACCGTCCTCTTTCTTTGGCGGAAGAGGATTCTTTTCAGCAGCCTCTTTCTTCGGCGCTTTTTTCCCCTCCTTCGCTTCGACCTTGGGGGCGGCTTTCTTATTCTTCGGTGCAGGCTTTGCCTCTTCCGCGTTCAGCACACTTCCGACCGCCAATGTCAGGAGGAGAATGAGGGTAAAATTCAGGGAAAGTCTCATTTTTGTATTTATTGAAATTACAATCTAAAGCCGTGACGCATCCTTGGAAACCTCTTTTTCATGCGGGTGGAAAACAGGTTCACGCCTCCTCGCGGTGATAGGGTTCGCCTTTCATCACCGTATGAACCCGGTAGATCTGCTCCATCAGAACCAGCAACGCCAACTCGTGCTGCAGGGTGAATCCGCTCATCGAAATGACATGATCCGCCGCTGCCCGTGTTTCGTCAGAGTGTCCGTCAGCTCCCCCGATGAGAATGGAAACCCGCTTCACCCCGTCCATTTGCCAACCTTCGACACGCTCGACAAACTCACCGGTGGTCCAGCTTTTGCCACGCTCATCGAGAACCACCCGGAGCGAGCCTTCACTCATCTGGAGCAGTTGCTGCCCGTTCTTCTCTTTCCCCCCATCGCGCTGGATCAGATCGATGGAGACCGTTGCATAACGCCGGAGCCGTTTCCGATATTCCGCGACGCCATCCTTCGCGTAGGCGAGCGAGGGTTTTCCGACTGCTGCAATTTGCCACTTCATGGTTTCAAAGCCTGAAGCTCAACTTGCAACGGGCCTCCCTTGAACGCAAGATCACGCTGATTGAACGAAGAGCTCCCATCTGATTATCTCGACCGGTTTTCCGGCATCGCCCGCCTCTACGGAACCCCGGCTCTGCCGAAACTCCGGAGAGCCCACATCGCGGTGATCGGAGTAGGCGGCGTCGGATCCTGGAGCGCCGAAGCTCTCGCCCGAAGCGGGGTCGGGGAAATCACCCTCATCGATCTCGACGAAGTCTGTATTACGAATGTCAATCGCCAGCTCCCCGCTCTCGACGGAGCCGTGGGCCGTTTCAAGGTCACCTCGCTCGGGGAGCGAATGCGCCTCATCAATCCGGAGATCATCGTCCACGAGAGCCTCGCCTTTTTCACCGAAAACACGGCCGACCGACTCCTCGCGACCGGCTTCGATGTGATCATTGACGCAATCGATGCCGTCAAAGAAAAGGCCTTTCTCATCGCCACCTGTCGCGACCGCGGGATCCCGCTCGTCGTCGCCGGGGGAGCGGGCGGAAAAAGCAACCCGGCCGGGGTAAGCAGCGACGACCTCGCCTACGCTACCAACGACCGGCTTCTTCGTCTCGTCCGGAAAACGCTCCGCCAAAATTATGACTTCCCGGCAGAGCAACTGAAATTACCCTTTGGCGTCCGCGCCGTTTTCAGCACGGAAAACGCCCGCTTCCCCTGGGCAGACGGAACGGTCCGGGAAGACCCTGAACCCGGCAGCCATCTCCGGCTCAACTGCGCGACCGGATTTGGAACCGCCACGCCCGTAACCGGAACTTTCGGATTCACCGCCGCCGCCGAAGCAATCTCCCTGGTGCTTGAGAAGGAGTGAAGACTAGTTCAACGCGACCAGCACCCGGATCTGATCGACCTCGAGTTCGCCGCCCTTGAGTTTCAAATTCAGCGTGCGCCGATCATCACTCAACAGGATTTCATCCCGACCGAGGTCGAGGCCACGCTCTTTGTTGAACTCTGCTCCGACATGGGGAATCGACGTTCCGACCGACAGGTCTGAATCGGTAAGGCGGTCTGAAGAATAAATCACACCGACCACTTCATGATCGAAGGTCAGGGAGGCCTCGACCTCTTCGCCTTCGACCCCGTTGGTCGGCCAAAGCTGGAGCAGATAACTTCTCAAGTCCCCCCGCGCCTGGAGAGCCTGCCCGGGATTCAGCTCCGCAGAAGCAAAGTGTCCCGTGCGAATCTGATCGACCTCGAGATCGGCTTCGGGCCGGAACGATTCATTTTCGACAAACACCTGAACTTCCCCTTCCCGATCCGTAGACTCAATTGTCGTTCCCGGCATTTCAATCCGGACCGAACCCAGATTCTTTTCCACCCCGGAAAGCAGCTCCCAACCTCCGAGGAATGGCTGCGGGTTGTAGGGAATATCGACAAGACGGTCGCGGTTCCGATCCGCTTTGACCGCTTCAAATTCAAACAGCGAGCGGCAACTACCCCCGTCAAGACAGACCCCCCCGTCCCCTTCGAAGACGATTGCTTCCGTGGAAAACTCCGAACGTGCGTCGATTCCGATGAGCGGCACCGGCTCGGAGACACTGAGTCCGTTCGACTTCAGCGTGATCCCGGATTTGAAGGGCTTATTCCGGGCCATCGCGACACCATGATAGACATGGGCGGTCGCATCATCCTTCACTTCAAAAAGAGCCGGCCCCTCGACGGTCATTTCTCCACCATTGGCAAATTTCAGCGCCACGATGCCACGCTCCAGCTCATACGGCCCGACGCTCACTTCCCCGTCCGCACCGGGAACATGTTCGCCCAACCATTTCACATCGGCGCTCGACTTTGTGACCGTCGCGACCGAATTCGAAGCCGGAAGGCCATTCACTCCGACCTGGGTCATCATGAATGCACCAAAGACCACTGCCGCCGCGACCGCCGCCATTTTCAGCACGGTTGGCGTCCACGAGACCGGCATTTCAACGATGTTATCCGCTTCGCCGACGACTGAGATTTCCCGCTCCAGTCGATCCTGAAAATCTTCGACAAAATGATCCCGGACCGTCTCAGCCCACATCCTTGTTTCGAGAGCTTCAATAAACGCCTCCTCACTCCGTGACCCGGAAACCGCTTCACGAATCCACTCATCCTCGGCAAGCCGCTTTTTCAGGGAAGCCACTTCCCCGGGCGAATCGAACAAAAACTTGGCGAGCTGGTCGCATTCCACGGAGCTGATGTCGCCATCGCAGGCCTTCTCGAAAAGCCCGCTCTTCGGCACCTCAAATGCCGCTTTCGATTGAAAAAACAGGACATCTCCACCCGTGGCATCTTCCCCGATCGACTGCCTCAGCATCTCGGAAAATTCCAACTCTGTCCGGATCCGGGACGCCAGGGAGGCATCCCCGGAAGCAAGATCCGCCAACTCACGAAGCACCTCTTCCGACGCATCTCCACTGAGGAATTCGGACAGCAACGCTTCGGCTCGTGAATTTGACTCCATCATTTCAGGCAGACTCTGTGACCGGACCCGCTTCCAACCGCTTCTCCATGCACTTGCGCAGGGAAACACGAACTCTCTCCAGCGCTTTACGGACCGCAGGAGCCTTCATTTCAAATTCATCGGCAATATCAAGCGCCGAGTTCTCGTCTTCGTAGCGCGAGCGAAGCAGCCTCAGACTTTTTTCAGGAAGATCCGCTACACACGCCCGCAGCGCGTTGAGTTTGGCGAGGCCATTGTCTCCAATTTCCTCTTCCTCATGATCGCTCGCGGACGAACTGGAAAGCAGCACGTCCGTCAGATTGTCGGAAAGAATTCGCTTCCGTCGTGCATCTTTACGTCGTTCATTGATCACGAGATTCCTCGCAATGCCCCGGAGCCATGCGCCGAAATCGCGCTCACGGTCAAATTCCTCCAGGCGGTTGTAGGCGACAATGAAGGCCTCCTGCGCGACATCATCGACCCAGAGAGGATCCACCCCGAGCGCACGAACAAAGCCCCGCAAGCCCGCGTGGTGCTCGCGGACCTGCTCAACAAACAGCTCCTGCGTGGTCCGATCCATTTTGATTTCTACCCTATCTTGCCTTCAACCGGTTCAGTGTGACCTGATTCCCGAAAAATAATCTACCGTGAAATTGCTGAAAACGCGAGCTGTGCGCTCTCATTGACACTGGACCCAATTGGATTAGATTTCCGCCCGCCCGATTTCGGGCATCCTTCCCGCCACTGTAGCTCAGGGGTAGAGCAATTCACTCGTAATGAATAGGTCGTCGGTTCAATTCCGACCAGTGGCTCGCCTCCGGGCGTCCGGTGGTTTACCAAGCCGGAAGAAGAAACTCATTGAACCGGCGAAGTCACGGCCCCCGGTTCGCCAAAGGCGAAATTCGGGACTCTGCGCAGCAGCGCCCCGCCGGTCTGACCGCTTGCGGGCAGACAATTCAATTCCGACCCGTGGCGAGCCCGATGGCAGCATGCTCCCCCCTCCGCTTCTTTAAAATCCGCCATTCACACACAGCGGCAATCCCCGTCGCAACAGCGATCCCCAGAACCAAATGCCAGAATCCCAGAGTGAGTTCCCAAATAGTCGGGGCGAATCTCAACGAGGGCACCATCGGGCGGATCATCATTTTTCCCCGTGCATTCCGCTGTTTATACCCCCTCGGCCGGCCGTGAGGATCAATGTAGCCGTCGACAACACTGATCCGGATCAGTGAGCTGGAGGTGAACACTTCTGCTGACCGCAATCCGAAGTAGTGAAGCCTCCTCTCCGAATAATGGCCGCTCTGCCACCACCCGAACACGGCCAGAGAAACCAGAACGATCCCCAATATGGTCACGGGAAAATGCTTCAAGAAGGCCCATTTTGACCGCTCCCGGCCCGATTCTGAAATACGCTCGCTCAAGGGAATGAAAAAAAACCTGATATTGAAGTCACATTTTACACTGGCCGAAGCCAACAAATTCTGGCTTAATGCCGCCCAATCCCAAACACCTCGCAAGCCGTGCCTACTACTCCAGAACTCCAGTCAGCGCTCGCCGCCAACCCCGAAAATTGGGAGCTGCGCCTTTCCCTCGTTGAAGCTCTCGTCGCCGAGAGCCGCCACGATACCGCCGTCGAGGTCGTGAATCAGGGAGAAGCCCTGCCCCGCGAACCGGGGCCATGGCTTGATGCCGCGAAATGTTACGCCGCAGTGGGCGCACTGGAACAGGCCAGAGGCCTTGTTGCCAGCTCTCTTGAGATTGATCCTGAGTATGAGCCGTCACTGATCTATCAGCAACAAATCGAACAGCAAATCGCTGCGACAGTGGCGCCGACTCCGGTAGCTCTTTCCGCGGAGGATATCGACGAAGAAGTGGAGAGCACATCTCCTCCGCCACCCACCGCTGCGGCCCCGGCGATCGTTGAGGCGCTCAAGTCCGGTGGCGGATCAAACGATCCCATCGCTCTTCCGAAGGTCTCTTTCTCCAGCGATGAGATGGACGCTCTCCACGCGGCCGAGGAGGAAGCCAAGCGTCTCCGCGAAGCGTCAATCAAGCGAGACAAATACAATTCGATCATTATTACCGTGCTCCTGCACGTCGCGATTTTTGCGCTCTTGATCTCAGTCGCAACCAAGATTCCACCCAACGTTCCTCCTCAGATTGTGGCCTCGAACGCCGCTGAGCAGCAGGAGGAAACGATCGATGACACGACAATGGAGAAGCCGACCGTCGATCCAACGACGGCCGTCAACACCGCCGTGACCGACATTATTTCCGTCTCAGCAGAGTCCAGCCTCTCCATTTCCAGCCTCGACGTCCCAGTCGCCGACATGGCGATGGAGAACATCGTTTCCTTCAACCCCTCCATGAGCCTCGGCATGCCGACTTCCTCTGAGTCGAAGATGATGTTCGGCCAGGAAATGCAAGGTGACGTCCTCGGCGTCATTCTCGACGTCTCCGGTTCAATGGCGGAATACCTGCCGATGGTGGTCCGTGAGGTCGATAAAAACTTCAAAGACGCTCCTGTTGTTTATGTTCGCAACATGGTCATGCGTCAGGAGAGGAATCCTGATGATCTTGAGACTGTGCGCCTCATCGTTCCCGAAGAAGTCGTTCCGTATCATCCCGAGCTGAAGACACGGACTCCTTACTGGTTCCTGTGGCACGATCTTCCCAAAAAAGCACCTCAGCGCTATGTGGACCGTCTCATCGAGACTTACAAAACCCGCCCGAATCAGTTTCTTGCGGATGGACGCTGGGACCGGAGCCGTGTCCAATCCGCGATCGAATTCCTCATGGAGGAAAAGATCGATTCGCTCTACATTTTCTCCGACTTCGAGGACTTCGTCGATGAAGACGTGGCCCTTACGATCGGGCAGATGTTGGGACGCCGGAAGATCCGCACCTACATTCAGCCGGCTGAGAAGAAGACCGAGCCATTGGATGTGGTCACGAAAAAGATCGCCAACCGAACTCTCGGGCGTCAGATGCCGACGCTGGTTTCCATCCTTGGCGGTGGCGGGGTCGATGAAGACATGCCGACCTCATTGCTTCCTCCCAAGCCTGAGGAAAAGAAGCCATTGACCGACATCGATTACACCTATGCTGCACCGCGGCCCGAGATCACAAGCCCGGAATTCTACGGATTCCGTCCGGGGAAGGATTGGACCGAGATTCACCGGATCGTTGAGCCTGAATACGAAGCAGTCTTTTATGGACCGGAAGCGAGAGCGTATATCTTTTTGAAGAACGCAGACGGGCAATTCATCCAGAATCCGATTCGCTTTCATTACCATAGTTGGATTTACGTCCCTGAGGCTCCGGATCCACGTCACCAGATTCGCCACCGCAAATTCCTCCGCCTGCAGGAGGAGCCGAGCTTTGACGGCAAGGAAATTATCTGGAAGATGGTCCTGGAAGGGGATCTCGAATTCGATGTCCACCTTTACCTTGGCCGCAAAGGAATGAACGCCACTTACGTGGCGGAGTATTCGGAAGATGAAGAGCAGCGGAGACGAGACTGGGCTCACATCCACTTTGTGATTCCGGCTCTGGCACAGGAGCGCAGTGATCGCTACTTCGGGTATGACTTCCCCGCCGACGGTGTGAAACTGGACGATGTCCGTGCCGTTGTGGAACCAAATGAGGTCATCTTCAATCTTCCAAGGCAGGAGCGTGACCGTTATGCGAAAGGATGGGCAGAACTCGGGTTCGAGCCCGGTTACAACACGCGAAAATTCGATGAGCTGATTCGTCGCCTTCCCAGCGGAATTCGCGACATGGATGTGACCGGCCCTTCATGGGGTGGACGCTCAATGAGCTTCCGCACTACGGCGAGCAAGATTCTCCTCGAAGGGGGCCAACCCCGCGCTGATATCGAACCATGGGAATCTTTCCACGCCCGACTCGTTCGCCGCGGCGACACCCGTGAGCGCTTCACCAAAACCGAAGCGATTGAGATTGAGATCAAGTAACGTACCACTTTCAGAAGGCTCAGCGGTCGCCCCGGCGGATCTCTGAGCCTTCGAAGTAAACCCGGATGCGATATGTGGTATTCGGGCGGAATTCGATTTCGCCTGTTGCTACGTTGACGCGCTCGGGAATCTTGGAAAGCTGCTTGTCGACGACCGCGTGGTAGCCGCGGTCGGAAAAAATGTCGATGAGCATCGCGAGGGCAAGCGGATTGGAGAGCACCTCATCCTCGTTGTTAATCACAGCCCGTCCCGAGATAGCGTGTCGCTCGATAATGGGAATGAACTTGGTGTTGATAAGATCGACCACCTCCTGAAACAACGCGTGATCTTTCCTCGCATACTCATCGAGGCGTTTTACCAGTTCCTGGCGGGCGTGCAGCACCAGTTCACTTGCCAGCGGGATCCCCCGAATCAGTGAGAAGGTTTCCGGCTCCAGCTCGAGCGAACTCTGATACTGAAGCTCCTGCAAAATATTCTGCTCCACTTCCTGAACCGAGCCCTGTGCATTGATGAGGTGATAGAAGAAAACCTCACGGAGCGACTGCAAGGCGTCCCAGGTGCTCTCTTTGAAGACCCGGTAACGATGCTTCGCCGCTTCGACGTCGAGATCTGTAGGTCGCAACTCCTGGAGCTCACCCACTCCTGTCATCCGGACCTCTTCATTGTGCTTCGCAATTTGCCGGCCACGGAAGAGCTGACGCTCGACGCTGGTTTTCTCATCAACGAAAAGCACCATGACGTGAATCGCCGGACGCCGGAAATGAATCGCCAGATCCGTCTCTGCATGCTCGCGGTGCAGTTTACTGATCTTTTTGACAAGCAGCTTCATACATTCCACCTGCACTTTCGTGCGGGGAAATCCGTCGAGCACAGCGCCGTCGCGAAACTCCGGCTCCAGCATTTTCCTAAGGAGAATCCCCATGACTTCACGGTCTCCGACGAGCTGACCGCTGTCCTTAAGCGCTTTCGCTTCGGGACTGTCGAGGAGCGAACTGACGATGATCGGCGGGCAGGTGAATCCTCTCGCTTTCATGATGAAGCCCGTGTTCGTTCCCTTTCCGGACCCGGGAGCTCCACCCAGCAATATAATCTCCTTCGGAAACCGGAGATTTTCGACCCCCCGTTCGTCGACAAGCCCTTTCCACACGGCATTGAAAATGACCTGGGCGTCTTTGATTTCGACGTCGGTCAGCACGGGCGTCTCTTTGACCGGCGGTTCGGCTTCACTCATGGAAACCTCGTCTACCGGAATGCGTCTCTCCGCAAGTTGATTTCACCTTCGTCATTCCGTATCCCCAAAACTTCAACGATGGCGAAATCGCGTGGAAAAAAGAGGTCGCCGCACCCGCAGCGCAACGATCATAGTGCTTCGTATGAAACGAATCTTCCCTGCACTGTTTCTTCTAACCAGTCTCACCCCTGCCGATGCAGCACCTGATAAAACGCCGGAAGGCTTCCAATCGCTTTTCAACGGCAGGGATCTGAGCCACTGGATCATCCCGGAGGGCGACAACGGGCATTGGAAGGTGGTTGATGGAGTGATCGACTACGATGCCCTTTCGGAAGCAAAGGGAGACAAAAACCTCTGGTCGAAAGAGGAATTCGGCGACTTCGAACTCCGCCTCGACTGGCGTATCAAGAAAACGCACGGCTTCTACGCTATGCCCTATGTCCTCCCGGACGGCTCCTACGTGAAGGACGATAACGGTCAGAAGATCACCCACCTCGCCCCCAACGCCGACTCCGGCATCTACCTTCGCGGCCAGGGAACCTATCAAATCAACATCTGGTGCTGGCCGATCGGATCCGGTGAAGTCTACGGCATTCGAAACAACGAGAAAAATCCCCCCGAAGTTCGTGCGGGCGTCACGCCGTCGCGAAAGGCCGACCATGCGGTCGGCGAGTGGAACACCTTTGTCATCACCGTGAAAGGAGACCGCCTCACCGTCGTCCTGAACGACCACCTCATCATCGAGAATGCGCTCCTTCCCGATGTTCCTGAGAAGGGTGCCATCGCCCTGCAGCATCACGGCGGCCTCGGGAAAGACGGGGAACTCTCGTCATCCTCCAGTCTCGTTCAATTCCGGAACCTCTTCATTCGTGAACTGAATTAATGATCACGAGAGCCGCTCTACTTTCCACCGCTTTTCTCGCTTTCCTGCCTCTCGCCGCGGCCGAAGAAAAGGACCCCACCCTCGGGCACTCTTACCATGGTGAAGTTTTCAATGAAGGCCCCCGCCAGGCGGCGGTGCTGATTCCGGGAACCGGGGACGTTCATTTCAAGGTCTCGACGGACTCGGAAAAAGCACAGCAGTTCTTCGATCAGGGCCTCGGCCAGCTCCATGGCTTCTGGGACTTCGAAGCGGAACGCAGCTTCCGGCAGGTCGCCGCGATCGATCCCGACTGCGCCATGGCCTACTGGGGCATGGCGATGGCCAATTTCAAAAACGACAAACGGGGCAAAGGCTTCATCGAGAAAGCGGTCGAACGCAAAGACAGTGCCTCCCCCCGCGAGCAGGCCTGGATCGATGGCCTCGCCGACTACTTCCGCGACACCAAGCTCGATGCCAAGAAACGGCTCCGGGATTTTGTGCGTTCGTTAGAAAATATCGCGACGGAGTCCCCGGATGACATCGAAGCCCAGGCTTTTCTCCTCAAACAGATTTACTACAACCACGGCAAAGGACTCGAGATCCCAAGTCACTACGCGGTCAACCTTCTCGCTGAAAAGGTCCTCACCGCTGATCCCGATCATCCCGCGAACCACTACCAGATCCATCTCTGGGACAAAGAGGATGCGACCAAAGCCCTAGCCGCCGCCGCCAACTGTGGCCCCGCCGCCCCCGGGATCGCCCACATGTGGCACATGCCCGGGCATATCTATTCGAAACTCCACCGCTACGAAGACGCGGTCTGGCAACAGGAAGCCTCCGCCCGGATCGATCACGCTCACATGATGCGGTTTCAGATCGTTCCCGATCAGATCCACAATTTCGCGCACAATAACGAATGGCTCATTCGTAATCTGAACTACCTCGGCCAACTCGACCGATCCGTGGAACTGGCAATGAACATGATCTCGCTGCCGCGTCTCGCAAAATTCGAAAAGGAGGACAAGCCGGAAACCTACAATCCCAAGGGAAGCAGCTGGCAATACGGTCGTCAGCGCCTCCGCGATACCCTCGTCCGCTTTGAGCAGTGGGAACAACTCATCAAACTCTCCGAAAACGGCCTCCTCGACGTGGATGACAAATCCATCCTCCAACGCGACTACGACCGCTTCGTCGGCATCGCAAAATTTGAGAGCGGTGACCTTGACGGCGGGAAGCAGCACCTCACCGCACTGACCGGCGCGCTCCGGAAAAAAACAACCGCGAGAGACGCCGCCGTCGCCGACGCGGAGAAACAAGCCAAAGACAAGAGCAAGCCGGAGAAAGAAATCACCAGCGCCAAAGAGTCGGCCGAAAAGGAATTCAAGAAGGACATCGAAACCCTGAGCAACCTCGTCAACGAACTCACCGTGTATGAGGCTCTCACCCGGGAACCGGCTGACCTGGATCAGGCAAAGCAACTCCTCCCTGACCTCAAAGACCTCGCGAAATGGCGGCATGCCGGACTCTGGCGTCGCGCCGGAGATCCTGACAAAGCCATGCAGCTGGCCGCCGAATCGGTCAAATCGGACGCAGGCGAAGTCCTCCCTCTTGCGACGCAGGTGGAAATTCTCTATGACGCCGGAAAGAAAGACGAAGCGAAGAAAGCCTTCGAGGCGCTCCGGACTCTTGCTCACTCCGCCGACCCTGACCTTCCCATTCTCAAGCGACTCGAACCGGTGGCAAAAGCACTGGGCTATCCGGATCAATGGAAAAAAGCTCCCGCCGTAGCGCAGGATCTCGGGGAACGCCCCCCTCTGGATTCGCTGGGCCCTTTCCGCTGGACGCCACCGCCCGCGCCGTCTCTTGCCCTTCCTGATGCAGAGGGAAAAATACACAGCCTCAAAGACTTCGCCGGCGAACCTGTCCTCGTGATTTTCTACCTTGGAAAAGAATGCACGCACTGCATGGAGCAGCTCAATGCCTTCGCTCCGGCCGCGAAGAAATTTTCAGACGCCGGAATTAACCTGATCGCCGTGAGCACGGACAGCATCGACGGACTGAGCAAAACCTTCGACACCGAGACGAAGCCATTCCCCTTTCCACTCCTTGCCGACCCCTCACTGGATCAGTTCAAAGCCTACCGCGCCTACGATGACTTCGAAGAGATGGCCCTCCATGGCACCTTCCTCATCGACGGCAGCAGTCGCATCCGCTGGCAGGAGATCAGCTACGAACCCTTCATGCATCCCGACTGGCTGCTGGAGGAATGCGTGCGCTTGTTGGAACTGACCTCACCGGCAAGTTAGATTTTGCGATCACGGCGGAAAGCCGCGCTGCCTACCTGATCTTCCCGAGAGTAAAACGATCAATGACCCAAAGCCAGGTCCCATCCGCCTGGCGGCGCGCAATCTCCCCGGTGATGTCGCCGTTGGCGAGTCTGGATGAGGTGAGAGCGAGATCCCCGCTGCACACCGCAGGGGTTTGGAGGCTGGGATCAAACTGCGGAGCACTCGCGAGGTAGTCAGTGAAAAATCTCCGAATCTCCTCATTCCCGACCACCGATTCACCGTCCCCGGAATCGAGAGTGGCGTTTGCTTCATAAAGCGCAACAAGCCCCTCAACGTCGCCCGCATTGGCACGCGCGACAAAGAAGCGCTCCAGTTCGTCTGGGTCACGGGCGGGTGGATGCATGGGCGGGGTGAAGATAAGTTAGAGCCTCAACGTCAGTCGATTCTGTTCCAACAGGGTTAGGTTCCTGACGCAACCCTGTCCAGGGTCTTGATCCCCGGTGACTCCCCTACTCTGTTTTCAGCCACTGGACCGCATCAATGATGACGTGCCCGTCGGTTCCTTCATTGCTGATCGTCACGGTGGAAACCTCGCCGGCTCCGATCGTGAACGTTCCGAGCTCGTGAAAGGGCTCATGAGAGGGAGCCTCCTTCTGATTGAGGATTTTCGTGATGGTTCCCTCAGGTGTCTGCACAGTCACCGGAACATGGGAGGCCCGGTTGCTGTTCTTCGGATACGCAACCCGGATCGAATACGTGCCGGCCTCATTGATCGTCGTCGAAAAGACGGCGGAAGAAGAACCCTTGTCCTTATTGTCGTCGTGCCGATACCCGAATCCGACGAAAGGCCCGTTCGAAGCACTCGTCTTCGCAAAGCCGGTCAACTCCGCTCTTTCATCATCCACGACGATCCCCTCCAGTTCGCTCACCGCTTTGCCTTTGCCGCCTGCGATAGGACCATCATAGTGAAGGACCTGACCATCCTCGAGAAGGCGCGCCTTGAGGTCTTCGTAGGGAACATCCTGGACGTCGAGATCTCCATCGATCGCCATGACTGCCGCGGTCGCGGCACTTTGGCCGAGGATCATGAAAACCGGCTCCATCCGGATCGAACCGAAGGCAATGTGGGTGCTCGAAACGCAAACCGGCGCAAAGAGATTCGTGCACTGCTCTCTTTTCGGAACGAGCGATCCATAGGCGATCTCGTAGGGCCCGCGCGTGCTCACGCCGATGTCACCCTCGTTCTGGACGTGTCCATTCTCGTCGATGTGGCGCTGCGTGTTGTGCGAATCGATCGCGTAGGAACCCATCCCGACTGAATCCGGCGTCGGCTTCACTTTGCGCAGCTCGTTTTCAGTCATCACGAAGTCCCCGATCATACGACGGGCCTCACGGATGTAGAGCTGATGGGACCAGTTTCCGCTTTCGGTGAACTCGTCTTTGGGGAGCCCCCAGGTGTTCATTTCCTCCTGCACATCCTTCGGAACCCGGGGGTCAGTGGCGACGAAATAGAGCAGGCCCTTCTGATAGGTCTCGTGCTCTTTGATGATTTCGCGGCGCTCTTCGTAACTTGCCTCGGGATACTCGTAGTTGTAGCCGATATTATCGAAGCTGAAGGGGCCGTGATTGTTCGTGTCCGTCTTGTGGTTGGGAATGATGTCGAACTTATTGAAAAGCTCCATGCCCCAACCCGCTTCGAAGCACCGGATGAGAAGTTCATATTGTTTCGGATCGTAGCCATCCGGCTTCGGAAATGGAATCCGGTTCTCCGGATGATTCGTCAGACACATCCGGAAACAGTAGGCCTGCACGCGATGATCTCCGGATCCGTATTCACCCGGCGGCTCGGTGCTGATTCTGGCGAGCACTCCGCTCGAAGGATCGCCGGGAATGACATAAGGGCTGACGGGCTTGTCGAAAACTTGAAAGTGGTGCCGGTGATGATCCACCCCGGTCTGAACGCCGTTCCAGGTTTCACCATACTCGGAATTCGCCTCGCGCCCGACATGGTAGTCGACCCCGGCTGCCGCAATGAGATCGCCCTCATAGGTCGTGTCGAGAAACATCGTTCCAGTGAAAGTCTTTCCACTCAGAGTCGTGATCGAAACAATCCGACCGTCCTCTAATTTCACTCCGTTTTCGCGGTCGAGCCATTCATCGCGGTGAACCGTGAGATCGAACTCGGTGACATAGTCTTCAAAGACCTTCTGCGCAACGCTCGGCTCAAAGACCCACATCGTCCGGTTTTCTCCATCCATCGCCTTGGTCCCCTGACCGGTATTTCCATACTCTTCCGGCTTCTCCCACTTCCAGGTTTCAGGCTTCTGATACTCCTTCCAAACGCGGTGATAGAAATCGCGGGAAAGCCCCCCGATGACCGCCTTGTTCCCCGTGTCGGTCCACCCGAGCCCTCCGCTGGAAAGACCACCGAGAATCGTATCGGGACTGACGATGACGACCGATTTGCCCATCTTCTTCGCCTGGACCGCAGCGGTGACAGCCGCACAGGTCCCGCCGTAGATAACGAGGTCATGTTCTGCTTTTTCTTCCGCGCATGCCGGGGAAAAAAGTGCGACGACAGATGCCAGAATAAGGGAGCCGGGGATTTTCATGGTGACATCCTAGCGAGAGGAGTGCCTTCCAACAAGAAGCCAATTCGCGCCAAAAAAAAGTGACCAATCGGCAAAACTCCGACTATCAGGCGAGAATGTCTTTCACGACGGATCCATGCACATCGGTGAGCCGGAAATCCCGACCGGAGAAACGGTAAGTCAATTTCTCGTGATCAAAGCCGAGGAGATGCAACATCGTGGCATGGAGATCGTGGACGTGAACAGGATTCGAAGCCACCCCCAACCCGAAATCGTCCGTCTCGCCATAGGCCATTCCCCCTTTGACGCCGCCCCCTGCCATCCAGACGGTGAAGCCATCGACATGGTGATCGCGACCGATGCGATTCACGTCTTTCTTCGCCACTTTCTGAATCGTCGAAGTGCGGCCCATTTCCCCGCCCCAGACGACGAGGGTATCCTCCAGCATCCCGCGTGCTTCGAGGTCCCCTAACAAAGCCGCAATCGGCTGATCGGATTCCTTCGCAAGGCGCTGGTGATTCGGAAGGAGTCCACTGTGGCTGTCCCACGGTTGGCCGGCGCCATGGTAACACTGCACGTAGCGAACCCCGCGCTCCACGAGACGACGTGCCATGAGCAAATTCCGTCCCACCGGCGTGTCGCCGTAACTCTCGCGAACTGGCTCGGGCTCTTTCGTGACATCAAAGGCGTCGGTGGCCGCGCTCTGCATCCGGAAGGCCAACTCCATGGAGTAGATCCGGGAATCGAGTCTTTCATCGCCGGGCCGGTTCGCGGCGTGACGTTCATTCAACGACTTGGTGAGTCGAAGCAAATTTCGCTGGGTCCCCGTGTGAATATCATCGCGGTGGAGATGCGGGATCATTTCGCCGCCTTTGCCGTTCGTTTCGATGTGCGTTCCCTGGTAAACGCCGGGAAGGAAAGAACTCGTCCAATTGCGGGACTGAGCCGTCGGCATTCCACTCGGCATGAGAACGACATACCCGGGAAGATCCTCGCTCTCTGTTCCGAGACCGTAGAGCACCCACGAGCCGATGCTGGGTCGGGCAAGCACAGGGTGACCGCAATTCATCATGAGAAGTCCCGGAGAGTGATTCGCGATCTCACTCTGCATCGAACGAATCACACAGAGCTTGTCCGCATGCTTCGCGACATTCGGATACAACGAGGAAATTTCGAGTCCGCTCTCCCCGTGTTTCGAGAATTCAAAAGGCGAGGCCCAGATCTCACCGACCCGGTTGCGCTGCGCCGGCTGGAGGGTCTTTTTGACGGACTCCGGCAGCTCCTGTCCGTCGAGTTTTTTCAGCCCGGGCTTTGGATCGAAGGTGTCAATTTGCGACGGCCCGCCATTCATGAAAAGATGGATGACGCGTTTTGCCTTTGCGGGAAAATGCGGCTGGCGCACGGAGAGTGGAGAATCCGATAAACCGCGCCCCTGAACACTCGCGAGAAGGTCCGAGGCGGCGATGGCGCCCATCCCGAAACCAAGACGCTGCAAAGCGGTCCTGCGTGAAAGATTAAATTCGTTCTCCATGATTCAGTCCACGTACAAAAATTCGTTCGACATGCAGAGTGACTGCGCGAGCAACCGCCACGGCGAAACCTTGCGCCCCTCTTCGATTTCAGCGAAACGCTTCACCTGCTCCACCTCTCCGGGGGTGGGGGCACGTTGCAAAACCCGCTCAAAAACCGCATCGATGCGCTCCTCCCTGCTCACGGAATCTTCGAAGGCAAGATCCTCAAGTAGCGCGGCGGCTTGATCGATCATGAACGGCGAGTTCATGAGAAAGAGGGCCTGCGGAGCCACGATATTTTCGGTGCGTGAATCCTGCGTCTGCATCGGTGAGGGAAAATCGAAATTGCGCAGGGTCGGATCGAGGTTGAAGCGGTTCACGTAGCCGTAAACGCTGCGGCGCTTCGTATAATCGTCGCCCCAAATCTGACCGGGGCGCCCCCGCATTTTCAGATCAAGCTCGCCCGCGACCGAGAGCAGGGAGTCGCGAATTTCCTCAATGCGAAGACGGGTCCGGTTCGCCCTCCAGAAAAATTCGTTCTCAGGATCGATCGCCGCCATTTCCTCACGATTCCAACTCGCCTGTCGGAAAGTCTTTGAAGTCGCGATGAGACGGACCAGCTTCTTCGTCGACCAACCTTCCTCGACAAATTGCGCCGCGAGAAAGTCGAGCAACTCCGGATGACTCGGAGCCTCTCCCTGAAGACCGAAATCAGAGGGCGTGTCGACAATCGCATCGCCCATGAGCATGGCCCAGATCCGGTTCACATAAACTCGCGCGGTAAGCGGGTTCGCTGGATCAACCAGTTTTTCCGCCAAATCGAGACGCCCGCTGTTTTCCCTGCTAAACGGCTCCTGCTCAGGATCGATGATTTTCAGGAAACGTCGCGGAACCCGATCCCCCCGGCTCGACGCTTCGCCCCGAACGAAAATGAAGGGCTCGGTTGGCTTCGGCTTTTCGGAAACGGCCATCGCTCTGACCGGAGCCCCCTCGTGAAAGAGAA
Organism: Verrucomicrobiales bacterium; assembly: GCA_029233965.1. Lineage (GTDB taxonomy): Bacteria > Verrucomicrobiota > Verrucomicrobiia > Verrucomicrobiales > DEV007 > Arctic95D-9. The sequence continues at coordinate 91,771 of JARGOP010000008.1, read as the reverse complement.
GCAGTTCAGCGAGGTCGGTCTGCTCAATCTCTTCCGCAACGGAGCGGTTGTTTCCCTTCTTCACGGACTCACCGGCGTCCTTGATCTTTTTGTCGATCGCAGCTTTCGCTTTCGTGTAACTGGCCACCTCAGCCTGCGGAGGGTGGTAGCCATCGATCACAGGATAGTCTTCCAAATCCCACGGCTCGGGACGATTGATGGAATTGAAGACTCCATAGAGCGAGTAATAGTCGGCCGTCGGAACCGGCTCAAATTTGTGATCGTGGCAACGCGAACAGGAGACCGTCATCCCGAGAATCCCGCGGGTTGTCACATCGATGACGTCATCGACGAAGTCCGCAGACATGTTGCGATGCGGTGAAACCCCGAGAAACCCGAGAGCGGTGAGAGGGGGGTCTTTTGCCTCCAGTCCGAGAAGGTCCGCCGCGAGTTGCTCTTTCACAAAAAGGTCAAAGGGCTTGTCTTCGTTGAATGACTCAATGACATAGTCCCGGTAGGTGAAGGCGTAGGGGTAATAATGCGGCGTCTTCGTGTCAGCGCGGTAAGTGGTCGCGGTGTCGGCATATCTCGCCACGTCGAGCCAGTAACGCCCCACATGCTCGCCGAAGCGCGGCGAATCGATCAGTTCATTGAGGTAAAGATTGAGATTCTTCACCCCCATATCCTCCGCCGAGGGAGGAAGGCCGGTCAGCTTGTAGCTCAGCCTTCTCACGATGGTTCGCCGATCGGCTGGCGGTGATGGAGTAAGTCCCTTTTCCGCGAGCCTGGCGAAAACGAACTGATCGATCGGATTCCCGTTCCATTCCGCATCGGAGACTTGAGGCGGAGTCACTTTCCCGACCGGCTGAAAGGACCAGTGATCCTTGGCCTTTTCAAAAATGACCGTCTGATCGCCCAGCTGCGAGAACTCCGTTTCGCCCATGTCCTCAGCAGGACCGGCGGCTCCGTCGAGGACCCAGCGTTTCAGGATCGCAATCTCGCCGGGTTCGAGCTGATACTTCGGCGGCATTTCGAAATCCGGGTCGGTGTAGGCCACCGCCTCGAGCAGGAGTGACCCTTGAACATTCCCGGGAACGACTGCTTTGCCGGTATCGCCGCCTTCAAGCCAACCGCTTTCGCGATCGAGGAGAAGACCGCCCTTCTGCGAACCCTCCGCCTCGGAATGGCATTCATAACAATGCTTCACGAGAAGCGGTCGGACGCGGCGCTCGAAGAACTCCGTACCACTCATCTCACCCTCCGGCTGCGCCCTGCTCTCGAAAGGCAGGCAGATCCCGAAGAGAAGAAAAGTCAGGAAACCGGGGAAGAATAACGACTTGGTCACCCTTCAATCTAAGCCGATTCCCGTCGAAAGCACGGGATGCAGACAGCGGGATTACGTGAACAACCGGGGCATTTTCCCGCATCCACTCCACGAAGTCTTCAGCGGGTTTGAAAGGTTTCACTTTCGATCAAGGCGACCAGCAAATCCCGGAAACCACCCTTCTCCGCTTCGATGCGATCTACGATTCCTTTGATTTCGACCTGCTCGGCGTAGGAGGGAATGCGACCGGTCGCGTAGATCATGAGCTTCTCCGCAAGGCACTCGGAGACGAGACTGATGTTTGAAACGAGCCATTGCTTAAAGTCGAGATAGCCGGCGATCTTCGTGCCATCCGGAAGCACCCCGGTCGAGTCAATCGGGACACCGGTCTCAGGCCAGTTTTCGCGCCAACGCCCCACCGGGTCAAAATTCTCAAGCGCAAAACCGATCGGGTCGATATGCCGGTGGCAGCTGGCACAATCCGCCGATTTCGTGTGCGCCGCGAGCAGTTCGCGGGGGGTCGTCGTTCCCTGCACATCGGGCGTCAGCGCCGGGACATTCTGGGGGACCGGAGGAGTTGGCATTCCGAGAATGTTTTCGAGGACCCAGACGCCGCGCAGAACCGGCTGGGTATCGACCCCGTTTGCGGTTGCCATCATCGTTGCTGACTGCCCTAGCAATCCTCCGTGGATTCCTTTTGGGTCAATTTGCAGCCGTTCGATTTTCATGTGGTCCGACCGGTAAGTCACCGAAGCACCCGCGAGCTTTCCCCCCTTTGGAGGATACCCGTAGTTCTCCTCTGCGAAGCGGCGCGACGTGAGCATGAAGTCCGGCGCGATCCAATCCGTCATAGGCCGGTTTTCTTCGATCATTTTCGCGAAGAAGCGCTCCGCTTCGATTCTCGCCAATTCAACTTCCTCAACCGTAAAGTCGAACGACGCATCCGGCATGATCTCCGGCAGGAGACGGGTATGCAGCCACTGCCCGGCGAAGTCTTTGATCATCGGGGCGGACGGGCTTGTCGGGATGAGTCGCTCAATTTCGCTGCGGAGAACTTCAGGATCGCTCAGTTTCCCCGCCCGCGCGAAATGCACAATCTGGCTTGTGGGAGGATAGCGGGTCAGGAAATACGCGATCCGGCTCGCAAGGTCGTGCTGGTCCAGTTTTCCGGGCGAAGTCTCGCGGAGTAAAAACCGGGGGGAAACAAGCGCCTGCCGGAGCACCAAATGCATTCCCTCATCAAAAGAGTGCCCGGCTTCCCAATGGTCTTTGGCGACCTGAAGGAAGGCGGCAATTGTTTCGGAATCGACAGGTCGGCGAAAGAGACGGGTCAGAAAACCGGAAATACCGCGGCGGGCGTAGGCTTCGTCCGTATCCGTCTCCAGTCGTTTCCCGAAACTGTATTCGCGGATGCTGGTCCGGCGTATATCCTTCGGACCATCCACCGCGGAAAAGGGGCCCTCAATCGTCACACCGTGGAGTTCCAGAGCAGGGCCGAACTCGTGATACTCGTAAGTCAGGCTGTCTCCGAGATTCCTCACCGCACCGGGATCCTGCGCAAGTTTCAAAATTTCCTTCGTGTAGCGGGAATCCATCGTCGCATCCGAGAGATCGAGATTCGGATCATTTAAATGACGCTGATAAATCTCCCATCCATTTCTCCCCCTCAGGCTCGGCACCGGGGCGCGTCCCTTTCGTTTCGGGAAAAGCATCTCCTGCCACGCCGCAAGAAATCGTGGATCTTCTTCGAAACGCTTTTTAAGGAGCGGAGCGAATACCTTCGGGTCATGCGTCAGCTCCGCATCGGCCCATCGGAAAAGGAGCGTCTGCCCTTCGTAGAGTTCGGCCTCCAAGGAAAATGTCTCCGGTGATTCGGAAGTCACTTCGAATTCCTTGAGGAGGCGATGAACCTTAGTGGAGGACCGATCACTCGCGGCGACATCCCGCGCTCTCACTTCGAGCGTTAGCGATGAGTCATCGCGCGGTCGGAAAGTCGAGGCATCAATGGTGACACGATACATCCCCGAAGTGGTCACCTCAATCTTGCTCGGCCAGGTGCTGCTTCGCATGATCGAATCCGTGCTGCTGCAGGCCAGCCTCAACGCATCGCCATGCACCGTCGCGGCGGAAAAGCTGAGGACGAGATCTTCCACCCCGGCGCGCCGCAGGGTCGGCCCGGGCAATGTCCTTGCCGGAGGAAAAAGCTCATCCGCAATCTGCCCGGCGACTTCATGGTAGGCGGCGAGCAGAGGCGGCGAAAGCACGAGGGCTTCGCTCACCGTATCAAAACCGTGCTCCCGATTGTCTTTGGGGAACCCGATCGGAAGCTCAAATTCGTCCATGCGAAAGGTGGTTCGAATCGTGTTTTGATACTCCAGCCGGTTGAGACGTCGCGGAAGCGTTCCCCCGATCGAGGTGTGCTCGCGCAGCTCGGCATCAAGAAAGGCGAGGAGTTCTTTTTTCTTTTCCTCTGATAGCTGCGGTTTATCCGGCGGCGGCATGTGACCGTGATCGATCACCTTGAAAACCTTATACCACTGCGCCACCGCCCCGGGATCACCCCAGGGGATTTCGACTTGATCCAGATTGATTCCACCCTTCTCCGAATCGCCGTCGTGGCATTCAAAACAACTCTCAAAGAGAATATCCTGAACCGGTTCCGGGACCGACTCAAGCTCAGCTCTCAGGCTCACTGGCAACCCGAAAAGCACGGCAGCGGCGAGGACACCTCCGTAAACCGGATTCAATCCTGACATCACGAAAACAATTGATTCAGGTTTCTGGAAGCATTGGAGAAGCTCTCCTGCTCGATCCCCATGCGCTCCATCAGAGTGAGATACAAATCACCGAGAAGCGGAGCATCCGGCTTCTTTGCATCGATCGCGAGATGCTGTCCATGATTGAACCCGCCTCCGGCCACGAGCGTCGGGAGATTCGCGTTACTATGCCGACTCGCATCCCCCATGCCGGTGCCTAACAAAATCACGGTATCATCGAGAAGCGTCTTCCCCGTGGGATCCTTCTTTTCGGAAAGCTGCCGGAGGAACCCGGCAAAGCAATCGATGTGCGCCCGTTCGATCGCGACAAGATCTTCGATCATTTCAGGATCGTTACCGTGGTGTGAGAGCGCGTGATAACCGGCCTTGAGCGTCTCTCCATCGATCGCAAAAACCTGACCGAGACCGTCGAGAAAAAGCGAAAGGACGTGGGTCGAACCGGACTCGAGCGCGAGGACCATGAGATCATACATGATGCTCCCGGCCTCCATCTGCAGGTTCGGCGTGATCGGATCGTAGCTCGGCAACTGATAGCCGGTTTCAGGAACCGGCTCATCGAGGGTCGCGAGTTGACGATCCATCCGCTTCTCCACGGCGCGAAAGGAATCAAAGTATTCGTCCAGTTTTTCGCGATCCCGCTTTGGAAGCGTCGACTGAAAGCGCTTCGCATCGCCGAGAACGCTGTCGAGCGAACTCTTGCCGCTTTTGATCAGGTACTCCGCCCGCTCGCGATCCTCTTTCGAGACGAAGAGCTGCTTATAGAACACGCTGGGGCGCATGATCGTGGGCAGACCGACCCCCTGCTTCGTGAAGCTCATCGTTTTCGCGCCTTCTCCCACTCCTGTCGCGAGCTCGATCGAAGCGAACCGTGATTTCCCGCCGACCTGATCGGCGATCTGTTGATCCAGCGAGTAAGTTCCCGGCGCCTTCCCGCTCAAAAAGTTGATCCAGGCTCCGTGTCCATTGGGAGCCCGATGATCGAGACCGGAGAAAATCGTGAACTGATCGCGGTAAGCCTCTATTGGCTTGAGGGTTCGGGGCATTTCATAACCACGACCGGTTGCCGCCGGATAAAAGGCCTTCTGATGCCACCCCAGGTATGCACCGATCGCGACAAAATTACGGGCGGTTCCGGACTCCGGTTGTTTCTTCTCGTCCGCAAACGCTTCGAGAGAAGGCAGCGCAATCGTTGCGACCGCGCTCCGAAGGAAGAAACGACGATCCACCGATGATTGAAAGAAAGAAGGAGCTTTGGCTTCCATACCACTAACTACGGTCGATTTCGCAAGATTTCCAATCCACGCAAGAACGTATGTCCAGTGGTCCGATTTCGATCATTACGCTTCCGGATCAGGGATCGGCACTTCCCACCCGCCGCCGAGAGCTTCAATCAGCTGCACCGTTGCGATGAGCCGGGCCGACCTGGCCTGAACCAGTTTTCGCTCTTCATCAAGGGCAGTACGCCGGGCATCGACGACCTCCAGATAACTGACCAGACCGCCATCGTATCGCTTCCGCGAAAGCCGGGAAGCCCGCTCGGCGGATGAGGAAGCCTGCTCCCTGGCCCCGATTTCACGGTCCAGAAACCTCATTCCCGAGAGAGCGTCCTCGACATCACGGAACCCACCGAGAGCAGTTTCCCGATAGACTGCAATGGCCTCGTCGGAGTCCGCAAAGGCACGGTCCTCATCAAGCCCTGAGCGACCCGCGTTGTAAATCGGAATCTGAACCTGAGGCCCGATCTCGCCGAAGAAACTGGTGGGATTGAAAAAATCCTCCAACTCAAGGCTGGTCAACCCACCCACTCCGACCAGGTTGATCCTCGGCAAATAAGAGGCACGCACCGCGCCGATGCGTGACGCCGCCGCTCTCATGCGGGCATCTGCTGCCGCAATATCGGGCCTGCGAGTCAGCAACTGCGAAGGAAGCCCGGGGGGAATCTTCGGCGGTTGTCGAACTCCTCCGCCCGGAAGTTGAAATGAACCCGGAACCTCTCCAGTGAGAAAAGCCAGCGCGTTGAAATAGGTGGCCCGGGTTCGCTCCAGTCCGAGCAATTCCGCCCGGTTCGCCTCCAGCTCCGTTTCGGCACGAGCCAGATCAAGATCCGTTGTTTCACCACCCCGCACTCGGGCCTCGACGAGCTTTCGATTTTCCTCCCTCACTTTGAAACTGCGTTTCAGCACATCGATCTCCGCGTCGATAAAGCGCAGGTTGAAATAGGTCCGGGCGAGTTCGCATCGAAGTGAAAGCTTCGCCGCAGCCCAGTCCGCTTCTGCGGCTTCCGACTCGGCTTGAGCCGCTTCCACTGTTTTCCTGACACGCCCCCAAAGATCGATTTCATAATCGAGGTTCAGCGCGCTTCGAAATTCGTTGTAGGTCACATCAGGCGGAACAAAAATACTGCTGGAGGAATCTCTTCTCGTTTCGGCAAAGCCGTCACCCGTAATCGTCGGATACTGGTCCGCCTTTGCGAGACCAAGTTCGGCACGGGTCCGGTCATACCTTGCCAGGGCGATCGCAAGAGTGGGGTTGTCGGCGTCGAGCTTCTCGATGAGTTGATTGAGTCCGGCATCGCTGAAACAGTCCCACCAGCGACCGATCGGAAGGATCGCAGCGTAAGCTCCCGAGTTTTCGTAAGCCGCCCCCGCGTCGATCGTCGAATCACCGAGCTCAGACGGATCGACGACACAGCCCGTCAAGCCGGGCAGGATCGCAAATGCCGCAACGCCAAAGAAGCTCTTGAGTGATCCCATCATTTCCAACAACCTATGCCGAGACCATCTCCCCCGTTGCACCGCCCTCCGGCGCTTCTTTGGCCCGCTCCTTTCCCCCAAAGGCAAACATCGCACTCAGGACTGTGGGCACGAGAAAGAGCGTGAAGACCGTCGAGACGACAAGACCGCCCACGACGACAGCTCCGAGGCCGCGATACAACTCAGAGCCCGCCCCCGGCAGGAGCACAAGCGGAAGCATGCCCCCGACACTGGTGAGCGTGCTCATGAGAATAGGACGGACCCGGCTTTCCACCGAAAGATGAATCGCCTTGAGTGGATCGAGGTCCGGTTCATTGCGGAGAAAGTTCAGGGTCTGGTGCACAATGAGAATCGCATTGTTCACGACGACCCCGGCAAGAATGACGAAACCTAAAATGCTCAGCATGTCGAGATTCTGAATGGGTGCGTAGCGATCGACCACGCTGACCCAGTGAACGAGCGCGAGCCCGATGAAACCTCCGAAGGTCGCGAGAGGAACACTGATCATGATCACGAGCGGGTAGGTCCAGCTTTGAAAGAGAATCACAAGAAGGAGGTAGATCACAAAAAACGCGAGAAAGAGTGTGCTCGAAATCGTCCCGAAAAGGCTGCCGTCGCCAAGCAGGACGGTCTTGATCTCGTTCAATTTTCCGGCGGAACCGGACAGGTTGACCCCGACCGCGTTCGGGATGACCCCGCCCGCGCGGAGGCCGTTGATCGTGCCCTCGACCTGCTCGATCGCATTTTCGAGTGGCATGCCGGGAGGCGGAGTGAGTTCGATCGTGACGGCACGGAGGCGGTCAACGTGGCGAATTTCATCCGGTCCCCGAACCCGCTGGAGCGAAGCGATGCTTGCAAAATCGACGACCGCCCCGCCGGGCGTGGCGACGGGAGCTTCGAGGAGTTGCTCGAGCGCTTCTTTTCCCCGCGAGTAGCGGCTGAGGATTTTGATATCCTTCAACTCGCCGCTCTCTTCGTAATCGCGGAAGAGAAGAATGCCGTCGCCGTTCGCCTGGACGGCAAGGCCGAGATCAGCGCGGGTCATCCCGAGTTCCCGGAGACGCTCGTCATCGGGGACGATTCTAAGCTCCGCAAGAGGAAGGGAAAAGTTCGGCGGCTCCGGCTTCAGCGTCCCCGGTCCGAATTCGCCCATAAGCGTTCCGAAAAGAGCGCCCGCCGCGCCGCTCACCTGATCGAGGTCATCGCCCGTCAGGTCTATTTTGATCGCCGACCCTGTCGCCCCGCCGACGCGGAAGAGTGGCATTTGAAAAGCAAAGGCGATCGTGTCCGGCGCGGAGACGCCCGAGGTCGCGTAGTTCATGAGCGGGACCGCGTCTTTGGTGCGTTTTTTATCCTGCGAAATCGAGCCGTGAAACATGCGGCCCTCGAAACTGACGAGGAAGTAATGATCGAGCGGCGGGGGCATCACCGTAGCACCGGGAGGTCCTCCCATGCCAAGAGGAACCGGCGTGCGCTCATCACGGGCCCCGAGCGAAATCCCTTTTTCCTTTTCGATAACATCTTCGATCCCGAATTTGTTCCCTGTTGTCTCCCAGGCCGGCTGCATTCGGGCCTCGATCCGCTCACCCATTTCCGAGAGCTGGTCGAGGTTGTACCCGGGCGGCGGAAAGAGCAGACCAAAGACAATATTCCGGTTTCCCGTCGGAAGATAATCGAGCGGCGGCAGGAGGATACGGGTGCCCAGAATCGTGACGAGGCTGAAAACCGTGATGATCGCAATGCGGCGCGGCCAGGTTTTCGTGCCGATGGAGACGAGCGATGCGATGCGGACCGGAAGCGCTTCAATCAAGCGGATCAGGGGATTGAGCAGCGCGGTCAAAAATCGCCCGATCCGGGTTTTCGCCTCCGCCTGATTGACGTCGCTGCGATGAAGAAAACGGGCAGATGCCGCCGGGATCACCGTGATCGAAACGATCATGCTGAGCCCCACGGCCGCCATGATTGCGAGCGCGATATCACGGAACAGCTGGCCGGCGGTCTCCTGAATCAGGAGAATGGGAAAGAACACCGCCAGAGTCGTCAGGGTCGAGGCGACAACCGCACCGGCAACTTCCTTTGTCCCGTCGAGCGCGGCAACCGGGGCGCGTTTTCCCATTTCAAGATGGCGGTAAATGTTTTCGATCACGACGATGGCGTTGTCCACAACCATGCCGACGGCGAAAGCGAGACCGGCGAGCGAAATGATATTGATGGACCGCCCCAGGGCCACAAGGACCACAAAAGAAGCGATCACTGAGACCGGAATCGCGATAGCAATGATCCCGACACTTCGGAAAGAGCGGAGGAAAAAGAGGAGCGTGAACGTGGCGAGGACTCCGCCGAGAAGCAGGTTCGACCGCACGAGATCGACCGCGTCGCGCACATAGGTGGTCGAATCGTAGGTATTGATGAGTTCGAGACGACCGTCGAGTCCGAGTTCCTGAGCCTTTTGTTCGAGAAGTCCGCCCGGAGCATTGAGCGCATCGACTTCGGCCATGAGCAACTCCATCGTCTCAAGCAGATTCGCCCCGCGCTCAAGCTGGAAATTGAAGAAGGGCATCTTGTAGCCGCGCGCCCGGGCCCAGCTTGAGGGCTCCTTGTAGGCGGCCTCGACGCTGGCGATATCGCGAAGATAGACCGGCCCGGCGGCATCATTGGTGAGAACCATATTCTCCACATCCTCCGGACTCTGAAAGCGTCCCATGCTGCGAACCTGGATGTCACGCTTCCCCTCCTCGATCCGCCCGGCCGAAACATCGACGTTCGCTGACTCGATCGCCGCCTTCAGTTGCGAGTAGGTGATGCGACGATTCGCCATCGCAACGGGATCGACGTTGATGTGAAGCTCCGACTGCACCGCCCCGCGAATCCCGACTTGAGAGATGCCTTTGACACGGTCAAACCGGGGCTGAAGGCGGCGCTCCATGAAATCGAAAAGGAGGGCGGAATCAAACTCAGGATCGGTCGAGGCGAGCCCGATCCAGGAAATGTAATCGACGGACTCCGGATCGACTCCTTCGACCACGGGCTGGAGGACTCCGTCGGGATAACCCGGAACTTCATCCAGTTTCTGCAGCACCTCGGAGAGCGCGGCCTCGATATCAGTGCCGGTTTCGAACTCAAGCCGGACCGTGCCCTGACCCGCCGCACTGATCGAAGTCATCGCCGCGAGACCGGTGACCTCTCCAAGCACCTTCTCCTGCTCTTCCACGATATCGCTTTCGATCTCCTCAGCCGAGGCGCTTTCCCAGTTCGTCATCACTGAGACAACAACAGACTCAACTTCCGGAGTCATCCGGATCGGCACCTGCGACACCGCCATGAGCCCCGCGAAAACGCTCAGGAGTACTCCGACGGCAACGCTGATTGGCTGATCAATGGCTTTCTGAATCATAACAAATTCCCACCCCGTCTACAGTTTCGAAGCTTCCTCAATTTGACCGGGCGGAACTTCCATTGCTCCCGGTTCTTCCACCATGAGCGGTGTTCCGGGGAAAAGACGCTCATTTCCTTCGACAACCACGAGGTCGCCCGGCTTCAGCTCACCGGACTCCAGAAAAACCTTTCCATCCTCGCGGAATGCGACCACGACCGCCACTTTCGTCGCGACCGGCAGGCCTCCATCAGGGTCGGGTGCGGCTAGGAAAACAGACGCTCCGTTGAAGGTCTCGATCACGGCATCGACCGGCACCGCAAGCAACTCGCGCGGAGCCCCCACCACCAATTCGGCATGGATGGACTGTCCGGGCACGAGCTTGCCGTCGAGATCATCGACCTCCGCCACGACCGGGAACAATCGCGTCCCCGGATCGATATCCGATACCTGGCGGATCGATTTCACTCCGGAACGAATCCCGGTCCCGTCGGCCACCACTTCAAATTTTTCGTCCCCGCTTGAAATCGCTCCCATGAAACGCTCCGGCACGTTGATCCAGGCTTCGACGGTACCCGAAGAAATCAGAGTCACGACCGCTTCACCTGCGGCGAGCCATTCGCCGGGATCAACATGGCGGGTCACGACTTGACCGGAAAAAGGAGCCACCACCTGCAGATCTTCGAGCCGGACCCGGAGCAGATCAAGCGCAGCCTCTCTGGCTTTCGCCTCGTCGACCGCCGACTTCTGTCGCGCTACCGCCACAGAAGCCTCGCGCTGAGCATCAAGAAATTCACGCTCCGAAACCGCCCGCTGGGAAAAAAGGTCCTTTTTCATAGCGAGGTCCGTTTCGGCGCGCGAGGCTTCCGCCGCCCGCTCATCGACCACCCCGGCCGCCGCCGTCGCCATCGATTTCGCTTCTGCCAGCGTCGCTTTGACCCGTCGATCATCCAGCTTCACGAGAAGGTCTCCTTTCTCCACCGAATCACCCACGTCGACCTTCACCTCGACCACCGCACCCGACTCCTGAGCTGCGACATCGGCACGCTCCACTGCCCGCAGACTTCCTGTAACCCGGCGGTGCTCCTGAATTGCTTCGAGGGAAACCGGAGCCACCACTACTGTCGCAGGCGGCGGGCCCTGAGGCATTCCGCCCGGTCCCATGCCCTCCCCGGCACCCGCAGGCTGAGCATTTCGCAGTGCCTGAACGCCAAACCAGAAGCCAACGAGGAGCATCACGGCGAGAATGAGCCATTTCCACCCGCCACCGCCGGGATTTGACGCCGGTTCTTCCGTTTCCTGTTCGTTCTTCGACATGTCTCCTTCGTAGTCTACGCCTCCAGTGGACGAGGCAAGGGATGATTCCTTAAGATGAGCCGGGATTTCATCTGGAAAATCCGTCTTTCCCGCCGCAAACTACCCATAAGATGGACCCGCAGGAAAACAAGAACGTGTTAGGACAAGAACTCATTCCGTGCAGTATGGATCCGCTCACTGGATTCTATCGCAACGGACGATGCCAGGTCGGTCCCGAGGATCATGGCTGCCACGCGATTTGTTGTGAACTTACCGAAGAATTTCTCGCCTACAGCAAGTCCATGGGGAACGATCTTTCCACACCCATGCCAATCTACGGATTCCCCGGCTTGAAGCCCGGTGATCGGTGGTGCGTCTGCGCGGGCCGCTGGAAAGAGGCCCTTGATGCAGGCTACGCCTGCCCCGTCGTTCTCGAAGCGACTTCCGAAGCTGCGCTCCAATATGTTTCACGAAGCATCCTTGAGGAGTATGCCTTGGTCGAAGAGGAAGACTGATTGATCATTTCGAGGAAAAATCGAGCTGCAACGGCTCCATTTCCGCCTTCACCTCGACTTCTATCGGCGAAGGGTTTCCCGGACTGAGCGACTTCAGAGAGACCGCTTTATCGCCGGGGTTGGAGGTCGCCTCCCAGATGCTTCCTTCGAAACTGAGGGTTGCGGGTCCCGGCACCGGACCCACCTCTTCCGTTGCCGCGAATTTTCCCCGGCGGACTCTCACTGAGGTAACCGGGAGATTTTCGTCTTCCGGATGAAAAGCCAACACCCCCCAGCTGACCGGCTCACCATCAAGGGTCACATTGCCTTTCACCGGAACGCTTGGTTGCGGCGGGGCAAAAAAGGAATTCGCCCGCAACCAGTTCGAGAGCAATCCCGACCACGTCCCGAGCACCGGATCGCCGCGATAGAGTCCCACCCCGTGAGGGCCGTCCTGGTAGCTGTGTATTTCCGCTGGAACCCCGTTCTCGCGGAGGGCCAGGTAGAATCTCACCGCGTTTTCCGCTGGAACCGCCGTATCGGCATTCGTTTGAAAAAGAAAAGTCGGAGGGGTTTCCGCTGTCACATTCTTCTCCGAAGAAAGGTCCGCTGCGAGATTCTCATCGTCCACTCTTTCAGGCCCCAGAAGGTTTTTGCGGGAACCGCCGTGAGTGATCGCCGGATCCATACTGATGACCGGATAACACAGGATCGCGAAGTCCGGTCTCGCACTCACCTCGTCGATTTCATCCTGCGCTTCATAGACCGAACGGTCATACAAAGTCGCGGCCATACTCGCGAGATGACCACCGGCAGAAAATCCCATCACGGCAATACGATCCGGATCAATGCCAAACTGCTCTGCCCGGCCGCGAACGAAACGAATCGCACGCTGCACATCGGCGAGTTGGGTCGGGTAATGGTATCCCTGCGAACCGAGTCGGTAGTGAAGAACGAAAGCGGAGACTCCCTGTTCGTTGAACCACTGCGCAGGCTGATGCCCCTCATGATCAATCGCCAGTCCACCATAGCCTCCCCCGGGACAAATGACCACGGCGGCACCGGTATGATTCTCACTTCCCTGCGTCGCGTACAAATGCAGCGAGGGCAGAACCGGAGGTTCTTCTGCGGCCGCCCGAATTTTTAGAAACGGCGTTTCGCCAGCGGACCAGAGCAAGGTTTCCTCCTGCCCCTGCAATGAGACAAAACCCAAAAAGCCGACATACAAATACAGAAAATAAGGTCTCAATTTCATACTCCAAGATTCGATTTCAGTTCTTCCAGTTCAGACTTCAGGGCAATGATTTCCGCTTTCAATGATTCAATTTCCTCCTCCATTTCCTCCCGCCAGGTGGATACCGGAACGGCAGACCCGGATTTCGTCGTGACTTCCGGAGCCGCCGTCGAAACTTCCCCGCAAAGCGTGTGGACATAGGTAACGACGCGACGACCACCCCCTGCCGGAATGATTCTCACGAGTGGCTCAGGTTCATACTCTGCCATCAACGCGAGGGTGGACTCCACTTTCTCGACATCGACAAAAGGATACATCCGTTCAGTGCGTTGACGAAGCTCACCCGCCGTCTGTTGCCCGCGAAGGAGAAGGACACAGAGCAGAGCCTGCTGCCCCTTCGTGATGTAGGGAAGCTTGTTTTCCAGGGTGTGCTTACACTTGGGGACACGAGCGCCGGACTGGTGCACGAGGATTGCGAGTTTCTTGTAGCGGAGTCCCTCCATTGCTTCCTCCACCTCATCCGTCCCGAGGTCCGTGACCGGTTCCCGGTTGCTGGATTGATTGCACGCTGAGTGAAGACTGTTCGGTGTCAGCGGATAGTGATCCGGCGTCGTCGCTTCTTTTTCAAGAAGGCAGCCAAGGACACGGGCCTCGGTGAACGTCAACAGTGGTTCCTGAGCCGGGGCTTCCGTCGACTCATCATAGGAGGGTTCGTCTGACATAGGATTAAAACTATTCGATAAATTTTCCGGGATTCAGGATTCCGTTAGGATCGAGTGCGGCCTTCAGTCGTCGATGAACATCTGCTGCGACCGGTGTCACCGCATCTTTAAACCAGCGCTTCTTTGCGAGCCCCACCCCGTGCTCTCCGGTGATCTTGCCGTCATTTTCGATGACCCAGCGGAAGAGAACGTCGAGCGCCGCATCGGCTTTCTCACGGGCTGCCTCGTCGGTGTCGTAATCCTTCACCATGAGATTGGTGTGGATATTCCCATCCCCGGCATGGCCAAAGCAGGCCACCGGAATGCCGGTGTCCTTTTCCAGCTGCCGCGCAAATTTGACGAGATCAACGAGCCGGGACCTCGGCACGACAATATCCTCATTCAATTTGATGAGCCCCGTTGCGCGGAGCGAGTAGGAAAATTCCCGGCGCAGCTGCCAGATCGCTTCACATGATTCCCTGTCGCGCGCTTCGTCCACGGCAATCGCACCGAGAGAACTCACCAACTCGTGAAGTTTCGCGAGGTCCTGCAGGACGGTGTCCTTTCGCCCGTCGAGTTCAACGATAAGATGAGCATTTCCATCGGGCAGGGTTTCCGGCCCGAGATAGTCGCGGGCCGCCTTCAAGGTGAAACCATCCGTGATCTCAAGCCCCGAAGGTTGCCAACCCGTATTCAAAATGGTCTGGACCGCCTCAGCAGCTTCCTCGAATTCCGCAAAGGTTGCCGTGAGCATGGCACGGGCTTCGGGATGAGGGATCAGCCGCAGGGTGGCTTTGGTGACGACACCCAGCAGTCCCTCCGATCCTACAAACATTCCGATGAGGTCGAGGCCGGTCTTGTTCTTGTGACAACGCCCCCCGGTCTCGAGAATCCCGCCCCCCGGCAGGACTACTTCCAAACCGAGAATATAATGCCTCGTGACTCCGTACTTCACGCAGCGTGGACCTCCCGCATTCGTCGCAATTGTTCCTCCGATCGAACATTCCCTGAGACTCGCGGGGTCCGGCGGGTAATACCAACCCTGCGCCCTCACCGCTGTCTGAAGATCATTCAAAATCACACCGGGCTCGACGACGGCGACACCATCCGATGGATTGATTTCGAGAATCCGGTCCATCTTTCCGACCGAAAGCAAAATCCCGCCCTGCACGGGGACACATCCTCCCACATAGCCGACACCCGCTCCGCGGGTCGTCACGGGAACGCCGCGCTCATTGGCAAACTTCAAGGTTGCGACGACATCATCGCGACAACCGGCATGGACGACCGCTTCCGGCATCGAGGCGGCATGCCATCGATCTTTTCCGAATTCCTCCCTGACCGACTCCGAGGTGACAACCTTGTCTTTCCCGACGGCTTCAATCAGGCCGCCGATCCACTCCGCTTTTAACTCTTCGATACCCACTCCCATAGCTTTGGAAGATAAACGATAGCGCCGACCGCGGCGGCTGCAACCGAAGCAATGAGAACACCTCCCGCCGCCGCATCCTTAGCACGTCGGATTCCCGGGTCCATTTCCGGATGGACGGCATCCGCAAGATATTCAATCGCCGTGTTTACCACTTCCGTCGCCATGACGATTCCAATGGCGAGAACAACCGCGACCCACTCGCCCGCCGAAAGCCCTAACACAAATCCAATTACAACAGCCAAAACGGCGGCCATGACATGGATTCGGAAATTCCGTTCACTCTTGAGAACGCATCCGATCCCTCTGAGTGCATCGACAAAACACATTACGAAATTAGTTTGGCCTGATGACTCACTCATAAATTGCTTGGCGGAAAACGAGAATTGGTTACACCTTTCACAAACCTTGATTAATTCAGGATAGTCTCATGAGCAAAAAAACTGCAAAAAAGAAAACAGTCCCCCGTCCCAGCACCAGAAAAATCGGCTTTGTCGGAGTTGGGCGAATGGGAGCCAATATGGCCCGTCACCTTAAAGACCTCAATTATAACATCACCGCTGTTTACGATGTTTACCGTCCTGCTGCGGATTCGCTCGCGGAGGAACTCGGGGCCACAGCCTACACCAGGCTCGCTGATGTCACGGCGAATGCGGACATCATTTTCACGGTCGTCACCAACGATGCCGCGATGAAGAAGATCTTCCTCGGCAAGAGTGACAACCTTCTCACCGCAGCTGCCGGCAAGACCTTCATCAACTGCGCGACCCTGAGTCCTGAGATTCAAAAAACCGTGGCCACGGCCGCGAAGCGACGCAAGGCGAGTTCGATCGAAGCCTGCATGGCGAGCAGCATCAGTCATGCCCGCACCGGAAAGCTCTACCTCATGGTCGGAGCCGACGACGATGTATACAAGAAAAACGAGAAGCTTCTCAAAGACCTCAGCCTGAATCTCCGCCACATCGGTAAGATCGGAAAAGCAGCCGAAGTGAAGGCGCTCGTGAACATGGTCATGAACATCAATACGGCCGGTCTCGCTGAAGGACTCGGTCTCGCCAAGTCACTCGGGCATGACCTCAAGATGATCTGCGAAGTGTTTTCCCAAACCGGCGCGAATTCACGCGTCCTCGAGACCGATGCCGATGACATGATCGACCGCGATCACGAGTGCTGGTTCTCCGCCTCTCACGCCGCCAAGGATTCCGGTATCGCCGGTGGTCTTGCCAGGGCGAAGAAGCTCAACCTTCCTCTCAACAATGCCACGACCGATCAATACAGGAAAATGATCGAACTCGGTCTGGGAGAACTCGACAAGTCCGGCATCGCTGAACTCACCTTCCCCGGACGCAGCGGCACAAAGAAAAAAGTCGCGAAACGTAAAGCAGCGCCGAAAAAGAAAGCTGCG
>JARGOP010000008.1:63753-74906 GCA_029233965.1 Verrucomicrobiales bacterium | reverse complement strand
GCGCCGAAAAAGAAAGCTGCGGTGAAGAAAAAGGCTCCGGTGAAAAAGAAGGCTGCCGCGAAAAAGAAAGGGACGAAGAAAGAGACCGCTTCAAAGTAATTGTTCGGGCGTTTCTCAAGCAAACGCTTTCCATAGGCGCGTCTTCGGGCGCGCCTATTTTTGTTGCAGCATGCGGTCCATCATTCCGCTCATCATTTTCCCCATCTCCTCGCGGGGCATGTCCGGGTTCTTTTCCCGAATTTCTCGCATCTTCTCAAAAAGTTTTCCACGCTGTTCCTCGGAGAGCCTGCTCATTTTCTCGCGCATTTCCGGAGGAGGACCACGGCGTTGCCCGTCTCCCTTCCCGTCTCCACGCATCTGGCCACCCTCACCCGGACCTGCACCCGGCTTCGATTCACCCGGCTTGAGTTGCCACTCGGCGTAGCGAATCGTGACTACTTCCCCGCCGTCGACAGCCACCTTTGCCGCCACCTTTTCAAGATCGGCATCCGATTTCAGTTCGACCATCTTCCAGCCCTGGGAATTGAGCTGACTGGAAACCACGTAGGACTCTTTCGTCTCCTTGTTGATCAAGGTCGCAACCTGTTCGTTGTCGACGGTCGCGATTCCGGTGAGAATGAGAGAATCACTGAGGTTCAACGCCCGCGTGAAAGGAGACTGGCCTGCGAGCGATTGGAAGTCAGCTTCCCTTACTTCAGCGGGAAGAAATCCATCCGCGCTTTCCTCCGCCTTCCCCCAGGAAAACACAAGGAGGCTGCAAACGATCCATCTCACGCTGTTGATCATGTTCATTGAACTCCGCTCGCGATCGATGGTTTCAGATCTCATCGATATTCACGAAAGACATCCGGAACAAAATCCAGATCGCTGGCCTCCTTCACGGCAAGACCAATTTGAAAATCCATGATCTCCTGCGGGATCGGGTTCTGATATTCATCGAGACAATCCCGCAGCGCTTCAACTGCATCCACGTCCATGGTTCTCACCTGACGGTAGACCTTGATCGCAATCGACTCAGCGGCTCCCGGCGTGACCAGGGAAGGAACGAGCGGAAGAATTTCCTCCGGACATTCCTTCGGTAACTTCAGGTCGTGTTTTTTACTGAGCGCACGGATGAGGAGGTAGGCCTCCCCGGCTTCATGGGCCGGGAAAAGCGGGATTTTTACATCGACACGACCGGGACGTTTCAAATCCACCTCAATGAGATCGGGGCGGCTCGAGGCGAGAATCCAGAGGATGCGACCACGGTTTGCGGTGTTGCTCATTTCTTTGGCCATCATCGAGTAGACGCGCCCTGACACCCCCGAATCGCCGGAGCCGGCATCGCGACTGCCCAGAGCCTGGTCCGCTTCGTCAATGAAGACCACGCAACGACCGAGAGCATGAAGCAGAGCAAAGATCTTTTCCAGATTTCCCTCGGTGCTGCCAACCCATCGGTCGCGGAAATTCTTCATCTTCACGACGGGCACGCCCGCCTCACCGGCAAGACACTCGACAAGGTAGGTCTTACCGGTCCCGACCGGACCACAGAGGAGATAGCCCATCGGCATTGCCGCGAGGTCATTTTTATGCCAGAGGGCGATATCCTGACGGACCCAGGTTTTGACGCCTTCACTCCCGTAGACATCATCGAGCGTGCGGGTCGGCTCAAGAAATTCGATCAATCCCTGGGAATCGCGCTCGACCAGTGACTTTTTGAGATCCGCGAGATCAGTTTCCTCCAGCGTTTTGTTCTCGTACTCCTTCTGCTTGAGGAGCGATTCGATCGAACTCACCGTGGCGCCGGCGAGCCTTGACGCGGGAACCCCGGGATTCCCGACAAACTCCTTCAGGGCTTTGGGATAGAGCGATTCAAAATGCGCAAACACATCCGTGAGCTGCTCCGGCTGCGGCATCGGGATCTCAATTCTCGCGGCACGTTGATTGTGCGAGAGAAGATGATTGAGATCGTTCAGGTGCTCTGAAACGAGAAAAACAGCGAGATTCTGTTCATTGAAATGAGTCTCATGCGACCAGGAGCGAACCACGGAGGCCATCGAGTTCAGCTGATAGTCACGAACCTGTTTCGAAACCGGGAAGACCAGCTCGGCCGACTTGATGATCACCGCGATGGAGTGATTTTTCCCTGCCGGTGATGTCTCTTTGTCCTCGCCCGGGGCAAGCGCGCGGAGATTAACGCAGAAGCGGAGGAACTGATCGATGTACCCAATCGCATTTGGCGGATCCTTCGGCATTTCGTCGGCAAAACGCAGGGTGCGAAACCACTCTTCACCCGCCTCAATCCGAAGCCCGGCACCGAGTTCATAGCTCAGAACGAGATCAAACTTCGCCAGCTGAACACCAGTCAGGTAGTCAATCAGATTCCCCACCGACACCGAGGATTCCGACTTCCCCGGAACAAGCAGCCGGTCACTGACATTCCCGTGAATGACGAACTGATTCGCCGCACTCGAAAGATAAAGCCGTCGGATTTCTTCCGCCCAGGCAGGTCTGGTCATAGTCTCGCTCATGAATTCCAGTTTGCGGAACCTACCCGATCAACTCCGGCGCGTAAACGATTTCACGAAAGACTCGAAATACTCCTTCTCTTCGACCGCCTCCTCCATGATCTCCTCAAGATTGCGGCGCTCCCGTTTCGTGGGACGCCCGGCTCCGGCCGCGCGTTGCGGAGTCGCTTCACGGACCTGCTTGAAAGCTTCGGCAGCCGCTTCGTAGACTTCTTTCGGGGTGTGATCGATCAGATAATCATCGACCACAGCCGCCCCGACCCGCTTGGAAAGAACCGCCTTCACCTCCACCGTTCGCGTGAGAAGCCCGCGCCGCACTTCCAGTCGATCGCCGACCCGAATCTGTCGCGACGCCCGGCATCGCTGCCCGTTCACGAGAATCTGCTCCTTTTTGCACGCCGCCCCTGAAAGCGTTCGCGTTTTAAAGAGGCGAACCGCCCACGTCCACACATCAACGCGCACACTCTGGTCCTGAGATTGATCGTTTTCCACCTGAACAGGGTTACATGGTTCGACAGAGGTTCGTCCAGCAATTCCTGCCGTAGCGTTCCAGAGCCAGATCTTCCAGTGCTTTGCCATCCGTGCCTTCCTCAAGAACCGCCAGCATGGTCGAGCCGGACCCGGAAAGGAGTGCTCCGCTGACGCCGGGCCGGGAGGAAAGCCACGACTTCATCTCACCGAGAACAGGAAACTTCTCAAATACAGGCCGCTCCAGATCGTTCCCCATCTCTCCCCACGCCATCGCCTGCGACGCGTAGTGAAAATCTTCATATTCGCCGGACTTCGCCCAATGCTGATAGGCCCAGGCAGCGGCGATCTCAAAGGCAGGCTTGATGAGAAACAAACTCAGGGAAGGCACCGGCTCTTCCACCGGCGTCACGATCTCGCCGCGCCCGCCGCAGTCACAGGGCCGATTGTAAACGAAGAACGGCACGTCTGACCCGATCATCGCGCCGACTCCGGCCAGCTCCTCTTCCGACAATTGCAGAGAACCCATTTCATTCAGCGCACGAAGCACCGCGGCGGCATCACTGCTTCCCCCACCCAACCCGGCCCCGGAGGGAATCTGCTTTTGAAGATCAATCGAAACTGCCAACGTTTTGCCGACTTTTCCCGCAAGCGCACGAACCGCTTTCACGACAAGATTTTCCTCTCCGGTAGGGAGCGATTCATCCGAGCATCGCAACACGACCTGATCATCCTCACGCCACTTGAATTTCAGCCGGTCCGCCAGCGTGAGTGTGACCATCCGGGTTTCGATCTCATGAAAGCCATCCTCGCGCTTCCCGACGACGCGAAGCCAGAGGTTTGTCTTCGCCGCAGCCTCGATCTCAAAGGCTCCACTCATGTCGGGAAAATCGCTCATTCTTTCCAACCAATAACGGCAAAGAGGCGCCCCGTCTGCCCCATTTCAATCCGATAGCTGTAGTAGCGATCCAGATCCGAACTTGTACAGACACCGCAATCGTGAACCTGCGAAGCAGGAACTCCCGCCGCCATGCTATCCGCAACGATCTGTGCCGCAAAGTCGATCTCGTAAACCGGAGGCCGGATGCAGGGTGCCAATTGCACGACGATATCCTCCGCCCGAGACCCGTATTTTTCCTGCATGACCCGAATCGCCTCCGGCGCGATGCCGAGTTCAGTTCCCTTCTTTCCTGAATGCACTACGGCACAGGCCCGTTTCACGGGATCGGCGAGAAAGACCGCTCCGCAATCAGCGACGAAAATACCGAGATACTGCCCCGTCGTTGCCGTCGCCAATCCATCCGTTTCGGGAAAACGGGTTGATTCCGGAGCTTCGCGCGGATCGACCGCGACCACCGTATTCCCATGGACCTGCTCTCCAGTGGCGAGATGGTTCCGGTCAATTCCGAGCAAACTCAACTGCTCGACATGATGCTCCTCGAGACGCTCCAATGCTGTCTCCCGGTCTGTTTTTACATCAATGTCAGGATGCCGCGTGATGAACCCGTGAACGAGACCTTTGATCGACATCAGCACAGAGTAGGTTTCTATAAATCGATCAGGGCCCATTCCCGACAATCAACAGGGTTCGCTCCCTGAGTCAACCCTGTTGCCCGTGCCGGGAATCCGCTGTTCGCTGAAGACCCGGGGCGAGTGACGCAATCCTCGTTCACCGCGAACTCGATTCGCTACCTTCGTTTTCTTCAACTGGAGACCGGACTCACTTTTTCATCCGATACTTGTAAGTCTCGATATCACTTTCGAGTTCCTTAATCTCCATATCAATCTGACCCATTTGCTCCCTCCGGCGCGTGTCCAGTGCGACAGGAAGCGATCCGGACCGGATTTCTTTATCATACATCGCAGACCTTTCCCGAAGGTCCTTGATAGTCTGTTTCCGGACTTCGATGTAAGGATCTTCAGTTGGCACGACCACCTCCGGTTCGGGAGCCGGAGCGGGCCTCTCACGCAAACGCAGGCAGAAAAGACGGTCTTTCGTAGTCAGAGAATTGATATCGATTTCAAACCGCTCCCGATCAGATATTCGGTCTACGAAAATGATGTCCCCGGCACGGCCTTCAATAGAGGCGACCAGTTCACGGCCGTCTTTGTTGGTGATGGTCCGCTGCACCGGGAATTCCGGCCGGAAATATTCAAAGGCGGCGTATCCCACCCCAATCACTCCCAGAGTGATGACGACAAACCACGTAATTTTCATATTGGAAACTTGAGGGTGACTCCGACAGAAAACAAGAAAAAGAGGCTCTGTGCAGTCGGGCACTCAGAGGCACTGGCGCGACCACGATTTTGCGCTACCTTCCGACCCCTCATGTTAGCAGTCGACAAAGTCTCCATCCAATACGGAGCCCGCTCCCTTTTCAAAGATCTCTCCTTCACGGTGAGAGCGAAAGAACGCTGGTCTCTCGCCGGCCCGAACGGCGCGGGGAAGTCGACCTTGATGAAAATCATCGCCGGCATCGAAACGGCCGACACGGGCAGGATCATCAAGGCCAAACAGACCACGGTCGGCTACCTCCCCCAGGAAGGCGTTCATCACAAGGGGAGCACCGTTTTCGCCGAAGCGGAAAAGGCCTTTGACGACGTGAAGCAACTGCAGGAGCAACTCGCCGAGGTCGAGGCTCAACTCGAAACGGCAGATCCCCAGACGGAGGCCTACGGTGATCTCCTCGAAGTCTTCGGTGATCTCCAGCTTCGCCTTGAGCATCATGATATCAGCAAGATGAAACCCCGGGTCGCCACCGTTCTCGGCGGGCTCGGTTTCAAAGAGTCAGACTTCGAACGCGAAACCGGCGAATTCAGCGGCGGGTGGCAGATGCGGATCGCGATGGCGAAGCTGCTTCTCCGGGAACCGTCCGTGCTCCTTCTCGATGAGCCGACCAACCACCTCGACATCGAGACGGTCCAGTGGCTGGAACAATGGCTGCGGCAATACGGCGGGGCCATGATCCTGATCTCGCACGACCGGAGCATGCTCGACAATCTCACGAACCGGACTCTCGCGTTCGAAAATGGCGGCGTGGAGCAGTATTCCGGGAACTACTCGTTTTTCCTCCGCGAACGCGAGGCACGCAAAGAGCAGACGATACGGGCCTACACCAATCAGCAGAAGGAAATCGAAAAGGCGGAGAAACTCATCAACCGCTTCCGCGCCAAGGCGTCGAAAGCCAAAATGGTCCAGTCTCGGATCAAGCAACTCGATAAGCTCGAACGCATCGAAATCGAGGTCGAAGGCGCTCAGGTCGATTTCCGCTTTCCTCAACCCGAGCGATCCGGCCAGACCGTCTTGAAATTTGAGAATCTGAAGAAACACTACGGTGACAACAAGGTGATCGACGGCTTCGACTTTACGATCGAGCGGGGGGATAAGATCGCCATCGTCGGCGTCAACGGAGCGGGAAAGTCGACTTTTTCCCGCATCGCAGCGGCCACGGAAGAACCCACCTCCGGGGAGCGAACCGAGGGGCACAACGTCAGCATCGCCTACTTCTCGCAGACGCACGCCGATGAACTGGATCCTGACAAAACCGTCCTTGAAACGATGGAAGGCAATGTCACGAAGCAGGCTGCCGGAAATCTGAGGACCCTGCTTGGCGCGTTCCTCTTCCGCGGCGACGACGTTTTCAAGAAAGTCAGCGTTTTGTCAGGAGGAGAGCGCGGTCGCCTCGCGCTTGCCCGCATGCTCCTGCAGCCCGCGAACTTTCTCATTCTCGACGAGCCGACGAACCACCTGGATTTGCACTCGCAGGAGGTTTTGCAGAAGGCCCTTCTCGACTACACCGGCGCCTACGCGATCGTCTCCCACAACCGGTCATTCCTTGATCCTGTCGTGACGAAGGTCCTCGAGTTCATCCCCCACCAGCCACCGAAGGTTTACTACGGAAACGTCAGCGATTATCTCGAAAAGAAGAAGGCCGACATCGAGGCGGAAAAAGCGAAGGCTGCAGGGAAACCGGTCAAGTCGGGGGCAAAACCTGCCGGGGCGACGACCGGGGCAAACCGGAAGGAACAGCGAAAACGGGAAGCCAAAGCCCGGGAGGAACGCGCCTCGAAACTGAAACCGCTACAAACGGAATTCGAAGCCCTCGAATCAGAAATCGCGAGTCTCGAAGAGGAGAAAGACAAACTCACGAACAAGCTCGCTGATCCCGAATTTTTCAAGAAAGGTGAGGAATCAGCCGGGGCCATGAAGCGCTTTTCTGAGATCGAATCAGTCCTCGAACCCAAATATTCGAGGTGGGAGGAGCTGAGTGACAAGATCGAACGCATGGAGAATGCCTGAGCGGGATTGGAAACGACAATTCCCTTGCCTACTTTCGCCCGAACCGCTCTCGTAAGGCATGGCGGATACCCCGAATCGACTCTTTCTCCTCGACGGCATGGCCCTGATTTATCGGGCCCATTTTGCCCTCATCAGGAGCCCGATCTACACGTCTGCGAGAGTAAATACCTCAGCGCTCTATGGCTTCACGATGGTCCTGCTCGATTTGCTTGAAAAACAGAAGCCGACCCACCTCGCGGTTGCCTTCGACACGAGTGATCCGACACCCCGCCACGAAATCTTCCCGGAATACAAAGCGCAGCGCGACGAGATGCCGGAGGACCTCGCACTCCAGCTCCCGCACGTGAAGCGCCTCGTTAAGGCCTTCAACATTCCCGTCCTCGAATACCCGGGATGGGAGGCGGACGATGTCATCGGAACCCTCGCCCGCAAGGCCGAGGCCCTCGGTGGCTACGAAACCTTCATGGTGACGCCGGACAAGGATTTCGCCCAGCTCGTGACGCCGACGACCAAAATCTACAAACCGGGCCGCCAGGGCTCCGAAGTGGAGATTCTCGACGTCGCCGCGATCTGCGAGAACTGGCAGGTCGATCATCCGCTCCAGACGATCGATGTCCTCGGGCTCTGGGGCGATGCCTCCGATAACATCCCCGGTGTTCCCGGGATCGGTGAGAAAACCGCGAAAAAACTCATCGCTCAGTTCGGCAGCATCGAAGGCCTTCTCGAGCACACCGATCAGCTCAAGGGAAAGCAGAAAGAGAATGTGGAGGGCAACCGCGAACAGGCGCTTCTCTCAAAGAAACTCGTGACGATCATGACCGATGCCCCGGTCAAAGAGGATTTCGACGAGATTAAAATCAGCGAGCGAAACGACGAAGAACTGAAATCACTCTTTGTCGAATTCGAATTCAACTCGCTTGGCAAGCGGCTCTTCGGAGATGACTTCGAGTCGGGCCGTGGCCACACCACGATAGAGTCTGACAAAGGCCTCAGCGCCGAATTGAAAACGATTTCTGATTTCAAAAAAGACTACCGTTTCATTCGCGCTGAAGATGCCGCCGAACGTCGTGCTTTTCTGGAGAATCTCTCCACCCGGCCCTCCTTTTGTTTCGACCTCGAAACTGATTCCCTTGATGAGAAAACCACCTCGATCATCGGGATGGCTTTTTCGTGGAAGGAAAACGAGGCCACCTACATTGAGGTTCCTGTCGGGGAATCCGGGAAGGCGATTCTCGAAGAGTTTCGCGAACTCTTTGCCGATACCACTCGCGAGAAAATCGGGCACAACCTCAAATTCGACATCGGCGTGTTGCAATGGCAGGGCTTCACCGTCGAAACTCCTCTCTTCGACACGATGTTGGCTCACACTGTTATCGAGCCGGATCAGCGGCATAAGATGGACTACCTCGCCGAGTCCATGCTGGGTTACAAGCCTATTGCCTACGATGAGGTCTTCGGCAAGCCGGGCGAGAAGACCGGTCAAATGAGCCTCTTCGACGAGGAGGAAATGACCGGTGCGACTAAGGACACCGGCCCGGGTTTCGAAGCGATCGCCGAGTATGCCTGCGAAGATGCCGACGTCACGTGGCAACTTGCCGCGAAGCTGAAAGAGCAGATCAAAGAGCTGCACCAGGAACCGGTCCTGAATGAGATAGAGTGTCCCCTCATCCCGGTGCTCGTCGCAATGGAGGCCGAAGGGATCCGCGTCGATCCCGGGACCCTGAAAGACATCGGGGCGATTCTCGGCGAACGAATCGAAGGCTCTCAGAAGGCTGTCTTCGAAGCGGCGGGTTGCGAATTCAACATCAACTCACCCAAGCAGGTCGGTGAAGTCCTTTTCGACCAACTCAAACTCGTCGAAAAACCGAAGAAGACGAAAACCGGGCAATACAAAACCGACGAACAGACCCTGACCTCTCTCGCCGTCAGTCACCAGATCGTGCGGGATCTCCTTGCCCATCGCGAAGCCGCGAAGTTGAAAAGCACTTATGTGGACGCGCTTCCCAATTCGATCTTCCCCGGCACGGGGCGGATTCATACGACGTTTCACCAGTTGATGACCGCGACCGGTCGCCTCGCCTCAAACAACCCGAACCTGCAGAACATCCCGATCCGCTCCGACCACGGACGCGAGATCCGGCGGGCCTTCGTGCCGCGAGACAACTCCTTCACCCTCCTTGCCGCCGACTACTCTCAGGTGGAATTAAGGGTCATGGCCTCGCTCTGCAAAGACCCCGCCATGATCGAAGCCTTTCAGAACGATCAGGACATTCACACCGCCACCGCCGCCCGTGTCTTTGGGGTCGCCGATGACGGAGTCACTTCCGAAATGCGCCGCACCGCCAAGATGGTCAACTTCGGCATCATCTACGGAATCTCCGCCTTCGGGCTCTCCCAGCGGCTCAATGGCGAGGTGTCACGCAGTGAAGCCCATGAAATTATCGAAGAATACTTCCGCCAGTATCCCGGCGTGAAGGCCTTTCAGGAAAAGACGATCGATCAGGCCAGGACTGACGGCTATGTCGAAACTCTGAGCGGTCGCCGCCGATACCTTCGCGACATCGACTCCCGGAACGGCATGATCCGCTCCGCCGCCGAGCGCACCGCGATCAATACCCCGATCCAGGGAACCGCAGCGGACATGATCAAAATCGCGATGGTCCGGGTCGCCAATTTGCTCAAGGCCGACGGCTACAAAACCAGAATGCTCCTGCAGGTTCACGATGAGCTCGTCTTCGATCTTCTGAAAGAGGAGGCGGAGGAGTTGATTCCGAAAATCGAAACTGCGATGAAGGAGGCTCTGCCCCTCAGCGTGCCCATTGTGGTCGAGTCAGGAACCGGGGAAAACTGGCTGGAAGCCCATTGAGACACCTTTCAAGCACGTTGCCGGTGACGAATAATTTCTTTTCCCCCGGGCCCTCCCCAGCGAATCGTTGAGAGGAAAGTGGCAAACGGCGAGTGTTTTCATCGCAAAAGCATGACAGTCCAAGTAACGATTCCTGAAGCAGATAGCCTCTCACGGTGAATTTCGAATCAGGCCTGGTTGGCTCGAACGCTTTCGAGGGAGACCGGTTCATGACCTCCTGAGCGCCCGTTACCGACTTACCGAGTTTCGACCCTGCCTGTGCGCCGCCCGCTTGCTGCGGAGGCTGACCTGTCTTCACGAGGAAATGGATCAGCCCCGGGCCAGGGACAAGATCGAGTTGCGCCTGAAAGCCACCAAGCTCCGGGATCGTGAAGACGCCCGCAGGCAGGAACCGCGGGGGGGGCATCGAAGAGAAGACCCGTCAGCGAATTCGTGGACGCTACCGTGAAATCGTGCCGTCGGGACTGGCGATGAACCCCCGGCCACCGCCGAGTCCGAAACGGCGAGGGCGACCCAAACGCGGCAAGTCGCTCAATCTGCTCCTCTGCCGGAGGATCGCTACGAGGATTATGGACTTCTTCGAGCAAGAAGGCGTGCCCTTGGACGGCTTCACGCCCCCGATGCGCTGGGCGACTCCCTCGTCGGCGGGAACTGACGGCGCCTTACGACCATCGTCTCAGGCGACGTCCCCGAAACCGCCCGAAGGACGTGAATCGTTACAAGTCGCTTAGGCGAGGCAGGTTGAGCTTATGTTGATGCCAATAGCCGATCACAAAAAAAAAAAATTCCACTGCAATGACCTGAATAGCGAAAATTGTCATTGCCACGCCGTGAATTCCGGCCATATTTGATTCATGGAAAAACGTTTCCTCACGACTTTCGCTGTCCTCGCTCTCACGACCGTTCTCATCCCAACAGAATCGCGGGCGGCACTGTCCTTCGACCTCTGGGAAAACATGAATAACCCGGGAGGTCGTTTCTACGGGTACAGCACGAGAAGCGTGGGGGATGC
>JARGOP010000008.1:11287-63653 GCA_029233965.1 Verrucomicrobiales bacterium | reverse complement strand
CCGTGCCGCCGAAGTTCATAAGCTCCCTGTTAGCCCGGGAATGTAGCTTTTCAGCCTTTCCTATTTTCATCAAGAAAGGCCTGAAGGTCTTACTCCAACGAAGAATCTTGCCCGGCTCGATTCCGGTGACTCAACTTGAAGGACTCTCCGGGCCCTTTTTGACCATCGATCACACCGCTTGAAATTGATCGCGCAAATGGGATCTTATCCTGGTTTCAGCCTCGACTGATTGCTCTCCTTCAATCCATACCCGTTTCAACTCTGAACACCGAATTCTTTCCGAACCGCCGCCGTGTTCTCACCCTCGCGGGAGGGACCGGGGCCGCGCTGCTCTTGAGCCATTGCCGGACTGTGCCCGACGGGAGATCCGCGACCGCCGTCCTGCGACCGCCGAGGCTGCCCTGGCCCACCGTGTTCAAGGGCGAGGCCAAATTCCACGAACTCTGTAAGCGGGCGCAGAGAGAAAACTGGGCCGCCCTTCCGATCGGAACGCGCACCGCCACGTTCGGCAAGGCGCTCTGCGGGACCCCCTACGAAAACTACACTCTCGAAATCGATGACAGAATCGAATCCCCCTCCGTCAATTTTGAGGCACTCGATTGCTGGACTTTCTATGAAGTTTCTCTGGCGATGGCGCGGCTCGTGAAAAATCCACCCTCCACATGGTCACGGGAGGCCCTTCTGCACTATATCGAACTCGAGCGCTATCGCGACGGTCGCTGCGACGGCACCTATGTCAGCCGGATGCATCACCTCGAAGAAGTCTTTGCCGACAACGAACGACGTAGCCTCGGTCGTAATGTCACTTCCTCGCTCGGCGGAATTCCGCTGCGGAGGCAGGTCAAATACATGCAGACGCGAACGGCGGTTCGCAGTTCACGCTATCTGCGGAACGATCCCTCGATGGTTCCTGAGATGGCGAAAATCGAAAACCGGATTTCGGCTTTGCCCGTCACGTATATCCCCAATGCCAAAGTCGCTTCAATCGAGTCTAAAATTCAGGACGGCGATGTCCTCGCGATCGTGACAAACTGGCATTCCACCTACACCTCCCACGTCGGTCTTGCGAAACGCGAGGGCGCGACCTGCCGCTTCATGCATGCCAGCTCGGCTCGGAGCAAAGGCCGGGGCTGCCTCATTGATGCCCGCATCTCTCAATACCTGCGGGAAAAAAGCACCAACATCGGCCTGATCGTTTTCCGGCCCGGTGAGGCTCCGCTGATTGGCTGAGGACACCGGTGTCCCGCCGGTGTCCCGTTTTCAAACCACCTCCTTCCGCGACGCATCAAAAAAAGCCCGACCTCGTTTCCGAAGTCGGGCTCTTTGAAATTCGCTTGAAAGCAAAAACTTAGACCTCCGGTTCCTCACCGACAGCAAAGCGTGAAAACTTGGCCACGGTAATTTCGTCGCCGGTTTCTTTCGCAACCGCGTCGATGAGATCCTGAATGGATTTGTCACCATCTTTGATGAAAGCCTGCTCGAGAAGGCAGTTCGTGCTGTAGAATTTGCCCATCTTACCTCCGATGATTTTTTCGATGATGTCAGCAGGCTTGTCCTTCATCTGCTCGCGGAAGATGTCCTTCTCGCTCTCGACGAGAGCCTCCGGAACTTCCTCACGGGTGATGCAGATTGGCTGAGCCGCCGCAATCTGAAGAGTCATGTCTTTGACAAGGGTCTGGAAGCCTTCGCTCTTCGCGGTCTCCGCTTTACCGGTCGCAACCTCAAGGAGAACCCCGACGCGACCTGCCATGTGGATGTAGGAAGCCACGGCACCTTCTCCGGAGAGTTCGAACTTGGCGAAACGGGCGAGGCCCATGTTCTCACCGAGCTGTCCGACCTTCGCTTTGATGAACTCTTCGAGCGTGTCGGCGTCCCCACTGAAGGGCTGTGCGAGAAGTGCCTCGACGCTGTCGGCGGACTCACTGCCCGCGATGTGGTCGATGATCTCTTCGACGAAGCTCGTGAAGTTTTCGTTCTTCGCGACGAAATCGGTCTCGCAGTTCACTTCGACGAGGATTCCGGTCTTCTCACCATCCACGATGCGCGAAGCGATGACGCCCTCCTTGGCAGCGCGCCCGGCTTTCTTCTCCGCGTCAGCGATACCCTTCTTACGAAGAATCGTTTCCGCTTCCGCAATGTCACCACCTGCTTCAGAAAGAGCAGCCTTGCAATCCATCATGCCCGCGTTGGTTTTATCGCGAAGCGTCTTAATCAGTTGAACAGTAATTTCAGCCATAGTCTTGGGATGTTTGTAGGGTATCCATCACCGCACAGGATTCCGCAATGAGGACTCCGTGGCAGTTTTGTTGGATGAGATTCCGGAATGGAATTAGTTGAGCGCGGCGACAACAGGCTCGATGAGCTTCTTGAGGACGACACGGATCGAGCGAATCGCGTCATCATTCGATACGATCGGGTAATCGATAATGTCCGGATCTGCATTGGAGTCGACCATCGCCACAATCGGGATGCGAAGCTTGCGGGCTTCGTTGATCGCGTTGTACTCGCGAGCAGAGTCAACGATGACGACAGCGTCAGGAAGGTTCGCCATGTTGCGAATCCCGGAGAGGCGAAGGTGAAGCTTGCCTTTCTCGCGGTTCAGAGAAGCGATCTCTTTCTTACTCATTTTTTTGAAGTCAGGTGACTTCTGAAGATTTTCCAGCGACTCCATCCGTCCGACACTGCGGCGGACTGTTTCGCTGTTGGTGAGCGTGCCACCCAACCAGCGGTGGTTGATGTAAAACTGGCTGGTTGCTTCCGCTGCTTCGCGGACCGCATCCTGAGCCTGACGCTTACAACCAACGAAAAGAATTTTCTTATTCTTCGAAACGAGGTCAGCGAGAAATTTCCCGGCTGCATCGATCTGTTGAACGGTCTGTTCCAGGTCGATGACATGAACATTGTGCTTTTCCCCGAGAAGGTAGCTGCGCATCTTCGGGTTCCATTTGCGGGACTGGTGTCCGAAGTGGACACCCGCTTCGACGAGTTCGGTAATGAGTTCGTTAGACATAGTTTTGAGTCGGCCCTTTTAGCAGGTGACCGAAGGGTTTTCGAAAAGCGCCACCGTAAGTCCTGTGACTCCCCGGTCCGCTATTTGGCGGCCCGTTCGCTTTTCTGTTTATTTACTTTCGATGGTCGGGAAAGGGGCGGCACTAAACCGGCAATTCTGCTGAAATCAAGGAAAAACGGGGTGCAGCAGTTCGGCTGCTGCACCCCGCGTTCGAATGAATGGGAAGGTTAAGCGAGTTCCTCGACAGTTTCCTCTTCGTCGGCCGGCTTTTCAGTCGCAGGGATGAGGTCTTCCGCCTTGGCGTATTCTTCAACCTGGATGTTTCGTGTCGTGTGGAAACCACTTCCCGCAGGAATAAGGTGACCCATGATGACGTTCTCCTTGAATCCAAGCAGGTAATCGATTTTACCCAGCGTGGAAGCTTCGGTGAGAACCCTCGTCGTGTCCTGGAAGGAAGCCGCAGAGATGAAGCTGTCCGTCTCCAAAGACGCCTTGGTGATACCAAGAAGGACAGGCTCGCCTTCCGCAGGCTTACCACCCTGATCGACGATGTCAGCGTTGATGGCCTCGAAATTCGTCTTCTCGATCTGGTCACCCCAGAGAAACTGGGTGTCACCTGGATCTGTGATTCGAATCTTCCGAAGCATCTGGCGAATGATGATCTCGATGTGCTTATCGTTGATCTCCACCCCCTGCAGACGATAAACGTCCTGAACCTCGCTCACGAGGTGCTCCATGAGTGCGTGTGGCCCCAGAATCTCGAGGATATCGTGAGGGATGACGGCGCCTTCGGTCAGCTTTTGACCTTTATGCACCGTGTCGCCCGGCTGGACAAGATAATGTTTCCCGAGCGGAATGAGATGCTCTTCCTGCTCTCCGGTATCCGGATCAGTGACCAGCAACTTCCGCTTCGCACGAACCGTCCCCCCGAGGGAAACTTCTCCGTTGATCTTCGCGATCTCGGCCACTTCCTTCGGCTTCCGCGCTTCGAAAAGCTCGGCCACCCGGGGAAGACCACCGGTGATATCCTTGGTCTCGGAAACTTTACGGGGTGTTTTCGCCAACTGGGCACCACCTTCAACCTTCTCTCCCTCCTTCACGGAAAGGTGAGCCCCGGTCGGGATGGAGTAGGTCGCGAGTTCATCACCCGACTTCGGATCAACGATGAGAATCTGCGGGTGCAGATCCTCTTTGTGTTCGATGACGACCAGACCTTTGGTGTTCGTTTCCTTGTCGATCTCCGTATCAAGGGTAATGCCCTGAATCATGTCGCGGAAGACGATCTTACCGGCCTTCTCCGTGATCACAGGAACACTGTAGGGGTCCCAGGTCGCCAGGGTTTCCCCTTTCTTGATCTCAGCGTTGTCAGGCACCCGGATTTCCGATCCACTGACGATGTTGTAGGACTCAAGCTCGATTCCGTCCTTGCCGTGAATCGAAATCGTTCCATTCTTGTTCAGTGCGACAAAGGTCTTGTCCGGAGTCTCTACGGTCCGGAGGTTGTTGTAGTGAACCACACCTTTGGCCTTTACCTTGATGATCGGCTGCTTGAACGTTCCCGACGCAACACCACCCACGTGGAAGGTACGCATCGTAAGCTGTGTTCCGGGCTCACCGATCGACTGCGCGGCAATAATTCCAACAGCCTCGCCGTCTTTTGCCATCACGTTCGTCGCGAGGTTCATGCCGTAGCACTTCGCACAACAACCGCGGCGGCTCTCACAGGTAAGGACCGAACGGATCTTAAGCTGCTCGTGACCGATGTTGTAAAGCTTGAGAGCGACATCTTCGTCGATCATGTCACCGGGCTTGACGACAGTCTCCTCACCGTTGACCACTTTCTCTGCGGCAACACGACCGTAGATTCGGGTCTTCAGATCGACAACCTCTTCATCGCCCTCGTAGATCGACTTCACGGTAATCCCGTTCGCCGTTCCACAATCGGTTTCGGTGATAATCACGTCCTGAGCCACGTCGACCAGCTTACGAGTCATGTAGCCTGAGTCAGCGGTCTTGAGCGCGGTATCGGCAAGTCCTTTACGGGCACCATGCGTCGAGATGAAATACTCGAGAACGGAGAGGCCGGAGCGGAAGTTCGAAATAATCGGACGCTCAATGATCTCACCGGAAGGCTTGGCCATCAAACCACGCATGCCGGAAAGCTGCTTAATCTGCTGGCGGTTACCCCGGGCACCGGAGTCGACCATCATGAAGAGCGGGCTCGGAAGATCTCTCCCATCGTTGTGTTCAATCGTGCGGAAGAGAGCCTTCGTGATCTCGTCACCGGCGTGAGTCCAGATATCGACGATCTTGTTGTAGCGCTCTTTGTTGGTGATGACACCGGCACGATACTGATCATTCGCCTTCTGAACCTCAGCAGTCGCCTGGGCCACTTCAGTCTCTTTCTCATCCGGGATGATCATGTCGAAAATACCAACGGAGATGCCGGAGCGGGACGCTTCTTTGAATCCAAGGGACTTGAGCAAATCGAGCGACTTTACGGTACCTTCCTGACCGGCGGTCTGGTAGCAACGCCAAATGATGTCGGAGAGCTGCTTCTTGCCGGCAGTTTCGTTGAAGAAACCAAGGTCTTCAGGCCAGATTTCGTTGAAACGAACGCGGCCGGCAGTCGTGATGATAATCTTGCGCTCCGTGTCACCGTAGCGGCGACCTTCGGTGCCGAAATCCGGGTTCCGCATGCGGATCGGATCGTGCATGTCGATGGAACGGTTCGCGACCGCGAATTCGACCTCGGACGTGTCTGCGAACAGTGGCAGTGTCCGCTCCTTGTCCGGATCGCGAAGAGGAATCTGACGGCAATACGTCAGGAAGTAACTACCAAGGGTAATGTCCTGTGAAGGCGTCGTAATCGGCTTTCCGCTCGAAGGAGTGAAGATGTTGTTCGGAGCCAGCATAAGCATGCGGGCCTCCATCTGTGCCTCAACGGAGAGAGGCACGTGAACCGCCATCTGGTCACCATCGAAGTCAGCGTTATACGCAGTACAAACGAGTGGGTGAACGCGGATCGCCGATCCCTCAATAAGGACAGGCTCAAACGCCTGGATCGAAAGGCGGTGAAGCGTCGGGGCACGGTTCAGGAGGACCGGGTGCCCTTTTGTGACTTCTTCCAGGATATCCCAAACCTCAGGCGTCTTGCGCTCAATGAGTTTCTTCGCACTACGAACCGTGTGGACGTAGCCGAGTTCCTTGAGGCGACGAATAATGAACGGCTCGAAGAGAACGAGAGCCATTTTCTTCGGAAGACCGCACTGGTGAAGACCGAGATCCGGCCCAATCACGATGACGGAACGTCCGGAGTAATCAACACGCTTACCGAGAAGGTTCTGACGGAAACGACCGCCTTTACCTTTGAGCATGTCGGAAAGCGACTTCAGGGCACGGTTTCCTGCTCCGGTCACGGCCCGTCCATGACGTCCGTTATCAAAGAGCGCGTCGACCGCTTCCTGAAGCATGCGCTTCTCGTTGCGGATAATGACGTCCGGCGTCTTCAGCTGAAGAAGGTTCTTAAGACGGTTGTTCCGGTTGATGACACGGCGGTAAAGGTCGTTCAGGTCGGACGTTGCAAAACGCCCCCCCTCCAGAGGAACGAGGGGACGAAGGTCCGGAGGAATCACAGGAAGCACCTCGAGAATCATCCACTCGGGACGAGTCTTCGAGTAGTGGAATCCCTGAGCAAGCTTGAGACGCTTCGCAAGCTTCTTACGAACCTGCTTCGAGCGGGTTTTGCCCATGGCCTCTTCCAACTCGACGATGACATCGGGAAGATTGATGCGACTGAGGAGTTCGCGAACCGCTTCCGCACCCATGCCGGCCTGGAAGTCATTGACGCCATATTCTTCCTCAGCATCGCGATATTCGAGTTCGGTGAGGAGCTGTCCGGGCTCGAGCGGTGTGCTGCCCGGCTCAATCACGATGTAGTCCTCGTAGTAAATGACGCGTTCAAGCTGGCGGGCACTCATGTCGAGCATGAGCCCGATGCGCGAAGGCATGCATTTGTAGAACCAGATGTGACTGACAGCGACCGCAAGCTCGATGTGGCCCATGCGCTCGCGACGGACGCGGCTGAGAGTCACTTCGACGCCACAACGGTCACAGACAGTGCCCTTGTGCTTGATGCGCTTGTACTTTCCGCAGGCGCACTCCCAGTCCTTGGTAGGACCGAAGATACGTTCACAGAAAAGACCGCCTTTTTCAGGCTTGAAGGTCCGGTAGTTAATGGTCTCCGGATTCTTCACTTCACCGCGACTCCAGGCACGAATCGTTTCAGGATTCGCAACCGTAATGCGGACGTGATCGAAACTGTCGGACTTGCGTTCAAGACCGAAGATTTCGTCCAGATGGGTTTCAGAGCTAAGTGTTGGGACTGACACGGTACTAGTGGGCTGAGGTTCGGAAGAGTGGGCTGAGAAGAGAGAGATTAGATATTGATCGCAAGACTGTCGGAAAGAATATCTTCCGGAGAGCGCTCGGAGGAACCGACGCGAACGTCGAGTCCGAGACTCTGCATCTCCTTGATCAAAACGTTGAATGATTCAGGGGTTCCTGCGTCGAGGGTGTTGTCACCTTTGACAATGGACTCGTAAATACGGGTCCGGCCCTGAACATCGTCGGATTTAACCGTAAGAAGTTCCTGCAGGGTGTAGGCAGCGCCGTAGGCTTCCAGAGCCCAGACCTCCATCTCACCAAAACGCTGTCCACCATACTGGGCTTTACCGCCCAGAGGCTGCTGCGTCACCAGCGAGTACGGACCGACCGCACGGGCGTGGATCTTGTCCTGAACGAGGTGACCAAGCTTCAGCATGTAAATGATACCGACAACGATATCCTGGTAGAAAGCCTCACCGGTACGACCGTCATAGAGGGTCGATTTTCCGTTGGTGCCGATCCACTCGAATCCTTCCGTCGCTTTCGCCTGCTCAAGGTATTCAACGATCTGCTTCTCTGGAATTCCATCGAAGACAGGAGTCGCCACCTTGAAACCGAGCGCTTTGGCAGCGACACCAAGGTGAGTCTCGAGCATCTGACCGACGTTCATTCGGCTTGGAACGCCGAGCGGGTTCAGACAGATATCGATCGGCGTTCCATCTTCGAGGAAAGGCATGTCTTCTTCA
Organism: Verrucomicrobiales bacterium; assembly: GCA_029233965.1. Lineage (GTDB taxonomy): Bacteria > Verrucomicrobiota > Verrucomicrobiia > Verrucomicrobiales > DEV007 > Arctic95D-9. The sequence continues at coordinate 55,511 of JARGOP010000008.1, read as the reverse complement.
GGAACGATCGTCGCGACGACACCTTTGTTACCGTGACGACCCGCCATCTTATCACCGACAGAGAGCTTACGCTTCTTGGCGACGTAGACTTTCACCTGCTTGATGACACCGGGATCGACCTCATCACCGGATTCGATCCGGTCGAGTTGGCGTTCCCGCTCCATGTCGATGTCAGCGAATTTCTGCTCGTAGCTCGAAATAATGTCGAGGATCTTGTTACGGATCGGACTCGGGTCGATTTCCACATTGGAATAGTTGTCGGCAAGCTTGCGAAGAAGGGTCTTCGTGATCTTGCGGTTCGCCGGAATGATGATCTCCCCGGTGCGTCCGTTGACGACATCGAGAGGAATCTTCTCACCGAGGAGAACGTCGGAAAGCTTTTCCGTGAGCTGCTCAGTAAGCTCTTCCTGACGACGCTTGTGCTCGTCAATGATCTGCTTCTGCTGCTTCTGCTGTTCTTTCGGATCAAGCTTCTCTTTCGAGGTCGCGTTGCGTGAGGAAACGCGGACATCCATGACGATACCCACACATCCCGAAGGAACACGAAGCGAGGTGTCTTTCACGTCAGCGGCTTTCTCACCGAAGATCGCACGAAGAAGTCGCTCTTCCGGAGCCAACTCAGTTTCGCTCTTCGGCGTAATCTTACCGACAAGGATGTCTCCGGGCTTCACTTCCGCACCGATGCGAATGACGCCGTCGGGACCGAGATCCTTGAGAGCCTCTTCACCGACGTTCGGAATATCGCGGGTGATTTCTTCCGGTCCGAGCTTGGTGTCACGGGCGCCGATGTCGAACTCGTCCACGTGAATCGAGGTGTACACATCCTCTTTCACGATGCGCTCGGAAATCACGATGGCATCCTCGAAGTTGTATCCGTTCCACGGCATGAATGCGACGAGCACGTTTTTGCCGAGAGCAAGCTCACCGTTGTCCGTATTCGGGCCGTCCGCGAGAACGGTGCCTGCCTTGATCTTGTCTCCACGGAAGACAATCGGCTTCTGGTTGATGCAGGTTCCGGCGTTGGAGCGCATGAACTTGCGGAGAGGATAAACGTAGGTGCCGTTCTCAGGATCACTCTTCAGCTTGAGAGGATTCGTCAGAAACTGGGCCTCGGAGCAGGGAAGCTCGCCGTCTTTGGTGATCACGATGATCTCAGCGGTCGCCGCAGCAACGACGCCATTGCCTTCCGCAACCACGACAGCACGGGAATCACGAGCCACCTTTGCTTCCATCCCGGTGCCGACATACGGCGACTCGGAAACAAGAAGCGGAACCCCCTGACGTTGCATGTTCGAGCCCATGAGGGCGCGGTTTGCATCATCGTGCTCGAGGAATGGAATCAAACTGGCCGCCACCGAAACAAGCTGCTTCGGAGAGACATCCATGTAAGTGGACTCAGTGGGGACCACCTCGATGAATTCACCAAGGTGACGAACCGTGATGAGATCGGTGAGGAAGTTACCCTTGTCATCGATCGGGTTATTGGCCTGAGCAATGAGATAGCTTTCCTCCTGATCCGCCGTGAGGTAATCAATTTTCTTGGAAACCTTACCCTTAATGATGCGGCGATAAGGCGTTTCAATGAATCCAAACTCGTTGATCCGCGCATAGCAGCTCATTGAGTTGATCAGACCAATGTTGGGACCCTCCGGAGTCTCAATCGGGCAGATACGTCCGTAGTGAGACGGGTGAACGTCCCGCACTTCGAATCCGGCACGGTCACGATTCAGACCGCCGGGTCCGAGAGCGGAAAGACGACGCTTGTGAGTCAACTCCGAGAGAGGGTTGATCTGGTCCATGAACTGACTCAACTGGGAACGACCGAAGAAGTCACGAACGACAGCGGCAAGTGCTTTCGGGTTCACCAACTTCGAAGGCGTCATGCCGTCGAGGTTGATATCGAACAACGTCATACGCTCTTTGACGAGTCGCTCGGTCCGGGCAAGACCAACGCGGCACTGATTCGCGAGAAGTTCGCCCACCGCACGAATACGACGGCTGCCAAGGTGATCAATATCATCAAGAACCCCTTCACCACGGCGAAGGCCGAAGAGGTAGGACATCGCAGCGATGAAGTCGTCATGCGTGATGACTCGCTCATTCTCATCCACAGGAAGACCAAGCTTCTGATTGATCTTGTAGCGGCCGACACGGGTGAGATCGTATTTCTTCGGATCAAAGAAGAGACGCTTCAGAAGCGCACGGGCGTTCGCCACGGTAGGAGGATCACCGGGGCGGAGACGGCGATAAATGTCCTTCAAGGCCTCCTCTTCATTGCCGGCCGGATCTTTCTTCAGCGATTTGATGAGGAGGTCATCGTGTGAAGTCGTCACCACCGGGAGAGTCTTCACCCCGAGTCCGTGAAGCTGAGCAATGACCGCCTGAGTAAGTGGTTCGTAAGCCTTGGCAACAATCATGTCACCGTCACAAACATCTTCGAAGATGACTTTGTTGGCCAGCTCCGCTTCATCCACCTTGGGATCCACTTTCAACTTATCGATGTCGAAGAACTGACGGATAATGTCTTCGTCGGTCGGGTAGCCGATCGCCCGCAGGAAGGTGGTCGCAAGGAACTTACGACGGCGACGGCGACGATCGAGGTAAACGTAAAGGAGATCGTTCGTATCGAACTGAACTTCCATCCAGGAACCACGGTCCGGAATGATACGGAACCCGTAAAGAGTCTTTCCATTGAGATGAAGGTTGGTCTCGAAGCAGACACCCGGAGAACGGTGCAACTGGCTGACGACGACCCGCTCGGCACCGTTGATGACAAAAGTTCCGCGGAGAGTCATCATCGGAAGCTCACCCATGTAGACGCGCTCCTCCTTTGTGCCTGACTCATCTGTCAGCGCGAAGGTGACGTAGAGAGGCGCACTGAACGTCTCACCATCGCGAAGCGCCTCAAGCGCGGTCAATTTCGGCTCACCGACCTCATAACGGGAAAAGTCGAGCGTGAACTTTTCATCGTAACTCTGAATCGGAAAGACTTCCTGAAAGACCGACTGCAAACCAGTGGAAACACGATCAGTCGGTGCGACCTCCTGTTGCAGAAACTCTTTATAGGAATCGAGCTGGACCTCAATGAGGTTTGGCGTGTCGACCGCCTCTTCGATTTCCCCGAAATACTTACGTTCAAGCTTCTTAGCTGCTGCTGACATGTTGGGCGTGGTAGTTGGATGTAAAAAAGTCGAACCGGCAGTTGCGGGCTTCCTGATTCTCAGTTTCAGGTCGTGAAATCCGTACACGACAAAACGATGATAGGCTGGAAGCCCGTCCGTCTAACAACCGCAAGACGACGAAGCCCGGACGCTTCAAAGCAGCCGGGATTCGACGTCTAAACTAGATTTGCGATGCGAGGTATGACACTGAGTCTGTTGTGATTACGGTTCAGTTCGGGTATTTATTAAACAAAGTTGAGAAAAAGTTCGGTCCGCGGTGGAAAAACCGCCACGGACCGAACCGTAAATCCTCGTTTACTTGAGTTCGATGGTAGCGCCAGCCTCTTCAAGCTTCTTCTTCATCTCCTCAGCCTCATCCTTGGAAGCGCCTTCTTTGAGTGGTGCAGGTGCACTCTCAACAAGCTTCTTCGCGTCGGCAAGACCAAGACCTGCAACCGCTTCGCGGACTGCCTTAATTACTGCGATCTTATTGTCACCGAAGGAGGCAAGAACCACGTCGAAGGAATCTTTCTCCTCTGCGGCCGCCTCACCACCGCCGGCAGGACCGGCTACGGCTACGGCTGCGGGTGCTGCTGCACTCACGCCCCACTTTTCTTCAAGAGCTTTCACAAGGTCAGAAACCTCAAGGACGGTAAGTCCACTCAACTGTTCTACTAATGCGTCTGTATCTGCCATTTTTTTGGATGGGTATCGTCGCGTCGGAAAGCGTTCCGACAATTAAGTTACTGCGCTCAGCAATCGACAAGGAACCCGGTTTGTTTTTTTTGGATAAGCGGACCGCCCTATTGAGGACGCTCCGAAATTTATTGAATTGAATTAACCCTGATCGGCCTTGGCCTGAAGAACCCGTGCCAATGATGAACCGGGCTCGTTGAGGACTCGCGCCAGCATTGTGCCGGGCTGGTTGAGAACCCCCAGGAGCGTCGCCTGCAGAACCTCCATAGGCGGAAGATCCGCGAGTGCCCTGACTTTCGCTTCATCGAGAAGCTCTCCATCGAGAACCCCGCCACGGATACCGGGCTTATTGCCTTTTTCCTTCGCAAAGTCTTTCAACACTTTAGCCGCAGCGCACACGTCGCTCTCGCCGGTAACGATTGCAGTCTGGCCGACGAGAAACTCAGCAAGCCCTTCTGGAAATTCAGCGCTTTCAGCAGCGCGGCGAACAAAGGTGTTTTTCGTCACCTGAAATTTAGATCCCTGCGCCTTGAGGCGCTTTCGCAAATCCTCAAACTGAGGAACTGTCATCCCCGAGTAATCGGCTACGAGGAGAAATGGAGATTCGTTGATCCGGCTGAGCAGATCGTCAATAATGACTTTCTTGACTTCTTTCATCGTCTTGAAATAGGTAAAATTTGATTAGCAGTGCGCTGATTAATTCCAAGCCGAGACATCCACTGTCACGCCGGGGCTCATGGTGCCCGCAATGGCACCCCTTGTGATGAAAACACCCTTGGCCGTTGCCGGACGGGCTGCGTTAACCGACTCAATGACGGCGCGTCCGTTCTCAATGAGAGCAGACTCTTCGAAAGAAACCTTCCCGATCGGAACAGAAATATTCCCGTTCTTATCGAGTTTGAAATCAACACGACCGGCCTTCACCGCCTTTACCGCTGCTGCCGTGTCATCGGTCACCGTCCCGGTTTTCGGGTTCGGCATGAGACCGCGCGGTCCGAGCTGTCTGCCGAGCTTACGGACTTCAGACATGGCGGCCGGAGTCGCGATGACCGCGTCGAAGTCCATCATACCACCCTGAACTTCCTTGATCAGAGCCTCAAAGCCAACATGGTCAGCCCCGGCATTCTTCGCCTGCGTCGCTGCATCGCCTTCCGCGAAAACGAGGACTTTGACATCTTTACCACTGCCGTTCGGGAGCGGGCAGGTTCCGCGGACCATCTGGTCGGACTGACGGGGATCCACCCCCATCCGGAAAGTGATCGTGACCGACTGGTCAAACTTCGGAGCCGGGAATTTCTTCACCAGCGCGACAGCCTCTTCGATAGAGTAGACATTTTGTTTGTCCACCATCTCTGCGGCCTTCAGGTATCTTTTGCTTCTTTTTTTAGCCATGGGTAGGGTTGCAGTGCAAACGGGTGCTGAGCCCTCCTGCGGTATTGGATGTTACTCCGGAAAAATTAATCAACGATTTCGAGCCCCATTTGGCGGGCCGTTCCCGCAAGAATCCGGCAGGCGACTTCTTCATCGTCGGTGTTGAGGTCCTCAATCTTGACGCGGACCACTTCGAGAAGCTTGGCGCGGGTGATTGATCCGATCTTCACCTTGTGAGGCTCACCGGAACCTGAGGCAATATTTGCCGCCTTCTTCAGGAGCACTGCTGCAGGCGGCTTCTTCGTCACAAAAGTGAAGCTCTTGTCCGCGTATACACTGATGACCACAGGAAGGAGGTCACCCGCGTTCTGCTGAGTCTCTGCGTTGAACGCCTTGCAGAACTCCATGATATTGACCCCTGCCTGACCGAGCGCCGGACCAACGGGTGGCGACGGGTTCGCCTGACCTGCAGGAATCTGCAATTTCAATTGTTTCACTACTTCTTTAGCCATCGTGCTTCTTGTTTAAAAATTAATCGTTTACTGATTCAACCCGGTTGAATCAGCCATTTTCCACTTGCCAGTATTCGAGGGGAACAAGGGTCTCACGACCGAAGATATTGACCGAGACCATGATCTCACCCTTCTCTTCATTCACCTCCGCAATGACTCCAGTCTGCCCCTGGAAAGGACCGTCAGAAACCACCACCGTATCGCCCACTTCATAGGCCACTGCAGGCATCACACTTCCCTCACGCTCTTTGATTTGCGCAAGCATCCCCTCCACCTCATGCATCGGCATTGGCATCGGGTTCGCCTTCGTACCTGCAAAATTAATCACTCCGTCGGTCTCCTGGATAAAATACCAGGTCCGGTCGACGAGCGTGTTATCATCGTTCAGCAAATGCATGTTCACGATGATGTATCCGGGATAGAACTTGCGGTTTGCCTCCCGCTTCTGGCCCGATTTCACTTCCGACACCCTCTCTTGCGGAACAAGGACTTCGAAAACCACATCACCAAGCTCTTCGGCAGCAATGCGCCGCTCAATGCTGTCACGCACCTTCAACTCCTGGCCGGAGAGAACGTGGATCACATACCATTGATCTTTTGGTGCGGGGATAGTCGGCATAGCAAAAAGTGAAAAAAATTAAAATCCGGTCGTGAGAAAGGTCATGAACTGACGCATTGCAAAATCAATCGTCGCCACATAGGCCCCGAGAAGAACCATCGCAATCATCACCACCACAGTTGAGTCGATAAGCTGCTTGTATTTCTTGAAGCCCTTTTCTTTCGGATCCCATGGCCAGGTCGCCTTCTTCAGCTCTGCACGAACTTCCCCGAAATATTTTCCCAATTTGGTCATAGCAATTTGTGATCGGACTGTGAACGGACTTCTACTTTAGCGTTAGATGGCAGGGCAGCCGAGACTCGAACTCGGAACCAACGGTTTTGGAGACCGCTACTCTACCAATTGAGCTACTACCCTATCTAAAAAATTCTTCTACCGGCGGAAAGAGGGGAGCCGACGAATCGGCTCCCCTCCAATACCAAAAATAACAAAGTCCGGGCGAATTAAGACCCGCCTGAACCTTCTCTGAGATTAATCAAGAATATCGGAGACACGACCAGCACCCACGGTGCGACCACCCTCGCGGATTGCGAAGCGGATTGTCTTCTCCATCGCGATCGGAGTGATCAACTCAACCGTGACAGCCACGTTATCTCCGGGCATCACCATCTCAACCCCTTCTGGAAGCTCAACAGAACCAGTCACGTCAGTGGTACGGAAGTAGAACTGAGGACGATAGTTGTTAAAGAAAGGCGTGTGACGGCCACCCTCATCCTTGGAAAGAACATAGACCTCAGCCTTGAACTTTTTGTGAGGAGTGATGGAACCGGGCTTGGCGATGACCTGGCCACGCTCAAGCTCGTCTTTCTTCAGACCACGAACGAGGAGACCAACATTGTCGCCTGCACGACCTTCGTCGAGGAGCTTACGGAACATCTCGATGTCGGTCACCGTTGTCTTCTGAGTGTCGCGAATTCCGACAATCTCAACCTCTTCCATCTTCTTGATGATACCACGCTCGACACGACCGGTCGCAACCGTTCCGCGACCTTCGATCGAGAACACATCCTCGATCGGCATGAGGAAATCCTGGTCCACAGGACGCTCAGGAAGAGGAATGTACTCATCCACCGCCTCCATAAGCTTCATGATATTCTCCTGCTGGGCAGCATCCCCCTCAAGAGCCTTGAGAGCAGAACCGCGAACGATTGGAATGTCATCACCGGGGAACTCATACTGACTGAGAAGCTCGCGAACCTCCATCTCAACGAGATCGAGAAGCTCTTCGTCGTCAACCTGGTCAACTTTGTTGAGGAAAACCACGAGCGCAGGAACGCCAACCTGACGAGCAAGAAGGATGTGCTCACGAGTCTGAGGCATAGGGCCGTCCGCAGCGGAAACCACGAGGATTCCACCATCCATCTGAGCCGCACCGGTGATCATGTTCTTCACATAGTCAGCGTGTCCGGGACAGTCTACGTGAGCGTAGTGACGATTTTCCGTCTCATACTCAACGTGAGCTGTTGAAATTGTAATACCGCGCTCGCGCTCCTCGGGAGCCCCGTCGATTTCGTCATAGGCACGCTTCTCGGCGAAACCTTTTTCAGCGAGCGTCGAAGTGATCGCAGCGGTGAGGGTCGTCTTGCCGTGGTCAACGTGGCCAATCGTGCCCACGTTTACGTGAGGCTTGTTTCGTTCGAATGATGCTTTAGCCATTGTCGTTTGGTTTTATTAGGTTGTTGTTGTCGTTTAAAATCGACTATCAAGCGACAGGGTCATTTAAGATACCACTGCGGATTCGCTTCGTTTTGGGTCTCGTCTTGTTTTTTCCTGTGACTCTATGTTGATGGAGCTCTTGACGGGATTTGAACCCGTGACCTCTTCCTTACCAAGGAAGTGCTCTACCCCTGAGCTACAAGAGCCTTTCAGCACCTTGAGCATGAGGAACAAAAGCCCCGTAACTCAGGCCGCCACATTTGCAAAAAGCGAATAAGCCTCAGGCAACCTGTCCTTTCGGGAAGGGAGCTTTGAGGCCTCAGAGCATTCCAGCAAATTTAGCCGCGAAAACTACGCGACCGGATCGATCTGTCAAAAAATTATTGCCAAATCCTTAAAAATTTCGTTACCGCCGGAAATCCAGCCCTCGATTGCATCAAGTTTCAGCCGGCCCCGGTTCGATATCCCGGCTGAAACGCCTGATTTTCAACGCTTTACCCGACGTTTCATCAATTTCAACTACTGCCCCTCGAAGCCCGACCAAGCCCTTTGCGACGGGGAATCGGCGTGGAGTCGCGGTCCGGAAACGCTCCACCACCGGCACAACTTCACGACCCAGGACCGAATTCAGCGGCCCACACATGCCCGCATCCGTGAGAAACGCAGTTCCTCCTTCAAAAATTTGCTCATCAGCGGTCTGAACGTGGGTATGAGTGCCCACCATCGCCGAAACCAACCCGTCCAGGCTTCGACCCATCGCAATTTTTTCACTGGTTGTCTCCGCGTGAAAGTCGACAAAAATGACCTGAGCCCCCTCTTCATCGCGAAGGCGCCTCGCTTCTGCTTCGACCGCCAGAAAGGGATTTTCCAACGGTGGCTGCATGAAGCTCCGGCCCTGTGCATTGATGACCCCCACTGATCCCTTCACGGTATCCAGAACGATTGAACCACCCCCGGGTGTTCCCTCGGGATAATTGATCGGACGAAGGACACGGGGTTCCAGGCTGAGAAAATCGACAATCCCAGCTTGATCCCAGATGTGGTCACCGGTCGTGATCACAGCCACCCCTGCTCTCATGAGGTCAATCGCAATGCGCGGAGTGATTCCCCGACCGCCGGCAGAGTTCTCGCCGTTCGCGATGATGAAGTCGATCGATTCCTCCTCTTTGATGGCAGGCAGAGATGAAATCACGGCTTTCCGCCCCGGTTCACCCACAATATCTCCTAGAAATAGAATCCTCAGCATGCTTCACTCCTTTCGGCGGAAATCCCTTCCGTGGAAACCGAAATTTTCAGCGAGATGCCGGCAGCCGTTCTCAACCTCCAGACAACCGGTAGCCGAAGTGCACCGATCTGGCTGCTTGCGGTCTTCTTTCTGAGCAGTACCTACCTCACTCTTCGTGCAGAAGAAGCCGCCCCACCCCTCCCCGCGGCCCTCCCGGGCGACTTCATTCCGCCTCCCCCCTTCATTGCACGACTCGGGAGCATTCCTGAGTGGTCCCGTCTCGATCAGTTCCAGGAAACAATCAGCCGAGAAGAGTTTACCTACCTTCTGAATCATTGCTATGCGCGGAGCCCGGAGGAATACGAAGGACTGATCCACATCCAACCCGACCGGGCACTCATCCTGAAGCAGTCGACCTTTCCCGAGGCCGGATGGTATGAACTGAGATTCCGGAACAGAAATCATCTCTCCTCCGAGGCTCCTGTCTACTGGCGGCGCCCCACCGGGTTGCCGGATCTGCCCGCCAACTCATCGCGACCGCTTTCGGGAATCAACATCGCGATTGACCCGGGGCATATCGGAGGAAAGTGGGTCACCTGGGATGATCGACATTTCAAAATAGGCAAAGACACTATCGAAGTCCGTGAGGGGGAAATGACTCTCAAGGTCGCGCGCATTCTCCATCGTGATCTTTCCCTGCTCGGCGCCAATGTCTTTCTGACCCGGGAAGCCAACGAACCCGTCACGAGCGAGCGGGTCGAAACCTTGCAGGAGGAAGCGAGGCAGTACCTCTTCAGCCGGAACAAAGTGCCCTCGGGCGGACTCATCGCCAGCACCGCAAAAGCGATGTTCGCCATCTCCAGCGAAATCAGAGCGCGGGGTGATATTCTCAACGCCGGCATTCAACCCGACCTCGCGCTTTGCCTCCACTTCAACGCTTCCCCCTGGACGTCGCGGCGCCCCTCGTTTCGATCTCCGAACCACCTGCACCTCCTTATCAACGGCTGCTACTCCGGCGGGGAAATGAAGGAAGACGACACCCGCTTTGAAATGATCCTGAGAATCCTCAATCGCGTTTACCACGAAGAGCTGGAACTCGCCGACGAAATTTCTCACACGATGAAGAAGGAGACACGCCTTCCTGCGTTTCACTACGACGGCACCAACGGGATGTCCGTGAACGACAACGAGCTCGTCTGGGCCCGAAACCTTCTCGCGAACCGCGCCTTCTTCTGCCCGGTGATCTTCTTCGAGCCCTACTGCATGAACCATCGCGAAATCCACGCGAGGGTTCAGGAAGGGGAATACCCCGGACTCAGGGAGATCGAAGGAATCTACCGGAAAAACATCTATCAGGAATACGCCGATGGCGTCACCGCCGGCCTCGTGAATTACTATCGCCGGAAAAGGTGAGAAAGAATGGCGCGCACCTCGGAACCCTGGCCGGTTCCGCTACCTCCGTGACGGAAGATGCCCACCTTCCGACCGCGGTGCCCCCCGCGAACAAGATCACTCGTAAAAGCCCGGCTCGACACCGATGGAACCGGTAATCCTCTGGATATATGCCTCGGGGTTCGCCTCAAAGTCGGCCAGCGACTCCCGCGTTTCCTCCAGGCGGGTCGAAAGTTTGAGCCGCTCCGCCTCTTTCGAATAGTTCTCTTTTTCAAGGAATTCTTCGAGGCACCGCACGTGGTCTTTCATCATCTGCAGTCGAAGATTCTTCTTCGCCTCAAGGCGCTTCCGATACCAGTCACTGGAGAGCACCTTCTCCCGGTCAAAAAGCCCTCGCACTTCGGGATCATGAATCGTTTTTCCCTCAAATTCCCCGTGCGCCATGATGTGCAGGATGGCCTTCAGTGGGGGAATTGCGAGATCAATACCGCCGTCCTCAAAATAACTCAGCGCCACCTTCTTATGCGTCTCCGTGATGTTCTTGATGCCATCGACAAACTGATCATGACTCTGCAGTTCCGGGCGGAGCATGTCCTCAGTGAAAACGCTGCGCGGCTCCGCAAACATCCGGCCGAAGAAAGTCTCGACGAACTTCCACGTGATTCGATACCCGAGCCGGCTTGCATGAATCGTCTCGCCATCCTCTTCGAAATCCTGAAGCGCCTCAAGATAGCCCTCTTTGATGAGATAGGCAGATCGTCGCTCGTGAAGAAACATCCGGCTCCAGACTTCAGGGACAACGAGACTGATATCGTGGTCGACGCGATAATTCGGACCAATGTAACCGGCCGCTGTACTGAACCCTTCGTAACCGCTCACGATATACCCTAACAAAGCCGCATTCAAATCAACAACCGGGAGCAGCGCGTTGAATGGCCCCTTCGTCAAAGCCCCTTCCGATCCTGCACCGGTCGTCGACGGTGACTTGCCCGTGAGACTCGCGACAAAGTCCATGAAGAGTTCGGGCAACTCCTGATGGTGGATCGGTCCAAATACCGCCAGGGGTCGAATCCCCGCCTCATAGTCTGCGGGATTGTTCCGGCGGCCCGGCAAAACCGCATGAACCGGATTCAGGACCGGCTGGTCGCTTCCGAGGCGGCGGTAGAGCCGGGAACCCAACTCACCCAGATATTCACCTCTTGGATTCTCAAGGTCCGGACGGTTCTGGAGGTAGCGGGGGTTCTCGCTCGGCTTCCCGTCAACAAGGCGGGGATGTGCCGAACTGATGATATACTCCGGCCCTGACTTTGCCTTCACAAAATCCTTGAAGATCTTCTTGATCGGCTTCGTGAAGTAGTCAAAACGGATCGCATCTTTCACGATCTCAATGCCCTCCTCCCTCGTTTTCGGCTCGTAGTTGGAGAAGAAATTTCCGCCCTTGGAAAAGTCCAACTCGGTCTGCTTGTCATAGCCGCGATGAATCGCTTCATCGGGTCGCTGAAAGAGCCGGTATTCACAGTTCACCGAAAATTTGTAGGCAGGGAAGCGGACATCGGGATGCAGCAACGATTCATCAATCGTGGCTGCGGGAACGATCAGTGACGCCGTAATATCGTCCTCCCGCTGCAACTTCGTCGACGGCGCAAAATCCTTGCGCAAACCAAACATTCTCCACGACCCGTCCTTCCCGTAGCCGACCCGCAGGTAGCGTGTCATAACCGACTCGAGGCGATACTTGAGGAGGAAGCCCGACTCGCCATTGACCATATCGACACGGAAACGGCTGCGCCAGTCATCACCCCAGTCCGCCTTCCAGTATCGCTTCAATGTCAGGATAAAATCCCGGACCGTCCGCGGGATTGTATTGATGAATTCGTTGTAGTCATCCGTATAGACATCACTTTGCGAAAAGAGACGCATGACTGATCCCAGGGATCTGTCGGGATCGAGGATTCCCCGACTCGGTTTCCCCGGCTCCCTGGGATTCCTGAAACGGTCGCCATAGTCCCTTTTCAGCAACTGCTCTACAAGAAACATATCCTGCTCAAAGCGCGGCATGATGACCGGACCCTCCTCCATCGCGTCCGCGAGTGACTTCGAAATCTCAGACTTTCCTCCGCCCGAAACAGTGCACGGCTTGTGGCAGAAGGTTCCCTCCGCATTCGTCCCGACCAGCCTCCAGCGGGTTCCGGCAGAGGGCTTTTTCATCTCCACTTTGTAGCCTGACGGCAGAACGTAGGTGCACTCCGGCTGCAGCGGAATGCTCTGAGCTTCGCCGTCTTTCTTCCAGCTCACGCTTTGCCGGTGGAGATCGAGATAGGCATCTTCGGGGATAAAAATAATGTCCGGATAGGTCCGGTCGATTGCGTAGCCTTCCGGCATCACCTCAATGCTGTCGCCATGGCGCTCGAGGACCTCAGCAAAGGTATGATCCACCTCACGACGAAAGTCACTCAATGAGAAATGCTCGCCAAGATCAAAGCTCGGAAAAACGAGCGCGCCACCGGCATGTTCCTCCTCGGCGAGACCGTAGAGATTCGCAGCATAACTGATCTGGGTCTTCACCTCCTTCTTGCAGTAGCCGAAGTAGTTGTCAGCAATGAGGGTGACGACGACGCCTTTTTCATCACGGGTCGTAAGCTTAAACGCGGAACCGTTGTTGTAGCACTCGTCTTCAGACTCCCAGCACATCCCCTGGGCTTTCTGCTGCTCCGTTGCCCCGGAAATGTGGGGCAGTCCGACATCCTTCTTCTTCACGGTGGTGAGGTGTGGCGCAAGAATGACGCATCCGGTGTGACCGGACCAATGACGCACATCGAGACGGGCGTCATTTTCGGGCAGGAACGGATCCCCTGCGTTCCCGAAAATCGACTCCACAAAATCCAGGTTACTGACGAGATTCCCCGGCACAAAGAAGCGGGTCTCCATCGTTTTTTCCGCCGAAAATCCGGGCACCTCCGGACTCACAATCGGCCGCAACATGAGCGAAACGAAGGCATGGACCGGCTTTCCCTCCGCCGTGAACGGAATCGTCATGAGACTTTCCGGCGGGTTCAGGGCGGCCTTGAGCATCAGTCCGAAGGTTTTCTTCGGCACCGCCAGTTTGTCCGCTGCGATCGGCAGCCCTCCTTCCGCAACGTGGAAAACCCCTTTTGTCGTGCGCCGGTCTTTCGCCGGGTTGTGGCAAACCCCCTGCCAGGTCCGAAAGCTGGAAACGATATCCGATTGGAACTTATCGCCTCGTGCCGGGAGCGAGAGAAGGCGCGCGAGGCCGTGGCGTTCCAGAACAAGCGCGTTCGGGAGCATCGGTTCCCCCTCTTCAAAACATCCGATGCCCTCCAGATACCCACGGAGCCAGTCACTGATGTGTTGATCGACCGGACTGCGGTAGTTGTCGAGAACCCTGAGACGCTCCTGAAAGTTCAGGATCAACGATCTCGCCATCTCAAGGAACGGATAGTCTGCCTCCTCCCCCACAATCGGGAATCCTCGCGAGGCCAGCTTCAGATTGATGTAATCGCGTGCCCGGCTGTCGTCATGCTTACCGGCGCTCTCGGCCTTGCCGTCGAATCCAATGCGATCTTTGAGAAAGTTCTTCATAATGCGGGTTCGGAGACAGCCGCTGCAAGTCCCGTGCCTACCCATGAACGAAAACATAACGATTTTCCAGGCGATTTTTGAAACAATTCGTGCCGCAACAGATACACGCTTACTCCCCGGGCTCAGGGAGTTCCCGAAAAGACTCCACCGTCGCCCGGAAAAGCGGGAACTCGCGGTCTTTTCGATCCCTCGTCGTCCAGGTCAGGACCTGATGAAAATGATCTTCGCCCTCAATGAAAGTATTCAGGTAGGCAATCGGAATGCCGTCGACAATGCCTTCCAACTCCTGCCGGAAGGAGGTGAACCCACTGATTTTCAGCGGTAACAGCTCGGACTCGGCGGAATTGAGAACCACATCCCGCATCTGTCCACTGACGATTTTCGCGTGATCGCCATGACGAATGCCAGCACAAAGAGAATCGGCAGTGCAACCACGACAAAGCATCCGAAGAGAGCGACCAGTTCCATGACATGAGCAAAGCGTCTCCGGATCCGCCTGTAAAGTTTCCTCTCGAAGCGACTTGCGCAAAGGCCTCACGGCGAGGACATTCGCGCCCCTGAAAAACCATGCCCTATCGCATTTGCAGAATCTTTGAGATCGAAAACGGTCACATGCTGAGCAAGCACCCCGACAAGTGCAGGTTTCCGCATGGACACACCCGCAAGGTGGAGTGCATTCTCGAAGCCCCCGATCTCGACGAACGTGAAATGGTCTGCGATTTCAAAGTCGTGAAACTGATCCTGAGTGACTACCTTGACCAATACGATCACGCGATGTGCATGAATACGGACGACCCTGCCTATGCAGAGTTCAAGGAACGCTACGGTGACCGGGTCATCGGGTATGAGTCGGAGGATCCCACCACCGAGATTCTCGCGCGGGATATTTTCCAACACCTCCGCGACTCGCTTGATGCTTATCGGACCGGCGAGGCAAGGGAATTTCCGCTGCGCGATTCCGTGAAAGTCGTCTCCGTCAAAGTCTGGGAAACCTCGAGTTCCTGGGCAGAATTTTCGGCCTGAACCACAGCCGAAGGCCTCCCTTCAAGGAGCGGCGGTTTCCTACCGCCGGAGAACCTCTTCATCCCCGCCGGATAGGCTTCGCGGGCGATAGGAAATCGCCCCTCCTTGCTTTTCGGGGGGGGGCGAGTGCCGTGCTTCCGGATGAGTGACGCTGCGGAAAAAGGGGGGCAAATTCGCTACGCCCTGATTTCACCCCGCGCCTTCAGAAACTCTGCTTTGAGCATCTCGTAATCCGTTGCCACCGGGAACTGCGGGAATTCGTCGATCACATTCTGTGGAGGACAGAAAAGAATGCCCCGATCCGCTTCGCTCAGCATCGTCGTGTCGTTGTAGGAGTCGCCGGCGGCGATGGCTTTGAAATTCAGTTCGTGAAAACGCTTCACGGCCTCCCGCTTCTGGTCAGGCATGCGAAGATGGTACTCCGCGATCTTTCCTGCCCCATCGATCCCGAGCCTGTGACAAAACAGCGTCGGATAATCGAGCTGCCGCATCAGTGGTGCCGCGAACTCGTAGAAGGTGTCTGATAAAATCACGACCTGAAACTCCGATTTGAGCCAGTCTAAAAATTCCTTCGCCCCGTCGAGGGGCCCGAGGCTGTCGATCACCTCCTGCACGTCATGGATCGTGAGATTGTTCTCCTCCAGGATCCGCAGCCGTTGCGTCATGAGAACATCGTAGTCAGGGATGTCGCGGGTCGTCGCGAGTAGCTCCCTGATGCCGGTTTTCTCGGCAACATTAATCCAGATTTCAGGAATGAGGACTCCTTCGAGGTCCAGGCAGGCGATTTCCACGGTTCGTTTCAGCTAAGGTTTAAAGCACGTTTCCTCTATTCTCATCGCGAATTCAATGAGATTCTCGAACGGGATTCCCTTGATTAATCCCCGAATCTAGACTTCGTGAAGATTGATCATGCCGACCGAAACCAAGCAAGTCCTCGGTGTCATTCCCGCTCGCTGGGGATCGACCCGCTTTCCCGGAAAACCCCTGCATCTCATTGCCGGTAAAGCCCTGGTACAGCATGTCTGGGATCGCTGCCTCGAGTGCAGGAATCTCGCCCACCTCACCGTCGCCACCGACGATGCGCGCATCGCTGACGCAGTCCGTGCCTTCGGGGGGCATGTCACGATGACCCGCTCCGACCACCCGAGCGGGACGGACCGCGCTGCGGAAGTCGCCGAAGCCTTCCCCGGCATGAGCCACATCATCAACATACAGGGCGACGAACCCCTGATCGATACAGTTCTCATTGACCGCCTCGCTGCGGATCTTCTTGCTCAGCCGGGTCTGCCGATGATCACCGCCGCGAACCCGATTTCCCCGGGCGATCCCGTCCTTGAGGACCCGAATGTAGTCAAAGTGACAATCGACTCGAACGGGAACGCGCTCTATTTCTCCCGCAGCCTCATCCCCCACCCCCGCAACACCCCCGGGGACCTGATGTATTTTCGCCACAAGGGAATTTACGGATTCCGCCGCGATTTCCTCTTCGATTTTGTCAGGTGGGAACCTTCCCTGCTCGAGCGGACCGAAGGCCTTGAACAACTCCGCGCCCTCGAGAACGGAGGCCGTATCCGCGTGGTTTTAACGGACGATGAGTCGCCCGGCGTTGACACTCCGGAGCAGGCGGCGATACTCAACGAACAATTGTCTCAATGAAGTACATCTTCGTCACAGGTGGAGTCGTCAGCTCCCTCGGAAAAGGCCTCGCCGCCGCCGCTCTCGGCACTTTGCTTGAGCAGCGCGGGCTGAAGGTTCTCATGCAGAAATTCGACCCGTATCTCAATGTGGATCCGGGCACGATGAGCCCCTTCCAGCACGGGGAGGTCTACGTCCTCGATGACGGCGCGGAAACCGATCTCGACCTGGGTCACTACGAACGCTTCACGAGCGGACGCCTTTCCCAGTTGAACAATCTCACGAGCGGTCAGGTCTACGAGAACGTGATTAAAAAGGAACGCAGAGGCGACTACCTGGGTGCAACCGTCCAGGTGATTCCTCACGTCACCGACGAGATCAAACAGCGCATCTACGACGTCGTCGATTCCACGGATGCCGACATCATCATCACCGAAATCGGCGGGACCACCGGAGACATCGAGGGCCTTCCTTTCCTCGAAGCTCTCCGTCAGTTTAAAGACGAAGTCGGCCACGAAAATGTGGCCTTCATGCATGCGACGCTGGTTCCCTTCATCAAGGCCGCCGAAGAGCTGAAAACGAAGCCTACGCAGCAATCGGTTGCGAAGCTGCGCGAAATCGGTATCGCTCCTGACGTCATCATTTGCCGGTCGGAGTTTCCGATCGATAACGAGATCAAACGCAAGATTTCGATGTTCTGCAATATCAAGCCGGAAGCCGTGGTGCCTTTCGTCGACATTCAGGGCTCGATCTACGAAGCGCCCCTGAAACTCTACGATCAGAATCTCGATTCGATCATCTGCGCCCGCCTCGGACTAGAGACCGCCGAGCCCGATCTCATCGAATGGCGCAACATGGTCGACCGCATCGTGAATCCAACTCACACCGTCAAAATCGGCGTCGTCGGGAAGTACATTGAGCTTCAGGATGCCTACAAGTCGATCTACGAGTCCCTCACTCATGCCGGTGCAGCGAATGACACGAAAGTCGAAATCGTTCGGATCGACTCGGGCGATATCGAGGAACACGGGCCGAAGAAATATCTCAAAGATGTCGCTGCCGTTCTCATTCCGGGTGGATTCGGGGATCGCGGCATCGAAGGCAAGATTATGGCCACGCAATACGCCCGGGAAAATGACATCCCCTTCTTCGGGATCTGTCTCGGCATGCAAATCGCCACGATCGAGTTTGCGAGAAACGCCTGCGGTCTCATCGGGGCCCACAGCACCGAATTCGAACCGCAGACGCCCCACCCGGTGATCTGTCTGCTCGAAGAACAGAAGGAGGTCGAGAACATGGGAGCCACGATGCGTCTCGGGACCTGGGAAGCAAAGCTTGCTTCGGGCAGTCGCTCTGCGGACCTCTACGGCTCGAACACCGTCAACGAGCGCCATCGCCACCGCTACGAGTTCAATCAGAACTACAAGACACAGTTGGAGGAAAAAGGCTTCCGCCTTGTAGGAACTTCACCCGACGGCCTTCTCGGCGAGATCATCGAGATTCCGGATCATCCCTTCTTTATCGCGGTGCAGTTCCACCCCGA
This sequence comes from Verrucomicrobiales bacterium, assembly GCA_029233965.1. GTDB lineage: Bacteria > Verrucomicrobiota > Verrucomicrobiia > Verrucomicrobiales > DEV007 > Arctic95D-9. Next base: position 37,078 of record JARGOP010000008.1, on the reverse strand, counting down.
GTTCCAGAGCAAGCCGACCAAACCCCACCCTCTCTTCAAGGGGTTCGTCGCTGCAGCGCTTGAGAACCGGAAGTGATTTCAAAATCCGTCGAACAACGATCCAAATGCGTCGGCGATGAATCCGACGAAATCGACGCCGGTAACCGCGGCATCGAGACCATCGAGAAGCGGGTTGGACCTGTTTTCCTTTTTCAACCGGGAGGTATCGGCACGGGAAATTTTTTCCAGTTCGCCCCGGTCCAGCCAGACTGTGTTGGAGGATTCGCAGTAATCGAGTTCGACCCCGCGATAGTGAAATACCCGCATGGGCCGACCACTCGATGGAGACATCAGAGCGCCTTCCCCGGCTGACTCCCACGCCGCCGCTTTCAGCTGAACCGGTTCGAAAGACAACCGGTCACTCCCGCCCAGTTCGAACGAGAATCCGTTGCACTTTGGGCACCGATAAGCAGGGACGCCTTCGATCTCACCGTCTCTCAATTCCCATCCATCTCTCGGGCATTTCATGACTCGTAACCCACCAAACCGCTCCGCTCGAGGAGAGCGTTCAAGTCGGGGTCACGCCCCATGAAATCCCGGAAGAGCTCTCCCGCCTCACGGGAGTTTCCGCGGCTGAGAATTTTGGCGCGGAACTCCTTTCCAACTTCAGGACTGAGAACCCCGGCCCCGGCGAATTTTGTGAAGGCATCCGCATCCAGCACCTCAGCCCACTTGTAGGAATAATAACCGGCCGCATAGCCGGTGGCACTGGCAAAGAGATGGGTGAAACGACGGGCCATCGTCGGCGGATTCGTCGCCAGTGGCATGAGATATCCGTCAAGGAGTTCCCTCACAATGCTGTCGAGATCCCTGTCGGTGAACTCTTCGGGAGACCGTAGATGCATTTCAAGGTCCATCTTTCCAAACGTGAGCTGGCGCATCTGGACCATCGCCGACTGGAAATTTCTCGCTCCGAGCATTTTATTAAGCAGGGCATCCGGAATCGGCTCGCCGGTTTGATAGTGTTTCGCAAAGAAATCGAGACTGACCCGCGACCAGCAGAAATTTTCCATGATCTGCGACGGGAGTTCCACGAAATCCCAGACTACATTCACTCCGTTGAGTGACTTGATCTCCACTTCGCCGAGGAGATGATGAAGGAGATGGCCGAACTCGTGAAACACGGTTTCCACCTCACTGTGAGTCAGGAGAGCCGGCTTATTGGCTGAGGAGGGAGTGAGATTCCCGCAAATCAATCCGAGATGGGGCACACGGGGATTGCCGTCTTCGGGAGGGGAGCCGGTGCGAAGATAATTCATCCACGCCCCGCCCCGCTTCTCGTCGCGAGGGTGCCAGTCGGCATAGAACGATCCGAGAAGATCGCCGTTCGCTTCGTCCCGGAGTTCGTAGAATTTCACTTCCGGGTGCCAGACCTCAACCCCTTCTTTGTCAGGCGTTTCCCCGGGCTTTGCGAAAACAGAATCCACTTCAACGATCTTGAATCCAAAGATCTGCTCGGTGAGTCGGAACATGCCCTCGATCACATTCCCGATCGCAAAATAAGGACGGACTTCCTCTTCATCGAAATCATACTGCGCTTTCCGGAGCTTTTCGGCCCAGTAGGCGACATCCCACGGTTCGAAAACACCACTCCATTCCGGTTCCTGCTTGAGGCGGAATGCCTTCAGTTCCTCGACTTCGCGAGCGAAAAACGGCTTCGTTTTTTCGGCGAGATCTTCCACGAAATGCAGGGCGGTTTTCCCATCCCCGGCCATCCGCTCTTCGAGGACCTGGTCGGCAAAATTCGCTTTCCCGAGGATCTCCGCTTTCTCGCGACGGAGCTGCAAAATCTCCCGGATCAAATCCGAATTGTCGTAGTCGCCTCCATTTCCCACCGTGATACTGCCGCGCCAGACCTCCTCCCGAAGAGAAGCATCATCCGCATATTCGAGGACCGGAAAATAAACCGGAGCTTTCAGCGTGATCCGGTAGACCGGTGCGTCTTCGGTGCCGAGACCCTTCGCTTTCGCCTCCGCCTGAAGCACCGCCTTCGCCGTCTCAGGCAGACCGGCGAGCCTCGAATCGTCTTCAAGGATCAGGTCCCAGGCATTCGTCGAATCGAGCACGTTCTCCGAAAATTTCTGCGTGACACGGGCCAGCCCGGACTGAACCTCTTCGAGGCGGTTTTTTTTGTCCTCAGGCAAATCGGCACCGCTGCGAACAAAGTCCTTCACAGTCTCGTCCAGATAGCGGGCCCGGACTCCGCTGAGTGATCTCGCCTCCTCCGACTCCGAGTAGGCCTTGATCCGCTTCCAGAGCGCATCGTTGAGGGGAATCCGCGAGTAAAACTGAGTCACCTTCGGAAGCATCGCGTTGTAGGCCTCACGCAGTTCGTCACTGTTTCTCACCGAATCAAGATGACCCACCAGTCCCCAGGCCCTGCTCAAATCTTCAGTCGCGGTCTCCAGCGCCAGTAAAGTGTTTTCAAAGGTCAACGCGGCGGGATCGAACTCTTCACATAGGACGTCGAGCCGCTTCTGCGCTTCATCGAGGGCCAACTGGATATCTTCCTGAATCGCAGTCGGAACCAGAGTCGACCAGCGTATATGAAATTCGTCCTCTAAAAAAGGATGGGAGATTTGAGACATGCCGGAAGATCAGGCATGTCTCGCGCCGCGTAAAGGGGCGCGGGTAAGAATTATGCAGATCTTTCGACGATCCGCCCGGAAGAAGCAGTCTTCCTTCCCGCCAATACCATGAGACCGGCGAGAACGCACCAGATGGAGTCAGCCATGAGGGCATTGCGCAGAAACATCCAGGCCGGAGGATTGATCCCCGGAACACCGGTCGTTTGCGCCTGCCACCACCCCGCGAGAGACTTTTCGTAGCCGGCGAAAACCATCCAGCTGAAGGTGTTCGCGAAGGCATAAAAGAGAATGCTGCAAAGGAGGGTGCCGCACCACATCATTGGCCAGACTTTTCCCGTGCGGGCAGCCCGGCCTGCGATCCAGGCAACGCCCAGGTAAAAGACGGCGGACATCAGAGTGTAGCGGCCAATCCCGCCGGAGCCGTGCCAAACGCCGAGAATGAGGTCGCTCACGATCAGGAGGGCGACCGGGATCCACCAGAATCGTGCCCCGAGGAGCAATGCCCCGCCAAAGGCAATCGCCATGAGCGGAGCCGTGTTCCCGAGAAAATCGAAATGCGAAGCGACCACACGATAAACGACCGTGACCAGCAAAAGCAGCCCGATCAAAACAAGACTGCGGGACGGAATAGCGGTCGCCTTTCGGGATTCAATCATCACAGACGGGGACAAACAGGGTTGAGCGAGTGACCCAACCCTGCTGAATCAAAAGCATCAGGCGAGAGAATTCAGTTTTTCGATGATCGCATCTTTCATCATGATGCCGGTCTTGGTCTCCCTGACCTCACCGTCTTTCATGAAAATCAGCGTCGGAACCGCACGAATCCCGAACTTCATCGCCAACTCCCGCTCGGCCATGACGTCCACCTTGGTAACTTTCCCTGCATCACCGATTTCCGCAGCAACTTCGTCGAGGACGGGTGCCAGCATTTTGCATGGACCGCAGTGCTCGGACCAGAAGTCGATCACCACGGGAGCCGAGGCGCCTTCCGCCTCGGCGGCAAAGTTATCACTTGTGAGATTGACGATAGATTCGTGAGCCATGATTTGATGTAGTTGAAATTGCGCGGCACAGAACAGAAAACTGCCCGGATCCACCCATTCACTCCTACAAAAAGCAGATTCGGGCAAGTGAGAATACGTCCGGCGCCGAAGAAACGGACCAACCGTTCAGAGCACGAAGGGACGCAAAAGCACCTCCACCGAAGCACCAAGCGGAAAAGGGATCGAGATCGCCGGCTTCGGATCAGCCGCCTGCACCCATTTTGGTGAACAGCTCGATACCGAGAACCAACAGGGCGAGGATGAGAACAATGATTGCAAATGGCATGAGTCCGGATTCTTCGTATTCTTCCTCCCATTCCTCTTCCACCTCCTCGGCGGTCGATTGAATGTTCGGCTTGTCTAAAATTGTTTTCGTTGCGGTCGGCCCACCGGGAACAACACCCGGCTGAGTCATTTTGACCGTCGCCTGAGGAAGCGGTCTCGCGGCACCGGGCTGCTGAGGAGCGGCAACAGGCCCCGGACCGGTGCCGGGAGTCTTGGAAAGCGGGATCGTCTTCGCCCCGACAGGAGCAACAGGACTAGGAGCCGCCGCGACCGCCGCGACAGCTACAGGAGCGGTCGCACCGAGTGGGTCCGGCCCCTTGGGTGGCCCCACGGGTGCCGTCGGGCCGAGCGGATCGGGCGCTTTGGAGAGGGGAATCGTTTTTGCGGCTCCGGGGGGCGGAGTTGGAGCTGCCGGCGGGAGAATTCCACCCGTTCCGCCACCGGAAGGCGCCGGAGGAGGAGTTGGAGCTGCAGGCGGAGTCGGGGCTGCAGGAGCCGTTGGCGCGCTCGGAGACAGTGGAGGCGTCGTCGGAGCCGAAGGCGGAACCGGAGCCGTCGAAGGTCCACCTGCCGGAAGCGGTGCCGTCGAACCCTTAGGTGCCACGGGGCCGGAATCTTCCGTCTGCGCACGAAGGCTGATGCGTACCGTCTCCTTCTTCAAAGGAACAGTCGATGTGCTGACTGAAGGCTTCGGTGGATTTTGATCGCTCATACAAACAAGTTTTAAAATTTAACCCCATAGTAAGGACTGCTAGAGCACGCAATGTCAACAGCTTAATCCGAAGTAAGACTCGAAAATGCTCTTTTTCGCATCGAATTTTCGTCGAGAGTATCGAAAGCACGTCAGGGCCAATACATCACATGATTCCAGCGCATTCCGCCACCGAACTTCTTCAACAACTGATCCGGATTCCCAGTGTCAATCCAGATGGTGCCCCCGGACAGAATGCGACCGGAGAAGCTGCAATGGCCCGCGCCGTGGGCAGCTTTCTCGAACACTGCGGTGCCGCCGTCTCCTACGAGGAAATCCTCCCGGAGCGCCCCAATGTGATCGGCCGATTTCCGGGGGGATCGGGAAAACCCGGCCTCCTTTTTGCCCCGCACACCGACACCGTCAGTGTCAAAGGAATGACGATTGATCCTTTCGGCGCAGAAATTGTCGACGGTCGAATTTACGGACGGGGTGCTTCCGACACCAAGGGAACGATGGCGGCCATGCTGTGGGCGATGTTTGAGTTGAAAGAACAGATCCCGGGGCTGAGGGCCGCCGTCACTTTCGTTGGCCTTATGGGAGAGGAAGCCGGCCAGCCCGGCTCAAAGCATTTCGCAGAAGCGCATGCGGATGAATTCGATTTTGCAGTGGTCGGTGAGCCGACCAACCTCGAAACGGTCTACGCCCACAAGGGATGCGTCTGGCTGGAACTGTCTACTGAAGGTCGCTCGTGCCACGGTTCGACACCGGAACTGGGTGAGAACGCGATCCTCAAATTAACCCCGGTCCTCGCAAGTCTCATCGCTGAGCTCGAAAAGAAACTGATCGAATTCACCGACCCCGTTCTGGGATCCCCGACTGTCAGCCTCGGAAAAATCGAAGGCGGAACCAGCCCGAACATCGTCCCGTCGAGTTGCCGCGCGACCCTCGATTTCCGGGAGACGCCACAGCTTCGCGCGGCAGGGGGAAGCCCCGCGCTGGTCGCCTCGATTCTAAAGGAGATGAAACTCGACGATCTCCTTGTGATTCGAATCATCGGTGATTCAGCACCCCTTCTCACCGATCCTGAAGTCGATGGAATTCAGCGTCTGAAGTCAATTGGATCGAATCTCACGACCGCTCCCTGGTTTTGCGATGCCGGCAGACTTGCGGAATTGGGTCTCCCTGCAGTGGCCTGCGGTCCCGGCCGAATCGCCCAGGCTCACACCAGAGACGAATTTCTCGCGATCAGCGATCTGGATGCCGGCGTCGATTTCTACCGTCGATTTCTGCTCACCTACGCATAATCGCAGCCTGCAAAAGACGGAATCAGGGCCTTCACACAAAAAGAGAGACCACCTTGATGAAGGTGGCCTCTTGAAAGTTCCGACAGTCCGCTTACCAGGTCCGTCCACGGGTGTAACCCGTGGTCGTCAGGAAACCGATCTGCGGAGGAAACTCCTCGTATCCAGACATCGGGAGGTAATTGATGTCAGGCATTGCAGGGCGATAGCTGTCCTTGTAGAGCGGACGCTGAAAGTTGATGAGCTCGTAGAAGCCATACTTCATCCGTGCGCCGGTGCGCTGGACGCCGACAAAAAATCCTGCGGTGTAGATTCCGACACTCTGCTCCGTGTGAAGCTGACCCCACTCCGTCATCGTCGTGGGAATCTCCTGCCAACCGTAGATAATGTTTGCAATGCCGCGGGCTGATTTGCGGGCCTTCGTGTATTTAGACTTGGGTGGCTCATGAATGTCGGCCACGCTGATCGAACCCACCGCTACGAGCAATAAAACTGCCAAAATTTTCTTCATAATTGACCGAAGATTAGGCAGGCGGCAGGAAATTGGCAACCAAAAAAAAATTTTCACTTGGAATGGACCTGCTTCTTCCTATGTTGAGCATCAATGCATCCCGATCTCGAAAAGTTAGTTTCCAGAGGAAAAATCGAACCTGATACTGCCGAGCAGTTAGAGGCCCTCTCTCCCGGTACCTATTGTCAGCACAAAAGTTGGGGGGCCGGGCAGATCGCAGATTGGGATCGTCTCAACCTCAAGGTTGTCGTCAACTTTGAAGACAAGCCCGGTCACGAGATGGGCATGAAGTTCGCCGGGATCTCTCTAACGCCCATCGCTGAGGACTCATTTCTCGCCAAACGGCTCTCTGCTCTGGAGGAACTGCAGGCGCTCGGCAAGGATGATCCGGTTGGTCTCGTCACCCTCGCACTGAACAGCCACGGAGATCGCCTCTTCCTGGATAAGCTCGAAGAACTGCTCAAAGGCCGCGTCGTCCCTGAGGGCAAATACAAGAGCTGGTGGGAAAGCACGAAGAAAAAGCTTCGTGACAACAACCAGTTCATCGTTCCTGCGAAACGCACCGAGCCTCTTGAAATGCGCGAGGAAGACTTCGATCCTTCCGAAGGACTCATCCAGGACTTCGGCGAAGCCCGCGATCTCAAAGCCAAAGTGAAAGCGGTTGAAGCCGTGATCAAAGACATCGGCGCTTTCAAGGAGGAGCAGCAAAAACTCAAAGACCTAGCCGATGAAATCACTGATATCGCCAAGAAGGGGGTAAAGCTCCAGTATGCGCCGGCGGTGGAGTTGATTCTCATTCGCGAAGAACTCCAGAGCAAGATCAAGGCTTACGAAGGCCCCGAAACCCAGATTACCGTGGCGGAAATTCTTGCCGCTGACGAATCAGCGATCCCCGGATTGTTCGAGGACCTTTCCCTGACCCGTCTCCGCCAGGTCCTCAAGAGTTTCCCCGCAGCCTTTGGCGACGAGTGGGTGGAAAAGATTCTCGGGCTCATTCCGGTCTGCAACCTGCGCTCGATCGCAGAGATCGCGAGCTTCCTCGATGCCTCCGATCAGCGTGAGGCACTCATCAGCTACATGGCGGAGGGCCTGCAGCAGCGAAGCCTTTCGTCCGACGCGCTCGCCTGGATCTGCCGCGAGCGGAAAGGGCTCAGCCAGTCGCTTTTCAGCGATACGCTCAGCCTCAACGTGATGAGCTCTCTGGAGTCCGACCAGCTGAATGACGAAGGTGCCGTTCGTTCGGCGAACCGCCTTCGCGACCTGGTTGGTGACGACCGGAATCTCATCCCGGATCTTATCGCCGGTGCCAACATCAACACGATCCGTAACTTCGCCGGTCGCCTCCTCAACAGTGCTTCTTTTGACGAACTGACGAGAAAGTCTCTTATGGCACGCGTCGTGAAGCTTCATCCCGAAATTCAGGACCTCCTCATGGGCCGTGAAACTCAGGTGGAGGAATCACTGATCGTTTCGGAAGAGAGCCTCGCGGAACGCAAAGCCGCCTACGACAAGCTCATCAAGGAGGAAATCCCGCAGAACCGCGAAGACATCAAGGTCGCGCGTTCCTACGGTGACCTTCGCGAGAACTTCGAGTACAAGTCTTCCAAGGAATACCAGCGTGTTCTCATGAAGAAGCAGAGCGACTGGGAGAAGGAACTCAAAATCGCCCAGCCAACCGATTTTGCGAATCCCGACACCTCCAAGGTATCCATCGGAACGGTCGTGACGATGGAACCGGTCGACGGTTCCGGCGATCCTCTCACCTACACCATTCTTGGTGCCTGGGACTCGGATCCGGACAAAGGGATCATCGCCTACCTTTCAGAACGTGGAAATGAGATCCTCGACAAGAAAAAGGGCGACGAAGTGGAATTCCCCCTCGGCGACGGAGAGACAAAGCGCTACCGCGTTACGTCGATCAGTCCCTACAAGAAGTAATCAGTGTCTGATAAAGTCGGCGGCATGAACTGCTGCCGACTTTTTTTGTGTACTTTTTCCGTGATCAGTCTGGCGTTGAGCCCGGGCAAGGCAGAAGATCCGCGGCCGAACATTGTTTTCATCAACGCGGATGATCTCACGCACACGGATCTGAGCGTCTACGGGGGCCAGGCGCATACCCCTGTTTTCGAGCGTCTTGCCGCAGAGGGAATGCAGTTTTCGCTCTGCTTTCAGGCGGCCCCGATGTGTTCACCGACACGGCACAATCTCTACACCGGTATCTATCCGGTCAAAAGCGGCGCCTATCCGAACCACACTTTTGCCAAAGAGGGAACGAAGAGCATTGTTCATCATCTCAAGCCGCTGGGCTATCGGGTCGCCTTAAGCGGGAAGCGCCACATTGCCCCGGAGGAGGTTTTCCCTTTCGAATACTCCTCGCAGAAAAACAATCCCGACATGACCGCCATTGAAGCCCTCATCACGGAATCAAAGGAAGCCGGCACCCCGTTCTGCCTCTTCGCCTGCTCGAATGAGCCCCACACTCCCTGGAATCTGGGTGATCCATCGCGCTACCCGGTCGATGAGATCGAGCTTCCTCCCTATTTCGTCGATACCAGAGAGACGAGAGAAGGCATGGCCAAGTACCTCGCGGAGATCACTTACTACGACGGCCAGGTTGGTGAGATCCTCGACCTCCTCGACAAACACGGACTCGCCGACAACACCCTTGTGATGGTTTCGAGCGAGCAGGGAAGCAGCATGCCCTTCGCGAAGTGGACGAATTACGATCCGGGCCTCCAAACCGCGCTCATAGCCCGCTGGCCCGGGAAAATCGCGCCGGGCTCCAAAACAGACGCGATGGTTGAATACGTCGATGTCGTTCCCACTCTCATCGATGCCGTCGGCGCAGAGCCCGTCAGCGGGCTGGACGGATTGAGTTTTCTCCCGGTTCTTCTCGGGGAAGCCGATGAGCACAAGACTCACGTCTACGGAATCATGACGACTCGCGGTATCAACAATGGCTCGGAAGCCTTCGGAATTCGCAGCGTACGCAGCAAAACACACCAGCTCATTGTGAATCTGAATCACGACTCCAGCTTCACGAATGCCTGCACTCAATCGCCCGAATTCCTTTCCTGGGTACGGCGCGCCGGGAAAGGTAAAGAGCGGGCGGCAGCGATCGTAAATCGCTATCACTACCGCCCGGCGATGGAACTCTATGAAGTTGGAAACGGCTGGCACCAATGGAAAAATCTTGCCGACTCGGAAGAACATTCCGCGATTCAGGCAGCGCTGCAGGAAAAACTGGATGCCTGGATGAAAGACCAGGGCGATGCCGGTGCAGCTACTGAGATGGCCGCTCTGGAGCATCAGGTGAAGGCCCGCAACAAGAAGAAAGAGAAAAAGCCCTAACCCGCTCTACTTCCCGAAGCTCAGCTTCATCTCGGCTCCCCCACCCTCGCGATTGGTGAGTTCCGCATAGCCACGATGAAGTTCTGCTGTTGCCCTGACGAAAGTCAGGCCAATCCCGGAACCTTTGCGTCCCGTAACCTCGTTTTTCAGCGAATAAAACCGGTCAAAAACCCGCCCCTCAGCATAGTCCGGCACGCCGGGCCCGCGGTCCCGCACAAAGAGTTCGACGGAAGAATCTGATTCGCGGAGTTCCACTTCAACACACTCCCCTGCAGGAGAAAAATCGAAGGCGTTGTTGAGAATATTCCGCACCGCGATGCGCAGCATGAGCGGATCCCCGACGATTTCACACGGGGCTTCGAAACCCTTTTCACCGAGCTGCAACTGCTTTGTCTCGGCGACCATCTTCAAGCCGGCAAGTTCCTCATGGATCAGTTCGGACAACGAAACTGTTTCTGTCTTCTCAAGGGTAGACTGACTTTCCACCGAGGCCAGTTGCACGAGACGTCGCACCATGTCTTCGCTCCGCGTCGTTTCGCTGAGAATGTTTTCAAGGAAGCGGCGGCGCTTTTCTCCGGGCATCGCATCATCAATCAACTCCGCCGCTCCACGAATCGCCGCGAGCGGGCTTTTCAATTCGTGCGTCAGCGCCTGGACGTAGTTCTCGACGTAGTGCTTCCCCTCAAGCTCCCTTCTCATTTCCTCAAGGGCGAGGCTCAGGGTGCGAAGCTCGCCAAGACCGGTCGCAGGAAGGCTTTCTTTCTCTCCTCCCGCAATCAGCAGCGCCTGCCGCGTAATTTTCCGGATCGGAGAAAGGACGAGATAGGCCCATAGCGTCCCGAGGCCGAAAACGATGACCGCAGTGAACAGCCCCGCTTCGAGGACAAGCTTTCTCGATTCTTCAGCAAAGGGTGCCATCGCCGTCTCCGGCCGGGAGACGGAGAGAGTCCCGATCGTCCTGCCTCTATGGAAAACCGGCGCCGCCACGAAGAACACCGTCGTCCTTGAGTCATTCAGATCCGCCCTCGAAGCCCGCACTCCATACTCTCCCTTTGCCGCGAGATAGACGTCGTTGTATTTTGAAAAATCCTCGCCCTCGCGCTTGCCGTCCTCTGAGTCAAAAACCACGATCCCCTTCTCATTCGTCACGTAGACGTGCGTGTGAATCTCCCGTTTTTCCAACAGGTAAATTCGGGCGAGGAACTCCCTTTTGTACGCATTGGAAAAACCTTCCCGAAACCTTGTGGCGTCGATCTTTCCATCTTCAACATCCTGCTCAAGAAGCGCTGCGAAGAGATGTGCAAAATCCACGAGCGGCTCTTCCGATGCCTGGGAGTATTGCCGCTCGATGTCTTCACTGATCGTGGTCATGAGGAAGAAAAACCCTCCCCCGGCAATGATCAGAAAACCGGCAATAATGAGCAGGGTAATCCTCATGTTTTATCCATCGTCACTCTGCCAGCTGTAGCCGATCCCACGATGCGTGCGGATCGGTTCGAAGCTTCCATCGACCTCGTGGATCTTTTTCCGAAGAGTTTTGATGTGCGCATCCACGGTGCGGTCCGAAGCGGAATCAGGCTCATCCCAGACCCGTTCCATGAGCTGATCTCTGGTGTAGACTCGTCCGGGGTGAGCGAGGAAGACCTTCAACATCCCGAACTCGTAGCGCGCCAGTTCGAGGTTTTTGCCATCAAGCCGGGCCACATACCGATCAAGGAGAAGCTCGATTCGGCCACTGATGAGAGAGCTTTCTTCGCTCCGGCTGTTCGACGGCAAAGAGGAATTCCGCTGCGTTCGTCGCAAAATGGCTTGGATCCGCGCAGTGAGTTCGCGCGGACTGAAAGGTTTCACCACGTAATCATCGCCGCCAATCTCAAGTCCGACGACGCGATCAATCTCTCCTTCCCTCGCGGTAAGAAAGAGAATCGGCACGCCGGAGGACTTTCGAATCTCCCTGCAAACCTCAAACCCTGTGATGTCAGGCAGCCCGACATCAAGAACGATGAAATCCGGAGCAACCTTCCCGAAATGCCGGATCGCGTCGGACCCCGTCCCTGCGTGGACCACTCGATACCCCTCGGACTCGAGCGCGTAGATGAGCGTTTCAGCAATCGCCGGCTCGTCCTCGACAATGAGGACGGAGAGCGGATGCGATGGCATGAGGAGACAACGTGAAACCGGGGTGGAGGAGTCAGTCCCGCCCTCCTAGAATGTCGCCGGATGCTTCGGTGGCAGTCGGCGCGAACTGTATTGCTCACCCGGCCAGAACAGGAAGCCCGGATTCTGATTCAGAAGTTCGTATTTGGAGAGTCGGAATTCAGGGATTCGGAAATTTGAATTGGGATCGTACACTGTCACGCCGGTGAAACTTCCCCAGATGCGATACTCGTAATTGTGGTCGTATCCGTGTGGCTGGGGAACCCCCTCTTCCGGAACGCGATCCGGCTGCTTGATGACGCTCTCGTTCATGATCACAAGCTTCGCCTCGGACCAGGGTTCACCGGGCTTGCGAAGGTAACCCCAGAAACGGGTTCCGTCCGTCCACCAGCGGCGGCCAATGTAGTAGTTGCCGGGTGCCTCCAGCGCGATCTGGGCATTCCTTGCTTTCACTGCCGGATGGCTCAATGCAGAGGCGGGGAGCGAGCCGGCCCCGGAACCGGTCGTCGACGTGGTGCTACACGAAGAGAGGGTGAAGGCGGAAAAGCCGGCCAAAAGGCCGAAAACGAGTCTGAGCCCCCGTGAGTCGGAGCGGTTCGGGTCGTGTTTCATAAAGTCGTCTTAACAAAAAGGCGGCAGGCAAAGTGCAGAACGATACCGTCACGCCTTTCATTAGTAAAACCCTGTTTTTTTTATAAAGATGGGTGCTTTAGCGACGGTTTCGCTCCTGTTTTTCAAAAAGAGGCAGGATTTCCGCTTCGATCCAGGAGAACGAGGCGGAGAGTCCCTCCTCCCGGTAGACCGTGCCGATCTTTGCCTCGACGCTGGTAGGATTGCCGAAGCAGGCCAGAAACTGATTCGAAGTCATTCTTCTGAGCATCTCTCCACAGAGTTTGCCGTGATTTTCAAGAATCCAACTGCGGGCAAAGAGATCCAGGACGGTATCTCCGATCCAGGCGAGTTCCTGCTCGCGCCGCAGCGCCTCTGATTTTTTCGAAGCTCTCACGCGTTCTCCTCCGCGAATGCCTCCAGCGCCTCACGAGTGATGGCATACTTCGCCCCGCATCGGGGACAACTCGTCGGAATCACTTCCTGACCGTCAAAAATCGAATCAATCGTCTCGCCTGTCATGCCGACGAGGATCGGAAATATTTTATCCTGGCTGCAGCCACACTCGAATCGGTAGCTTCGTGTTTCCAGCAGGCTGAGAGTCTCGTTTTCATCGAGATTCCGAATCGCTTCGTCATCGAGACCGGCGAGCCACTCCTCGTCACAATCCGGTTGAGCCGTGATCAAAACAAAATCCTCTTCCAAGTAGCTGAAGAAACGCCCCAATCTCTGCTCGCTCTGCTCATAATAGTTTTCGCCGACTTCAAACATGTCATTCGAGATCAACTCAATCATGCTTTGCCGACTCTCCTGACCTTCAACGCTGACCTGAGCGAAGAGCAAATCTTTGTCCCGCTTTCTGATGTCTTCCGTAAAAAGGCGCCCCGTGATCTTTCCGTCGCGGTTGCTGCCGGTCACAAAGAGATTCTGCAGCGGCTCCTGCCAGCTCAAGGTCCAGGCGATTGCCTCATTCCAGGGACGGGACGCAAGATGCAGAGCGAGCACCGCCAGAGCGTCCTTGAGCGTCTGGTCCTGCTCGGGGTTGTAGCGGATTTTGTGCTCCATCAAATGAAGGTAGTAATCCGTATAAGCGGGAGTGAAGGACGCGCGCACCAGCAGGGCATTTCGTTCGCGCACAAAGTAGCACCTCACTTCGACCGCCTCTTCTACAGGCTCATTCGCAGGGTCGTTCTCCATGAAAATTATTTTCCGGCCCAAGATTAGCCTTTTCCGGTCAATTCGCGAATGGCAATTCTCCGGGGAATCGGCCATACTACCTCCCGCACCCGATCATCATACGAATGGATTCAGCCGAATTGGTCAGCCTTTTAGGAAAAAACGACGCCTTTGATTCCGCGCCGCAGGAAGCCCTCGAGCAGCTCGTTGCAGCCGCCGAATTGACCACTCTGGAGGACGCCTCGCAGTTGATCAATCAGGGGAAATCCGGCGAATCCATCTGGCTTCTCATCGAAGGGGAACTCGACGTTCTCGTCGATGGAGATCTCGTCAACCAGGTCGCTGAAAAAGGAGCCGTCGTTGGTGAGATCAGCGCGGTCTCGCAAACCCCGGCCACGGCAACAGTGCAAAGCAAAGGCGAAGTCAAGGCCTTGAGAATCCCAGAGGAGGCCCTGCACGAAGTGATGAAGACGACGCCGCAACTTGCGGCCTCAATGCTCCGTTCGATGGCAAAATACCTGGGAAGGCGTTGACCCTAGTCGGTCGCTTCCTTCATTTCCTGAGAGAGCTGGAAAAGTCTCTGCACCTGCCGGAGCGGAATGTGACAGACATCGACCCGCCTCTCCCCACCGAGGAGAATTGAAAAGGTTCCGAGACCTTTGCCTTCGTCACGCATCAGGGTATTTGTGACCGTTTTCCAAAGGTGCGCCTCCAGTTCGTAGCCGACCCTCCTCTCGTGGAGAATGTAGATGTGCTTCTCTGTGATCACGACACATTGCTTGGTCTTACTCAACAGCCCGGCTTTCGCCTGCACCGCAATGTAGAATATACTCTCGGTGTTCCCGACAATATCGGTGACCTCGCGGAACGCCTGCCCCACTTTTTCGGTGTCCTGTCCGTCATCCACAAAGTGACTGATCTGCTCCTGAATATCGAAAACTTCACCGATCGGCTTCCACTCCCCCAGTCCCTCGTAGAAGACCAAATCGTGAGCCGAAACGGATCCGGCGTTCATGAGCTCGAGAAGATCGTGCTCCAGATACGGACCTTCCGGATCTCGCGAACCACGTCGCAAAATGGAAAATTGAATGCCAGTGGGATCTTCAGCCGGTGCCGTGCTCATTCGATAGAATTGGTTAATGTATTTACATTGTGAATTATCCGCCTGAAGTCGGCAAGCAGAAAAAACGTCTCATGATCAGGTATAACTCCTCCACTCTTCGGGAGTTCTGCGCGGTCTTCCCGACGGCATCTGGACGAGAGCAACAAATTGCTTTGCCTGCGCAATTTGCTTTGCCTCCCCTGACTCCTGAGCGACGACCAACGAGAATTCGCAAGTCACTCTCGCCTTTTGCACTTCAACAAGAGTCGCCGTTATTTTTACCTCATCTCCAAGTCGGGCCGGGAAGCGATAATCGATCTCTGTTCGAATCACCACGGGAAAAAGCTGACTTTCATTCATCGACATGAGATCCATGCCCAGTTCCGCAAACAGGGCAGATCTTGCTCGCTCTACAAACCGGAGGTAGGCAATATTTGAGACCACACCGCCACAGTCCGTGTCGTAAAACAGGACCGTTTCTGAGATAGATATTTGCTTCATCACGGAGAAAACGATGGCATGATAAGTTCAAACGGTCTGTGATAATAGCATCACATGCGCCAGCGATTGCATGAAATTCCAAGCTCCCTCTCTCCTTCCCGGGCTTCTGGCCCTCCTGATCTCAGCCTCCCTGCCGGGAAACGCTTTCGCCTACGATGTCCCGGTCTTTCATGACGCGCCCTTTGATCGCGACGGCATTTTCCTCGAAGACGGCGACCGCCAGTCCCTTCTTGAGGCCCTCGCCTCCATTGCCTGCAATTTCCCCGGCAGCAGCAGCGTCGACGAAGATCTCATCGAGAAGGCCCTCGGCCTCGCCCTGACCATTGACCCTTTCCACGGAAATTCGCGAAGGGCCCATGAAAAACTCGCCGCAGGAGACACTCCCGAAGCGACCCAATTCTTCGACTCTCGAAGTGCGGTGGCAGAAGCTCTCTGGGGCGTAGCGATTCAGCTGGTCGCCCCTCCGGTCGAACCGGAAGCAAAGCGCCTCGCTCCGCTCTTGATGGAAATTTCACTGCTGATCCACCCCGCGCCCACGACCGAAAGAATCGTGCTGCTCGACCAGTGGTCCGGAGGAAAAGATGATCTCTGGAAAGGTTTTGTCTCCCTGCAGAAGGACGTCTTCGCATCCAACGAGCGATTGCAATATCTCAAGCGGGAGGCAAGAACCGCACGGAAAGAAGTCCCCTCGATTTCCCCCGCCAAAAAAGCCGCTTCCATGCCCAAGTCCGATCCTGAAACGGAAGCGCCCCCTGCACGCCCGACCGGAATGACGGCGGAAACGGCGCCGATCGACGAAGAGCAAAGAAGCCTCTCAGGAGTTTTTTCCAACCCGACCGGCTCTGCTACCGGAACGTTCACCCTCCGGGTCCGCGCGCCGGCCGCCCCCGAGGAAGCAGAGCGCTTTCCTTTTCTCACCGAAACCACGGCGAAAAATTACCCCTACCTTCCGGTTTTTCCCGCCGGGGATGTCGATCTGCCAATGATCGGAGAGAGACTCATCGGAGACAAGGTTGAGGCGTACGGCATTACCTGGCCACAAGGGGCGGTTGGTGAAGCAGGTTTCGAGTCCTCTCTTCCCCTGCCGGACGATGAGAACGTAGGCGGGATTCCCGTGTCCCTGCCCCTGATCCTGAGTTTGAAGTCGATCTCAGAATCCCGCGACTTGAATCCGTCGATCGGAGTGATTGAATCTTATGACCAGGAGTCCTCCTCTTTTCTCTCCATCAGTGATCCAGTCGAACTGATTGTCGAATCCAGGTCGCTCGGAAAAGCCTATGTCCTGATCCAATCCGATACCCTTCCCGCTCTTCTTGAGAATCTCTTGGAAAGTGAAAATCTGGAGCCCCTGTTTTTCTCCGAACTGCTTTCTTTCGAAACTCTGGAGGAAGCGTACGATTGGGTGACCCTTTCCGGGATTCCCGCCGCCATGACCGAGGCGAGTGGGATCTTCGCAGAAATACAGTCTGTCTCAGCCCGCATGCCTCTGCCTGATTTGGCCAGAAACGTGAAAGTTCAAGAGCGTCTCGAACGAATTCTCGAACTCGTCCCCGGCCACTATTCAGCCAGGGCGATGCTGGAATTTGGCCGGAGCCCGGTTTCTGACAGGGCTCACTTGAAAACTGCGATTGCCGGGATCGACGTGGTAATTGATCCCTACTTCGCTCTCCGAAACGAATTCGGAGCGGATACAATCAACCTTCGTAATGAGGTCGACGCCGCGGATCAGGAACTCTCACGCCTTCGAACCGAAGTCCCTGTCGAGGCGAGAAATTATCACAGCCTTGCGGAGGACATGATCGATGCCGCCGGGATCTATCTCGGGGTCTCCAACAAAACCACCTCTATTGCCGAGCAGCGCTTGAGAGAGTTGAAAGCGCTTCTCGACCAGCTTGATTCGGAGCGGGAAGTCCTCGGCCTTGGCCTCCGCAGCGAAGCCGACTGATCCGGCGACTCCCAAAGCTCATTGCACTGAAGAAACCGGCGCTTCATCGGTTCCGGCCATGTCTCAAAATTGGCCGGGAGACTGGATCGCACTCTTTGAGGATTCATTCGCAAAGGCTTTTCAAGAGTTCATCCCGATATTCACGCGCCCGTTCGATCTCGCGGGTCTTCAGCGAAATCCTGACGCGCTCCGAGGTGTAATCAGGTCGGTGAACGGTGAAATGACACCACCAGGTCCCTCGATTATTCCAGAGGTGATGATTGGGGTTTGCTTCGTTTACGCGCGTGGCCAACCGGCTGCGCTTCGATGCCTGCCGGAAGTCCGCGAGGCTGGTTTCGTTCAGGTCTTTCATGATTTGATGCAGTTGCTGTGATTTTCAGTGACCGCATCAGGTCGGGCTTCCGCCCGCGAGAATTTCTGTTCGGTATGTATCAACCGCACATCGATAGCGCCGTGAATCCCCGGGGAAATTCTGCGTCGCAATCAAGGCACCTTGGCTTCTCTAAACCAGGTTGCCGGATCCTGCTTTCGCAGAACCACTCCTGATGCTTGAAGAATGTTACTCTGCTGCAAAAAATTCGCAAGCCACTGCTGTGTCATACAGGCAGGGAAGAGTGAGCAAACGGCTTCTCGCCTGTCCTCTCGAGAACGCCGGTATCACCTTTCCAACGAAAAACACTTGCACCAACCCACTCTTAGGTTATGAACATATCCATGAATCAAGATTTGTTGATGCGAGTTATTTCAAGCTTCTCGCTGGCACTTCTCGCGCCACTGACGGCGAGATCACAGGGAGGCACAGGATCCACTTTCACGGATGAGGCCGCGACTCTCGACGTGACCTATCTTACTGAAGAATCCTCAGCGAGATCTGTCCTCATTCGCGAAGAAGTTGCCCAACAGCTCGTCGTCCCCAGCATCGCGACACGAACCGTTCTCTCGGATGCAGAAGGGGAAAAAATTCTCCTTCCATCAGTCGATACCATCGCCGGCGCTGAGATTCGAACCTACCAGCGCTACGATATCGCGTCCATTCTCCGTCAGTCTGCGGGTGTGAACGTCGCTTCAACCGGGGGCGAAGGAACTCAAACCTCGATTTTCGTCCGGGGAATGGAGAGCGATCACACCGTAGTTCTCCTCAACGGTCGGCGCCTCCCCCGCGGCCTCGCCGGAATCTACCAGCTTGAGTTTCTTGACGTCTCGAATCTGGAGTCAGTGCAATTCTCCCGCGGTCCCGCAAGTTCCCTCTATGGTTCCGACGCCCTCGCCGGAGCGATTGATCTCCGCACCACCGACGCCCGCTTCGTCGAATCGAACACGCTCTCGACCTATGCCGGGGGAGGCTCATTCAACACCTTCCGCAGCGGTGCGAAAGTGACCCTCCGCGACGGCGCCGTTGGCGTTGCTTTCGACGGAAGTTTTCTCGATACGAAAAATGATCGAATCCGCTCGGACTATGACAACGCCACCTTCCGTGGAAACGTGGCCGTCGAGCTGGGTGACGGGATCTACTTTGATCTCCTCGGTTCCCTTCAGAATGCCTTCCTCGAAGTGCCGGGCTCACGCTTTGCCTTCGACGGATCTCTCAGCCCCGCCTTCCCCGAGCAACAGACTAATGCCAATCAGTCAGGGCTTTTCTCTCCCCGATTCACTATCATTCGTGATGACTGGGATTTCTCGACTTTCTACAGCTACACAGTCAACGAACTTACCGCACTGCAGACTCCTTTCTTCAATGACAACCGCCTCGTGCAGGACGGAAGCGAATGGGAGACTGTCTTCAATTATCACCCTTCCGATGAAGTCACCCTGACCCTCGGTGGCGGTGCCTACGAGTACACCTTCGAGCGGACTCCGCTCCCGTCCAGCCCATTCAATCAGCAGTCCAGCTTTGAGTATGGATTCACCAGCGTCTTTGCTCAGGCCGACGTCGATCTCCCTGCAAACTACCACCTTCTCACTTCCGGTCGCTACGACGACCACGATACCTACGAGAGCAAGGGGACCTACACGGTTCAGTTGAGTCATGAAATCGAACCGACCGGCACCACTCTCTTCGGGAAAGTCGCAACCGGTTACAAAGCCCCGACAGGGCAGGACCTGCTCTTCACGAACAGCCTGACGAAGGCAGCCGACCTCCTGCCGGAAGAAAGCCTGACCTACGAGTTTGGTGTTCAGCAGGAAGTCTTCCACAGCGACGGCCTTATCAGCCTGACCTACTTCAACAACGAGATCGAGAATCTCGTCGACAACGATCCCATCACCTTCGGTGCTGCTCAGGTCGACACAGGGTCCGATGGCTTCGAATTCGAATTCTCAATCTCAGCAACGGATCGACTGAACCTCTACGCTAATTACACGTATCTGAATGCACATGTCACCGACGGCTCCTACCTCCTTGCCTACCAACCGGGGGCACGACTCATCCGCCGTCCCCGACACACGCTCGGAGCAGGCGCGGTTTATTCCGCAGATCGCTGGCAGATAGGCACCGAAATCACCGGCGCGTATGACCGCACTGATCGCGGATTCTTCGGAGGCCCCGCCCAGCAGGATCCCGGCGGCTACACCGTTGCACGCTTCTTCGGGAAATACGAGGTGTCTGACAACGTGGAAATCTACGCCCGCCTCGAAAACGCATTTAACGAGCAATACGACTACGTCGCCGGGTTCGAAGCCCCCGGTGCCGGCGGTTTCGTCGGAGCTCGTTTTCTCATTGGACAGTAATCCTGTCGCTTCTTTCCTACTTTCCTACTTTCCTACTCCAAACAACCCTGTTTAATTCCGCGCCATGCCATCCGACCTCGAAAAAGAAATCCGCTCCGCGTTGAAAGAACGCATCTTCGTCCTCGACGGGGCCATGGGCACCACGATCCGCGGCTACGGGCTTGAGGAAAAAGACGCCCGCGGTGGCCGCTTTCAGAAGAACGAAAAAGATCTTCTCAACAACGGGGACATCCTCTCGATCACGAAGCCCGATGTCATCGGTGATATTCACAAGCGCTTCCTCGAAGCCGGCTCCGACATCATCGAGACGAACACCTTTTCGGCAACCTACCTAGCCCAGAGCGAGTTCTTTGTCGAAGACCCGAGGGAAAAAGGCAAGGGCCGCAAAGACCCCGAATTCTTTGAGCGTGACGTCGTCCACAATCCCTTTCTCAAAGACCTCGCCTGGGAGCTCAACGTGAAGTCAGCCCAACTCTGCCGCGAATGGTGCGACCGCATCGGCAATGAGACCGGACGCAAGCGCTACGTCGCCGGAGCAATCGGTCCAATGACGGTTTCTCTAACAAACTCCCCTGACGCTGAGGACGCCGGATTCCGTGTCGTGACCTTTGATCAGGTTCGCGACGCCTACAAACATCAGATCCGTGCCCTCATCGAAGGCGGCACTGACATCATGATGGTGGAAACCATTTTCGACTCACTCAATGCCAAAGCCGCCATGGTCGCGCTGCGCGAAGTCTACGACGAAGACCACGTCGATTTTCCCATCATCGTTTCCGCAGCGGTGGGTCGCGGCGGAGAAACCATGATCTCGGCCCAGAAGGTCGAAGCGATGTGGAACGCCTTCGCTCACGTCAACCCCCTTGCGGTCGGACTGAACTGTTCGCTCGGCCCTGACCTCATCGAGCCGCACCTCGCGGAACTTTCCAAGGTCGCAGAGACAAATGTATCTGTCTACCCGAACGCCGGACTGCCGAACCCGCTCGCTCCGACCGGATTCGATCTCGAGCCTCATCACATGGAGGAATTCCTCGGTAAGTTCGCCAACGACGGACTCGTCAATCTCATCGGTGGATGTTGCGGCAACACCCCGGAACACGTCGCCGCGATCGCCAAAGTCTCCGGTCGTTTCGCTCCGCGAGAAATCCCGACCGCCGACCCCGTCATGCGCTTGTCAGGATCTGAAGCCTACAACCATACCGCTGAGAAAAACTTCCTCATGGTCGGCGAGCGAACCAACGTTGCCGGTTCTCCGAAATTCAAAAAGCTCATCAAAGAGGACAACCTTGAAGAAGCCGTCGCAATCGCGCGTCAACAGGTCGAGAACGGCGCTCCAGTCATCGACGTCTGCATGGATGAAGGCATGATCGAAGGCGTTCCCGTGATGACCCGCTACCTCAACCTGCTCGCCTCGGAGCCGGACGTCGCCGCCGTGCCGATCATGGTAGACTCCTCAAAATGGGACATCATCGAAGCGGGACTTAAGTGCATTCAGGGCAAAGGTATCGTGAACTCCATTTCCCTCAAAGGCGGTGAAGAGGAATTCAAAGAGCAGGCCCGCAAGGTCATGAAATACGGCGCTGCCGTCGTCGTCATGGCCTTCGATGAGAAGGGCCAGGCCGACAGCTACGAAAGCAAAATCCGCATCTGCGAACGCGCCTACCGCATCCTCGTCGATGAAGTCGGCTTCAATCAGAACGACATCATTTTCGACCCTAACATCCTCACCGTCGCCACGGGGATGGAGGAACACAACAACTACGCGGTCGATTTCATCAATGCGACACGATGGATCAAAGAGAACCTCCCCGGCGCAAAAGTGTCAGGAGGTGTTTCCAACATTTCCTTCAGCTTCCGGGGCAACAACGTCGTCCGCGAAGCGATGCACGCCGCCTTCCTCTACCACGCCGGCCAGGCCGGCATGGACATGGGAATCGTGAACCCGGGGATGCTCGAAGTGTACGACGAAGTCGAGCCGAAGCTCCTCAAACTTGTCGAAGATGTCCTTCTCAACCGCCACCCCGATGCGACCGAGGCCCTCATCGACTACGCCGAAGAACTCAAAGCCGCCGGGGTCACCGGAGGCAGCAGGAGCACCGGTCCTGACCTGAGCTGGCGGGAGGGCACCTACGGCGAACGTATTTCTCACGCCCTCGTCAAAGGCATCACCGACTACATCGAAGAGGACACCGAGGAAGCCCGCCAGGCTCTCGGCAAGCCCCTCAACATCATCGAAGGACCGCTCATGGATGGCATGAAGATCGTCGGCGACCTTTTTGGCGACGGGAAAATGTTCCTTCCTCAGGTCGTGAAGAGCGCCCGGGTCATGAAGAAGGCCGTTGCCTACCTTGAGCCTTTCATGCTCGCGGAGAAGAAGGAGGGTGAGGAGGACAAAGCACCCGTTTTTGTGATTGCCACCGTGAAAGGCGACGTCCACGACATCGGTAAAAACATCGTCGGCGTGGTCCTCGGCTGTAACGGCTACAAAGTCATCGACCTCGGCGTCATGGTTGATTGCGATAAAATCATGGCCTCGGCCGCTGAACACGGGGCTGATATTGTCGGCATGTCAGGACTCATTACGCCGTCGCTCGACGAGATGATCTACAACGCGAAAGAGTTTGAGAAAAAAGGATGGAAAGTCCCTCTTCTCCTCGGCGGAGCCACGACTTCACGCGCCCACACCGCGATTAAAATCAGCGAACACTACTCCGAGCCTGTCGTCCACGTCGGCGATGCTTCGCTCGTCGTCAGCGTCTGCAACAAACTGCTTTCCGACAACATGCGCGATCAGTTCCTCGCCGAGCACAAGGCGCAGGAAATCCGCGAACGCGAGATTCACGCCGGCAAAGGATCGACCGCTGTCTATCTTCCCTTTGAAGAAGCGAAGAAGCAGCCTTACCAAATCGACTGGGCTCAGTCCGACATCGCGATCCCCGAAGCGATCGGTCAGTTCGACTGGGAGCGTGTCCCCCTCGCCGATATCGTCGAAGTCTTTGACTGGTCGCCCTTCTTCCACGCCTGGGAGATGCGTGGCGTTTACCCGAAAATTTTCGAGCACAAAAGCCACGGCGAAGAAGCGAGAAAACTCTTTGATGATGCCCAGCGCGTCCTCGTCGATCTTGTCGAAAACGACCGCGTCCACTGCCGTGCGACCTGGGGGATCTATCCCGCTCACTCCACCGGCGAAGATGTCGATCTTTTCTCCACAGAGGCGAAAGACGAAAAGCTCGCGACCTTCCACTTTCTGCGTCAGCAAAAGGAGAAGATCAAAGAAGGCACGCCTTACCAGAACCTTGCTGACTTTATCGCCCCTGCCGGGAGCGGCCGCTCCGATCACATCGGCGCTTTCGCCGTGACCGCCGGAAACGAGATCGAAGAATATGCGAAGACTTTTAAAGACGCCGGTGACGACTACACCGCGATCCTCATCCAGGCCCTCGCGGATCGTTTCGCCGAAGGCCTCGCCGAGCTCTTGCACAAGCGCGTCCGCGATTTCATGGGCTTCGGGAAAAACGAAGGCCTTGCGGTCGAAGACTTCATCAAGGAACGCTACCGCGGAATCCGTCCCGCCGCCGGTTACCCTGCTTGTCCGGATCATACCGAAAAGGCCACGCTCTGGGATCTACTCGACGTCGAGAAGAAGACCGGGATGCAGCTCACGACGAGCTACGCGATGTTCCCGCCAAGTTCGGTGAGCGGTTTGTATTTCTTCAACGAAGAAGCGAGATACTTCAACGTCGGCAAGATCGAACGCGATCAGTTGGAAGACTATGCCGCGCGGAAGAAGATGAGCATCGAAGAGGCCGAGAAGTGGTTGGCTCCGAATTTGACGGATTGAGGGAAGCGGGCGGCGGCTCCCGTAATCTTTTTTTCCTACTCCTTATCTGCTACTCACCCTCTTGTTTCAAGGCAAACCACTCCCCGGGAGAAGATTAAGTTGAGGAGTAAGAAAGAGACCCGGAATCGTCCGTCTCACAGAGGATTCACCACCTTCACATCCGGAAAGCCCAAGAAATCTGTGTCGCTACTGAAAACCACGAACTCGAACTCACTCGCGAGCGCGGCAATGAAAGCCTCGATGGCCGCTCTGTTCACCACATCATTCCGCCGCAGCGGTAGGACTCCCATAGCTCGTTTGCATCACAAAAGGTGACCGAGTTAGGATCAAAAATACCTTCTCGCAAGGCCTTCAAATCCTCGGGGTCCCACTCTTCTCGCCATTCGGAGTCGCCCGCAATGAGCGACTCAAACCCGTAGATGCCGCCGCAATCCTCGATCGGGGCGACCCTCTTTCCGGCATGACACTGCGGGGAAGGATCGGCAGGATCGACGCTTTCCAGAATCTCCACCTTGATCTTGTGTTCCCACCAATCTCCGAAGTCGTATATATAAGTCAGCTTTTTCCGCCGCTTACCTAACACCTCCCGCAGGGTCACCGAAAAATCCGGTTCCGTGCCTCCGATCATGAGATGCCCGATTCGCCGACCCGAGCGTTCCGGCCCGATAATGAATTCATGGAGGTGAGCGGACTCCCAGAGAAACGCATCCTGAATCGCAAGGTGGAGATGGAAAAAGGTCGCGTCCGCAGCGACTGAAATCCTTCTCCAGATCGGAGGGGTTGCCCCCGCAATATCAATCCGCAAGGTGTAGCGCTCCTCCCCGACGAGTTCGGGTAGCTTTTGAGGGGTCGAGGCAGGCTCCTCCTCCTCAAGATCATCAACCGGGCTGGGCGAACGACCTGGCCCCATCATTTTCAACATAGAGTCCAATACCACGGGGAGAATCTCGAGAGCTTCCACTGTAATGTGAATGCCGCATAAATCCGTGAGATAGCTCAAGGCCTCTCTTTCCATCTCTGATGAGACTCGAATAGTGCCCGGCAGGATTCCTGAGTCTTTCGCCATCATCGCGACCGCTCGCTGAAGAGCCCCTGCATCGTCATCATCGTCGCCGCCGTAGACCACCGGATTCCCAAGAAACTCGGAATCCCTATCGACACAGAGCGCCACCCGCGAATAGAAGGGACGAGATCCCCCTCCACTGGATACAGGCAGCTCCGTAATAACCACTCCGGCTTCCCAGGTGGACTTTGACACCACCTTTATTTTTTCCATCCCGGCAAAGGCTTCTTTGGATCGACAAAGCGCCGCATCCTCATTTCTCCCTGAAGCAAGATTCCCAACGACCGGCAAAGGCCCATTCTCAAGCACCCAGTTCTCGGGGCAAAGATCTCCGCTCCCGCCTCTCAGTCGAAGTAACGGAAAAACCACTTTCGCATCGGATTCAAACTGCGGTCGATTTTTCAATTCGTCGAAAAAGTACAGGAAGAGTCTCATCGCGCAGATGAGTTCCCACGCCTCTTCTTCAGTCAATTCCCACGGGAGCCAGCCGGGATTGTAGGCACTGAAAAGCGACCATCCTTTGGCGCGCCGGGTTGTTTTGCCATGCTTTTTCTGAAATCCGATGTCGGCAGGGTCCATCTCTTCCTCATCGAGAAATTCGCACTCGAGCAAATCGAGGCGCAAAAGGTCGGCATTCAGAGGCTCACCTGACTCGAAGATTTGCTGCCAGAACTCAATTCCTTTTTCGCGACGGTACAGGTGAAACGCGAAGACTGATTCCGCGTTTCCAAGGATTGAAACCACCCTCGGAATTTTCTCCCCGGGCATTTCGATGAGGAGCAGATCCTGATCGTGAAGTGTCTTCCATGGCTCCAGCGTTCGGATCTGTGCCGCGAGTTCGAAAAGTTCCGGGAAAGG